>NZ_JCAFRJ010000008.1:0-204919 GCF_059367975.1 Stenotrophomonas sp. YJH_SMC_131 | reverse complement strand
TGGCAGCGATGGTATCGATCGCGCTGGACATGGTGATCCGTGTCTCGACCGCGTTCTGGTCCACCGCCCTGGTCAACAAGTTCCTGCTCGAAGGCGCCTCCAGCGACGGCATGACCAGCCAGGCGATGCAGCAGGGCGGCAGGGGCCTGATTCTCACGACCCTGATCCTGACCGCTCCCCCAATGGCAGCGATGTTCTTCCAGGGCACGCTGGGTAGCGTCATGGCATATTCGCAGATAGGTGGATCCCCGGCAGCTCAGCCAGGTCCGCAGGGTCAGCCGCCGGGCTCCTATACGCCGCCGGCGCCGAGTGCTAATGCGGCTCAGACTACGACAACACAGGCTGATGTATCCTCGCGGGTGTCGGGGCAGGGGGCATCTCCAGGCCAATCCGAAATTGATCTAGGTCGTTATGGTCTGGCAAACAAAGTTAAGTAAGGTGTATTCCTATGATCCAACGTCCTTATAGTGTTGCAATGCTGCGGAAAGTCATTATGGTGCTTGCAATTGGTTGCATTGCACTATTGAGTGTTCCGCTTGTGGCGAGCGCAGAAGGTCGTTGCCCTCCTGGTTCGTATCCCATTGGCGGACAAGGCGTCGGGGGATGTGCGCCAATCGCCAGCGGCGGTGGCGCGCCCCAGGAGGCACGACCAACAGGACGTTGGATCAAAACCTGGGGTGCAATCGCAACGTCCTCAACTGGCGAAGTTGGCGTGGCAATTGAGAAGCTCTCAAAGTCTGATGCAGCCAAGGAAGCAGTTTCTCAATGCGTCAAGTTGGGTGGCCGTGATTGCAAAATGGCGCAGGCTTATAAAAATCAATGTATTGCGTTGATCTCGCCAACTACATCTGAGCGCGGAGGTTCTGTGATCTCAAGTGCGGAAACCGAGCAGGTCGCTACTCAGTTGGCGATGAAGACCTGCACCACGCGGGGTAGTGCGGGGTGCAGCAAACTGTACAGTGCTTGTACTAAGCCGCTTTTTGAGAGCTTTTAATCGTAGTTGGGGCGAAGAGCGCATCACATGCGGTCAGTCATGGATTGACTTTCGACCAGTTGGTGAATTCAGTGGCCCTACTCAGGAAATTCCTGCAGTCTTCACCAACGTTTGTGGAGGAATGACACGCCGGATAAGCCTTCGACGAGCGGTGGCAGTCAATCGGGCGGTTCGACTTCAGTTGGGAGTAATGTCGTAGTGACGGGCAGTAACTCCACAGTCGGGTCAGGAAATTCTGATACTGGCCGTAAAGGCTTAGCTTCACATTAGGAGCCGGAAATGAAGTCAATTCGTGTCTATTCAGTTGCAGTACTCCTTCTGGGTATGGGAGTCATTGCCAGCCTGCCACAGACGGCCAGTGCGGAAGGAAGATGTCCTCCCGGTCAGTATCCAATTGGTGGTCAGGGAGTGGGTGGCTGCGCCCCCATTCCGGGGGGTAACACTGGAACGGTATCGGCGGCGCCAGTTGCAACGGGGCGCTGGATCAAAACTTGGGGCGCCATCGCTTTGGCCAAGGGCGGGGACGTAGGAGTAGCTCTTGGTAAACGAAAGAAGGGAGACGCAGCTTCTGAGTCGCTTGCCAATTGTGGACAGCGTGGGGCAACGGATTGCAAGGTTGTGTTGGCGTTCAATAATCAATGCGCTGCATTCGTATCACCCAGTGACGCAAGGTTTGGTGGCTCTACGTTTGCGCGTGCGGCTTCTGTCGATGCTGCGAGCAAGATGGCTGTGGATGCTTGCGTGAGACAGGGAAGTAACGGTTGCAAGGTCATTTATTCCGGGTGCACCGAGCCAGAGTTTGAGAAATTCTGATTTAGGTTTCGGCTGCTGCTATGGTCGGAAACGACAAGTAGCCGGGATTTGCAGATCGAAGAGCGCCTGTCGTCGATACACGGGGCTACGTCAAACTTCGACTGCATGAATCATCTGAGTGATTCCGGACTTCAGCAGGACAAGGCTCGGGTCATTCGATTAATCGCCCCCGGCACGGGTGGCCCAGCAGTGACTGTGAGTTCAATGTCGCTGCTGTTCAACAAACCAAGCAGCTGTTCCCACGATGGCTGTTCTACGGCATTGGAACCATGTTCTCCATGGCGGTGCTGGCGGCGATGGTCTCGATCGCGCTGGACATGGTGATCCGCGTGTCTGCCTCGTTCTGGATGACGCCGCTTGTGAACAAGTCCCCGCTCATGGGCGCGTCCAGTGACGGTATGACCAGTCAGGCGATGCAGCAGGGCGGCATGGATTGATCCTGACGACCTTGATTCTGACCCTCAATGGCGGCCATGTTCTTCCAGGGCATGCTGGGTGGCTTCGTGGCATATTCGCAGATAGGTGGCAGCCCTGCGGCGGCGCCTGGTCCGAATGGGCAGCCGCCGGGCAGCTATACACCTGCGCAGACGACAAATGCGGCAACGCATCAGCACGCTCCCGTTGCTCAGGCGGCTGGTGGTCGGACGATGGATGACGGCGGATCGAGCGGTGGAGTTGGCCCGGGGACATATGGAAGGTTCTCTGGCTAGCAATTTTCCCCCCAAGGGCATTGCCCGGTTGTTTTTTTGGGAGTTTTTTTGCATGAGTCGAGTTCTTCTGGCGGTTGCATTCTTCATGGCCCCGCTGACAGCTCTGGCGGAAGGGCGGTGCCCACCAGGGCAGTATCCAGTGGGTAGTGAGCAGGGAGTGCTCGGTTGTGCTCCGATCCTTGGAGGCGCAGCGGGGACCGGTGAAACATCCGCCCCTGTGCCAACTGGGAAGTGGGAAACTCGTTGGGGTGCAGTCGCTGAAGATCGGGAGCCTGAACCGGGGAGTCCGACGTCTACTGGCGCTGTAATAGGCCAGAAATCAAAGCGGGCCGCGGAGGCGTTAGCGCTTGAGAGATGTGAACGAAGCGGTGGAAGAAAGTGCTACGTTCGAATGGCCTACCACAATCAATGTGCAGCGATTGCAGACGTTGTTTATAGCGGGAGTATGGCTGGAGGAAAGTCAACTGCAGTAAGTGCAGAGACTTTGGAGAAGGCTAAGAGCTTGGCTCTGACTCAGTGTTCAACACTCAATACGGGGGCGGCTTGCGAGGTTGCCTATTCCGCCTGCAGCATGTCTGAGTTCAAGTCATTCCGCTGATGTGAATGCTGGGATTGGTTGGGCATGGTTGCATGCTGAAGTTCTGCTTGTGTCTTTTAGGGGGGGGCTGCTGAAAAGCGGGCCATTTCTATTCTTCGCTCCTGAGTAAGGCGTCGGCTTTGTGTTACGGGTGGGCGTCCCTCGATGCGACGCGCCAGGCCGTGCTATAAGGCCCCATTCGCGATGCCGTAGGTCTTCGCGCCATTCGAAGGAACGAATCATGCCGAATCCCGGCCGTGTTGCCTCGCTGATTGGCGGACTGCTGTTCGCCTCGTCGGCCCATGCCGCTGATAGCTGGGTCATCTTCACCGGTGGCGAAACGCCGAACCGCGAGGCGTGGGTGGTCGATGCACAATCGCTCGCCGACCGCTCGGATCTGGTCGGTTTTCTGCAGCGTGCCACGCCGGCAGAGCAGAACGCGTACCTGAAGCAGTTGCGCCGCAGGAAGCCGGCGAAGCCCGGTGACCCAGTTGCGGGTCCGGAGCCGGTGTACGAAATCCAGGTCAATACCGTCTACGAGAACGCGACCAAACCGAATCGACTGGTCAGAAAGTACTGGGTGAACTGTTCGCAGAACAGCGTGGCCATCAGGACGAGCCTGATCCAGTGGCGCGATCGGCCAATGGAGAACGTCCCGCCGGATAAGTTCGAACCGCAGGCCGAGGCGATTGCTCCCTGGCAGGTGCAACTGGTGCGGTTTGCCTGTCTAGTTGGGCCTGATCCCAAGGCCAAGGTGCCAGCGGAAATGATGAAGCGTGGCTTCCTTTCCATCGGTGACGTCGGGCAATCGCCTGTGGATTTCATCTGGGCCAGCCTGTGGAAGGACGGCAAACGTCCAGCATTCACCTATCTGCCGGGCAACGCTGAAATGGATCGTACTGTGCGTAGCCTGGAAGCGACTGTGGCGCGCGGCCAGAGTGAAACCAGCAAAGCTCTGGATGAGTCGCGGCGCGCAGCCAACCGAGTGGGTCGCAACAATCTCATGGACCTGTGGATCGGCAAGACAGAGCAGGAATTCGTGCGGACGTGGGGCCCACCGGATCGTGTGGAGAACGGGGCCGATGGTTCGCGCACGTTGTACCTGCATCGTGGCGAGCGTGTGCAGGGATTGAATGCTTCTGGGCATGTCGTCAGTGACGTAAACAATCGATGCGATATCACGGTGCTGACGACGGACGGCTACGTCCGCGACTACGCCACACAGGGGGCCGCATGCGCCCAGCAGTTGCGCTGAGCGCTATTGCTGGCCACAACGCGAGGAAGCATGGCTTGTGCTGGGTCCCGCACCCGTCGACTTAAGCGGCGTAGGCTTTCCGTGCAACATCGCCCCGGCCGGACCAGACCGTATGTGGGAATGCGAGCCATACCTGCGGTGCCATCCACCGCGTGTCTGATTGTCGGATAAGCCACCATTCACGTTAACCGCGCTGTTTCTGTGATCAAGTGCGCTTTTCATCCCAAGCACCCTTCGACGAGCGCTGCCTCCTCGAAGTAAGCTGCGTGCGCGTCAAAATCCCGACGCGCCGGTGCCATCGAACACAGGAGCTTTTCCGTCCATGAGGACTGTGTCCCCCCGCGGTGCGGGTGACGCTTGCCACCATCGCGGTTGCCGTGGGCTCGGGGCTATCATCCGCCATGGCGGCCGCAGGGCACGTGCGAGGCATCGCCCCGTTTCCGGCCTCCGCTCGGGAACTGGCAAGACGGGATTGAAGGAGTTGCAGGGGATGGAGAAGGGGAGTGGCACGCACATGGACAATGCCCTGGCGTTCGTTCCGTCCGGCGCGAACCTGCTGGAAGCCGTACGCGGCGATCTGACCGGCAATGGTTTCCAGGACCAGCTCCTGGTGATCGACCAACCTCCTCCGGAGGGCTTGCTGCCCGGCGAGCACGGACCGAACCGGGTCCTGCTGTTGCTGCTGGGCGATGCCACGGGCCGCTGGCAGCTGGCGGCACGCAACGACAAGCTGGTGCCGTGCTCAACGCGCGGTGGCATTGCCGGTGATCCCTTCGCCTACGTGACGATTGAAGACGGCGCGTTCAGCGTGATCACCAACGGCGGGAGCCGCGAACGCTGGAGCAGCATCTACACCTTCCGGTATGCACCTGCCGAGCAGGCGTGCTGGGTGCATGGCGTGCAGCGCAAGGTGGTGGACACCGAAACCGAAGCAACCCACACGCGCGATTTCTCCGCGGCCGAGCTTGGCCGGGTGCGGTTCGAGGATTTCGATCCGTCCGTCGTCGCCGACGTGAGCTTGCCTTGAGTGCCATGCCTGTGAGGAGGCGGGAGTATCCAACGATGATCGAGCAGGAGTTTCACCGTGTCGCAGGATAGGGAGTCGTTGCTGTTGCGGCAGGCCACGGAGGCCGGCATGACTTCGTCCCGGGAACTGGCCAACTTCATGGCGCAGGCCGGGCATGAATCCCGTGGCTTGAGCCGTCTCAACGAGAGTTTCAACTTCACCCGGGGCATCTCGCAGATCCCGGTGGAAGCAGCGTGGCGCAATGGCAACGGCGCGCTTGAGAGCGCCCGCCAGGAGGCGCTGCGTGGGCGGCCGGAGAACCTGGCCGAACTGATGTATGGCGGGCGCATGGGCAATGACGCGCCCGGTGATGCACTGAAGTATCACGGCCGCGGCTATCTGCCGCTGGTCGGCAAGGAGAACTATGAGCGTGCCGGCAAGGCGCTGGAACTGGACCTGGTGAATCACCCGGAACTGGCCGCACAGCCCGAGCACGCAGGTCGCATTGCCGTGTGGCAGTGGCAGACGCGGGTGCCGGAGACGGCACGCGAGGATGTGCGCGAAGCCACGCGTGCCCTGAATGGCGCGCTCAACGGCATCGAAGCCCGCCAGCAGCGCTTTGACGTGTGGCAGCAGAAGCTGACGCCCGATGTGATGGCGCGGCTGGAGCGTGGCGAAGTGGGGGCGCCGGCCCAGCAGGCAACGGGACGCGACATGTCGCAACCGGGCGAGCCGGGATACATTTTGTTCCTGGGAGCGCGCCAGCACCTGCAGCAGATGGGGCAGCAAAGCGGAATGCGCAGCGCGCAGGAACTGGACAATGCCGCCGGCGCACTGGCGCTGAGCGCGCAGAAGGCCGGAATGTTGCGTATCGACCACCTGTTGGCCGGCAATGACGGTCGCACGCTGTTTGCCGTGCAGGGCGCGCTGGGCGATCCGGCCATGCTGCGCGCATCGGTCGATCGCGAACAGGCGGCGCAGCAGCCGCTGGCGCAGAGCAGCCAGCAATTGGCTGCCAATGTCGCCCAGCAGGACCCGGCGGCCGCGCTCGCCCGCGAGCAGGAGCAGCGTTCTCGATCCCTGTAACACCGATGCCGGCGGGCAGGGTGCCCGCTGGCGCTTCATGTACGACGCGTGGCGCCCTGTGGCGCCGACATGGAAACCCACCCGTAAGGACACCACATGCGAATCGTTCCCCCGAATGCCCGCCACGCCGCTGCCCGCTGCAATGCACCCGTGCGCCGCCTGCCGCCGCTCTGGCTGCTGTCACTTGGACTTGCCGCAGCGTCGGCACAGGCTCAGGAGGCAGCGGCGCCCGTCGTGGAGACGCGCCCCGCTGCCGAGGCTACCGTTGAGGCGCCTGCAGGGGCGGCGCCCGTTGCAGCGCCCGCGGCGGCCGACGCCGTTGTCGCGGCGCCGGCTCCCGAAGTACCGGCTGCCGCGACACCCCCTGCGACACCGGTGGTGGACACGCAGCCGGCGCCGGCTGCGGACCCGGCGCCTGCGCCCGTTCCGCCCGCAGCGGCGGCGCCTGTGGCTGCACCGCCTACAGTCGTCGAGTCAGCGGTCCCGGCGGTAGCGCCGGCACCGCCTGCATTGGCCATCGTGCCGTTGCCGCCCGAGCAGGCGACCGAGCGTGCGCTCGGTGCCCGCTGCCCGGTGGATCTGGCCGGGCGGCTGGCGAGCCAGGGCGACCTGCTGATCGGCGCCTGCCAGGGCACCATGCCGGCGCATCTGGCTGCGATGCTGGTCGCGCTGCCCGAGCAGGACATCCACCTGCCGCGCAGCTGGCGCGAGCGTGAGGTGCGGCAGAAGGCCTGGTTCAAGGCGGTGCCGGGCTACGGCCAGCGCCCGGACTTCATCGTGCGGATGGGCGACATCTGGGTGCGCTCGTTGGAAGGGCGCGACGCCGACAGCACGTTCTACCTGGTGTCGGCGCCGTTCACCTGCAGCGACCAGGTCGCCAACCGGGATGAGTACGGCGCGGAGCCGGTCCGCGTGCCAGCGGGTGAATGCCGCGAGGCCCATGTGGCCCAGCGTGTGTACCAGGTCCGCGGGGATGCGGCGCCGAGGGATGTAACCACCGATGCCATGCCGGCCATGCCGCAGCAGACGGAAGCGGATCGTGCGCGGCAGCTGTCGCGTGAGGGACGGATCAGCCTGGACCATAGCAAGTTGCAGTACGGCCCGGCCATGCGCTGGTTCGTGCAGTATCCGGAGTCGGCGCAGAAGGGTGGTCCGCGCGTCTACAGTGACTGGAACCGTGAGCACATCGCGTTCGTGGTCTGGACCGGCGATCGCTTCGAGCTGCGCGACAAAGTCGCGCGGGCGCAGTGGCCCTGTGATCCGGTGGCGCCCGGCGATCGCGCCTGCGGTGGATTCCCGGATTCCGGGCCGGATCTGTTCGTGACGGCCGGAGCATCCGTGCCAATGGCAGCGTCCAGCCCCTGAGCCGGAGTTTCGAAGTGATGCGGGAGCCGGGCTGACCGGCTCCCGCGCTGCATCAGGCCTGCAGGCTGCGGGTCTGATTCTGCTGCTGTTCCAGCTGCTGGTCGCGCTCAAGTGCAAGGCGCTGACCTGCGGCCTGCTGGTCGATGCGCTGGCTGCTCTGTTCCAGCGGTGTGTTCATCGCCACCGCCGTATCCACTGACACGCGAAGGTGGGCCGGGTCACCGCCCTGGCCCTGCACGGCGAAGCTGCGCGAGGCATCGGC
Source organism: Stenotrophomonas sp. YJH_SMC_131 (assembly GCF_059367975.1). NCBI lineage: Bacteria > Pseudomonadati > Pseudomonadota > Gammaproteobacteria > Lysobacterales > Lysobacteraceae > Stenotrophomonas > Stenotrophomonas sp. YJH_SMC_131. The sequence goes on along the minus strand of NZ_JCAFRJ010000008.1, from coordinate 196,851 downwards.
ATTCATGACCACCTCGTCGATGCGCTTGCCGCCCGCCGCATGCATTTCGGCGGCCAGGCTGCCGGCCAGTTGCGTGCTCATTACGTCTGGTACCCGGCCGACGCGGACGTCCTGCGCGTGCACGCCACGGATCGCGTCGTTGAACAGTGGGTTGCCCACATGGTTGGCGTCGTCCATGCGCAGCATGCTGGTGTGATGGCCATTCTTCTCCGCTTCGCGGCGTGCCGGCTCACCGGGCTGCAGCGGGCCGCGGATATGGTCGTACAGATCGACGGCGCCGCCCGGAATGCCGCGCGCCGCGCGGGTGACACCACGGCGCAGTGATTCAACGTCGTCGCGGTACTCCTCGATCATCCTGGCGTTGTCTTTTGCCAGCTTCTGCGTTTCCGGGTGTTTCAGCACCGAGCCGTCGCCGAGGAAGTTGCCCAGCTTGTGCGCGCCGAACGAGCTGCCTGCTGCGACGAGCGGGCTGTCCGGGATAAGGGCGCGCAACGAGTGATTGCTGAAGCCGTTTGCGGCGAGTGTCTTGATCTCATCCGGCTTGGCGTAGATGCGCACTTGGCCGAAGTGCGGCGAGGCAGAGCTGACCGGATCGGAGGCCATGACATGGTTGATCATGGTGTTGCCGCCTTCCGGGATGCGGTAGCTGAGGCTGACCGCGCCATAGGCGTTGAAGGTCTCGCCCTTGACGTTGAAATGGTGCGAGGTGATCTGGGCCAGAGCGCCGCCGAGGGAGTGACCGGTGACGGTGACCTGGGGGGCATGTCCGCCATTCAAGCGTCCCTGCAATGCGGCAGTTTCGAGTGTTCGCTGTGTCAACGCGATCGCGTCCGGCGCCTGCACATTGGTGCGCGCAACCACCATGCCGCCATCGGTCAGAATCGCGTCGCGAGCTATCTGCTCGGTGCCACGATGCGCAATGACGATCTCTTTGCTGTCTACGCGCTGATAGACGGTCCCTTGATAGCCGTTGAGACGATTATTGACATGCTCAAGAATCTTGTACTCATGGCCGTTTAAGGTGACTTTCTCTTCTTGGCCGGGTTCACGTCGGCCGACGGCCCGATCCTTGTAGGCGTCATCAGATAACGCAGCGTAATCCTGGGAGGTGATGGTCACGGCGCCACCTCACTTGCGGAGAGGGTGATCGTAAACAGCTTGTCCTGAAGATCAGGGGCGTAATTGCTGCGATCGGGTTCGCCACTGGCGGGGAAATTGGGAACGCGATCTGCCTTCGGATAGACCAGATCCGGATAGTAGAGCGTATGCGCGCCACCTTCGGTCAGTGGCTTGGCGTCAACGAAGGTTAGGAAGCGGGTCTCTTCTTCAGCGCCCGTTGCCTTCAACATCGCCCCAGCGCCAGTGAACTCCCAACGGCACACGCCGCGGCCGTAGTAGTCTTCATCCAGCATGCGATCCACATACAGCGTGCCGCGGTACTCGCCATCAGCGACCTTGCGCAGCTCCACCGGTTCCTGGCTGGTAATCCGTGCGGCCGTGCCGGTGGCCGGCTCGATATAGCCACACTGGTCTTCGTTGGTGACGTCGTACTGTGCGACGCCTTCGACCACCGCAAAATCGCCGGGGGCGTCCTTTAGGCGCAGCACCAGTTCATAGGCCTTGCGCGGGCTGGGGTTGAGCTTGGCGAGGCCGCGCCCACCCTGGGCGACATCGGCTTCAGCAGCGGCACGTTCCTGGTTCATGGCGGTCTCCGGATGGCAGGCGGTCAACAGAAGCAGAGCAAGGCACGGAATCATCTTGTGGCGCAATGTCGGCCTCCTGGTGTGTAGGGGGAAATGTGGCACTGGCAGCTCATGGCGCGAGCGTCCGCACAGTGGTTGTGGTCGAGAACAGCGCGTCGCGCAGTTCCTCCTTGTAGGCCGACGGATCTTCTTTGCCGCTGGCAGGGAAGTTGGCAGCGAGCTCGGCGCGGGGATAAGCAGTCTTCGGATAGTAGAGAGTCAACGGCGATCCCGCGTCCATGCGCTTCTTGTCGATGAACGTCAGGAATCGCGTATCAGCTTCGCCGGTCGTGGCACGCAACATCGCGCCAACGCCGGTCAGCGTCCAGTGGCACGTACCGCGATCGTAATAGTCCTGGTCCTGCATGCGGTCGAGGTAGAACGTACCGCGGTATTCGTTCTCGCCCGTCCTGCGCAGTTCCACCGGTTCCTGGCTGGTGATGCGGCTGGCCGTGCCGGTGGACCAGATGACCCTCCCGCAGTCTCCGTAGTTGCTCACGTCATACTGGGCCACGCCCTCAACAACCGCGAACGGGCCTGGCGCGCCCTTCAGTGTCAGCACCAGCTCATAGGCCTGCTTCGGCGCCGGGTTGAGTTTGGCCAGGCCGCGTCCACCCGCGGCGACGTCGCGCTCGGCATCGGCGTAGGGCGAGCATGCCGCCAGCAGGACGAGGGCGAGCGCTGCCAGCAGCGGCCGTCCCCTGTGTGCGAGGTGCGCTACACCCATGGCCCGATCCTGCATCGTGCGTCCGTGTCCATCTATCCTTCCTGGGTGGCAGGTTTCTCGATTATGGAACGTGCCGGGAGCCCTGTGCCACCCCTTGGAGACGGATTTTTGACGCTCCCGGGGCGCGCCGCCGGCAGATCGCTTGCCGCACAGGGCATCCGATCGTCGCGTTGGCTCTGACGCCGAACGCAGGTTCGCCGCTGAATCCGTGACCGGAATCGATCATTCACATGTCCATCACTTCATCAAAGGTGTTGTCCTTGAACTGCACGATCCGCCCTGAAACCCGCGAAGACCACGCGGTCATCCATGCACTCACCGAGGCGGCCTTCCGCGAAGCCCCGCACAGCAGCCACACCGAGCAGTTCATTGTGGATGCGCTGCGTTCGCGTGGAGAGTTGAGTCTTTCGCTGGTCGCCGAGAAGGACGGGCAGGTCGTCGGGCACATCGCGCTGTCGCCGGTGACGATCAGCGATGGCAGCACCGGCTGGTTCGGCCTCGGGCCAATCTCGGTACTGCCGGACTGGCAGGGGCAGGGCATCGGTGCGGCGCTGATGCACGCGGCGCTCGGCGCATTGCGTGAGCAGGGGGCACAGGGCTGCGTATTGCTGGGAGAACCCGCGTATTACGGTCGATTCGGATTCCGCGCCGAGCCGGGCCTGGTGCTGCCGGGTGTGCCGCCAGAGTACTTCCAGGCGCTGTGCCTGCGGCCACCGATGGCGCAGGGAGAGGTGCAGTACTCGCCGGCATTCGAGGCCACGGCCTGATGATCGGGGCGGGCCTCGAACATCCGTCGAATGTCAGCCGTTGTACCGGAGATGGATCAGGGGATACGGGCGGCCCTGCGAATCCAGCGGTGAACGTCCGGTTTCGACGAAGCCCATGCGCTGGTAGAAGCCGACGGCCTGCGCGTTCTGTTCGTTGACGTCGGTACTCAGCTGCGGATGCAGGGCCAGCGCGTGCTGCAGCAACTGCCGGCCGATACCGGTGCCGCGTACGTCCGGATCGATGAACAGCGCTTCCATGTGCGTGCCGTCGATCAGCATGAAGCCAAGGGGGCGGTCCTGAGCGTCGACGGCCACGGTCATCGGAGCCTGCGGCAGGAAGCCGGCGACTTCGGCATCGATGGCCTGGCGGTCGTCGGCGCTGAGGAAGTTGTGGGTGGCGTCGACGGCGCGGCGCCAGAGGTCGACGAGGGCGGCGCCGTCGTCGGCGCGCGAGGGACGGAGGGTGGTCATGGGTTCACCAAGGTGCTTGCAAAGAGCGCGTAGTATGGCGCGTCCCGACCCAGCGCGCAGGCGTGGATTCATCCGGTGTTGCGATGGCGGATGAAGGGGCTGTAGGCAGTGGCCTCCGCGCGCAGCACCACGCCATCCTCGAAATCGCCGCTGTCGTTGAAGGGCACGGTGGGCCACCGCGGCCATTGCGCCAGGCGTTCGCGGTAGTAGTGGGTTGCTGCAGCCAATGCCTCGTCGTGTGCCTGCACGCGCTCCGCTGCCAGCCCGGAACGCACGCCATGCACCAGATGCGGCTCCAGCACGTCGAAGCCGACGTAGCGCAGGCTGTACATCAAGGGCCACAGCAACAACCGGGTATCTCCCTCGCGGCCGTCGACGGCGCAGGCCCGTGCCGATGAGCCGGTGGTGACGCTCAGCAACGCACGCTTGCCGCGCATCGCGCCGTGCTCGTGGCGCAGGCGGCTGTTGTACATCGGCCCGTAAACCAGCACGCGATCCAGCCAGCCCTTGAGGATTGCCGGCGGCGCGAACCACCACAGCGGGAACTGCAGGATGACCAGATCCGCGGCCTGCAGCAGCTGCAGATGGCGCTGCACATCGGCGGGCAGCCGACCCTGTTCGGCGCCGTGGCGTTGTTCGCGCTGGGCATCGAAACGGCCGGGCTGCAGGCGACTTGAATGATGGTGGGCCGCTTCCAGCGGATCGAAGCCCTCTGCATACAGGTCGACCACGTCCACCTGCAGCGCGTCATGCCGCAGCTGCTCCGCGGCCTGCGCGGCCAGGTGGGCGTTGAAGGAGCGGGGTTCGGGATGGGCAAGCAGGATCAGGGCGCGCATGGGGCGAGGTGTTCGAGGAGTGTGCGACCATCCTCGCGGCGCCGGTATGCCCCGGCAATTACGCACCTTGAGGTAACCATGGCCTATCCGGGCGATGTCTATGCCGCCGATTGCTCGGCACGCGATGCGCTGGCGCTGATCTCCGGCAAGTGGGTGATGCTGCTGTTGCCGGCGCTGGCGCAGGGCCCGCAACGCAATGGCGCGCTGCTGAGGAAGATCGAAGGGATCTCGCAGAAGGTGTTGACCCAGACCCTGCGGCAGCTGGAGCGCAACGGCCTGGTCGAGCGGTGTGATCTGGGCAGCAAGCCACTGCATGTGGAATACCGGCTGACCGAGGTCGCACATGGACTGGTTGACACGCTGTCCGCCCTGGATCGTTGGGCCGAGCACAACTTCCCGGCGCTGGACGCCGCCCGCGAGCGCTTCGACGCACGTTAGCGGCGCCTGCACGGCCGCGGGCGTACAATGCGGCCCCGGCGGCCATCCTGGCCCTGCAGACACGCGAGAACCGCCATGACCGACGCCCTGGGTGTACCGGTGCACGACGCCGATGAACACTGGATGCGCCATGCGCTGGCGCTGGCCGAGCGTGCGCAGCGCGAGTACGACGAGATCCCCGTTGGTGCGGTACTGGTGGGCGCCGATGGCCAGCTGCTGGGCGAGGGCTGGAACCTCAACATCGCCTCGCACGATCCCAGTGCGCATGCCGAGATCGTGGCCATGCGGGCCGGTGGCACGCGGCTGGCCAATCATCGGCTGCTCGGCAGCACCCTGTACGTGACCCTGGAACCGTGCGCGATGTGCGCGATGGCCATCGTGCATGCACGCGTTGCCCGCCTGGTCTACGGCGCCAGCGACCCCAAGACCGGCGCCTGCGGCAGCGTGTTCGACCTGCTGGGCGATGCCCGCCACAACCACCGGGTGGAGATCCACGGTGGGGTGCTGGCCAAGGAGGCCAGCATGCGCCTGACCAATTATTTCCGTGCCAAGCGTGGCAAGCCGCCGCTGCTGCTGGAAGACCATGCCGGCGAGGCCTGAGGGGGCGAACCGGTATGATGGGCGCCTCTTTCCATCACCGGCAGGCCGCGCGCCTGCCCAGCAACGAGGCGACACATGGCGGACAACGGCGCGGCCAACGAGCGACTGATCTGGATCGACCTGGAAATGACCGGGTTGGATACCGACAACGATTCGATCATCGAGATCGCCACCGTGGTCACCGATGCCCAGCTCAACGTGCTGGCCGAAGGGCCGGAATTCGCCATCCACCACCCGCTGGAAACGCTGGAAGCGATGGACGAGTGGAATCGCAACCAGCACCGCCGCTCGGGCCTGTGGCAGCGCGTGGTGGACAGCACCACCACCCTGGGCCAGGCCGAGGCGCAGACGGTGAACTTCCTGGCGCAGTGGATCCCGGCCGGCCTGTCGCCGATGTGCGGCAACTCGATCTGCCAGGATCGCCGCTTCCTGCACCGCCAGATGCCGCGACTGGAGAAGTACTTCCACTACCGCAACTTGGACGTGTCCACGGTGAAGGAACTGGCCAAGCGCTGGGCGCCGAGCGTGGCCGCTGGCGTCGGCAAGAACAGCAACCACACCGCGCTGAGCGACGTGCACGATTCGATCGCTGAGCTGCGCCACTACCGCCAGTTCATGGGCGCGCTGTCGGGGCTGCCGGTTGCCTGAACAACGACGCCGGGCATGGCCCGGCGCTATCGGATGACACGCCAACGGGTAGTGCCGGCCGCTGGCCGGCAAGGCGCCGGGGTCGGATCCCTTTCCTGCGGAAAGGGCTCTGACCCCTCTGTCGTACCCCGCGACGAACCGTTCAACTTCCTGGCGCTAAGATCGGCGCCATGAACGAGCCGATCCTGCTCCCCCGCGACATCGCCCATGACGCCCGCGACTGGTCCGACCTGCAGCGCGCGGTGGCCCTGCTGGAAGCGCCGACCCTGACCGCGCGCATGGCCAACCTGGTCGGCACGCCGCTGGAGTTCGCGGTGAAGGCGCTGCCCAGCTCGGTCTCCAACCGCATCCACGGTGCTGTGCAGGCGGCGCTGAGCAAATCGGCGCAGGCCGCGTTGTGGAGCATGGACAACAGCCCCGGCAAGGGGGCGTCCACCCGCTGGCACAAACTGGCGGCGGCCACCTCGGGCGCGGTCGGTGGGGCCTTCGGCTTCGCGGCCTTGTTCATCGAGCTGCCGGTGTCGACCACCATCATGATGCGTGCGGTGGCCGACGTGGCCCGCAGCGAGGGCTTCGACCTGTCCGAGTTCAGCACCCGCCAGGCGTGCCTGGAGGTGTTCGCGTTGGGCGGCAACTCGCCGCGCGATGATGCCAGCGAGACCGGCTACTACCTGGCCCGCGGCTTCACCACGGATGTGATGCGCCACCTGTCGGCCGAGCTGGCCGGGCGCGTGGTGACCGGCCGCGACCTGACCCTGGGCGTGGCGCCAAAGGAAGCTGGCAAGCTGCTGGCGAAGATGGTGGAGAAGGTGGCGGCGCGCTTCGGCGTGGTGGTTACCGAGAAATTCGCTGCGCAGGCGGTGCCGATCGTCGGTGCCGCCGCCGGTGCAACACTGAATACCATGTTCACCGACTACTACCAGGACATGGCGCGCGGCCACTTCATCGTGCGTCGGCTGGAGCTGAAGTACGGGGAAGACGTGGTGCGCGCCTGCTATGACCGCGTGGCGCATGGCGGCGTGCTGATCGAGCCCACGCTGTAGCCGGCTTCGGGGTCGGATCCCTTTGCGTTGCAAAGGGATCCGACCCCGGTTGCGCGCGGGGTCGGATCCCGTTCCGCAGGAAGGGGCTCTGCCGGTCATCCTTGCCTTGGGGGAACAATTGTTTTGCCAGTGCATGCCTGTTGCCTGGCAGCTGGCATCCCCATCCTTTGCGGCAGTCCCCCCCCGCAAGAGATCGCCGCCATGTTGTTCACTCCCCACCGCTTGGGCGCCTTGACCCTGCCCAACCGCATCGTGATGCCGCCGATGACCCGCTCGCGTGCCGCCGAAGGCAACGTCGCCACCGCGGACATGGCCGCCTACTACGCCCAACGCGCCAGTGCTGGCCTGATCGTCAGCGAAGGCACCCAGATCAGCCCGCAGGGCCAGGGCTATGCCTGGACCCCGGGCATCCACAGCCCGGAACAGGTGCAGGGCTGGCGCCGGGTGACCGATGCCGTGCATGCCGCTGGCGGCCGCATCTACGCCCAGCTGTGGCATGTGGGCCGGGTCTCGCACGTGGCCCTGCAGCCGGGTGGTGCCGCACCGGTGTCGTCGTCGGCGCTGCTGGCCGAAGGCGTGAAGGTGTTTGTCGACCCTGCAGGCGCTGGCCCGGAAGCGGGCGTAGGCGAGATGATCCAGCACTCGATGCCGCGCGCGCTGCGCGAAGACGAGATTCCGGGCATCGTCGCCGACTATGCACAGGCCACCCGCAATGCACTGGCCGCCGGCTTCGATGGCGTCGAGCTGCACGGGGCCAATGGCTACCTGATCAACCAGTTCATCGACTCGCAGGCCAACCGGCGCACCGACGGCTATGGCGGCGCGTTGCAGAACCGGCTGCGGTTCCTGCGCGAGGTCGTGCAGGCGGTGACGGCCGTAGCCGGTGGTGACCGCGTCGGTGTCCGTCTGGCGCCGCTGACGACGTTGCAGGGCGCGGTGGACGATACGCCACAGGCGACCTATCTGGCCGCGGCGCACCTGCTGGGTGAGCTGGGCGTGGGCTACCTGCACATCGCCGAAGCCGACTGGGACGATGCGCCGTTGATGCCGGTGGCGTTCAAGCAGGCGCTGCGCATGGTCTACCCGGGCACGCTGATCTACGCCGGCAAGTACACCGCCGAACGCGCCGAGCAGGCACTGGCTGAAGGCTGGGCTGACCTGATCGGCTTCGGTCGCCCGTTCATCGCCAACCCGGACCTGCCGGAGCGACTGCGTACCGGTGCGGCGCTGAATCCGCCGGATCGTGCGACATTCTTTGGCGGTGGCGCGGTCGGCTTCACCGATTATCCGACGCTGGAAGAGAGCGTCGCGGCCTGATCCTGGCCGCTGCCGGCCGCTGGCCGGCATTCCGATGTCGTATCGCCGATGGGTGGGTGCCGACCGTTGGTCGGCACTACCGGCATGGATCAGGGCTTGTCGCGCACCAGCGCGTCAGCCTCTATCACCCCGCCATCCTTGCCGTGCAGGTACAGGTGCATGTCCTGCTGCGGGTACGGGATGTTGATGCCCGCCTTGTCGAAGCCCAGCTTCAGCTGCTCCAGCAGCGTGACCTTGGTACCGAACCAGTCGGCCGACTTCACGTAGCAGCGGATGCCGAGGTTGATGGCGTGCGCGCCCAGCTCATACACCACCACGTCCGGTGCCGGTGTCTGCAGCACGCGTGGGTCGGCCTTCATCAACGCCAGCGCGGTATCGCGCGCCAGCTGGATGTTGTCTTCATAGCCGATGCCGATCACCAGTTCGACGCGGCGGGTCGGTTCGGCGGTGAGGTTGATGATCGGTGCAGCGGTGATCAACGTGTTCGGAATGGTGGTGTGCTGGTTGTCGGCACCGGTGATGACGGTCTGGAAGATGCGCACTTCGCGCACCGTGCCGGTCTGTCCGGCCACGGTGACCACATCGCCCACGCGGAACGGTCGCAGCGTCACCAGCATCACGCCCGAGGCGATGTTGGACAGCGAATCCTTCAATGCCAGGCCGACGGCCAGGCCAGCGGTACCGAGCACGGCCAGCAACGGGGTGATCTGCACGCCCAGCGTGCCGATCGCCAGCACCACCACGATCACAAGCGATGCGGCATACACCACGTTGCGCAGGAAGCTGCCCAGCATCGGGTCCACACCCATGCGAGCCGTAGCGCGCGGCATCGCGTTGGACAGGCGTCGTGCCACCCACAGGCCCACCAGCAGCACCACGATCGCGGCCAGCAACGGTACGCCGTAGGTTTCCAGCAGGCGCTCCCAGTTGAGCGAGTGGAACCAGGGCGTTGCGGCGGGGGCGGGTCGGGCGGCGGCGATCATGCGGGATTCCTTTGCTGCTGAGGGACAGGCGCGAGGTGCGCGTGGCGTGCACGGACGCCAGAAACAGCAAGCCCCGCAGAGGCGGGGCTTGCGTGCGGCAGCAGTATGTGCGGACGTCGATGAAAGCGACGTCAGCCCATTACGGCATCAGCCGTTGGCCTTCAGCTTGGCCAGGCGCAGCCAGGTATCGACCACGGTGTCCGGGTTCAGCGACACCGACTCGATGCCTTCCTGCATCAGCCATTCGGCCAGATCCGGATGATCGGACGGGCCCTGGCCGCAGATGCCGACGTACTTGCCCTTGGCGCGTGCGGCCTTGATCGCCATCGATAGCAGCTTCTTCACTGCCGGGTTCCGTTCGTCGAACAGGTGCGCGACGATCGACGAGTCGCGGTCCAGGCCCAGGCTGAGCTGGGTCAGGTCGTTGGAGCCGATCGAGAAGCCGTCGAAGATCTCCAGGAACTCATCGGCGAGCAGTGCGTTGGACGGCACTTCGCACATCATGATGATCTTCAGGCCGTTCTCGCCCTGCTTCAGGCCGTTCTGTTCCAGCACCTCGACGACCTTGCGGCCTTCTTCCAGGGTGCGCACGAACGGAATCATGACCCACAGGTTGTCCAGGCCCATTTCGTTGCGCACGCGCAGCACGGCCTTGCACTCCAGCGCAAAGGCGGCCGAGAAGCTCGGGTCGACGTAACGGCTGGCGCCGCGGAAGCCGATCATCGGGTTTTCTTCGTGCGGCTCGTAGTTGCTGCCGCCGATCAGGTTGGCGTACTCGTTGGACTTGAAGTCCGACAGGCGCACGATCACCGGGTTCGGTGCAACCGAGGCGGTGAGCGTGGCGATGCCTTCGGCCAGGCGGTCCACGTAGAAGCTGACCGGATCACCGTAGCCGGCGATCTTCTCGTCGATCTTCTTCTTGGTCGCCGCATCCTGGCGGTCGTATTCCAGCAGCGCGTTCGGGTGGATGCCGATGTGGCTGGCGATGATCATTTCCAGGCGGGCCAGGCCGATGCCGGCGTTCGGCAGCTGGCCGAAGTCGAAGGCACGTTCCGGGTTGGCCACGTTCATCATGATCTTCAGCGGTGCCGGCGGCATGTTGCCCAGATCGGTGGTGGTGCGCTCGAAGCCGAGCTTTCCTTCGTAGATGAAGCCGGTATCGCCTTCAGCGCAGCTGACGGTGACCAGCTGGCCATCTTCGATCACCTTGGTGGCGTTGCCCGAACCGACCACGGCCGGCACGCCCAGCTCGCGCGCGATGATCGCGGCGTGGCAGGTACGGCCGCCACGGTTGGTGACGATGGCCGAAGCGCGCTTCATCACCGGTTCCCAATCGGGATCGGTCATGTCGGCGATCAGTACGTCGCCCGGCTGCACGCGGTTCATGTCGTCCAGCGTCTTCACCACGCGGGCCACGCCCGAGCCGATCTTGGCGCCGACGGCGCGGCCTTCGGCCAGCACGTTGCCGCCCTTCTCGGTCAGCGCGAAGCGCTCGATCTGGGTGGCGTGGCTGCGCGACTTCACCGTTTCCGGGCGCGCCTGCACGATGAACAGCTTGCCGCTGACACCGTCCTTGGCCCACTCGATGTCCATCGGGCGGCCGTAGTGCTTTTCGATGACCAGCGCCTGCTTGGACAGTTCCTGCACGTCCTCGTCGCTGATCGAGAAGGTGTTGCGCAGCTCGGCCGGGGTGTCCTCGATCCTGACGCGCTCACCCGGAACATCGGAATACACCATGCGGATCGCCTTGCTGCCGAGCGAGCGGCGCAGGATCGCCGGCTTGCCGGCCTGCAGGGTGGGCTTGTAGACGTAGTACTCGTCGGGATTGACCGCGCCCTGCACGACCATTTCGCCCAGGCCGAACGAAGAGGTGACGAACACCACGTCGCGGAAGCCGGACTCGGTGTCCAGGGTGAACAGCACGCCGGACGAACCGACGCCCGAACGCACCATCAGCTGCACGCCGGCGGACAGGAACACATCCTCATGCTTGAAGCCGTGGTGCACGCGGTAGGCGATGGCGCGGTCGTTGTACAGCGAGGCGAACACTTCCTTGACCTTGTGCACGACGTCGTCGGCACCGGTGACGTTGAGGAAGGTTTCCTGCTGGCCGGCGAAGGAGGCATCCGGCAGATCCTCGGCGGTGGCCGAGGAACGCACGGCCACGGCCACATCGCCGCCGCCGTTGTCGGCGCTCAGCTTGGCGTAAGCGGTGCGGATGTCCTGGTCCAGCTGCGGCTGCAGCGGCGCATCGATCACCCAGCTGCGGATTTCCTTGCCGGCGGCGGTCAGCGCGTTGACGTCCTCGACGTCCAGCGTGGCCAGCCTGTCGAAGATGCGCTTGGACAGATCGTTGTGCGCAATGAAGTCCTTGAAGGCTTCAGCGGTGGTGGCATAACCGCCCGGCACCGAAACGCCCAGACCGGCCAGGTTGCCGATCATCTCGCCCAGCGACGAATTCTTGCCGCCTACGCGGGCCAGATCGGCCAGACGCAGTTCGTGCAACCACAGGATGTTCTCGTTCAAGCGCGATGCTCCGTTTGGCCATCGCCCGAGGCGGGCTGAGTGGCCGCGTCCGTAGGAAGAAGCCGATATGATGCCGGGCAGAGCACCGTCGGCACAAGCTTGTGCTGGCGGCCTTTTTAAGCTTCGTAGGGGGTAAAAGCGCGCATGTCGACCATCCGTCCGGTGTTCTACGTTTCCGATGGAACCGGTATCACCGCTGAAACCATTGGGCATAGCCTGCTGACCCAGTTCTCCGGGTTCAGCTTCATTACCGACCGCATGTCGTTTGTCGACGACCCCGAAAAAGCGCGTGAAGCCTGTGCCCGGATCCAGGCGGCAGGGGAGCGCTACCAGGTCCGGCCGATCGTGGTGAACTCCTGCGTGGACCAGAGCCTGAGCCTGATCCTGGCCGACAGCGGGGCGCTGATGCTGGATGTGTTCGCGCCGTTCATCGAGCCGCTGGAGCGTGAACTGGCCAGCCCGCGCCTGGCCCGGGTCGGCCAGGCCCACGGCATGGTCGATTTCGATACCTACCACCGTCGCATCAACGCGATGAACTTCGCCCTGACCCATGACGACGGCATCGCGGTGAACTACGACGATGCCGACGTGATCCTGGTGGCGGTGTCGCGCGCGGGCAAGACGCCGACCTGCATCTACCTGGCCCTGCATTACGGGGTACGCGCGGCCAACTACCCGCTGACCGACGAAGACCTGGAAAGCGATCGCCTGCCGCCGCGACTGCGCAATTACCGGCGCAAGCTGTTCGGCCTGACCATCGATCCGGACCGGCTGCAGCAGATCCGCCAGGAGCGCCGTCCGAACTCGCGCTACGCCAACCTGGAGACCTGCAAGCGCGAGGTGGCTGCGGCCGAGACCATGTTCCGCATGGAGCGGATCCCGACCCTGAGCACCACGCATACCTCGATCGAGGAGATTTCCAGCAAGGTGCTGGCCACGCTCGGGCTGCAGCGCGAGCTGTATTGAGCCTTTCCGGCGCGCCGCACTTCGCCCTGTAGAGCCGAGCCCACGCTCGGCTGGGCCGCCGGGTTCTTCCCGAACAGCAGCCGAGCATGGGCTCGGCTCTACACGGGGATCGTCGTTGTCGGGTTGGCTGTGGCTTGAGGCGCCCCCACGTTGAAGCACCAACGTGTAGGATCGACCCATGGCCCAAGCCTCGCCCCGCACCGAACGTATTCCCCGCCTGAGCCGGTTGAGCTGGCTCATGGGCCTGTACGCGGAGAACTACCGCCATCTGGTGCGCCTGTTCGAACCGGCCGGGCTGGTGGCGGGCAGCTACATTTCCTCGATCGGCGACGGCCTGGACGTACGCCTGGACGTGATCGAGTGCCACCGCTACACGGTGGAACTGCGCCTGACCTACGACCTGGCTGACCCGGTCACCGGTGAGCCGGATCCCTCGGCGTATGTGCGCCTTTACCGTGACGCACGCCAGGCCGAGACCACCCATTGCTACGTCGGCCGCCGCTGGCAGGACACGATGGGCCTGTACCCGCCGCCGGCCGAGCTGATCAGCCACCGCATGCGGATGAACACCTTCCTCGGCAAGTGGCTGGAATACCTGGCTGAGCGCGGTCACGGCGTGGCCACCCTGCGCCGCGATCCCGATGGCGCAGGCACACCCGCCGAGCGCCGCCTGTCGCTGGTGCGCTGATCGGCCATAATCCACGGCTGACCTGCCGCTGGATGCCGCCCATGCCGTACACCCCGATCGTCGCCACCCTGGGCTACGTGCTGTCGCCTGATCGTCGCCAGGTGCTGATGATCCACCGCAACACCCGTCCGGGTGACCACCACCTGGGCAAGTACAACGGGCTGGGCGGCAAGATCGAAGCGGACGAGGACGTGGCAGCCAGCATGCGTCGCGAGATCGCCGAGGAAGCCGGCATCGACTGCACCGGCATGCGCCTGCGCGGCACCCTCAGCTGGCCGGGCTTCGGCAAGCACGGTGAAGACTGGCTGGGCTTCGTGTTCGTCATCGACACTTTCGAAGGCACCCCGCACGGCGGCAACCATGAAGGCACGCTGGAGTGGGTGGACCTGGACAAGCTGGACACGCTGCCGATGTGGGAGGGCGACCGCAACTTCCTGCCGCTGGTGTTCGACGCCGACCCGCGCCCGTTCCACGGCGTGATGCCGTACAAGGACGGCCGCATGGTCAGTTGGTCCTACAGCCGGCTGTGAGGTGACGAATCGGGTGGGTGCCAACCTTGGTTGGCACGCTCTTCTGGCAAATTAATACCCGGACAATATTGACTCGGTAAAATTACCCGGGCAATATTCACGCATCGCCTCTGATGCCATTGCCATGCCTGTGTCCCGACTTCCTCCCTTCAGCTGTTTCGACGGCCATCGCCTGGTCGCTTCCGGTACCCCGGAAGTGGCAGCGCTGGCGTTGAAACAGCTGCGTGCCGACAACGCAGCCGGTCCGCTGCTGGTGTTCGACAACGCCAGCGGGCGAACCCGCGATTTCGACACGCGCGGCAGCGACACAGAGCTGCTGGCGCGGGTGACCGAAGCGTTTCCCTCCGCCGTGGAGGCGGATGCCGACGTCACTACCGGAGAGGCACCCGCAACCCCGCGTGGCCGTGGCCGCCCCAGGCTGGGCGTGGTCGCCCGCGAAGTGACGCTGCTGCCGCGGCATTGGGCGTGGTTGGCCGAGCAGCCGGGTGGGGCCTCGGTGGTGCTGCGCAGGCTGGTGGAAGCGGCCAGCCGTGCCGGTGCCGACGAGGATCGGCAGCGCCGCCACAGCGAGCGTACCTATCACTTCCTGCAGGCCATCGCCGGTGACCTGCCGGGCTTCGAGGAGGCCATTCGGGTGCTGTTCGCGCATGACCGCGCGGGCCTGGAAGCAGCGCTGCATTCCTGGCCCAGGGATGTGCGCGACCACGCCCTGCGCCTGGCGTTCGAAGACGCTGACGGCTGAGCCATCGCGCCGTTGCTGAGCGACGGCGTCATCTGATCGCGGGCCGCGGCCCGCTTCCCCTGTGCTTGCTTTGCTGGCGGAAACGCCGGGCAGGGCGGCGCCTTGCCCAGAGAATCCCATGAGCCCCCCTGTACATCCGACACCTCCGGCAGCACCCCCGCTGTGGCGCACCTACCTGACGCTGCTGCTGCCGATGCTGCTGACCAATGCGTTGCAGCTGGCCGCAGGCACGCTGGACAACATCTATCTCGGCCACCTGCTTGGCACACAGGCGGTGGCTGCGGCCGCGGCGTTCTTCCCGGTCTTTTTCCTGCTGCTGGCCCTGGTGATGGGCCTGGCCACGGGCGCGATGGTGCTGATCGGCCAGGCCTGGGGCGCGGGCCGCCCGCAACAGGCGCGCGCGGTGGCCGGCAGCGCGGTGGCGCTGATCCTGCTGTTGTCGGTGCTGGTGATGGCCCTGGGCGGCGGTTTCGCGCCACAGCTGCTGGCGGCACTGGGCACGCCGGCAGCGATCCTCGGCGAGTCCATCGTGTACGCGCGCGTGCTGTTGCTGGCGGCTCCGGTGTTCTTCCTGCTGTGGCTGGCCACTGCCGTGAGCCGCGCAGTGGGCGATGCAAAGACGCCGCTGCAGGCGCTGCTGCTGGCCACGGTGGTCGGCCTGCTGTGCACGCCGCTGCTGATCCTGGGCTGGACCGGCCTGCCGCGGCTGGGGTCGGCCAGTGCGGCTGTATCGGCGGCGTTTGCCTCATTGTTGGCCCTGGGCTGGTTGCTGTGGCGCTGGCATCGGGTAGGACATCCCCTGGCGCCACGGCGCGAGCAGTTGCGTGCCATCCGTTTCGATGGCGCGCTCATCCGCGCGATGCTGCGCATCGGCGTACCGTCTTCGCTGCAGATGCTCAGCCTGGCCATTGCCGAGATCGTATTGCTGGGCTGGATCAACCGCTACGGCTACACGGCCACGGCGGCCTACGGTGCGGTCAACCAGTTGATGAGCTGGGTGCAGCTGCCGGCCATGTCACTGGGCATTACCGCCACCATCCTTGCGGCGCATGCGATGGGCGCGGGGCGTACGGCACGGCTGCCCGGCATCGCCCGCACCGGCGTGCTGCTTGGACTGGCGATGCTGAGTGCAGTGGTGCTGCTGGTGATGGCGCTTGCGCCCTGGCTGACCGGCCTGATCCTGGTGGCTGCCGAAGCGCATGAACTGGCCACGCTGCAGTTGCGCACGGTGGCATGGGGCGTGCTGGCGATGGGCGGCAGCACCGTGCTGGTAGGGGTGATGCGCGGCAGTGGCACGGTATGGC
The DNA here is from genome assembly GCF_059367975.1 of Stenotrophomonas sp. YJH_SMC_131. Taxonomy (NCBI): domain Bacteria; kingdom Pseudomonadati; phylum Pseudomonadota; class Gammaproteobacteria; order Lysobacterales; family Lysobacteraceae; genus Stenotrophomonas; species Stenotrophomonas sp. YJH_SMC_131. The sequence goes on along the minus strand of NZ_JCAFRJ010000008.1, from coordinate 180,523 downwards.
GGCCAGCGCTGCTGGGCATGGCGGCGGTATTGCTGCTGGAGCTGCCGCTGGCGATGTGGATGCAGGCGCAGCACGGGCTGGCCGGCGTGTGGTGGGCGTGGCCGCTGGGGTTGCTGGCGATGCTGGTGATGCAGGTGTTCTGTTTCGAGCGCTGGCGGCGGGTGCAGGCTGGGTAGTGCCGGCCGCTGGCCGGCAACGCGGAACGGTCGGGGCAGCCGGCCAGCGGCCGGCTCTACCACTTCAGGGCCGCTGCGCCAGCGGCAGGTGGAAGCATCCGGCATCATCGCCGCCCGTCACCAGGAATCGGACGCGGCGGCGGCGGGCCCGCCGGTGACCATAGCGCCGACTCTGCGGCTTGGGAAGTAGGGAAACCCCGCGGAAGAGTGATGAGGAAATGTCCACCGTCGCAGTCGGTGAGATCTGGTTGTCCACAGGGGGTGTGGATTACGCGTGGGCAACTTTGTGGATAAGCCCCGACAGGCGCCACCCCCCTAGGCTGTCAAGATGGGTGGCGAAAAATTCACCGCCGGTGACGACGGGTGAGGGGGCGGTGAAGGATCGGCTGAGCCAGCGCTGTCGCCAGCGGCGGCGCTCGCGGTAACCTGTGGGCCTTGATGCTCCGTGAGACCCCATGAAACGTCACTTCTCGATGCTGCGCGAATTCCAGCTGGCCGACTGGTTCACCCTGGCCAATGCTTTCTGCGGCACCGGTGCGGTCTTTGCCGCGATGCGCTTCCTGCAGGACGGCGAGCGCGGCTATCTGCTGTTCGGCATGGCGCTGATCCCGCTGGCCTTCATCTTCGACGCCCTCGACGGGCGCATCGCGCGCTGGCGCAAGTCCAGCTCCACCCTGGGCCGCGAGCTGGACTCGCTGTCCGACGTGATCTCCTTCGGCGTGGCGCCGGCGGCGCTGGCCTATGCCTGCGGCATGCAGGGCGGATGGGACTGGCTGGTGCTGAGCTACTTCGTCTGCTGCGGCGTCAGCCGCCTGGCACGCTACAACGTCACTGCCGAGGCGCTCGCCGGCGACGAGGGCAAGGTCACGTATTTCGAGGGCACCCCGATCCCGACCAGCCTGGTGCTGGTGATCGTACTGGCGATTGCCGCCGGCACCGATGCCATCGGCCAGAACATCTGGTTCGGCCAGTGGCAGATCGGCCCGTGGCAGCTGCACCCGATGGTGCTGTTGTTCGCCCTGTCCGGGTCGCTGATGATCAGCAAGACCCTGCGTATTCCCAAGCCATGAGCCAGCCCTGCGGAGGCCTGCGATGACCAGCTCGGCCCACGACACCGGCAGCAGCGATTTCGAAACCCTGGCCCGGCAGTATTTCGGCGCCTGGGGCGATGCCCTGCGCCATGCGAGCACGCCCGGCGCACCCGCCGGTGACGATCCCGGCAGTTGGCAGCGGTTGTTCGACTGGTGGGGCCAGCTGTTGCCCGAGCAGGCGCAGGGCGCGCCGGAAGATGCCGTGCGCCGGTTCCGCGAACAGGCGGGCAGCTGGTACGGCACCATGCAGGAGGTCGCCGCACGGTTTGCGGGCCGCGACGCCAGCAGTGCCGATGTGGCCCAGGCCTGGCGCGAGGCGGTGCAGGGGCAGGGCGACGGCATGCTCCAGTGGATGCTGCAGGGCGCCCGTGGCAGCACGCACGCCGGCGCCGCGATACCCGAATTCGCCGCCTGGCTGCAGCAGTTCCAGCTGCAGGCGGGCCCGTGGCTGCAGAGCCCGGCATTCGGCCCCGGCCGCGAGCACCAGGCGCGCTGGCAGGCCCTGCTGCGTGCGCAGGAGGAATACCAGCAGCATTCGCGCGCCTATGTCGATCAGATCAAGCAGGCACTGGACGAAGCCTTTGCGCTGTTCGAGCAGCGCCTGGCCGAGCACGAACAGCCCGGCAGCCAGCTGACCAGCGCCCGCGCGATGTTCGACCTGTGGATCGAAGTTGCCGAGGAGGCCTACGCCAAGGTCGCCATGTCCGAACCGTTCCAGAAGGTGTACGCCTCGCTGGGCAACGCGCAGATGCGCCTGCGCGCCGGCCTGCAGCGGGAGGTGGAACAGATGAGTGAACGGATCGGCCTGCCGACCCGCAGCGAGATGGATGCCGCACACCGCCGCATCGCCGAGCTGGAGCGCAGCCTGCGCCGCCTGCAGGCGCAGGTGGCTGTGCTGGCCGGAACCGCTGAGGTCGATCCGGTGGCGCAGCCGGCGCCGGCGAAGGTGAAGCCAACTGCGCGCAAGGCCGCGAAGAAGGCCGCGCCGGCAAAGAAGGCGCCTGCGAAGAGGACATCTGCGAAGAAGGCCGCACCTCGCGCTTCCGCTCGGGCGCGTGACCGATGAAGGGACCATTGGGCTTCAACGCCGATGACCTGATGCAGGAGAGCCTGGCCATGCAGCGCAAGCTGATGGAAGGGCTGAAGCTGCTGCCGCAGGTGGAAGACGTGGACTATGGCGTGACCGCGCGCGAGGAAGTCTGGCGCGACGGCAAGGTGGTGCTGTATCGCTTCGTCGGTGAGCAGGCGCCGACCCGGCGCACGCCGCTGCTGATCGTCTACGCGCTGGTCAACCGGCCGTACATGGTCGACCTGCAGGCCGACCGTTCGCTGGTGCAGAAGCTGCTGGCGCTGGGCCAGGACGTGTACGTGCTGGACTGGGGCTACCCGGACCGGTCCGAACGCTTCCAGACCCTGGAGGACTACCTGCTGCGCTACATCGACGGAGCGGTCGATGCGCTGCGCGTGCGCAGTGGTGGCCCGGTCGACCTGCTCGGCATCTGCCAAGGCGGCGTGTTCGCACTCTGCTACGCAGCGTTGCGCCAACAGAAGCTGGGCAAGCTGATCACCATGGTCACCCCGGTCGATTTCCAGACCGCCGACAACATGCTCTCGCACTGGGCGCGGCAGGTGGACGTGGACCTGCTGGTCGATACGCTGGGCAACATCCCGGCCGACCTGATGAACGCCAGCTACCTGATGCTCAAGCCGTTCCGCCTGAACGTGCAGAAGTACGTCGGCCTGCTCGACATCCTCGATGACAAGGCGGCGCTGGAGGACTTCCTGCGCATGGAGAAGTGGATCTTCGATTCGCCGGACCTGGCGGGCGAGGCGTTCCGCGATTTCATCAAGCAGTTCTACCAGGCCAATGGCCTGATGAAGGGCACGGTAAGGATCGGCGAGGAAGCAGTGGACCTGTCGCAGGTGACGCTGCCGGTGCTGAACATCTACGCCGAGCAGGATCATCTGGTGCCGCCGGACGCCTCGCGCGCGATGCGCGGGCGCCTGGGCACGGACGACTACACCGAGTCCAGCTTCCGCGGTGGCCATATCGGCATCTACGTGTCCGGGCGCGCGCAGCGCGAAGTGCCGGCCACGATCGATGGTTGGCTGAAGGCGCGCGACCTGTAGAGTCGAGCCCTGCTCGACTGACTTGGAGGGATGATGACGTACCGGGTTTTGTTGATTCTTGCGGTACTGCTGGCAGCGCCACTTGCCCAGGCCGCACCCGGTGCGGATGCACGGCGGGAGATCGCCCAGTTGATCGCCAGCCTGGACGGCTCCCAGTGCCGGTTCCAGCGCAATGGCAGCTGGTACGACGGCGGCGATGCGCGCGCGCATCTGCAGCGCAAGTACGACTATCTGCTGAAGAAGGACATGGTGGACAGCGCCGAGCAGTTCATCGAGCGCGCCGCCAGCCAGAGCAGCATGAGCGGCAAACCCTATCGCATCCAGTGCCCGGGGCAGCCTGAACAGACCGCAGCCGCCTGGTTCGGTGCGCGCCTGCAGGCGCTGCGTCACCGCACGCCGTAGACATGGGCAGGGTGTAGAGTCGAGCCACGCTCGACTGCCCTGTCCGTTGCCCGGAGCCGCCGCCATGAACACCACGCCCAAGACACTGTCGCGTTCATTGAACGACCGCATGATCGCCGGCGTGATGGGTGGCATTGCCCATCGCTTCGGCTGGAATGCCACCCTCCTGCGGGTGGTCTACGTGCTGCTGTCGCTGGCCTCGGCGGCCTTCCCCGGCATCCTGGTCTACCTGATCCTGTGGCTGCTGATGCCGAACGAGGCCGATTGAACACCGCCTCCCGGCCTTGGCCGATCTGGCTGCGCGCGCTGCAGGTGCTGGGCGCGGTGTGGACCCTGCCCAACACCCTGATCGGCCTGATGGGTGGGTTGGCCGGCATGCTCGGCGGCGCGACATTGCGCTGGAGCGGGCGTGACTGCGCGCTGGTGTTCGACCGTTGGCCGTGGGGGCCGGGTGGGGCGATCACCTTGGGCAATGTGATCCTGCACACGGGCCACGATCTTGGCATTTCCTGCCGGACCTACGCGCATCAGGCGGGGTGGGGCGTGGAGCCGCTGATCCGGCTGGACGACCATGAGCGTGCGCATGTCTACCAGTACATGGTGCTGGGGCCGCTGTACCTGCCGGTGTACCTGCTGTGTGGCGGGGTGAGTGCGCGCAATCCGTTCGAGCGGGCGGCCGATCATTTCGCCCGGTTCGGGCACGGCTGGTGGCCGTAGTTTCCAGCCAACGGCGCAGCCCCTCGTGGCTTGGTCGCGGAATGCCTGCTTCCTGGGGGCTGGCCGGGTGGGTGGGGCCAGCGCGGACGCCGTGAACCCATCCATGGGGGCTTGGCCGCGGCTTGCACGTGTGCGCTGTCCTGCGCACACGGCAAGACCGGGGTTGGGCGTCCTGCCCAACCCGTCGGGCGCATGCGCCCGACCCATGCCGCAGATACCCCGCCACCCCCACCCACCCGGCCGCTGACAGATTCCGTGCGCGTCCAGCCACGGAAGAGATAAAGAACAGCAGAAGCGGGTCGCGCGCTGCGCTTGCTCGTGTAGAGCCGAGCCTGCGCTCGGCTTCGCGGACTGGCCTGAAAGCAGCCGAGCGTGGGCTCGGCTCTACAAAAAGCGGCCAGGCAAGCTGTTTTTGCTTTTGATCTTCTTTTTTCTTTTCCGTGGCTGGACGTGCCCGAAAAACTGTCAGGGGCCGGGCGAGGTGGGTGCGCGGCCCAATCACATGAAACGCGTTACACGACCACCCACGAGGGGCTGCGCCGTTGGCGGGAATCCCCCACGGATTCGTTAGCCGGAAGTTAAGGATCCGTAAGCATTCTGCTGCGATCCCGCAGTCATCTGCATGCAACCGATCGTCATTAGCCTTCGTGACGTTCCAGTCAGGTTCGACGCGGTAAGCTCTCCCCCGATGAGCTCGCAGCATCGCTCATCGAGTGCAGTACGCAGTAGCAATTTGGAGGAATACATCACATGGCAATCGTTCTTTATGTCGGTGGTAGCAAGGATGGCGAGAAGGGCGTGGTGCCCTACGGCTTCAGCAAATCCCGCGCCGACACCGCGCTGGGGCCGGAGTTCTACACGGAGCGGTTCATGGAACTGCAGGGTGTCGGCAAGGTCCGCCTGATGGCCCTGGAAGGCATGCGTGACGAGATCGTCATGCAGCGCGCCGCCCGCCACTACCGCTGACCTACGCAACACGCGGCAGGGCGCGCCCACCATCGCGCGCCCGCGCCGGCATCCCAGCCCCGGGCCAGTCCGGGCCCGCTCTTTGCCAGGATGCCGGCGTCCACTCCGGCTACGCCGCTGTACCTCGTCCCCTGTCAATGCCTTGTCCGGCTCCGTCGTCGGTTGCCAGAATGGGGTCTTCCCGTAACGCGGCTCAGACCTGAAGCAATGCACGACGCCAAGAACGCCCAGAGCGCGCTCGCCCAGCAGATCGCCCAGACCATCGCCGACGAGATCGGTGCCCAGTCCGCCCAGGTACGCGCCGCCGTCGGCCTGCTCGACGAGGGCGCCAGCGTTCCGTTCATCGCGCGCTACCGCAAGGAAGTGACCGGTGGCCTGGACGACACCCAGCTGCGCAACCTGGAAACCCGGCTGACCTACCTGCGCGAGCTGGAGGACCGCCGTGCGGCGGTGCTGGCCAGCATCGGCGAGCAGGGCAAGCTCAGCGACGAGCTGCGCAATGACATCCTGGCCGCCGATACCAAGAGCCGGCTGGAAGACCTGTACCTGCCGTACAAGCCCAAGCGACGTACCCGCGCCCAGATCGCCCGCGAGGCCGGTCTGGAGCCGCTGGCCGACGGCCTGCTGGCCGATCCGACGCAGGACCCGCAGACGTTCGCGGCCACCTTCGTCGATACCGACAAGGGTGTGGCCGACACCAAGGCCGCGCTGGAAGGCGCCCGCGCGATCCTGATGGAGCGCTGGGGCGAAGATGCCGCGTTGGTTGGCGAGCTGCGCACCTGGCTGGGCGAGACCGGCGTGATCCGTGCCCGCGTGGCCGAGGGCAAGGAAACCGAAGGCGCCAAGTACCGCGACTATTTCGAACATGCCGAATCTCTGGCGAAGATTCCCTCGCACCGGTTGCTGGCGCTGTTCCGCGCGCGCCGCGAAGAGATCCTGTTCCTGGAACTGGACCCGGGCAGCGATGCCGAAGCGGGCCACCAGTACGCCGAGGGTCGGGTGGCACGCAAGGCCGGCATCGCCGACCGGGGGCGTGCCGCCGACCGCTGGCTGCTGGATGCCTGCCGCCTGACCTGGCGCGCCAAGCTGCACACCCATCTTCTGCTGGACCTGTTCAACCAGGCCCGCGAAAAGGCCGAAGCCGAAGCCATCGCGGTGTTCGGCGACAACCTGAAGGACCTGCTGCTGGCCGCACCGGCCGGCCCGAAGACTGTGCTGGGCCTGGACCCCGGCATCCGTACTGGCTGCAAGATCGCCGTGGTCGATGCCACCGGCAAGCTGGTCGCCACCGACACCATCTACCCGCACGAACCGCGCCGCCAGTGGGAGCAGTCGGTGCAGACGATCAAGCAGCTGTGCGCCAAGCACAACGTGGAGCTGATCGCGATCGGCAATGGCACCGCCAGCCGCGAAACCGACAAGCTGGCCGGCGAAGCGATCAAGGCTGCCGCCAACCCGAAGCTGCAGAAGGTCGTGGTCAGCGAGGCGGGCGCCTCGGTGTACTCGGCCTCCGAGTTCGCGGCCAAGGAGTTCCCGGGGCTGGACGTGTCGCTGCGTGGCGCGGTATCGATCGCTCGTCGCCTGCAGGACCCGCTGGCCGAACTGGTCAAGATCGAACCCAAGGCGATCGGTGTCGGCCAGTACCAGCACGACGTGGACCAGTACCGCCTGGCGCGGGCGCTGGACGCGCGCGTGGAGGACTGCGTGAACGCGGTCGGCGTGTATGTCAACACCGCCTCGGCCGCGCTGCTGTCCCGGGTGTCCGGCCTGTCGGCCACGGTGGCCGAGAACATCGTGCGCCATCGCGACGACAACGGCCCGTTCAAGCGCCGCAAGGACCTGCTGAAGGTCGCGCGCCTGGGCGAGAAGACCTTCGAGCAGTGCGCCGGCTTCCTGCGCATCGCCGATGGCGACCAGCCGCTGGACGCCTCGGCGGTACACCCCGAAGCCTATCCGGTGGTTGAGCGCATCGTGGCCAGCACCGCGCGCCCGATCAAGGCGCTGATCGGTGACGGCAGCTTCCTGCGTGGCCTGAAGGCAGAACAGTTCACCGACGACACCTTTGGCGTCCCGACCGTGCGCGACATCCTAAAGGAACTGGAAAAGCCGGGCCGCGACCCGCGCCCGGAGTTCAAGGCGGCGCGCTTCGCCGAGGGCGTCGAGGACATCGAGGACCTGCGCGAGGGCATGGTGCTGGAGGGCGTGGTCAGCAACGTGGCCGCCTTCGGGGCCTTTGTCGATATCGGCGTGCACCAGGACGGCCTGATCCACATCTCGGCGCTCGCCGATACCTTCGTGAAGGACCCGCGCGACGTGGTCAAGGCCGGTGACATCGTCAAGGTGAAGGTGCTGGAGGTGGACGTGGCGCGCAAGCGCATCGCCCTGACCCGGCGCCTGGACGATACCCCGGGCCAGGCCACCAGCCGCCCGGGCCAGCGCGATGAGCGGGGCCAGGGCCAAGGGCCGCGCCGTGACGCTGGCGGCCAGAACCGTGGACCGAACCGCGGCCAGGGCGCTGGCGGCCGTCCGGCCCAGTCTGCGCCGCCGGCCAACAATGCCCTGGCCGAGGCCTTTGCCCGGGCCAAGCGCAGCTGAGGATCGTGCCCCCCGTCACGGTTGATCCGGGTCGGGGGACTTGTCGGTTTTCCCCGTGATTGCGCACACTTGCGCCTGAGGGGGGCGTTTGGCCTCCCCGCTGTCGCTGGGGAGGACCATGACGCCAGCACGACCCGCCGTCTTCGTTGCAGGCCGCAGTGCTTCGCTGCGGTCGGCGCCTGCCCGTGCCGGCAGGGGACCGGAGTGATGCCGGGCCAGGGCACCCACGGCAATGGACTGCTGGAGCGCCGCCTGCAGGCGTTGGCTGAAGAGCGTCGCCGGCTGGCGATGATCATCGACGGTACCGCTGCGGGTACCTGGGAATGGAACGTGCAGACCGGCGAGATGCGGGTCAATGCGCGCTGGGCCGAGATTGTCGGTTATCGCCTGGATGAGCTGGAACCGATCTGCCAGAAGACGTTCCTGAAGCTGGTCCATCCCGATGACATTGCGCTGTCCGATGCAGCGCTGGACGACCATTTCGAAGGGCGCAGCGACAACTACGCCTGCCTGCTGCGCATGCGCCACAGGAACGGCCAGTGGATCTGGATCCAGGACCGTGGCCGGGTCTTTGAATGGGACGGGCAGGGCAAGCCGCTGTGGATGGCCGGTGCCCATGCCGATGTCACCGAACTGCAGCAGGCAAGGCAGGACGCGGCCGAGACCCGGCAGCGCCTGCAGGCCGTGGTCGATGCGTCCGATGAGGTGGCGGTGATCGCCACCGATACCGATGGCACCATCACCCTGTTCAACACGGGGGCGGAGCGCCTGCTGGGCTACAGCGCGGCGGAGGTGGTCGGCCAGCGCCGGCTCGACGCCTTCCACGATCCAGCCGAACTGAAAGCGTGGTTGCAGCCGCTGGCTGATGCTGATGGCAATCTTCCCGGCGTGTTCGAGGCGCTGAGCGCGCGTGCCGACGGGCAGACCTACTCGCGGCAGTGGACGCTGCTGCGCAAGGATGGCCAGTCACGCCAGGTACGCCTGTCGATCAGCCGCATGGAGAGTGCCGATGGAACGCGCATCGGCTACGTCGGCATGGCCATCGACATTACCGAGATCCTGCAGGCACGCGCCGAAGCACGACTTTCGGCAGAGAAGTTCGCTGGCGCGTTCACCTCCGCCGCACTGGGCATGGCACTGGTGTCGCTGGAAGGACGCTGGCTGGATGTCAACGACGCGCTGTGCCGGATACTGGGCTACCCGCGAGAAGAGCTGCTGCAGGTCGATTTCCAGCGCCTGACCCATCCCGATGACCTGCAGACCGACCTGGCCCTGGTACAGGACCTGTTGGCCGGGCGACGCAGCCACTATCACCTGGAAAAGCGCTACCTCGACCGCGACGGCCGCATCATCTGGGCGCGGCTGTCGGTGTCGCTGGTGCGCAACGAGCATGGCGAACCGCTGCATTTCGTGTCGCAGATCCAGGACATCACCGCCCAGCGCAGCAGCGAGCAGCGCCTGTTCGAGAGTGAACAACGCAGCCGAATCACGCTGGATGCGGTGGCCGACCTGGTGCTCAGCGTCAGCCTTGATGGCCGCATCGACTACGCCAACGCGGCTGCGGTGCGCACCCTGGCCGGTGATGGCGCATTGTCGCTGGCCGGGCACAAGGTTCAGGACGTGCTGGCGCTGACCACCGAGTACGCGCCCGGTTCGGTACTGGATGTGACGGTGCTGCTGGACCCGGAGAGCAACGCGGTGGACCTGCACGCCGACCTGCTGCTGCGCCTGGGCACGGCAACGGTGCCGGTGGACCTGACCCGCGCCTGGCTGCGCGATGACGAAGGCCACGTGCGCGGCGCGGTGTGGGTGCTGCGCGACGACACCCAGCAGCGGGCACGCCAGCGCGAAGCCCGCCACCTGGCCGAGATCGATCCGCTCACCGAACTGAGCAACCGCCGCGGTTTCGAGGTACACCTGCAGCAGGCGATCACCCGCGTGGAGCGCACCGGCCAGGCTGCCTCGCTCATGTACATCGATCTGGACCGCTTCAAGCCGGTCAACGACACCTGGGGCCATCTGGCCGGCGATGCCGTGCTGTGGGCGGTGGCCAGCGTGCTGCGCCATGGCGTGCGCGATTCGGACGTGGTGGCACGGTTGGGCGGCGACGAATTCGCGGTCATCCTGTCCGGTTGCACGCCGCGGCGTGCGGCCCGCATCGGGGGCGAGCTGCTGCACACCCTGGCCGCGCTGTCCATTCCGTGGGACCAGGACCGGCTGCGGATCGGTGCCAGCATCGGTATCGCGCCGCTGGCCGGCGGCATGAGCGTGGACCAGGCGGTGGCTGCGGCCGATGCCCAGTGCTACCGGGCCAAGGCGATGGGGCGCAACAACGTGCAGGTGCAGGGCGAGTTGTCCCAGCTTCCGGGTGACGATCCCGACGCCGCGGAGGACTGATCTCAGCCTGTGAGAGGACGCGCGCGAATACTGCGCGCACTCCACTCACGCAGGTAACCTCCATGAATGCCTGGAACCCGGTTGCGGGACGCAAGTTCATTCCGGCCCTGATCGGCTGGTGCCTGGCGCTGGCCGCCTGTCTACGCGCCGAACAGCTGCGCGGCGACCTGCACGCACGGGCGTTGTTGCCCGTGTTGCAGCAAGGTGCGGTCGCGCTGCTGGTCCTGAGCCTGTCCTGCACGGTTGCGGCCTGCCTGTTGCTGTGGCGGCATGGCCGCAGCGATCATGTGCATCCCGCTGCAGGCACTACACCCGTACGGCATCCATCAGCAGGAACCGGCACGGCGCACACTGGAAGGCATTGATCTGTGGCACCAGGCGCTGGAAGTGTTCGCTGGCACAGTGCAGGTCGAGCGCGGCGCGGTCGGGCCACAGCTCGATGAAGATGAAGTGGCCCGGATCCTTCTGGTCGACGAACAGTTCATAGCCGAGGCAGCGCGGCTCGCGCAGCGTGCACGCCACCAGCTCCCGGTACAGGGGAAGCACGGTGTCCACCGCATCGGGATGGATGAAATCCTCGGCGATCACTTTCAGCATGTCGGCACCTGCGAATCGGGTCTTGCAGGATAGTGCCGGCGCATGGCCGGCACCTGTTCCCGTCAACGCAATACCGTGTCCGCACTGACCAGCCGCACGTCATGCATCTGATTGAGGTAGGCCTCGTAGTAGCCCTTGTGCGAGGCACCCACGATGGCCAGCATGCGTCTGCCAGGATGCTGGCTCAGCACGTCGCGGATGTTGGCGACCATGCGCAGGTTGCGGGTTTCCCAGTAACCGACGTACATCCGGCCGAACGCCTTAGAGGACGGCTCGACGAGCGTCGCGCCGAAGTCGCTCTGGTAGGCGGCCATCGCCGCCGCCGGGCTGTTGTAGTCCCGATACAGCGCCATGACACCGCCGGGCTTGTCCAGATCGGCCACGAGGCGTTCATCGGCCTCCCGCCGCGCGCGCGAGTGCGTATTGTTCCAGGCACCGGTGATGGCCGCGCTGGCCGCCGCTTCATCCTCGGCGGGCGTGGGCGAATCGGCCGTGTGGTCGTCCACGGCCCACAGGCGTTCCTGCCCGAGGCGGGCGGCGACCTCGGCGGCGATCAGGTGGGTTTCATTGCGGCGAACCAGGCCTTTTTCGAGGATCTCGACCAAGGCAGGTGTCAGTCCATCACCGCCTTTGCGCTCGGACGCAGGCAGGCGCAGCCACTGCACCTGCGCCGAGCCGCGTTCACCCGCTGCCAGGAACAATGCTGCGAGCCGACGACGCTGGGCGGGCGTCGGCTCGTCCGGCCAGGTCGCAAGCAGGTGCTCGGCCTGGGTGTTCGCCGTAGGCACGTCCAGTCCGGTCGCAGCCTGCGCAGCGGTGGTGTCGAAGCAGTAGGTGGCCACGCTCTCCGCATAGCGTGCCGGGTAGCGACGCATGAAATCGCACTGCAGGCCTGACAGGTCTTCGGTGGCGATCAGCTCGGGCTTCCAGGCGACCAGTCGCTGCAGCAACGGTTCAAGCAAGGCGGGCTGGAAGGACTTGGGCAGGCCGGACAAGTGGGGGGTGCCCAGTACCAGCACTTTGTTCGGGCGCCCGGCAGGCGGGCCCTTCAGCTGGTCGGGATGGAAGCTGGGGCGGTAGGTGGCGTCGGCAGCGAAGGCGCCGCTGCTGCACAGGCCCAGGATGAGGAAACTGGCCAGGCGTGGGAACATGCGATCTCCGTGTCAGTGAGCGTCCTGCGGTTCGCTGCATGCTGGCCAGTTTCATCTGCCATCGGATCTCCCGTTGGTCATGCAAACCTTTTCCGCTTGAACTGCATCCGCGTGCCGGGCAAGGCTATGCCCAGTGACGGCGACAACGCGCGACATATGCCCTGACGACACCCGGTGCCGAGCAGAACCTGCCCAGCCGGCGCCTGGCGAAACCGCTCGGCGGTGCCCCTGTCTCGCGTGAGCAGAATGTGAAGTGCATCGCGATTGTCTACCGCATCCCTGCAGGAGCATCTGAAGATGCGACGGACGTCGCGGAATCCGGCTAAAGCCACCGATCGCGTCGCCGATATTCCCTCTGGATCCCGCTCAAGTCGCCCGCTGCAGGACCCCAGGCTGCCCCCGACGGGCGGCCCGCGCTGTGTGTTCCGCCGCTCCTTATGCCGATCGCACCCGCACCAGACGTTCTTGCCAGCCGCTCGAGGGGTGCCTGCCGGTACCTGTAGTCCCAAGCAACTGAAGTTGCCGCCGGGCATCCCGCCCGTCGGGTCGCAACCGCTTACCGGACACCGAGGATCAGACAATGCTCATTCCAGGCTTTACGGCGGGCGCGCAGGCGCCGGCCGAGCTGCATACCCGTTGGTCGCCGTGGCGCGCCCTGCTGGGCGCGCTGGCACCGCAGCACCGCAGCGACGTCGAGGCGGCGGCCGATGGCCGTGCCGAGCTGGAGGCGCAGGTCGCGGCGCTGCACCGGGTCCAGGCGGTCATCGAGTTCGCCCTCGATGGCACCATCCTGCAGGCCAACGAGAACTTCCTGCAGGCGATGGGTTACCGGCTGGAGGAGATCCAGGGCAAGCATCATTCCCTGTTCGTCGACCCCGAGCAGGCGCGCAGCGCCGGATACCGTGACTTCTGGGCGCGGCTGGGTCGTGGCGAATATGACGCGGGCCAGTACCGGCGTTTTGGCAAGAACCAGCGCGAGATCTGGATCCAGGCCTCGTACAACCCGGTGCTGGACCGGCAGGGGCGTCCGTACAAGGTGGTCAAGTTCGCCACTGACATCACTGCGCAGAAGCTGCAGGCGGCCGACTCGGCCGGCCAGCTGGCGGCGATCGACAAGTCGCAGGCGGTGATCGAGTTCAGCATGGATGGCCGCATCCTGTCGGCCAACGACAACTTCCTGGCTGCCACCGGTTACAGCCTGGATGATGTGCGTGGCCAGCACCACTCGCTGTTCGTCGAACCTGAGTATCGCTGCAGTGCCGAGTATCGGCAGTTCTGGGAAAAGCTCGGCCGTGGCGAATATGATGCCGGTCAGTACCGGCGCCTCGGCAAGGGCGGACGCGAGGTCTGGATCCAGGCGTCCTACAACCCGATCCTGGACCTCAACGGGAAGCCGTTCAAGGTGGTCAAGTACGCCACCGACATCACCGCGCAGGTGCATGAGAACCAGGCCATGCAGCGTGCCGTGGCGCAGACCCGTGAAGTGGTGGCGGCCGCCAAGGAGGGCGACCTGACCCGGCGCGTGGCCACCGCCGACAAGAACGGGCCGATCGCCGAGCTGTGCGAAGGGGTGAATTCGCTGGTCGAGGCGATGGCCGCGATCATCGGCCAGATCAAGTTCGCCGCTGACACCATCGCCGTCGGCGCCACCGAGATCGCGCAGGGCAACAGCGATCTGTCGCAGCGCACCGAGCAGCAGGCAGCGTCGCTGGAGGAGACCGCGGTGTCGATGAAGGGCCTGGCCGAGACCGTGCAGCGCACCGCGACCAACGCACGGCAGGCCAGTCAGCTGGCTGGTGGTGCCGCCGATGTCGCCGCGCGCGGCGGTAACGTAGTGCACGAAGTGGTGGAAACCATGGCGGTGATCAACGCGTCCTCGCGCCGCATCGTCGACATCATCGGCGTGATCGACGGCATCGCCTTCCAGACCAACATCCTTGCCCTGAACGCCGCGGTGGAAGCCGCGCGTGCGGGCGAACACGGGCGTGGCTTCGCCGTGGTCGCCACCGAGATCCGGGAACTGTCGCAGCGCTCGGCCAGTGCCGCCAAGGAGATCAAGCAGCTGATCGATGCGTCGGTGGCCAATGTCGGTGCCGGTACCGCGCAGGTTGAGAGCGCCGGCCGCACCATGGACGAGATCGTGGTCAACGTGCGCCGGGTCAGCGACCTGATGTCCGAGATCAGCACGGCCGCGCAGCAGCAGAGCGACGACATCCAGCAGATGAACCATGCCGTCGATCTGATCGACCAGGGCACCCAGCAGAACGCCGCGCTGGTCGAGGAAGCTTCGGCCGCGGCGCGCAGCATGGAAGAACAGTCGGCGCAGCTGCTGCAGACGGTGGCCAGCTTCCGCGTGCAGGGTGGGGCGGGGCACATGCATGGTACGGCGGTGCTGCGCGCGGTCTAGGCGCGGCGGTCGGCGTGTTGTTCCCCGGCCTCGACGGCCGGGGCGGCGTGCACGCAGTTGCGGCCGGCATGCTTGGCCCGGTACAGGGCCTGGTCGGCACGCTCGACCAGGCTGCGCGGGTCACCCTCATCATGCGCGGCCTGCCAGGCCATGCCGATGCTGATGGTCACGTGGGCCTGGGCGGCGGGCAGGGCGGCGGCTTCCACGGCGGCGCGCAGGCGCTCGCCCAGGCCCAGGGCGTGGCCGATGTCGGGCGCGGGCAGGGCGGCGATGAACTCCTCGCCGCCGTAGCGGGCCAGCAGGTCATCACCGCGTTGCAGGCAGCCGTCGAGGATCGCGGCGACCGCCTGCAGGCGGCGATCACCTTCCGGATGCCCGTAGGTGTCGTTGAGTCGCTTGAAGTGGTCGATATCGATCATCAGCACCGCCAGCCCCACGCCCTGGCGACGGGCGCGGCCGTGCGCGCTGCCGAGCGCTTCATCGAAGTTGCGCCGGTTGCCGAGCCCGGTCAACGGATCGCGCCGGGCCAGCAGCGCCAGCTCGTCGCGCTCACGCTGGATCTGCACCTGGGTGAGCACGCTGCGCAGGGCATGGCCGAGCATGGCACCGATGAACCCCACGGTGGCCAGGGTCGGCTGCAGGCGTGCCACCAGCAGCGCCACCATCATCAGCAGCAACGGCAGCATCAGCGGCACGCCGGCATCGACGATGCGGCGGAGGTTGCGCGGCACAGCCACCGCCGGTGGGCGGTACGTGCTGCCGGCCAGCACTGCCAGCAGCACGAACAGCCCGCTGATCAGCAGGTCGCCCCAGCCACCATCGGGTACCTGCGGCTGCCAGGTATTGATGTAGAGCGCCATCAGGAAGTAGCCGAGCGCGTAGATCGTCAACGTGCGGAAGAAGTCGCGGCGGTCGGCATTGTCCTCGGCCAGGAAGCGGATCAGCGCGAAGCAGAACACCAGGCTGTTCTGCACGTTGCTCAGGGTGTGCAGGCATTGCGTCCACAATGCGGTGTTGAGGTGTGCCATCGCCCGCGTATGCACGAAGTACAGCAACCACAGCAGCGCGATGACCGCCAGGTCCACCGCACGGATACAGCGGTTGCCGCCGCCTGGGCTGGCGGCAACGTAGGTCAGCGGAATCCGGTAGAACACATACAGGATCAGCGACGAGGCGGTCATCTGCGCAGGGCTGAGGCCGGCCACATTGCGATACAGCAGGGCCAGCAGGGCCAGCGAGAACAGGCCGACGGCAGCGCCCAGCGTTCGCCACTTGCAGGCCGCCTGGCTGTCGCGCGCGCGTCGCACGCAGGCCAGAGCGGCCAGAAGGGGGGCGGTGATCAGCATCAGGTAGGAGCCAACCGGGTCCTGCGGGCCGATCAAGGCAATGACGAGCGCGTGCGTGACCATGAAAAACAGTGCCGCACGCAACGTCATGCATTCCCCCGCCCCCAGATCCGGCTGGGATCACGATAGGCAGAAGTAGGTGAGGCTGGCAAGAAAAGTGTGCGCTAGTGCTATTCGCAACCTTGTCGGCTGTCACATTTTCGTTTCAGCGGGGTGACACGACGGCGTTGACGTGGGCGTACGTCCAGACGTCGCGGGGCTGCCCCCGCACGTGGCGATGGGCGCGCAGTATGTCGGCGAGCGTGGGAGGGGCATGCTGGGGCATCCTCGCCAGTGTCGGCGCTCCGGTCCGGGAAATGCAAAAGGCCAGGTCATGGACCTGGCCTTTGATGCAGTGGTGCCGGTGAAAGGACTCGAACCTTCATGGGGTCACCCCCGGCTGATTTTGAGTCAGCTGCGTATACCATTCCGCCACACCGGCAGGCAGCGTGCGAGTGTAACCGAGGTCGGCAGGAGATGCCTAGTAGGAGAGCCTATCAGGGCGGTTCCTGTCGGCATTGGCCCCTTGGTAGCTATACTCCCGACGTGCAATTGCCTCCAGGAGCGGTAGCTGATGACAGTGTTGCAGGACCTGAGGGTGCTGGTGGTCGAGAACGACGAGATGAGTGCGGCCCTGCTGCAGATGCAGCTGGTGCATGCCGGTGCGACTGTGGTCGGGCTTGCCGCGAGTGTGTCCGAGGCCCTGCGGCTGCTGGAGCAGAGCACTCCTGACGTGGCCCTGCTGGATTACCGGCTGGCCCGCAACGAGACCAGTGAACCAGTGGCTGCAGCGCTTTCGGCGCGTGGCATTCCGTTCGTGCTGGCCACCGGGATGCTGGCCGAGCAGCTGCCTGCGCCGATGCTGGCCGGCCTGTTGCTGGTCAAGCCGTACCTGTCGGCCGATCTGTCGCGGGCGCTGGCGCGTGCGGTGGGACGCTCCAGCGCCAAGGCCTGAGCCGCTCGCCACGCACCGGCAGGGGGAAGCTGCGGGGGCTGAATCCTCACGTCTGCGATGCGCGGCGGCAACCCCTGATCCAGGAGCCCTGCCCACGCGCGGTTTTTCATTCGCGTCCGGCGCTCAGCCCGCTTCCTCGTACACGTAACGGATTTCCTCGCGGTCATCGAGGATGCGGTACTGGCGCGCCAGATCATCCGGTTCGGGGTTGAGCCAGGCGTCCAGGTGTTCCCTGCGGATCGGTACCACGCCGCGGTCATGCCCGGCAGCGGCGACGTCGCTGGGCGGTGTGTCGGTGATCGTGGCAAACGAAAGCAGGCGGCCTTCCGGTCCTTCCCATTCCGCCCAGAGGCAGGCCAGCAGCAGGTCGCGGGGTGGATCGGGGCGGAATTCGAGCACCACGTCCTGCTCCTTTTCGTCGGCACCGAGGCTGCGGCCGGCGATGGCGTGGCGGGGCACGTGCTCGTAGAACGCCTGCACCACCACCACGCCGTGGCGCAGTCCGAACGCACCCCGCCAGTAACCTTCCAGGCTGTCGCGCCGCGCGTTGTAGGTGCCGGGGTACAGCACGTCGTTGCGCGCCGGCTTGTCCGGCAACCGGCACTGGTAGCGCATCGGCTTGATCACGCGCCGGCCGTTCTCGCTGACCATCACCGGTGCGTAGGTGCCGGGGAAAATGCGGTTGTCGCGCGGCAGCAGCTGTACCCGATGCAGGTCGTCCAGCCGGGCCTGCGCGCGCTCGATGCGGTTGCCGGCCACGCGCAGGTCATTGCGCGCTTTCTGCGTGGGCCGGGTGGCCAGCGTGGCGTGGGCAATATCGCGTCGTTCGCGCTGCCGGACCAGTTCAGCCTCCAGCGCCTGCTGCTCCTGCGCATGCCATTGCTGGATCTTCGCCACGATGGCCCGGCCCTGTTCGGTACGCGCACCGGCGAACCCGTCATCCATCGCCTTCGGCGTCTTCGGCCGTTTCTTGCCTGGATCGTGTGCGTACAGTTCGGCGAACTCCTCCAGCGACAGGATGGCGCCGAACTCGCGTACCAGCTTGGCGTAGTCAGCGCGGATCAGGGCGGAATAGCACATGGGACTCTGGGGGCCTGGGTCGCAGCGGCTGCGACGTGGATGCGGCAGGATAGCCCGACCCATCTGGAGATGCCGCATGACTGATTCCATCACCTGCCAGTTCCGCGAAGCCGTGCCCACGGTCGAGGACTACTGCCGGTTGCGCGTGCTTGCAGGCCTCAGTGCCAAGGCCCGCGAAGCGGCCGCCCGCGCGCTGCCCAATACGCTGTTCGGCGTATGTGCCTACCAGGGCACTGAGCTGGTGGCGATGGGCCGTATCGTCGGCGATGGCGGCTGCCACCTGCAGGTCTGTGATATCGCGGTGCTGCCGCGGTTGCAGGGGCAGGGCCTGGGCAAGGAAGTGATGCGGCGCCTGGATGGCTGGATGCAGGCCAACCTGCCGCCATCGGCGTACGTCAGCCTGCTGGCCGATGGCGAGGCGCATCGGTTGTACGCACAGTTTGGTTTCGCGCCCACGGCACCGGCATCGATCGGGATGTATCGGCGGTTCTGAGCCGTAATCGGGGTGAAGCCATCCACACCATGCGTGGATAGGGCCTTCCCAGGAATCACAGGCAAAGAAAAACCCCGACCGGAGTCGGGGTTTTCAAGAATTGGCGTCCCCACGGGGATTCGAACCCCGGTCGCCACCGTGAAAGGGTGATGTCCTAGGCCTCTAGACGATGGGGACGCACGAAAACTTCAAGTTGTAGATCCTTCGACGGCCTAATGTCGAAGTGGTGGAGCCAAGCGGGATCGAACCGCTGACCTCCTGCATGCCATGCAGGCGCTCTCCCAGCTGAGCTATGGCCCCATGAAACTCCGGATGATCTGCCGGGAGCAGAGTCCGTTTTGAAACTGGCGTCCCCACGGGGATTCGAACCCCGGTCGCCACCGTGAAAGGGTGATGTCCTAGGCCTCTAGACGATGGGGACGCACGAAAAACTTCAAGTTGTAGAACCTTCGACGGCCTAATGTCGAAAGTGGTGGAGCCAAGCGGGATCGAACCGCTGACCTCCTGCATGCCATGCAGGCGCTCTCCCAGCTGAGCTATGGCCCCCGTGTTACCGAGCCGCCTATCATACCTGCGTGTTCACGTTTGTGGAAGTTTTTTTTTGAACTTTTTTCGTTCCGGTTCGACCGTCGCCACGAGGGCAGGGGAACCGCAACGCCACAACCTGAATGCCGGTAGGCGGTGAACAAAAAAGACCCGGTTATCGGCCGGGTCCTCGTTGTTCGTGATGAGTGGCGTCCCCACGGGGATTCGAACCCCGGTCGCCACCGTGAAAGGGTGATGTCCTAGGCCTCTAGACGATGGGGACGCAATTCTCATCAATGTTCTTTAGCGACCTTTCGACGGCCTAATGCCGAAAGATTGGTGGAGCCAAGCGGGATCGAACCGCTGACCTCCTGCATGCCATGCAGGCGCTCTCCCAGCTGAGCTATGGCCCCACGTCGCTGAGGAGCGAAATAATAGCCTTGCCCCCGGGGGTTGGCAAGCATTTGTTGCACTTTTCTTCACGCGCGTTGCTATGCCGCGTCGTCGGTCAGCGCCGCCAGGATCGGGCACTGATCCAGCGTGCCGTGGCCGGGGCAGGCGTCGACCAGCTGAGAAAGCGCGGTGTGCATGCGCTGCAGTTCGGCCATGCGTTGTGCAATGTCCTGCAGCCGGGCCTGCGCCGTGTCGCGCACACTGCCCATGTCCTGTGAGTGGCGGTCACTGAGCGCCAGCAGTTCGGCGATTTCTTCCAGGCTGAAGCCCAGCGTCTTGGCGCGGCGGATGAAGCGCAGCCGGCGCAGGTCCTGCTCACCGAAGATGCGGTAGCCCCCGGCCGAGCGTGCCGCCGTGGGCAGCAACTGCTGGCGTTCGTAGTAGCGCACCGTATCGATCGGCACGCCGGCCCGGCGTGCCAGTTGACCAATGTTCATGGCGGATTCCTGCGGATGCTGCCGCTCATTGTGAAGCCTTGAGTCTGGTCCAGGGTCAAGGTCTCGTCGCTGACGGCGCATTCAGCGCACTTTGCAACTTTCTTCATAGCCCCACCGTCGTGGCAGTTCCTACCCTGCGCCTGAACCGGCCGCTGGACGGCCTGCAACGAACCGAGGAGATGGTCTGTGGAAGGATTCAGGAACGAAGGATTCGTCGAGGTCGCGGTGGTCGAATACCCGGGAGGCGACCCGTCGGCCGCCTCCGTGCTGACCGAGATGGCACATGTCGCCAACCGGCTTGCCCAGCAGCAGCGCCGTCCGTTCAAGCGTGTCCTGGTGACCCGCTGGATCGTGCCGGCCAGCCAGACCGGCGTGCATCGCATTGCCGGCGCGGAGATGCTCGAGGCGGACATCCCCGCCGTGATCGCCGTGCCTGGCCAGATCAGCCAGGGCGTCTGCCTGCGCGCCGATGAGGTGCTGCTGGATTGGCTGCGCGCGCATTACGACGGTGGCAGTCTGCTGGCTGCCGCCAGCGACGGTGTCAGCATGCTGGCACGCGCCGGTCTGCTGGCTGGGCGCACCGTCAGTGGTCCGGACCTCGGGCGCCATCCGGGCCTGCAGGGGCAGTCGGCCAGCTGGGTACCCAGCGAGCGCGCGCTGGTCGATGACGGCGACCTGCTGACGGTGGCCGGTTCCCAGGCCTGGCGCTTCCTCGCCCTGCGCCTGCTGTACCGGCTGCACGGCCAGGGCGTGGCGAGTTCCGTGGCGCAGCAGCTGGGGATCACGGTTCCGGCGGCGATCCAGCAGGATCTCGAGCGTTTCAGTGCCAACTTCGCCCACGGCGATCGCGACGTACTGAAGGCGCAACGCTGGCTGCATACCACCGCTGCGCGCGGCGCCACGCTCGGTGCGATCTGTGAGATTTCCGGGCTGGAGCCGCGCACCCTGCAGCGGCGCTTCCTGAAGGCCACCGGCCTGCGCCCGATCGAGTATTGCCAGCGGTTGCGTATCGCCAAGGCGCAGACGCTGTTGCAGCAGGGGGCGGGCATCGATGAAGTGGCCTGGGGCGTGGGCTATGCCGACCAGAGCGCATTCCGTCGTCTGTTCCTGCGCATTGTTGGAATGACGCCGGCCAACTATCGCCGGCTGGTCCACAACAAGCGGCGCGAGCGGCCGCTGTTGTCATCGGTGGCAGGCAGCCTGCGCGGGCTGCAACCGGCGCCCGGCATGCAGATGCCGCGCAGCGTGGCCTGATGCCTGCAGTAGGCGTCGCGCTTGCAACCTGGGCGCGACGCTTCGACCATGCAGGTAACGGATGATGGGGCAGGTGGGCTGATGTCGAGTGTGGGACCGGTACCGATGCCGGTGGTGTTGATCCTGATGTGCGTGCTGCTGGCCATGGCGGTAGCACGCCTGTGGCCGCGTCGGAAAGACGGGATGGCAGTGCCTTCCGCGGCCAGCCTGGTTCTGGACATGTTGCTGATCGGCCTGCTGTGCGGACGCATCAGCTTCGTCGCCTTGAACTTCGCGCTTTACCGTGAGGCCCCGTGGAGCATCCTGCAGATCGCCGACGGTGGGTATCACCTTGCAGTCGTGCTGGCTGCGGGCCTGGCGTGGGGCACCTGGCGGCTGCGGCTCTGGCGCGCGTTGCGTGCGCCGGTGCTGGCGGGCGCACTGGTGGGCGTGGTGTCGTGGGTGGTGGGCAGCCACCTGCTGTCAGCCTGGCAGGAGCAGCGGATGCCGCTGCCGGCGGTGCAGGTGGCCGATCTGCAGGGGCGCGTGATCGACCTGCAGCAGTTCCGGGGCAAGCCACTGGTGCTGAATCTCTGGGCCAGCTGGTGTGGGCCCTGCCGGCGCGAGATGCCGGTGCTGGCATCCGCACAGCAGACCCACACCGACGTGCAGTTCGTGTTCCTCAACCAGGGGGAAACCCTGGACGAAGTGAAGGGTTTCATTGCATCCGAACAGCTCTGGCTGGGCAATGTACTGCTGGACGATACCGCCTCGGCGTCAACCGTGCTGGGTGTGCAGGCCTATCCGTCGACGCTGTTCTTCGACGCCGAAGGTCGCCTGCGTGAACTGCACCTTGGCGAACTGACCGCGGCGGGTCTTGAACACAAACTGCGCCGGCTGCGGTAGCCTGCGCGGGCATCTCATTACGGAGTTCCCATGTTGTCGACTTCCCTGCGCATCGCTCCGGCGGTGCTGTTGCTGCCGGTCATGCTGGCATTGGCCGCCTGCAGCCAGGCCCAGACCCCGCCGGGCAAGACGGCGGCAGCGCCGGCCGCCGGCGCTCCGGCCACCGCGGCCAAGGGTGACCGTCCCGCAGTGCTGAAAGGCATCGAGAAGCACGGCTTCGAAGTCGTTGCCGAGTTTGATGCACCGGGTGGCCTGCGTGGCTTCGCCGGCGTGGTGGGGGGGCAGCAGCCCGCCGCCGCGTACGTGACCGCCGACGGCAAGCATGTGCTGGTGGGCAGCCTGTTCGATGCCGAAGGCAACGATGTGGCCGCCGAGGCGGTGGAGAAGCTGGTCGCTGCACCGATGTCGGCCAAGATGTGGACCAAGCTGGAAGCCAGCGCCTGGGTGCGTGACGGCAAGGCCGATGCACCGCGTGTGGTCTATACCTTCAGCGATGCCAACTGCCCGTACTGCCACAAGTTCTGGGAAGCGGCGCGTCCGTGGGTTGACGCCGGCAAGGTGCAGTTGCGCCACATCATGGTTGGCGTGATCCGCGAGGACAGCCCGGCCAAGGCCGCCGCCATCCTCGCGGCGCGTGATCCGAGCGCGGCGCTGCTGGAGAATGAGCACCAGTTCGACCGTGGCGGCATCAAGGCGCTACCGAGCATCAGTCGCGAGATCGCAGGCAAGCTTGATGCCAACCAGGTCCTGATGATCGAGATGGGCTTCCAGGGCACGCCGGGCATCCTGTTCCAGGATGCACAAGGGCAGGTGCAGCGTCGCGCGGGCCTGCCGCAGGGCGCCGACCTGCAGACGGTGCTGGGTCCGCGCTGATCGCCGCCAACGTCGTGATGTAACCGACAGGCCCGCATGGCAGCATGCGGGCCTGTTGCAATTCGGCGCTCCTGCGGCGGGCGGAGAGGGCAGCAGGGCTGCGCAGCAGCTGTTCGTCGTCACATCTGAATCGTGACTGACATCAAGCATCGCGCCTTGATTCCAATCAAGGTCAAAAACGACAGGCGGATTAGCCTGTTGACGCATGGAATACAGCGTCAACGCGCCATGGATGCCGCGCCAGACATGGCTTGAACCAGGGCGGTCGGCACAGCCATTCACGACACTCTCACTCCCCGATTGTTACCCAGACCGCTGCGGTCGCCACCTCTCTGGCAGCGCGGCCTTGATGGGCTCGACACCGGTGCGGGCAGGGCAGTGTCATCGTCCTGTTGCCTGCCGGATGCAGGCTGGCCGGTGTCGTCAACGCAGTATCCGCATTTCCAGCAACGGCAACGCGAGGCCAGGGCACTGTGCGCCTGTATCCGGCCAGCGCGCTGCGAGTGTTTGTCCAGGGAGGATGCAATGCGCTTGGCGGTACTGAGTCTGGCCTGTTCGACCGCACTGGCGATCGCGCCAGCGTATGCGCAGCAGCATGGCCAGGAAGATGCGCAGGCGTTGCGGCAGGAAATCGCTGCCATGCGCCAGGCATTGGAAGGCATGCAGCAGCGCCTGGATCGGCTTGAGCAGCGCGAGGGCTCAGCGCCTGCCGCCGTGGCGCAGGCCCCGACCCCGGCAGCAACGGCGGGCGGCAGCGCCAGCATGCTGCACCCGACCCAGGTGCCGGGCGTGGCGCAACCGGTGCTGCCGCAGCGCGAATCGGTGGCCGATCCCTCAACGGCGGCGTCGCGTCCCGACAGTGCAGCCGGTCCGACCGACCCCGATCTGAAAGGATTCTTCGCCATTCCAGGCACCGATACGGTGATCCGCATCGGTGGCTACGCCAAGCTCGATGCGATTGCCGATTCGCGTGCGGCCGGTGACGAAGATCAGTTCATTCCGTCGTCGATGCCGGTGGGTGGCAGCCATCGCGATGTCTCCAATTTCAACATCCATGCCAAGCAGACCCGCTTCAGCTTCGAGGCGCGGCGCCCGACCACGCACGGCAACCTGCGTTTCTACCTGGAGAACGATTTCTTCGGCAGCAGTGAGGGGTATGAGTTCCGCCTGCGACACGCCTATGGACAGCTTGGCAACACCTATGCCGGCTATGGCTACTCCAGCTTCATGGACCCGGACAGCCTGCCCGATACGCTTGACTTCGCCGGGCCGGGCGGCGCCGGATACCTGCTGGTGGCGGGCATCCACCACAGTTTTGCGATAGGCAAGGGCAACACCCTGACCGTCGCTGCTGAAGACCCGAAGACTGAACTCGCCGGCGCCAGCGATGCTCGCACGGCAGTCAACCGCCTGCCCGATGTGACCGTGACCGCGCGCCTGGAGCGCGACTGGGGCCACCTGCAGCTGGGCGCGGTGGCACGCAGCCTGGCCTACGACGGCGATGGCGAGCGCGACCGGCGCATGGCCGGTGGCCTGCAGCTGAGCGGCTCGGCGTCAGTGGGCGAGCGCGACCTGCTGCTGTTCGGCGTACTCGGCGGGCGCGGCCTCAGTCGCTACACCGCCGACCTGACCGGCTCCGGACTGGACGCAGTGGTCGGCGCCGACGGCCGCCTCGCCGCGTTGGACCTGCACGGCGGTTTCGTCGGCTACACCCATTACTGGTCCGCGCTGTGGCGCTCCAACCTGATCTTTGGCCAGCTGACCCTGGAGCGCAACGCCGCACTCGCCGCTGATGCATTCCGGCAGAGCCGCTACGGCGTGTTCAACCTGATCTGGAGCCCGGCGCCGTCCTGGACGATGGGCATGGAGCTGCTGTACGGCCGGCTGGAACAGCAGGGCGGCGCACGCGGCGACACGGTCCGGGTGCAGGGCAGCCTGCAATACAACTTCATCAAATAGACGCCAGCGGTCGTACGCCAGCGTAACCGTCCCCACGCCCGGTGCTGCCGGGCTCATGCCAGTACCGGAGATCGTCATGGCAGAAGCAAAGAAAATCGGGGTGGTCGGAGCCACCTTCCTCGTCGCCGGCAACATGATGGGCTCAGGCGTGTTCCTGTTGCCGTCCAGCCTGGCCAAGATCGGTACCGCCTCGATCTGGGGCTGGCTGATCACCACCGCCGGTGCGCTGCTGCTGGCCTTCGTGTTCGCCAAGCTGGGCAAGCTCGCACCCAAGGCGGGCGGTCCCTATGCCTACGCGCGCGACTGGTTCGGGCCGTACATGGGCTTCCAGACCAACACCATCTACTGGTTCGCCAACTGGATCGGCAACGTCGCCATTCCGATCGCGGCGGTGGGCTATTTCAGCTATTTCTTCCCGATCCTGTCCGAGCCGCTGGTGCGTTGCATCGCGGTGCTGGTGCTGGTGTGGGCACTGAGCTTTGCCAACGTGATCGGTCCGGCCTTCGTCAGCCGCGTGCAGACGGTCACCACCAGCTTTGCGTTGGTGCCGATCCTGGGCATCGCCATTTTCGGCTGGTTCTTCTTCGATGCCGACATCTTCAAGGGCGCCTACAACGTGTCTGGCGAGTCGAACTTCGGTGCGATCTCGAGCGCCGCGGCACTGACCCTGTGGGCCTTCATCGGCGTCGAGTCTGCATCGGTGACTGCCGGTGTGGTCGAAAATCCGGAGAAGAACGTCGCCCGCGCGACGCTGGCCGGCGTGTTCCTGGCTGCCATCGCCTACATCGCCAGTTCGTCGGTGATCATGGGCATGGTGCCGAACGCGGAACTGCAGGTGTCCGACGCACCGTTCGCGCTGGCGGCGGCCAAGGCGGTCGGTGGCTGGGGCGGCGCGCTGGTCAGCCTGTGCGCCTTCATCGGTGCCGCCGGCTCGCTGGGTGGCTGGATCCTGCTGACCGCGCAGAGTGCCAAGGCAGCGTCGGATGACGGCCTGTTCCCGAGCATCTTCAGCAAGACCAACAAGGACGACGTGCCGGTCAAGGGCGTGCTGATCGTGGCGGTGCTGATGACCCTGGCGGTGCTGGTGACCTCCACCTCGGAAACCGCGTCGGCCCAGTTCGACGTGATCACGTCGGCGGCCGTGGTGCTGACCCTGCTGCCCTACATCTACTCGTGCGTGGCGTGCTACTTCGTGGTCGAGCGTTCGCACACCCTGGTCCACACCGGTGCGTTCTGGACGCTGACCAGCCTGACCGTCGTGTACTGCCTGTGGGCGATCTACGGCTCGTCGGGGACCATCGTGCAGTACGCCTTCCTGTTCGTGCTGTTCATCACCGTGTTCTATCCCTTCTTCAGCGAGGAGCGCCGCCAGCAGCGGCAGCGCGCCCGCGAGGCCTCGGCGATCAGCGCCGGCGCCCGGCATTCCTGAGTTCGACAAGGAGAATCAACGTGTACTTCAAGTCCCTGGACTACCCGGTCATTGTCATCGACAACGACTACGAGTCGCCGCGCATCGGTGGCATCCTGATCCGTGCGCTGGTGGAAGAGCTGCGCAGCAACGACCAGCGCGTGCTGTGCGGGCTGAACCTGGATGACGCCCGGGCCGGTGCCCGCACCTACGTGGCGGCCTCGGCGGTGCTGATCTCGATCGATGGCAGCGAAGAGGTGGATGGCGAGTTCCAGCGCCTGACCGCCTTCCTGCGCGAGCAGAGCGCACGCCGTGCCAATCTGCCGGTGTTCCTGTACGGCGAGCGCCGCACCATCGAGAAGGTGCCGAGCAAGCTGCTCAAGTACATCCACGGTTTCATCTTCCTGTTCGAAGACACCAAGAGCTTCATCTCGCGGCAGGTGATGCGCGCGGCCGAAGACTACATGAAGAACCTGCTGCCGCCGTTCTTCAAGGCGCTGATCCATCATGCGGCCGAGTCGAACTATTCCTGGCATACGCCGGGCCATGCCGGCGGCGTGGCATTCACCAAGTCGCCGGTCGGCCGCGCATTCCATCAGTTCTATGGCGAGAACACCCTGCGCAGCGATCTGTCGATCTCGGTGCCGGAGCTGGGCTCGCTGCTCGATCACACCGGCCCGATCAAGGATGCCGAGAACGAGGCGGCACGCAACTTCGGTGCCGACCACACCTTCTTCGTCACCAACGGCACCTCCACCGCCAACAAGATCGTCTGGCATGGCACGGTGGCCCGCGGCGACGTGGTGTTCGTTGACCGCAACTGCCACAAGTCGCTGCTGCACGCGCTGATCATGACGGGTGCGGTGCCGGTGTACTTCACGCCCAGCCGCAACGCGCACGGGATCATCGGCCCGATCAGCCTGGACCAGTTCACGCCGGAGTCGCTGCAGCAGCGCATCGCCGCCAATCCGCTGGCCAGCCAGGCCTACAAGGCCGGCTCCAAGCCGCGCATCGCGGTGGTCACCAATTCGACCTACGACGGCCTGTGCTACAACGCCGAGAAGATCGCCGACGAGATCGGCAGCGCAGTCGATTTCCTGCATTTCGACGAAGCCTGGTACGCCTACGCCGCGTTCCACCCGTTCTACGAGAACCACTACGGCATGGCCAAGGGCAAGCCGCGTGAGCAGGATGCGATCATTTTCACCACGCATTCCACCCACAAGCTGCTGGCGGCGTTTTCGCAGGCCTCGATGATCCACGTGCGCAACTCGGCGCAACGCAACCTCGATGCCGAGCGCTTCAACGAATCGTTCATGATGCACACCTCGACCAGCCCGCACTACGGGGTGATCGCGGCCTGCGATGTGGCGTCGAAGATGATGGAAGGCGACGCCGGCCGTTCGCTGGTGCAGGAAATGCACGACGAGGCGATCGCCTTCCGCCGCGCGATGCTGCACGTCCGCGATGATCTCGGCCGCGACGACTGGTGGTTCAGCGTGTGGCAGCCGACCCAGGTCGAGCGCAGCCTGGACAAGGGCGATACGCCGGCACCGATGGTGGCCAAGCGCGAGGAGTGGTACCTGCAGCCGGATGCGCACTGGCACGGCTTCGAGAACCTGGTGGATGACTATGTTCTGATCGACCCGATCAAGGTGACCCTGCTGACCCCGGGCCTGGCAATGGACGGCAGCATGGGCAGGCTGGGCATCCCGGCGGCGGTGCTGAGCAAGTTCCTGTGGGGCCGCGGCATCACCGTGGAGAAGACCAACCTGTACTCGGTGCTGTTCCTGTTCTCGATGGGCATCACCAAGGGCAAGTGGAGCACCCTGGTCACCGAGCTGATGGCGTTCAAGGAACTGTACGACCGCAATGCGCCGCTGAGCCAGGCACTGCCGACGCTGGCCGCCGATTATCCGAATGCCTACGCTGGCTGGGGCCTGCGTGACCTGTGCGACGCGCTGCATGCGTTCAACCAGGAATTTGCCGTGGCCAAGGTGATGCGCGAGATGTACGTGGACCTGCCGACGCCGGTGATGACCCCGGCCGATGCCTACAACCACCTGGTCAAGGGCGAGATCGAGCGGGTCGACATCGAGCAGATCAGTGGCCGCATCGCGGCGACCATGCTGGTGCCGTACCCGCCGGGCATCCCGACCATCATGCCGGGCGAGCGCTTCGGCGACAGCGACGAGCCGATCATCCAGTCGCTGCGCATCGCCCGCGAGCAGAACGCCCGTTTCCCGGGCTTCGAATCGGACGTGCACGGGCTCATCATCGAGCAGGAGGGTGATGCGGTCTCGTACAAGGTGGAGGTGCTGAAGGCCTGACCCGTAACGGTCGGCTCATCGGCGAACGATGGATACCGCGCGCGAGCAACGCATCCTGACGTTCTCGATCGGGGTCACCCTTGCGGTGAGCGCGGTCGGCTTCGGCGGTGGCCTGCTGGTGGGATCGCAGGCCATCCTGTTCGACGGCGTGTACAGCCTGGTCGACGTCGCCCTGACCCTGGTGTCGTTGTCGGTGCTGCGGCTGGTGGCGCGGGAACAAAGCCCGCGCTTCCAGTATGGCTACTGGCACCTGGAGCCGATGGTCGAAGCGCTGGGTGGTGTGATCCTGTCGCTGGCCTGCGTGTATGCGCTGGCCAACGCGGTGATCGGCCTGACCACGGGCGGGCACGAAGTGAAATTCGGGCCCGCGCTGTGGTGGGCGGCGCTGCTGAGTGCCAGCAACCTGGCGATGGCGGCGTTCGTTGCGCAGCGGGCGCGGCATCTGCGCTCGGCGCTGTTATGGCTGGATGTGCGTGGCTGGCTGCTGGGCGGGTTGATGAGCCTGGCAGTGGTGCTGGCCTTCGTGTTGGCGCTGGTCCTGCACGGTGGTGAGTGGCACCATTGGGTGCCGTACCTGGATTCGATCGTGCTGGCATTGATCAGCCTGGCGATGCTGCCGGTGCCGGCGCGCAGCGCGTGGAAGGCCATGCGCGAAGTGCTGCAGGTGGCGCCGGATGATCTGGACCGGCGCGTGCAGCAGGTGATGCAGGCGTTCGTGGCCGAGCGTGGCTATGCCGGTTTCACCAGCCATGTGGCGAAGATGGGGCGGATGCGCTTCATCGAGATCCATGTATTGGCTGACCCGATCACGCCGCTGGGGTCGGTAGGCGAAGTCGATGCGATGCGCGATGAGATCGCGGTGCGGCTGGATGCGCGGGGCAGTACTTTCTGGTTGACCATCGATTTCACCGCAGACCCGGCGTGGACGTGAGCCGGGAACGGTAGAGCCGAGCCCATGCTCGGCTGCCATTCGCGCTGAGCAGCCGAGCGTGGGCTCGGCTCTACACGTGGGCACGATCGTTGCGCATGGCGGACCGGACTGTTGCAGCGGATCGGTTTGACCTCAACTCTGGTTGAGGTCGCAGACTGCCTCGCATTCCCCATGAGGCATGCGGCATGAACCTGCTGACCACCCCGGACCTCAGTCACGGCCTGCTGGAACTGTTCAATCCTGCGGGGCTTTACGATCCCTCGGCCAACGGCTACTCGCACGTGGCGGTGGTGCGCCTTCCCGCCCGGGTGATCCATATCGCCGGGCAGGGCGGTGAGGATGCCGATGGTCATCTCTCTCCCGGCTTCGGGGAACAGGTCGAGCAGGCACTGGACAACCTGCAGATCGCATTGCGTTCGGCGCAGGCCAGCCTGGCCGATGTCGCGCGGTTGCGCATCCTGGTGGTCGACCACGACGAGGACCGGCTGGGCATCATCGCCCGGCAGGTACGGCGGCGTTGGCCGAACGGCGCAGCGCCGACCTGCACCCTGATTCCTGTGCCACGGCTGGCGCTGGACGGCATGCTGTTCGAGATCGAGGCGGAGGCCTACGCCGCCTAGCGCAGGTAGTACTCCACCGGCACCACCAGTTCCTGCGGTGCCTTCATTTCCATGGGAATGGGCGGCAGCGGCTGCGCGCGGCGGAACGTCTGCAGTGCGGCGTCGTCGAGCATCGGTTGGCCGCTGGACTGCTCCAGCCGCAGGGCCTGCAGGCGTCCCTCGCGATCGATGCTGGCCCTGACCCAGGCCGTTCCCTGCTGCCGGCGCGAGCGCGCGACGGCGGGGTAGTAGCGATAACGCTCCAGCCGCGCCATCAGGCGGGCTTCCCACTGGTCACTGGCGGCGCCGGCCTGGAAGTCCGCCGGTGGTGCGTCGGGAGCGGGCGGCGCGGCCGTGATCGATGCCGGTGCGGGACTTGCATCGGTCACGGCCGCAGGCGGGGCGACCGGCAGGGCTTGCCGGCCAGGGCCACCGAGCTCGCTGGCGGCCACCTCGCCCTCGCGTGCGGCGGTGGGCTTTGGCGGAGGGGGCGACTTCGCCGGTTGCGACGCGCGCGCCTGCTGCGCCTGGCTGGGGGTGTCGGCCTGGCGCTCTTCGACCGGCTGGGGAGGCGTAGCCGGTGCCAGCAGGCGCAGGCTGATGCGCACATCCTGTTCACGCGGCGGCAGCAACGGTGGCGCGGCCATCCAGTGCACCAACAGCAGCAAGGGCAACAGGTGCAGGCCGATGCTGATGGCAATCGCCTGCCAGTGTTGGCCGCGTTCACTCATCGCCCGGCACCCACAGCAGATCGGCGTCGGCTGCATCGACGCCTTCGTCGGGTGACGCAAGCGCGATCACCAGTGCCGGTACCTCCGGTGGCAGGTAGCCCGGCACGCCGGTGCCGCGCAGTACATGCCAGCGGCCGGCCACCAGCAGCGCGGGTGCAGGGGCTGCGGTCAGTGCCTGTGCCATGCGGGTGTCGCGGGCCTGTTGCACGGCCAGCATCCCTTCCAGCATCGGTGCGGCGTCTGCGTGCTGGGCCAGCACCACGGCCGACAGGCGTTGCCGGGCGGTGGGCATCGGAAACCGCACCGACGTGTTGGAGGCAAGCAACGCATTGACCTCGGCACGCGACAGGTTGCCGCCGAACAGGGGGATGCCGGCGGCGGTGGCGTCCTGTACCAGCCCGCCATAGGTGGCCCACGGCCAGCGTGTATCCCAGCCCAGCAGCGCCTGCAGGTGCGCACCATCGGCATGGTTGCCCTTGGCCAGCCAGCGCTGCACCCGCTGCAGGCGCGGTTGGCGTTCACTGGCGATCATCTCCATCACCAGCGCACCTTGTGGACGCTGCCGTTGCAGCGCGTGCAGCAGCCAGCCCTGGGCGGCGTGGTCACCGGCCAGGTCGTGGCGTTCGCCCAGCAGCAGCCGCGGGGCGTTCGCTGCACGCTTCACGAACGCGGCTTCGTCCAGGCGCTGCCCGCTGGCCAGGTCGATCACCGTGCCGGGCATCGGCTGCGCGCTGGCGATTGCGGCCAGTGCGAGCAGGCACAGCGGCAGCCAGCGACGGCTAGAACGCCACATTGACGCCCATCGAGACGGTGCGGCCACGGCCGTTGCCGCGGTCCAGGATCGGGCTGAAGATGCTGTCGATCGAGGCATTGTTGTCATAGGCCTTGTTCTGCAGGTTTTCGATGTTCAGCCACAGCGTGGTGTTGGGCTGGGGCTTGAAGCTGGCGTAGAAGTCGAGCAGTACACCGGTACCGCCGGTCCTGCGGGTCTGGAAGAAGTCGTAGCCTTCTTCGGTGGGCCCGGAGTATTCGGCGCGCAGGCCGGCCTGCACGCGCTGCTGCCACCAGCGGCCGCCGACATCCAACGTCCAGAAGCGGTCGGGCAGGGCGGTGATGTCTTCCAGGTTGACGAATTCGATGGCAGGCGCACTGGTGCGCGAGCGGGTCCAGCTCAGCGTGGCGTGGTAGTGCGCGCTGGCGTAGTGCGCTTCCAGCTCGATACCGCGCATGCGCACCACGCCGGGGTGGTTCATCCAGCGCGTGGTGGTGCTGAAGTCGTCCACGTCCAGGGCATCGGTCCAGGCAGTGAGCTGCTGATCGCTGTCGATCGGTACCACGAAAGGCCCCACCTCCGGCGGGTGCACGATCAGCAGGTACTGCGGCTTGATGTAGTCGCGGATGCGGTTGTCGAAGCGGGTGACGCGCAGCTGCGCGAGGTCACCGTCGGTCAGCAGCGAGGAGGCGCTGAGGTTGGCGCCGAACTGCAGGTTGCGCGAGCGCTCACGGCGCAGGAACGGGTTGGCACCCACGCCGTCGGCATCGCTCATGCCTTCCAGAGGGATCTTCTCGAAGAACATCTCCTGCACGCGCGGCGGGCGGGAAGTACGCGAGGCTTCGGCGAACAGTTGCAGCCAGTCGGTGGCCTGCCACGAGACCGCCAGGCTGGGGCTGAGTGCGCGCTGGGTACGGCGCACGTCGATGCCGCCGCCGTTGATCTCGGCGCACTGGCCGGGCACATCCGAGCACACCGGGACGTGGCCGCGGATGCCATAGCGATCCTGGCGCAGGCCTGCAGTCAGCGCGTAGATGTCGTACTGCAGTTCCAGCGTGCTGAACACGCTGTCCAGCTGGCTGCGGCCCTGGGGGTTGGCGCCGCGCAGGATGGGGGTGTCGGCCACGTAGACGTCCGACTGGTGCTTGATGCCGGTGTTCCAGCGTGCCTGCAGTGCACCGATATCGAAGCGGCTGGTGTTGTCGAGCGTCCAGCTGCTCAGGCTGCTGTGGGTGCGGCGGCCGATGTAGCTGGAATCCTCCACGGGTGGATAGAACAGCCGGGTCTTGTTGCCGGCGAAGGTCGCGCGCAGGTCGATCCACGGCGTGTAGGGCGTGTAGTGGTAGCTGGCGCGCTGGTTGCGTGCGGAAATCTGCCACGGGTAGTTGTGGTAGAAGTCGTTTTCGTAGCGCATGTGGCTCAGGTCCAGCCGATGCTGGTCACTGGGCTGCAGGCGTGCTTTCAACAGCCAGCTGCTGGGCTGCTGGCTGCCGGGGTCGGCATTGTTCTTCTGCCCGCGTGCCGTGGCGTACTCGCCGCTGCGACTGCTGCTGGCAGCGGCCAGCAGGCCGAACTGGCGGTCACCGCCGTCCTCGCTGTGGCGCCATGCGCCGGCGAAGGTGCGGCCGCTGCCATAGCCGTTGTTGCCATGGCGATAGCCCGCACGCAGGCCCCAGTCACGGCCTTCGCCGAGCAGGTCGTCGATGTCCAGCGTGCGGAAATTGGCACTGCCGGCCAGCGTGCCGGCACCATCACCACCGGCGACCGCACCGCGTTGCACGTCCACACCGGCCAGCAGGAATGGGTCGACGTAGGCGAACGGACCACCGGAGCCATGGCCCGCGTTGTTGCGGAAGGTCTGGGTGACACCATCGATCATGGTGTTGACCCGCCCGGCGCCGGTCATGCCGCGGATGTTGACCTGCAGGCCGGGCTGGCTGCGCGAGTGGAAAGTGTGGGTGCCGGGCATCGAACGCAGCAGGCTGTTGCCGTCCTGGCGTTCGGCCATCGCCACGCGCTCGCTGCCGACGGCGGGCGCAAAGCCATCGCGGGCCGCCGGGACATACTGGCTGGCGCCTGCACCGGGGGAATGGCCGTGTGCGATATCGCCCTGTACGCGCAGCGGGCCGGTTCGACGGCTGCCATCGGAGGGGTCGGCCGGCGCCGGTTCCAGGGTGGCGCGGCGCGCGTCGATGAAACGGGGGCGCAGGCCGCTACCGGCCAGCAGGCGCGACAGGGCCTGCGCCTCGTCGAACCGTCCGCGTAGTGCCGGCGCCGTCTGGCCGCCTGGCAATGCCGCGCCGATCACCAGATCGACACCGGTCAGCCGGCTGTAGGCATCCAGCGCGCTGGCCAGCGGTTGCGCAGGAAGATCGAAGTGGCGGGAGGTGGCCTGCGCGTGTGCGCTGGCAGGTAACAACGGAAGCGGACTGGCGCAGGCCAGTGACAGGGCAAGGACAAGGGGACGGTGAAACAGCATCGGGAGCTCCAGGGGCTGACGCAGCGCGTCGTCATCCTGGGTAGACGCAGTGGCAGGGCCGATGTCAGGGTGCATCGCGATGTTCCCTGCGTGGCGGCAGCCACACCTGCACGACCGCGCCCAGGCGCAGCACGCGTACATGCAGTTGCGTGGCCAGCTGGTCGCGGCTGCGCGCCGCGCCGTCTGCACTGCCGAGCAGGGTGACCGGCTGCTGGCGCAGGTGTGCGCCGATGATCCAGGTGTGGCCGCCATGCCAGCGATCCAGGCCCTGGGTGACCTCGGCCAAGGGCGTGGAGACCCAATGCAGGCGACGCTCGCGCCAGGCCAGGGCACTGTGGCTGGCGGCCAGGCCGATGATCGGTGCCTGTCCATCGAAGCGCAGCTGCTGCCCTTCGATGGCCTGCTCACTGCGGGTGCCGCTGTCCACACGGACGCGGTGCTCGGTGACGGTGACCACGCTGTCGTTGTCCTGCACGGCAAGGTCGAAGGCCGTACCGAGCGCGGTGACCATGCCGTGCGTCGTATGCACCTGGAACGGATGCTGCGCATCGGCGGCTACCTTGAACCACGCTTGGCCGTGCTGCAGCTGCAGCTGGCGGCGCTGTGCATCGATGCGGACATGGACTTCGCTTCCGGGTGACAGCAGCACGTGCGAGCCGTCCGGCAGTACTTCTTCACGGATCTCGCCTGCCGCCGTGCGCATCACCTGCGCGGCCGGTGGTGCAGCCTGGCGGGTATACAGGCCCAAGGCGCAAAGCAGCAGCACGGCAGTGCCGGCGTCGCGCAGGTGCCGGCGCTGCCGCTTGCGCTGATGCCGCTGCAGGCTGGGCGTGGCATCACCGGCCTGCCAGAGCGCCTGCAGGTGCTGGTACTGCGCGGCGTGGCGGCAATCGGCGTAGTACCACTGGTTGAAGGCACGCTCGTCGCGGCCGCCGTCGTGGCCGTCCAGCCACCAGCGCGCGGCCTCGCGCGCGATCGCCTCCGGGCTCATGCGCCGGGTACCTGCTGCAGCGCCACCAGCGCACGCAGCAGATGGCCGTGCGCGGTCTGCCGGCTGATGCCGAGCCGGCGGCCGATCTCGGCCAGTGCCATCTGCTCCACCCGGGCCAGCAGGAATACCTGGCGCGAGCGCGGTGGCAGCGCGGCGATGATCGCGTCGAGATGGCGCAGCTGTTCGGCGTCCAGCAGGTGCTGCTCCGGCAGCGGTGCAGGGTCGGCGAGGGCGTGCAGTTGGGCGTCATCCAGCGCTTCCTCACGACGGCGCTGGCGTTGCCGGTAGTGATCGGCGATCAGATTGTGGGCGACGCGGTACAGGTAGGCGCGGCCGTTGCTCAGCAGGCCGCTGGCGGCGACCTTGATGACACGCAGCCAGGTTTCCTGGACGACGTCATCGGCGTCGCTGCGTTGCGGGAGTTTACGGCGGACATGGGCGTGCAGCGGCCGGTAATGGGCCGCGCACAGCTGCGCGACATCCGTCGGTTCGACAGGCTCGGACACGGGGCGGGCGACAACTGGGAAAGGGAACAGCCCGCGGCGGCAAGGGCAACGGCTGCACCTTACAGCAAAAGAGAATCATTTGCATCTATCGATGGGCGTGACACGCCTGCCCGGGACGGGAGATCAGCGCGGGCGATAATCGCAGTGGATCTGCAGGGCTTCGGTGGGGTTGTGATGCAGCTCGAAGCCGCAGCGCTGCAGGCTGCGCTTCACCCGCGCGACCGCTTCGGCATGGCGGGCGACGCGACGATCCTGCCAGCGTGGCGGGGTGAATACGCCCACGGGCAGCAGCCGTAGCCGCTTGCCGTGCAGTACCAGCGAGACATCGATATGACGGCCATCGATGTCGTGGCCGTTGGCGCCGAAGATGGCATCGACCTCATCATGGCGTTGCGGATAGCAGGCCCGGAACAACGCGATACCGAGCCAACGCACGCCACGACGGAAGCTGCCGAGCCGGCTGTGGCTGGGTTCGAAGCCGCGCGTGAGCAGCAGTCGCAGCCCGGCAGGCAGCATTGCCTGCGCATCGAGCAGGCGTTGCAGTACCTCTTCTTCCAGCTGGATACGGGTGGAGGGCCAGCGCGGGGCGACCAGCAGCCCGTGGTGGCTGCCGCGTTGCAGGGTCAGCATGCGTGAAGCTTCGCACGCGGGCGAACAGCCGTGGTAGTGCCGGCCGCTGGCCGGCCAGATTCGGGTGCCGGCCAGCGGCCGGCACTACCGTGACGATCGTCAGATGTCGCGGTACTGGATCTGCGAAGCCAGTACGCGCAGGCCGTCGGCATTGCTGGACAGGATGCGCTCTTCACCGACACCTTTCTGCCGTTTCAGCTGGAAGCCCTGTTCGGCAGGCAGCTGCGCGGCGATGGTGTCCATGCGTTGCATGGCATCGGGGCCGCTGCAGTCGAAGTGGCCCCAGTGGGCGCCATCGCGGTGGATCTGCAATCGGTAGTTCATTGCGGTGTCTCCGGCAGCTCCTGCAGCCAATGGTCGAACATCGCGGTGGCCGCCGCTGCCAGCGGTGCACCGTAACGGCGTGCCTGGGCGCGAAGATCGTTCGGATCGATGCCGGCCTGCGCCAGCTCCAGGGTGTGGCCGATCAGCCAGCGTTCGAACTGGCGGGCATCCAGTTCCGGGTGGCATTGCAGGGCCAACGCATGGCTGCCCATGGCGAAGGCCTGGTGGCGGCAGGCCGGCGTGCTGGCCAGGCGACGTGCACCGGCCGGGAGTTCGAACGCCTCGCCATGCCAATGCAGTACCGGAATGCCCTGCAGGGCCTGCAGTGGTGAGCGCTGGCCGTCATCGGTGAGCAGCAGCGGCGCAAAGCCGATCTCCTTGCCGCCACTGGCGGCGACGTCGGCACCGAGTGCGCGCGCCATCAGCTGCGCGCCGAGGCAGATGCCCAGCGTGGGCCGTTGCTGCTGCAGCCGACGTTGCAACAACGCGATGCTGTCGTTGAGGAAGGGATAGCGATCAACATCGTTGACGCTGACCGGGCCGCCCAGCACGACCAGCAGGTCGGCGGTTTCGGCGGAGTCGAGCGCGTCGATACCGGCCTGCAGCACCTGCAGCTGCCAGCCCTGTGCCGACAGCAGTGGCTGCAGGGTGCCGAGGTCTTCAAAGGCGACGTGTTGCAGGACGACCGCGTGCTTCATGCGGAGGCTCCATTGCTGGGCCAGTAGAAACTGTCCGGGGTGGCGCGTGCGCCGAAGATGGCCTGCCCGACGCGGACCACGGTGGCACCTTCCTCGATCGCCACTTCGAAGTCTCCGGACATGCCCATCGACAACTGCGAAAGGTCGATGACGGGAGGTGCAGTGCGCTGCAGCTGGTCGCGCAGTTCGCGCAGGCGCACGAAGCAGGCACGCACGCGCTCGACCTCCGGGGTGAAGATGGCCAGCGTCATCAGGCCGCGCACGCGCAGGCGATCGAACGCTGGAAGCTGCTGCACAAAGGCCTCGACGGCAGCGGGTTCCAGGCCGTACTTGCTGGGTTCGGCGGAGGTGTTGACCTGCACGAACACATCCAGCGTGCGGTCTTCCAGCTGCAGGCGCTGCTGCAGTGCTTCGGCCACGCGCAGGCTGTCCAGCGCCTGGAACTCGCTGGCGAAGCGCGCCACGTAGCGCGCCTTGTTGGTCTGCAGATGCCCGATCACCGACCAGTGCACGCCAAGATCGGCCATCGTCTCGGCCTTGCGTTGCGCCTCCTGCACCTTGTTCTCGCCCAGCTCGCGGCAACCGGCGGCCACCGCCATGCGGATGCGGGCGTCATCGACGGTCTTGCTGACCGGCAGCAGGCGCACGCTGGCCGGGTCACGGCCGACGCGGGCGCAGGCATCGGCGATGCGTTGGCGCACCGTGACCAGGTTGGCGGCGATCTGTTCAACGGACTGGGCGACGGGCCAGTCGGCAGCGGCCAGGGGCATGCGGGCACCTCCAATGCAGGGTGGCCAGGGTGGGATACACTGGCACAGGACAAGAGATATTTTGGCATAGGACAAAATGAAAATCACCGGGCACAGCGCCGAGTCGATCTTCGACAGCATCCGCGACGGCATCGGCAAGGGCCGCCTGCCGGCCGGTAGCGTGCTGCCGCCGGTGCGTGAACTGGCCGAGCAGCTGGGCGTGAACCGCAACACCGTGGCTGCTGCCTACAAGCGCCTGGATGCGGCGGGACTGGCCAGCACGGCGGGCCGCCGCGGCACGGTGGTGCGTGGCCTGCCGCCGCCGCTGGCGCGCGAGGGCAGCACCCCGGGGCTGGCGCTGCAGGACCTGGCCGGTGGCAACCCGGATCCGCGCCTGCTGCCGAACCTGCGCCTGACCCCGGCGGCGCCGCGGCTGTATGGCGTGGGTACGGTCGACACGAGGTTGCAGGCGCTGGCACGCGCCTCGCTGGATGCGGATTGCCCCGAGGGATATGCGCTGGAGCTGACCCATGGCGCCGTCGATGGCATCGAGCGCCTGCTGGCGGCGTGGCTGCTGCCGGGTGATCGCATCGCGGTGGAGGATCCATGCTTCCTCGGCAGCCTCAATGTGCTCAATGCGTCGGGTCATGCGCCGTTGCCGGTGGCGGTGGATGCCCAGGGCATGCAGGTCGAATCGCTGCGGCAGGCGCTGGAGGCTGGTGCACGTGCGGTGCTGCTCACCCCCCGGGCGCACAATCCGACCGGGGCCAGCCTGGATGCGAAGCGGGCGCGGGCGTTGCGGCAGTTGTTGGCGGCGTACCCGCAGGTAGCAGTGCTGATCGACGATCACTATGCGCTGCTCTCGCAGCAGGCCTATCACTCGGTACTGCCGCTGGATGGGCGGCGCTGGGCGCTGCTGCGTTCGTTGTCCAAACCGCTCGGCCCCGACCTGCGGCTGGCCTGGCTGGCCTGCGATGAAGAAACCGCGATGCGGTTGCGGCTGCGATTGGCATCCGGTATCGGCTGGGTCAGTCACCTGCTGCAGGACGCGGCAATCTCGGTGCTGGCGTCGTCAACGCAGCGGGCGAAGATCGCCTCGGCAGGCGAGCGTTACCAGCAGCGCCTGCAGTCGCTGCAGGAACTGCTGCGCGCGCGTGGCGTGCCGAC
Organism: Stenotrophomonas sp. YJH_SMC_131; assembly: GCF_059367975.1. Lineage (NCBI taxonomy): Bacteria > Pseudomonadati > Pseudomonadota > Gammaproteobacteria > Lysobacterales > Lysobacteraceae > Stenotrophomonas > Stenotrophomonas sp. YJH_SMC_131. The sequence continues at coordinate 141,280 of NZ_JCAFRJ010000008.1, read as the reverse complement.
GCCGCTGCCGATGGAGGGATTGAACCTGTGGCTGCCGTTGCCGGGCGACAGCCATCCGCAGGTGCTGGCGCTGGCCGCGCGCGGATGGCATGTGCGCGCTGGCGAGGTGTTCGCGGTGGCGGCGCCGGCACATGGCCTGCGCATCACCTGCGCGGCGCTGGGCGCGGCGCAACTGCGGCCGCTGGCTGACGACCTGGCGGCGGTGTGCGGTCTGTAGCGTCGAGCGATGCTCGACGTTGCTTCGCCTTTGTAGAGCCGAGCCATGCTCGGCTGCTGTTGGTAGAAGCAGTCGAGCATGGCTCGACGCTACAGAAGCAGATCAGGGCGCGGCGTTGGCGCCCGGGCGCACGTAGTAGGACTGGCCGCTGTCATCGACGAACATCAGTTCCGGCTTGCCCTGCCATGAGGTGAGCATGGCGCCGGTGTTGTTCTGGTGCTTGACCATCAGGCTGGCACCACGGTCCGGGTTGGCCACCACCTTGAACACTTCCGTGGTGCCATTGGCATCGTCCAGGGTCAGCACGGCTTCACCGCCGCGATCGCTGGTGCCATAGCCCCCGCGTTCGGAGCCATCCGGGCCGAGCAGGATCAGGCCGGACAGGGCGGTAGCGCGCGGCCCCTGGATACGGCCCCGGCTGAGGGGGTCGGGCACCGGCGCGCCTAGGATCACCCGGGGTTGGCCCGTGCCATCGTGGATGATCAGCCCGCGCGCTTCGATGATGCGCTGTGGCGATTGGCTGCGATGCAGGCTCCAGGCGGTCCAGCCGGAAACCAGCAGGGCGAGTGTGGAGACCACCAGCGTGGTCAGCAGCAGTGCGCGCGGCATCGTGTCGTCCTTCCTTGGATGCAGCGACGATAGCGGATGCGGGCGACCGATGGCCAGTTCATTGTGTGACGCTGTGTATCGTCAATGGAAATCGCGGCTGTGGCTGCGCAACCCCTGCAACAGTTCATCCAGGCAGTGCATGCGCTGCACGATGACATGCTGCACGCCATCGACGCGTTCCAGGCGGCCGTCGATCTGCATCAGCCGGGTATCGACCAGGACCCGGTGCTGGCGATCGGCCAGGTGCCGCCAGACCACGGCATTGACCATGCCGGTCTCGTCTTCAAGGGTGAGGAAGGTAACGCCACTGGCGGTCTGCGGGCGCTGGCGCATGCGGACCAGGCCGGCGATGCGCACGCGACGGCCATGGCCGTGGCCCGCAAGCTGCGCGGCATCCAGGCAGCCGCGGCTGCGCAGCTGCGTGCGCAGGAACGAGATCGGGTGGCGGCCGAGGGTGGTGCCGATGCTGCGGTAATCGGCCTGCATGTCCTCCCAGGCGCTGGGCAGGGGCAGCGGCACGCGTGCTTCAGCGGTGGCGCGGGCCTGGTCGAACAGCGGCAGCCGGTTCTCCACGCCGGAGATATCCCAGCGTGCACGATGGCGATGGCCGCTGAGCCCGCGCAGCGCACCAGCATCGGCCAGCAGGCCCTGCTGGCGGCGATCCAGGGCGGTGCGCTGGCACAGTTCGCCCACATCGTCGAACGGGCGCCGTGCACGTTCGCGCATGATGGCCTGTACAGCCGCTTCATTGCAGCCGTCGACCAGGCGCAGGCCGAGCCGGATCGCGGCCGCGCCCCTGCTGAAATCCAGCGTGCAGTCCCAGTCGCTGTGGCGCACGTCCACGGGAAGCACGCGGATGCCATGCCGGCGCGCGTCCTGCAGCAGCTGGTCGGGGCTGTAGAAACCCAGCGGCTGGCTGTTGATCAGGCTGGCGGTGAACGCGGCCGGATGGTGGCATTTCAGCCAGCAGCTGTTATAGGTCAGCAGGGCGAAGCTGGCGGCGTGGCTTTCCGGGAAACCGTAATCACCGAACCCCTTGATCTGCTCGAACAGGTGCTCACCGTATTCGCGGCTGAAGCCGTTTTTCAACATGCCTGCCAGCAGTTTTTCACGATGCGGTTCCAAGCCGCCACGGCGTTTCCAGGCCGCCATCGAACGGCGCAGGGCATCGGCCTGGCCAGGCGTGTAACCGGCTGCTTCGACCGCCAGCTGCATCACCTGTTCCTGGAACAATGGCACGCCCAGCGTGCGTGCGAACACGCGTTCCAGCTGCGGTGGGTAGAGCGGGTTGTCCGGGTCGTTCAACGCGTCCGGTCCCTGTTCGCGCAGGATCCGGCGCCGCTCCAGATAGGGGTGCACCATGTCGCCCTGGATCGGGCCAGGGCGCACGATCGCCACCTCGATCACCAGGTCATAGAACGTGCGTGGCTGCATGCGCGGCAGCATCGCCATCTGTGCGCGCGATTCGATCTGGAACACGCCGATGGTGTCGGCGGCGCAGATCATGTCGAAGGTCTTTGCATCCTTGGGCGGGATCGCATCCATGCGTCCTTCATGCAGGCCATGCTGTTTCAGCATGGCCAGGCACTTGCGGATGGCGGTAAGCATGCCCAGCGCCAGGCAGTCGACCTTCATCAGGCCGGTGGCGTCGAGGTCGTCCTTGTCCCATTGGATGACGGTGCGGTCGGCCATCGCCGCGTTTTCCACCGGCACCAGGGTCGACAGGGGATGTTCGGAAATCACGAAACCGCCGGGGTGCTGCGACAGGTGGCGCGGGAAGTCGATCAACTCGGCGGTCAGCGCCAGCAGGCGCCGCATCAAGGGCGTGTCCGGATCGAAACCGCGCTCGCGCAGGGTTTCCGGCAATGGGATGTTGCCGCCCCAGTGGTCCATCGCCGCGCCCAGTTCGTTGACCTGGTCCATCGGCAGGCCAAGTGCACGCGCCACGTCGCGGATCGCGCTGCGGCCACGGTAGCTGATTGCCACCGCGGTCAGTGCGGCGCGCTCGCGGCCATAGCGCTTGAACACGTACTGCAGCACTTCCTCGCGGCGCTCGTGCTCGAAATCGATGTCGATATCCGGTGGCTCGTCGCGCTCGGCGGAGATGAAACGCTCGAACAGCAGGTTGCTGCGTGCCGGGTCGATCTCGGTCACGCCCAGCACGAAGCACACCGCGGAGTTGGCCGCCGAGCCGCGGCCCTGGCAGAGGATGTCCTGGCTGCGCGCGAAGCGCACGATGTCCTGCACGGTGAGGAAGTACGAGGCGTAGTTCTTCTGCTTGATCAACGCCAGTTCGTGTTCGATCTGCTCGCGTTGTTTCGGTTCGATGCCGCCTTTCCAGCGCCAGGGGATGCCACGCTCGACCAGCACGCGCAGCCAGCTGTCCGGGTCATGCCCCTCGGGCACCAGCTCGCGTGGGTAGGTGTACTGCAGCTGTTCCAGGGTGAAGTGGCAGCGCTCGGCGATGCGCAGGGTCTCGGCCAGCAATTCGGGCGGATACAGTTGGGCCAGCGCGGTGCGCGGACGCAGATGGCGCTCGCCGTTGGGGAACAGGCGCCAGCCAGCCTCGGCCACGCTGCAGCGGTGGCGGATCGCGGTCAGGGTGTCCTGCAGGGCGCGGCGGCGGCGCACGTGCATGTGCACGTCGCCACTGGCGACCAGCGGCAGGCGGTGGCGTTCGCCGAAGGCCTGCAGCTGCTGCAGGCGGCGTGCGTCGTCGTGTTCGTGGTGCAGCTCCACCGCCAACCACAGCCGATCATTGAAGCCGGCGCGCAGCAGTTCCAGGTCGGTGGCGGCCGGTTGCCGGTCCAGCCACAGGCACAGCAGGCCGTCGGGCAGGCCGAGCAGGTCCTTGCGCAGGCAGCGGTACTCGCCCTTGGCTGCGCGCCGCCGGCAGGTGGTGATCAACTGGCAGAGCCCGGCATAGGCGGCCTGGTCGGTGCACAGCAGGGCCAGCTTCGGCCCGTCCTCGACCTGGAATTCGGCGCCGACGATCAGCGCCACGCCATGCGCCTTCGCCGCCTGCCAGGCGCGCACGATGCCGGCCAGCGAGCATTCGTCGGTGATCGCCAGTGCCCGGTAACCCTGGCCAGCGGCGCGCGCGAACAGTTCTTCGGCGATCGAAGCACCGCGCTGGAAACTGAAGGCCGACAGACAGTGCAGTTCGGCGTAGCCGGGCAGTTCGCTGTGCATGGCGGCTCAGCCGAACCAGCCGTGCAGCATCCACGGCGCATGCGGATCGTTGCGCTCACGGAAGGCCCAGCCGCGCTGGCCGTGTGCGGTTTCCACCACGTAGTAGTCGCGGCGTGCGTCGGCCTGGTCCCACCAGCCCGATTCGATCCGCTCCGGCCCGGCGACGATGCGCAGGCGCGGGTCACGCAACGGTTGTGGGGTGTCCAGCAACCAGCCGGGGCGCAGTGGCCAGTACGACGGGGGCTTGGCCGGTGGCTGGGTGCCACTGGCGCGTTCGGGGCGATGGTCGGCCTGCACCGCCAGCGGCTGCACGGCGTCATCACCCAGCCGCGCACGCAGGCGCTCGCGCAGCTGGTTCCAGGGCATCGCCTGCGCCGGCCGGGTATCGAACAGGTCGCGCGCGGCGGGCACGAACGGTGGCAGCTGCTCGGCCTGCAGGCGCAGTGCGCGGCTGCCGGCCGGCAGGGCGAACGCTTCCATGCGGTTGCGTGCGATCTCGAACAGCAGCGCAGGATCGCGTTCGGGGGCCAGCAGGCCGATGGTCAGCACGCTGGCCGGCAGCAGGTCGTGCTCGAAATGCAGGTCGAAGCGCTGCACGCCGCCATCGCGCGAACACAGGAAGGCGGCCAGGTCCAGCAGCAGGCGGCGCAGCGGGAACAGCAGGGCCTGGCTGGATTCGATCTCGTATTCGAATTCGATGCGCGCATCGAAACGGTCCGGTGGCTGGTAGTAGCGCAGCGGCGCGGTGGGCAGGCCGCGCAGTGCATCCAGCTGCTGCAGTACCTCCGGGGCGAAGCGCCGGGCCAGGCTGTCACGCGGCAGCTCGAGCACCGCACCCAGCGTGCGCAGGCCGGAACGGCCGAGCACGGTCACCGCGTCGCTGGGCAGGCCGCAGCGCGGCAAGGGTAGCTGCGCCAGTGCCGCTGGCAGCTGCTGCGCATCGATGCCGAGGCCGTCGTGGACGTTGGCCAGCACGCGCGCGGCATGTGCCGTGGGGGCGGCCACCAGGCGGTGGCGGAAACCGAGTTCATGCAGTTCGTTGCGCAGGCGCTTTTCGATCGTCAGCCAGTCACCGAACAGGGCACGGCTGGCGCCGATTTCCAGCACCAGTGCATGCGGGAAATCGAGGCTGACCTGCGAGCTGTAGGCGTAGGCCCAGCTGGCCAGCAGCTGCCGGGTGTGCTGTTCCGCGTCAGGGTCGTAGTCGTGCAGGTGCATGTCCTGCACCAGCACCTGCGCAGCCGACAGCAGCATGCCCGGGCGCAGCCCTGCTGCGCGCGCGGCCGGGCTGACCGCACGCAGCACGCGGCGCTGCGCTGGGCCCTGCAGCAGCACCAGTGGCCGCTGGGGGTCCGGCTGCAGGCGCAGCACGCTGTCCAGCGCCAGCTGCGGCAACAACAGGCAGGCCCAGTGCATGGCGCGGCCTCAGTGGGTGATGGCCAGTGGCAACGGCTGCGCGGGTGGCAGGCCGCCACGGCACTTCAGCACCCTTACCTGGCCGTGGTCGAGCTGCAGGCGCAGGCTGGCCGGGGAGGGGTTGCGCGCTGCCTGCGCCACGCGGAACACGAAGCCCAGGCACTGGCCGCTGTCGGCGGCGACCTGCAGCCGGCGCAGGGCGCGATCGTCGGCCTGGTGCGGCCAGCACAGCACCGCCGCGCAGGCGGCAGAGCGCAGGCATTGTTCGGCCGCCCACAGCGCCTGCTTCGGCGCAGCGTGGATGATCTGCAGCTGGGCCAGATCCAGCCCGGCCGCGGCCCAGGCCGGGGCATGCGGGCGATAGGGTGGGGCGACCAGCACGATCGGGCGGTCGCGCTGGCTCAGCCTGGCCAGCGCCGGCCAGACCAGGGCCAGTTCGCCAACGCCCGGCGCCGCCTGCAGCACCTCGCACAGCCCGCTGGCCGGCCAGCCGCCGCCGGGCAGGCGTGCGTCCAGCGCCGGGTGGCCGCTGGCCAGGTGGTCGCTGGCCGGCCCCTGGCGGGCCGGGCCGCGCCACAACTGGCGGCCGTCCAGCAGCCGGTCGAGGGCGACGACGGCGCCCATCAGCCGGTCCTCCAAGGGAGGCGCCGGGCGGGCTGGAAGCGGCAGGAACGGGCGGAAACGACAGGCATGGAGCGAGTATCGGCGGGCTGGTATCAGGGGCTGAGACCAGACATGCTACTCGCCTTGTGAGTAGAATTACTAATGAAATTGGTGGACCGGGTTTCAGGTTGCTGAAGTGGGAAAGGAGTGCCGAGCCAGGTCGGCACCCACAGGGCCCGGTTACGGGCGGACCGGCAGCGCGACCGGGCGCAGCGGCGCGGCATCGCCGCCGCGGATCTTCAGCGGGCCGCCGATGAAGGCGAACTCGTAGACCTTGTCGCGGGCCAGTTCATCCAGCGCCACCAGTTCGATGATCGGCGCGCCCTGCTGGGCCAGCAGGTAGGTGTGCAGCGGCACGTAGTCGTCGGCCACCTCCGAGGGGAAGGTCTCGAAGCTCAGGTTGTCGGCGCCGACGATCATCGCGCCGCTGTCCTCAACCAGGAAGCGCGCCGCGTCCAGGCCCATGCCCGGCGGGTTGGCCATGTAGGCCTTGGGCTGTTCGAACAGGCGCATGCGGCCGGTACGGATCAGCACCACATCGCCCTGCTGCAGCTTCACCCGCTGGCGTGCCAGCGCATCCTTCAGGTCCTGGCGGGTGACGCGGTAGCTGTCCGGCAGCATGTCCACGCCCTTGGCGGCGGCCACGTCGATCAGTACGCCACGCGCGATCAGCGGCGGGAATTTCTCGATGCCGGTGACATTCCAGCCACGATCGCCGAGATGCTTGTCGGCCTCGAAGCCGTTCCAGATCTTTCCGTGGATGCCAAAGTGGTTCAGCGCATCGATGTGGGTGCCGGTGTGGCTGTACATCGAGAACGCGGTGCCGGTGTAGCTGCGGGTGAGGTTCATGGTCTCGCCCACGCCCATCGGATCATCCATCACCGTGCCGCGCGGGGTGTGGGTCATCCAGAACTGGTAGTGCGGGTCGCCGGCGTCCTGCCAGCTGGGCATGCCGACGTAGTAGTCGGTGGCCAGGTCATAGGCCTTGCCGCCGCTGACCCGCGACAGGATCGCCGCACGCGAGGCTTCGGTGATCAGGTTGAGCCGGCCGATCTCGTCCTTCGGCCCCCAGGGGCTGGTGCCGACCTGCTGGCCGGAGGGAACGCGTTCGTGCGCGGACACGGTGGTGGACGCCGCGGTGCCGGCCAGCAGCAGGGCCAGCGCGCTGGCCAGGATACGTGGGGTCATGGGGGAATCTCCTTGCAGGGTGGGGAGGGTGCGGCTCAGGCCGCGACCAGGGGCGCCAGGGCCTGGCGCAGTTGCGGCAGCGGCAGGGTCTGCAGGCGCAGGCCGTTGCCGCCGATCACGGTGGGAATGGAGCGGATGCCGAGGGCAGCGGCGTCGGCACGATCGGCCTGCACGCGCTGGCGTACTGCGTCGCTGCGCATGTGGTCAGCGAAGGCACCACGGGGATGGCCCAGTGATTCGGCGATATCCAGCAGCACTTCGGCGTCGCCGATGTTGCGGTGCTGGTGCAGGTGCGCCCATTGCACCGCGTCGAACATTGCGCCATGGGCATCATTGCCGCCGATCAACCCTGCGGCCTGGCAGGCCAGTGCGCCGAGCCAGCCGGAGGGATATTCGAAGTCCTGTGCGCGCATGCCTTCGATATCGATGCGCGCGCTGTCTTCATGCGCGGCGCAGTCGGTCCAGTGGCGCAGGATGATCGCCTTGGCGCGCTCCATCGAGCCGAACACCTCGACCATCTGCGCGCGCGAGTCCTGCAGCACGAAGCTGCGATGGCGCACCTGGATGCCGAGTTCGGCCGAGACCTGCTGCAGGCGCGGGGCCAGCACGAAGCACCAGCCGCAGACCACGTCGTGGAAGAAGTCGACCACCGGCGCGGCGGTGGCGGGGGAAGGAACGGGAGACATCTGCCTGCCATCGGTGAGAGGGGAGGCGGCAGATTAGGCAGCGCGGCGGGGCCGAAACAGCGCGCCGTGGGCAGCTCAGTTTTCGCTGGCGGTTACGAATCCAGGCCGGCGCAGCGGGGCAGCTCGGCGTGCAGGAAATCGATGAAGGCACGCACCTTGGGTTGCAGGTGGCGCGACGTGGGATAGACCGCATGCACGAAGCGTGGCGGATAGCGGTGGTCGGGCAGCACCTGTTGGAGTTCGCCACGGGCCAGCGCTGGTGCCGCCAGGAACGAGGGCAGGGCGCCGATGCCCATGCCGGCCACCAGCAGGTCGCGCAGCAGCAGGCTGTTGTTGACGGTGACGCGTGCCGGCAGGGTGATGGTCACCTGCCCATCCGGGCCGAGCAGCGGCCAGCTGCCGGGGGAGTCGGACAGGCTGTAGGCCAGCACACTGTGCACCTGCAGATCGTCCACCGACTGCGGTGCTGGACGCTGCCGCAGGTAGGACGGGGCAGCGCACAGTACCTGTTGCAGCGAGGCAAGCCGGCGCGCCACCAATCGCGAGTCGTCCAGCTCGGCACGCAGCCGCAACGACACATCGAAACCCTCACCGACCGCATCGAGCAGGCGATCTTCCATCACCAGGTCCAGCGACAGCTGTGGGTGCTGTTGCAGGAAGCGTGGCAGCAGCGGCGACAGCGTGCTCAGTGCGAACGACTGCGGTGCATTGACACGCAGGCGCCCGGCCACCTCGCCACGCTGTTCGGCGATGCCACGTTCCAATGCGTCCAATTCGTCGAGCAGGCGGCAGCATTCGCGGTAATAGGCGTGGCCGGTCTCGGTCAGGCTCATGCGCCGCGTGGTCCGCTGCAGCAGCACCACGCCCAGGTGCGTTTCCAGCGCGCGCAACTGCTTGCTCAGCCCGGCCGGCGACATGCCCAGGTCTTCGGCAGCGCGGGCCAGCCCGCCGCGTTCGACGATGCGGCGGAAGGCGCGCATCAGGTTGAAGGAATCCATGCCGGTACCGGGCGCGATGAGGGCGCCATTGTAGATCCACGCCATCCGTGGGTGGGGGAAACGCGGTGTCGGCCAAAGGGGGGATATCCACCGAGGCGGGGCGGGTTGCGCCGTTTGTTCAAGCCCGCAACCGTCGTGCCGCGCCAGCATGCAGGCCCCTCACGTTCCGGGTTGCCCATGAAACACTGGATCCTCCGCCTGTATGCCCCGTTGTTCCTGCTCGGTTTCGTTGCCGCCGCCGTCGTCTGGGTCGGCCACCTCCATGGCGATCCGCTATGGCTGCTGGCCTTGCTGGCGGTCGCCATCGCGGTTTCGTTCGCTGCCGAACGTGCCTGGCCGTATGACCCCGCGTTCAACCACGACCACGGCGACAGTCTGCGTGACACCCTGCATGCACTGGTCAACGAAAGCCTGAACCTGCTGTCGATCGCTGCGGTGCCGCTGCTGGCAGCGCTCCTTCCGTGGCAGCTGTGGCCGCTGCAGTGGCCGTTCGTTCTGCAGGTACTGCTGGCCATCGTCTGCGCCGACCTTGGCATTACCCTGGTGCACTACGCCAGCCATCGCATCGGCTGGCTGTGGCGGTTGCACGCGGTGCATCACAGCGTCACCCGCATGTACGGCTTCAACGGCTTGATGAAGCATCCGCTGCACCAGGCGGCCGAAGCAGTGGGCGGCGTACTGCCGCTGCTGCTGTTGGGCCTGCCGATGCCGGTGGCTGCGGTGCTGGCCTTCGCCATTGCCATCCAGCTGCTGCTGCAGCACTCCAACGTGGACATGCGCCCGGGCCTGCTGGGCCGGGTGATGGCGTGGGCACCGCTGCACCGCTTCCACCACATGCGTTACGGCAACGCTGGCGACGTCAACTTCGGCCTGTTCCTGACCGTCTGGGATCACCTGCTGGGGACCGCCTTCGATGCGCCGGGCTATCGGCTGCAGCAGCGCGACCTCGGCATCGGCAGCCAACCGGACTATCCGCGCGATTATCCGGGACAGCTGCTGGCGCCGTTCCGCGAACTGCCGCACGGCGAGGTGCCGGAGCTGCCGGAAGGTCTGCGCAGTCGCGGATGATGGGCCGTGTCAGGCCGCTTGAAGCTGCAGGCCCTGCAGCTGCGCGGCACCGATACCGAACATGCGGCGCAGGCTGCGCGACAGATGGGCCAGATCGGCGAATCCAGCGGCATGCGCACTGTCGGTCAGGGTGTGCCCGCGCAGATGATGCATGAGTGCGCGGCGCAGCCGCTGCCACAGCACCCAGCCGCGCAGGGTCACCGCCAGATCAGACTGGAAACGCCGGTGCAGCTGGCTGGTCGACAGGTGCGCCGCCCCGGCGATATCGGCGGCCGGCACCGGGCCGGGCAGGTGCTGGGCGATACGGGCCAATGCCGCCTGCACGCGGCGGTCCAACGGTTGCGGGCGGCTCAGCCGGGGCAGCCAGCCGTGCAGTTCCAGCGCGTTGCCCGGCAGTGCGTGCAGGTATTGCTGGATCTGTGCGGGATTGGCATGCGTCGGCTCAAGGAACACCGTGCAGCCTGCTTCTGGCGCTAACAGGATCGCGTGCGGCTGGAATGACGGCAGCCACAGCCGCTGGCCTTGCTGCTGCACGCCATCGACCTCGACCTTCCAGGCTGCGCCATCGCTGAGCAGCAGTTGATGGGCGTAGTGCGCGTGCGCGGCGCTGTCACCGGCATGACCCTGCAGCACGGCCACGTGAGCATCCAGCAGCAACGTGCCATTCCAGGGCAGGGTGGGGGAGGACATTGAGGGATTGTAGATCCATGCCATGCGTGGATGAATCTCAATCGAAATCGATTATTTCGACAGACGGATTCACGGCGTCCCCGCAACCGGCCCCCACCCCCGCCAACCCACAGGAAGCCCGCTTTTGCTTCGGCTGTTGCTTCTGAGGTTGCCGGCCAGCGGCCGGCACTACCGCGGGTGCCGGGCGCCGCCCGGCCGTGCGCCCCCTCAGCGCCCGTGCGGATCCGGCCGGTGATGCACGTATTCAACCACGGTGCCATCGGGATGCACCGCATTGAACGCCGCCCCGGTCGGGACTACCTGCAGCGGGAAGATGATCTCGGCGCCGGCGGCGACCAGTTTGTCGTGATAGGGCCGAACGTCATCGACCAGCAGTGTCCCCGTGGTCGAGGTGAACGGTGCCAGTGCCGCCTGGCTGCCTTCGATCAGCAGGAAGGCGCCGACCATCGCCAGGCGCAGCCCGGCTTCCGGGAACGGGAACCCTGCATCGGCTACCACGCCCTGCAACTGCTCGTAGAACGCCACGCTGCGCTCCAGCTCGCCCGGGGCCACGAACACCCGGATCAGCACGCGCGGTGCGCGCTGGCTGGAGGTGTCACAGCGGTCGCGCCAGAGATGATCGAAGTCGCGATGTACGGTCATGGGCTCGATTCGTGGCCAGGGATCTCCATTATCAGCAGCCTCGCGCGGCGCGCTGATGACCGCCAGTGATGGCCTGATAACCATTGGCCGGGTTGCCTCTGTGACTTAGGTCCTGTTGACAGGTGTGAACGCCCTCGCACAATCTTCACAGGATTGGGTCGCCCTGCGCGGCCCGGGCAGGCAGGTTGTCACGCCGGGAGGAGGGTCCCGCGCGCAGACCGGCCCGTCCATCGGCCTGCGGGGCGTTGCCTGGCAACCCCTGCGCGGCATGAACGCTGCACCCTTCGGCGGCACTTTCCCTGGACCGATTGCCTTGGCAACGGAATTACGCCTGCCGATGAAAACGTTTACAAAACCGCTTGCACTGTCTCTGGCCCTGTCTGCCGCACTGGCCGCTCCGGCCTGGGCCGACCCGACCGCGTTCACTGTGCTGACCCTGGAACAGGCGCCCCACGCCGAGGCGATGCCGGCGCTGGCCGCGCAACTGAAGAGCCTGAAGGTGGACGCGGTGAGCGTGCGCCAGGTGCAGCGCGGCATCGGCCAGGTCGATCCGCTGCAGGTGCTGGCCGATGGCCTGGGCTACGAGTACCGCTTCATTGCCGCCGGCAAGGACGATGGCCAGACCCAGCGCGGCCAGGCTGTTCTGACCCGGCTGCCGATCGCCGCTGAATCCGGCCCCGACCAGCCGGGCCTGAACTACCTGCGCCTGGACGATGGCCGCCACACTGTGGCGGTCTATACCGATGCCGGTGCAGGTGCGGCGCAGCTGCCGGCGCTGGTCACCCGTTCGCGGCTGGGCGCACCGGCGGTGCTGCTCGGCGCGGTGGCCGGTGAATCGGCCAAGGCCGCAGGCTTCGATCCGGCGCGTGTGGCGCTGGAAGCCGATGCCAGCTATTTCAGCGACGGCTTCCAGGCCGCCAGCAGCGCGCCGTTCAAGGTGGAAGGCAGCACGCTGCGTGCCACCCTGCTGACCCTGGCCTATGCCGCCGACAAGCACGGCAACACGCCGTGGATGGACACCACGCTCAACGCCGATGCGCGCGCTGCGCTGCTGCTGAAGGCGATGACCGAGGATGAGAAGTTCCAGATGCTGCACAGCTACTTCGGGCTGGGCAAGGACGGCGGCCCGCTGCCGGAAGGTGCGGTCGGTTCGGCCGGCTTCGTGCCGGGCGTACCGCGGCTGGGCATCCCGTCGCAGCAGTCGGCCGATGCCGGTGTCGGCGTGACCAATCCGGGGGGCATCCGCCCGGGCGACTTCGCCACGGCGATGCCATCGGGCCCGTCCACCGCATCGAGCTGGAACCGCGAAGTTGCCTTCGCCGGTGGCGCCACGATGGGCCGCGAGGCGTGGCAGCAGCGCTTCAATATCCTGCTGTCGGGCAGCGTCAACCTGCAGCGTGACCCGCGCAACGGCCGCAACTTCGAGTACGCCGGCGAAGACCCGCTGCTGGCCGGCTCGATGGTTGGCGCGCTGATCCAGGGCGTGCAGAGCCAGCACGTGATCTCCTCGATGAAGCACTTCGCGCTGAACGACATGGAGACCCGTCGCAACTTCCACGACGTGCGCATCGGCGAACAGGCCATGCACGAGTCGGACCTGTTGGCCTTCGAGATCGCGCTGGACGCCGGTCGCCCGGGCGTGGCGATGTGCTCGTACAACAAGATCAACGGCACCTACGGCTGCGAGAACGGCTACCTGATGAACCAGGTGCTGAAGCAGGAATGGAAGTTCCCCGGTTTCGTGATGTCCGACTGGGGTGGCGTGCACAGTGGCTCGAAGGCTGCGCTGGCCGGCCTGGACCAGCAGTCGGCCGGTGAGGTGTTCGACGCGGCGGTGTTCTTCGATGAACCGCTGCGCCTGGCCGTGCATGGCGGCGTGGTGCCGCAGGCGCGCCTGAACGACATGGTGGCGCGCATCCTGCGCACGATGTTCCTGCATGGCAACTTCGACAACCCGCCGCAGCACCAGAAGGTGGATGCCGAGGCCGGCTTCGCCGTTGCCCAGCGCACGGTGGAGGAGGGCAGCGTGCTGCTGCGCAATGAGGGCAACCTGTTGCCGCTGGCCGACAGCGTGAAGCGCATCGTCATCATCGGCGGCCATGCCGACAAGGGCGTGATCGGTGGCGGTGGTTCATCGATGGTGGGCGTGACCGCCAAGGGCACCAACGCGGTGCCCGGCGTGATGCCGACCACCTGGCCGGGCCCGGTGATCTTCCATCCGTCCTCGCCGCTGGAATCGCTGCGTGCGGCGCGCCCGGACGCGACTATCACGTATGTGGATGGCACCAACGCCGCTGCTGCGGCCAAGGCGGCCGCGCAGGCGGATGTGGCCATCGTGTTTGCCACGCAGTGGGCCGCCGAATCGGTGGACCTGCCGGACATGCAGCTGCCGGACAACCAGGATGCCCTGATCTCGGCAGTGGCCAAGGCCAACCCGAAGACCGTGCTGGTGCTGGAAACCAACGGCCCGGTGCGCACACCGTGGCTGGCGCAGGTGCCGGCGATGCTGCAGGCCTGGTACCCGGGCATCCGCGGTGGCGAAGGCATTGCCGCACTGCTGACCGGCCAGGTCAATCCGTCCGGCCGCCTGCCGGTGACCTGGGTGACGGACGAATCGCAGCTGCCGCGCCCGCACATCGACGGCCTCGGCTTCAAGCCGGCCAAGCCGTTCGGTGATGTGTTCGATTTCGATATCGAAGGCGCCAACGTCGGCTACAAGTGGATGGCGGCCAAGGGCCTGACCCCGACCTTCGCCTTTGGCCATGGCCTGTCCTACACCTCGTTCGCCTATGACAACCTGAAGGTGAGCGTGGAAGGTTCGCGCCTGGTCGCCAGCGTCGACATCCGCAACACCGGCAAGCGCGCCGGTGCCGACGTGGCCCAGCTGTACCTGAAGCTGCCGGCCGGCAGCACCACGCCGATCCGCCTGATCGGCTATGACAAGGTGACCCTGCAGCCGGGCGAACAGCGCCGCATCCGCATCGAAGCCGAGCCGAAGACGCTGGCCCACTACGATGCACAGGCGCGCCAGTGGAAGATCGATGGCGGCACCTACCAGGTGCAGCTGTCGCGCAACGCCGCCGAACCGCTGCAGACGGTGGACGTGCAGCTGGTGGAGCAGGTGCTGCGCTGAGGCTTGAAGGCACGGCCCGCAAGGGCCGTGCCTGAAAAAGGGGACGGAGGGGATTAAGTCGTTTATGCATAAACGACTTAATCCCCTCCGTCCCCTTTTCATATGGCGAACCACCCGCGCAGGAAATCAATCAGCTGCCGCACCTTCGGCGAGGGCTGCGTGCTGTGCGGGTAGACCGCGTACACGCTCTGCTGCGGGAAGCGGTGCTGGCGCAGCACCGGGCGCAGGCGGTCCTGGGCCAGGTCGTCCTCGATCAGCCAGCGTGGCAGCACGGTGACCCCGGCGCCGGCCACGGCGAAGGCGCGCAGGCTGCTGGCACCATCCACGCGCACCACTGCATTGCCCGGATTGGTGGCAAACAAGGCGTCGCTGCCGTCGGGCGCGACCACCGGCACGTCGGCCAGGCGCGGGTAACCCAGGCGGGGCAGGGTGCCCAGTTGCACGGGGTCGTTGGCCGCATCGGCAGAGGGCAGGCGTGCCAGCAGGGACGGAGCCGCCACCGCGCACAGCGGGTGCCGTTCCAGTTCACTGGCATGCAGGCCCGAATCGGGCAGACGGCCGAGACGGATTGCCAGGTCGAAGCGCTCGGGAATCAGGTCTGCCGGCGCGGGAGACGTGGACAGATGCAGCTGCAGGGCCGGATGCCGCGCACGGAAGGCTTCCAGTGCGGGAATCAGGCGAAGCTGCGCGTACTCCGGGGTGGTGGTCAGGCGCAGCACACCCTGCAGCTGGTGCTGGTCGCGCCGCGCGGCATCGATTGCCGCCTGCGCGGCATCCAGCGCCTGTACGCAGTGCTGCAGGAACTGCTCGCCAGCGTCGGTCAGGGCCAGGTGGCGGGTACTGCGCAGCAGCAGGGTCACGCCCAGTTCCTGCTCCAGTCGCTTCAGGTTGAAGCTGACCACCGCACGGCTCAGGCCGAGCCGATCGGCCGCTGCGGTCAGGCTGCCGGCCTCGACCACGGCACGGAAGATATCGAAGCGATCGAGGCTGACCATGGCGATTCATTGTCAAAACAGATTTGACAGTGTTGCAGGTGTTGTCGTGTTTTTCCAACAAAGCCCGGACGGCATGCTGGACGCTTCCTTGCTGGAGCACCGCCGATGCCGTCCCCCCGCCTGCGCCATGAGGCGATCTTCCTGCTGGTGTTCGCCCTGGATCTGGTCAACATGTTCATCGCCACGGTGGCCTATCCGGCACTGGCAGCGGAACTGCACGCTGATGTCGGTACCCTGGCCTGGGTGGGCACCGCCTACATGCTGGGCCTGAGCGTGGTGATTCCGCTGGCGCCCTGGTTGGCCGCGCGCTGTGGTGAGCGTCGCCTGCTGCTGGTGGCGTTGCTGTTGTTCGCGGTTGCCGCTGTGCTGGCCGGCGCCGCACCGGGTATCGGCTGGCTGCTGGGCTGGCGCCTGCTGCAGGGGCTGGCCGGTGGCCTGCTGATTCCGGTGGCACAGGCGGCAGCGTACCGACAATGCACGCCGGACCAGCGTGGTGCGCTGACCCGCCGCATCCTGCTGGTGGCGCTGCTGGTGCCCGCACTGGCGCCGGCGCTGGGCGGGTTGCTGGTGCAGTGGTTGTCCTGGCGCGGCGTGCTCTGGGCCAGCCTGCCGTTGGCGGTGGTGGCGATCAGCCTGGTGCTGGCCTGGATGCCGGCCGATGGCGCGCGCAGTGCGCCGCGCCTGCAGGCCTATGCGCTGTCCACCGCGATGCTGGCGCTGGGCGCGCTGCTGCTGGCGTTGACCTGGCTGGGTGAACCCGGCCATCGGGCCGCCGGTGCCGTACTGCTGTTGATCGCAATGCTGTTGGCGGCGGCCCACCTGCGGCATGCACGGCAGCAGGCGCAGCCCCTGCTGCGCTGGTCGCTGCTGTCCCATCGGGGCCTGCGCCTGGCGATGCTGGTCTATCTGGCAGTGCCCGGTGTGTTCATCGGCAGCCAGCTGGTCAGTACCCTGCAGCTGCACCAGGCCGGTTACAGCGCGGCACGCATCGGCGCGTTGATGCTGCCCTGGGCGCTGGCCTCGGCCATTGCGATCACGGCCAGCAAGCGCCTGCTGGCGCGCTTCGGCCCGGCCACGGTACTGCGTACGGGCATGCTCCTGCAGGCCAGCGGCCTGCTGTTGATGGCGCTGCTGCCGCAGCCGGCCTTCGCGTTGGCCGGGCTGCTGTTCGCGCTGATGGGCGCCGGCGGCAGCCTGTGCAGCAGCACCGCGCAGACGCTGGCCTTCCATGGGGTCGAGGGCGAAGCATTGGGCGATGCCAGCGCACTCTGGAACCTCAACCGCCAGCTCAGCTTCTGCCTGGGCACCGCGGCCATCGCGCTGCTGCTGGCATTGGCCATGCAATGGCTGCCGGCCCACGCCACCGGCATGGCGCTGGGTCTGGCCGCGGTACTGACCCTGCTGCCGATGGCGCTGCTGCGCCGGCCGCAGTTGCTCACCCTTTCGCAACCGGAGAACATCTGATGGATACCACCGCAGAACATGAAATCCACCACCTGCACGACAAGCTGCAGGCCTGGTTCCGTGCCGATGTCGGCGCCGATGCGCTGGAGGATCTGATGGCGCACTTCAGCGCGGACTTCAGCATGGTCGGCATCGCGGGTCGCCGATTGGATCGGCAAGCCGTGCAGGCGTTGTTCGCGGGCGGTCACGGCGCGCGCCCCGGGCTGCGGATTTCCATCGACGCCGTGCACGCGGTGGAAGCGCCTTCACCGCTGGCGGTGCTGCGCTATCGCGAAGGGCATTCGCTCGATGGCGGCACGCCTGCATGGCGGGAGTCACTGGCGGTGCTGCGGCAGGAAACCGGGCGCTGGCGCTGGCTGGCACTGCATGAGGTGGTGGTGGCCTGATGTTGTAGAGCCGAGCCTACGCTCGGCTGCTCTTCGGGTAGGTCGCGGCGGTCTGAGCCGAGCGTGGGCTCGGCTCTACAGGACGCGATGCTCCCACATTGGCCGCACATGTGCCATCAGTCCTGCCTGCATCCACCGCAGAATGCAAAGCCCGCACACACTTCATGGCTCGGGGCAGGAGTAGGCTTGGAGCTTTCCTGCCGGGAGGGGTTGTCCATGCGTGTGCGTGCCGTCGCTGTAGCCATTGCCCTTTGCCTGTCCAGCGCCGTGCTGGCCGCCGATACCCCGCCGATGACCCCGGACATCAGCGGCAAGCCCTTCGTTGCCCCCGATGTCGGTCGTGACTACGACAAGCGCGTGGTGATGGTGCCGATGCGTGATGGCACCAAGCTGTATACGGTGATCGTGGTGCCCAAGGGTGCCCGCAATGCCCCGATCCTGCTGACCCGCACCCCCTACGATGCCGCCGGCCGCGCCAACCGCAGTGATTCGCCGCGCATGCGCGACCTGCTGCCACAGGGCGACGAGGTGTTCGTCGACGGCGGTTACATCCGCGTGTTCCAGGACATCCGTGGCAAGTACGGCTCCGAAGGAGATTACGTGATGACCCGGCCGCTGCGCGGGCCGTTGAACAACACCAGGGTGGATCACTCCACCGACGCCTGGGACACCATCGACTGGCTGGTGAAGAATGTGCCGGAGAGTAACGGCAAGGTCGGCATGCTCGGCTCGTCGTACGAGGGTTTCACCGTGGTGATGGCGCTGACCGACCCGCACCCGGCACTGAAGGTGGCCGCGCCGCAGAGCCCGATGGTCGATGGCTGGATGGGTGACGACTGGCTCAACTACGGTGCGTTCCGCCAGGTCAACTTCAACTATTTCGCAATGCAGACCGAGAAGCGCGGCAAGGGCACGCCGCTGCCCAGCCTCGGCTATGACGACTACAGCACCTTCCTGCGCCTCGGTTCGGCCGGTGACTACGCGCGTTTCACCGGCGTGGACCAGCTGACCTGGTGGAAGAAGCTGGTCGAGCACCCGGCCTATGATGGTTTCTGGCAGGGCCAGGCGCTGGACGCGGTGATGGCCAAGACACCGTTGAAGGTGCCGACCATGTGGCTGCAGGGCCTGTGGGACCAGGAAGACATGTGGGGTGCCAACCACGCCTACCAGGCGATGGAAGGGCGCGACAGCGGCAACAACCGCAACTATCTGGTGATGGGCCCGTGGCGGCACAGCCAGGTGAACTACGGCGGCAGCGAGCTGGGTGCGCTGAAGTTCGATGGCGATACCGCGCTACAGTTCCGTCGCGATGTGCTCAAGCCGTTCTTCGACCAGTACCTGGTGGATGGCGCGCCGACGGCCGATACGCCGCCGGTGCTGATCTACAACACCGGCGAAAACCACTGGGACCGCCTGAAGGGTTGGCCGCGCAGCTGCGACAAGGGCTGTGCCGCCAGCAGCAAGCCGCTGTACCTGCGCGCCGGCGGCAAGCTGGCGTTCCAGGCACCGGCGGCGGGCGAGGGGGACTTCGAGGAATACGTGTCCGACCCGGCCAAGCCGGTACCGTTCGTGCCGCGCCCGGTCCGCTTCGGCGACCGCGACATGTGGACCACCTGGCTGGTCAAGGACCAGCGATTCGTTGATGGCCGCCCGGACGTGCTGACCTTCATCACCGAACCGCTGACCGCGCCGCTGCGCATTGGCGGCGCGCCGGTGGTGCACCTGCAGGCTTCGACCAGTGGCACCGACAGCGACTGGGTGGTGAAGCTGATCGACGTGTATCCGGACCAGGAAGCGTCGACGCCGGAGATGGGTGGCTACGAGCTGCCGGTGTCGCTGGCGATCTTCCGTGGCCGTTACCGCGAAAGCTTCAGCGATCCGAAGCCGCTGGCCGCCAACCAGGTGCTGCCGTACCGCTTCGACCTGCCCAACGCCAACCACACCTTCCAGAAGGGCCATCGGGTGATGGTGCAGGTGCAGTCCAGCCTGTTCCCCCTGTATGACCGCAATCCGCAGACCTACGTGCCGAACATCTACCTGGCCAAGCCGGGCGATTACCAGAAGGCCACGCAGCGGGTCTGGCACAGCGCAGCGCAGGCCAGTTACATCGATCTGCCGGTGTATTGAGGTTGATGAGTACGCCGGGTGCGCGATGCCCGGCGGCGGTAGTGCCGGCCGCTGGCCGGCATCCGCGACGGCGCGAGAGCGTGTCGACCAAGGTCGACACCTACCGGGGCTGGCCATGACATGTCGAATCAGGCGGCTTTGGTAGTGCCGGCCGCTGGGCGGCATCCGCGACGGTGCAGGAGCGTGTGGACCAAGGTCGACACCTACCGGGGCTGAGTCATGGCATGTCGAATCAGGCGGCTTTGGTAGTGCCGGCCGCTGGCCGGTATCCGCGACGGTGCAGGAGCATGTCGACCAAGGTCGACACCTACCGGAGCGGGGATCCTCACCCCACCTTCGAGGGGCCCGTACGCCAGCGGCTGGGGACCAGACCGAAGCGCTTGCGGAACGCGGCGGCGAAGTTGCTGGGGTGGCGGTAGCCGCTGGCGGCGGCGGCCTGCTCAACCGTCCATCCGTTTTCGCGCAGGCCCTGTTCGGCATGGCGCATGCGCTGTTCATGCAGGTAGTCGAACACCGAACTTCCATACTGCTGGGCAAAATGGCGGCGCAATGAGCTGGGGCTCATGCAGGCCAGCCGGGCCAGCTCGACCAGGCTGTGTGCATGGCTGGGGTCGTCATGCAGGTAACTGCGTACCCGTTCCAGGCGCTCGCGCTGGCCGGCACGCAGCGTGCGCACCGGGTCGGTCTGCAGATCCTCGGCCTGCAGGCCGAGGGCCAGCAGCTGCAATGCCACGCCTTCGCGCCACAGCGCGTCGATGCCGTCCTGCCACGGGCTGTCGAACAACTGGCCCAGCACCGGCAGCATGGCGTGGGGAATGGCCCAGTGGCGGCATTCCAGGTGCGTGCCAAGCGCTTTTTCCAGCTGTGGCATCTGGAAAACATCCGCGTCGATGCCACCCGGCACGATCACGCTGACCCCGCGCAGGCGCGTTTCGCCGGGGTGCGCCCCGGTCATCTCGATCTGGTCGCGATGGTGGGCGGTCATCGCGGTGCCGGCACGCAGGGTGAAACTTCCGCGTCGCGGGATACGCACGTCGACCTGACCCTGCAGCATCACGCGGATGGCGAGCCCGGGCCGCTGTTGCGCGGTCGCCACATAGGGGAACCGGTTATGCACGTCGGAGGCGATCAGGCTCATGCCACCGCGCATGAACTGTTCGTTGACTTCGCCGCGGCCGGCCCACTGGTCGTCGCGCAGGTGTTCCGGATCAGCGCGGTAATCGAAGCCGTGGCGTTGGCCGAAGCGGCGGTAATCGGCAAAGGTGAAGTATCGGGACATCGCTCGGCACGTACAGGAGGGGAGGCGCTGGCACCATGGCCCATGTGCTGCCCCGCGTAGCGGGCAGCCTGGAAGGCCGGAAAACGCCAGGTTGGAAAAAATGTGTCGAAGAAACTGGAAACGTTTCCCATTGTCGCTGCGAATCATTCGCAGGGGATTTGAATACGGTCAAACCGATTGGTCATTACGGCCAAGTTGAACGGGGTGCCGGACATACGCCAGCGTTTTGCCGCTATATCCGTACTTGATTCCCTACATGAACTTCGGTTGAGGTTTCATTGCTGGAACGATCATCCGCGGACAGGCTGTTGGTCTGCTCGTCACAGCGGCCGGCGTAAGGTGATGGATTGGCGGCCGCGCGCCGCATCGCTACCCCCACCGATGGAGAATGCAGATGATTGATTACCAGCTGACCGGCAAGACCGCGATCGTGACCGGCGGCGTGTCGGGCATCGGCCTGGCCGTGGCACAGACGCTGGCCGCATCCGGTGCCCGTATTTCGGTCTGGGACCTCAAGCAGGATGCGGTGGATGCCACCGTGGCGCAGTTGCGCAGCACCGGCGCACAGGCCATCGGCATCGCGCTGGACGTCACCGACGATGCAGCGGTGGAGGCGGCGGTGCAGCGCACGGTCAAGGAACTTGACGGCCTGCATGTGGCGGTCAACAACGCCGGTATCGGCGGGCCGGCGGCCAGCAGCGGCGACTATCCGATCGAGGGCTGGCAGCGGGTCATCGACGTCAACCTCACCAGTGTGTTCCTGTGCCAGCGTGCGCAGATCCAGGCAATGCGGGCCGCTGGAACCGGCGGCAGCATCATCAACATGGCCTCGATCCTGGGCCAGGTGGGCTATGCCGGTTCCACCGCTTATGCGGCGGCCAAGCACGGCGTGGTCGGGCTGACCCAGACCGCCGCGTGGGAACATGCGGCCGACGGCATCCGTGTCAACGCGGTGGGTCCGGGTTTCATCAGCACACCGCTGCTGGAGAAGATGGACCCGAAGGTGCGCGCCACGCTGGAAGGACGGCACGCGCTGAAGCGGCTGGGCACGGCCGAGGAAGTGGCGGCATTGGTGGCCTGGTTGGCCAGCGACGACGCCTCGTTTGCGACCGGCGCGTACTACGCCATCGATGGTGGCTACCTGGCGCAGTGATGCGTTGAACGCAGGGTGCGGTGCCGCCGGGTGTCGCCCGGCGCTACCGGGTGAACGGACTGTGGCGTGGCCTTCACCTCTGTGCCACGGGGGCCACGCGACGCTCCGGGAAAACCCCGGAGCTTGACCATGGAACTCACCCAGGATGTCTCGATCCTGCTGCGCGTAGCCGCAGCGATGCTGTTTGGCGGCGTGCTCGGCGTCGAGCGCGAGATGGGCAAGCACGCCGCTGGCCTGCGTACGCACATGCTGATCGCGGGGGCCGCTGCGCTGATCGTCGGCCTCGGCGACTCGGTGGCCGAGCATTTCCAGCAGGAGCGCTACCGCGACCTGCTGCAGGTCGATCCGGTGCGCCTGATCGAAGCGGTGGTGGCCTGTGTCGGCTTCGTTGCCGCTGGCACCATCCTGCGTGGGTCACGCGAGGACCAGGTCAGCGGCCTGACCACGGCCAGCTCGCTGATCATGGCAGCGGCCATCGGGATTGCGGTGGGGATCAGCAAGTACGTGATCGCCATCGGGGTGAGCGTGCTGTGCGTGCTGGTGCTGGCGGTGATGCGGCGGTTGGAGAAAAGGATTCCGTAGGGAAGGTCTAGTTGCCGGCCAGCGGCCGCCACTACCATGAGAGCCGTAATGGTCGGACCAATATGAAGTCTAGCCCTATGGTCTAATAGGCACTTCGTCGGAGCGGCGGTTAAATCCGCTGCAAGTGGTCTGATCGAAATCATTATTGGTACGACCAATAGTCGACAGCCACGGCGACCCACCGCCTGCGGTGGAGCACATCCCGCCCCAGTCGAGAGCCTTCATGCAGCCCTGGCAACACCTGTACGACCCCGCCGGCAACCTGTGGTTGTCCAGCCTGATCGCGCTGCTGCCGATCGCGTTCTTCTTCATTGCCCTGGCCGTGCTGCGCATGAAGGGCTGGCTGGCCGGCACGATCACCGTGGCCATCGCGCTTGGCGTGGCCCTGTTGTTCTACCGCATGCCGTTGAGCCAGGCGCTGGGCGCGGCCGGTTTCGGCTTCGTCTACGGCCTGTGGCCGATCGCCTGGATCATCATCGGCGCGGTGTTCCTCTACAAGGTCTCGGTCAAGACCGGTCAGTTCGACATCATCCGCGCCTCGATCCTGTCGGTGACCGAAGACCAGCGCCTGCAGATGCTGATGGTCGGTTTCGCGTTTGGTGCCTTCCTGGAAGGCGCGGCCGGCTTCGGTGCGCCGGTGGCGATCACGGCGGCGCTGCTGGTCGGGCTGGGCTTTAAGCCGCTGTATGCCGCCGGCCTGTGCCTGATCGTCAACACTGCGCCGGTGGCGTTCGGTGCGATGGGCATTCCGATCATCGTGGCCGGGCAGGTCACCGGCCTGGATGCATTCGAGATCGGCCAGATGGCCGGCCGCCAGCTGCCGTTCCTGACTGTGATCGTGCTGTTCTGGATCATGGCCATCATGGATGGCTGGCGTGGCATCAGGGAAACCTGGCCGGCGGTGCTGGTGGCCGGTGGCTCGTTCGCCATCGCGCAGTACCTCACCTCGAACTTCATCGGCCCGGAGCTGCCGGACATCACCGCCTCGCTGGCGTCGCTGGTGTGCCTGACCCTGTTCCTGCGCCGCTGGAAGCCGGCACGGATCTTCCGCTTCGATACCGAAACCAGCGCCGAGGCGGCCGCGCAGGCACTGGAGGCACCACGCTACAGCGTCGGCCAGATCGCCAAGGCGTGGTCGCCGTTCCTGATCCTCACCGCGATGGTCACGCTGTGGAGCATCAAGCCGTTCAAGTCGCTGTTCGCGGCAGGCGGCCCGTTGGAAGGCTGGGTGCTCAAGCTCCCGGTGCCGGGCCTGGACCAGAGGGTGCAGAAGATGCCGCCGATCGTCGACGCGCCGCTCAGCTATGAGGCGATCTACAAATTCGACTGGTTCTCGGCCACCGGCACCGCGATCTTCCTTGCGGCGGTGATCGCGATCATCGCACTGCGCATGCCGGCCCGCTCGGCGCTGCAGACCTTCGGCGAAACCGTGCGTGAGCTGCGCATGCCGATCTACTCGATCGGCATGGTGCTCGCCTTCGCCTTCATCGCCAACTACTCGGGCCTGTCGGCAACACTGGCGCTGGCATTGGCGCACACCGGCGATGCGTTCCCGTTCTTCTCGCCGTTCCTGGGCTGGCTGGGCGTGTTCCTGACCGGTTCGGATACCTCGTCCAATGCGCTGTTCTCGGCGCTGCAGGCCACCACCGCGCAGCAGATCGGCGTATCCGACGTGCTGCTGGTGGCGGCCAACACCACCGGTGGCGTTACCGGCAAGATGATCTCGCCGCAGTCGATTGCCATTGCCTGCGCGGCGGTCGGCCTGGCCGGCAAGGAGTCGGACCTGTTCCGCTTCACCGTCAAGCACAGCCTGATTTTCACCACGATGGTCGGCCTGATCACCCTGGCCCAGGCCTACTGGCTGACCTGGATGATTCCCTGAGCCATGCATGGCTGGCCGACCACCCGCTGTGCGCTTCGGGCCACAATGGCGCCATGAGCACGCAACGTATTTCGGACAGGGTGGCCGCGCAGCTGCGCGGCCTGGTGCAGGAACAGCGGCTGCGGCCGGGCGACCGGTTGCCCGCTGAGCGCACCCTGGCGGTGCAGCTGGGGGTCTCGCGCACCGCGCTGCGCGAGGCCATCGCGCAGCTGGCCAGCCAGGGCCTGCTGACCGCACGCATCGGTGGCGGCACCTACGTGGCCGAACCGGCGGCGCGCGCGCGGCAGGCGCTGGATGAACCGCTGGCGCCGTACCTGCCGCTGTTCCAGGGCGACCCGGAATACCGTTTTGACGTGCTGGAGATCCGCCACGCGCTGGAAGGTGCCACTGCCTGGCATGCGGCGCTGCGAGCCACCGATGAGGACCGTACGCGCATCGCGCAGGCCTTCCAGACCATGATGGACGCGCACGGCAAGGACGACCCCACCGGTGAAGCAGAGGCTGACGCGGCCTTCCACCTGTCCATCGCCGAGGCCTCCCACAACCTGGTGCTGCTGCAGGTGATGCGCGGCCTGTTCGAACTGCTGCAGACCAACATCTCGCAGAGCCGCGAGAAGCTCTACACCTCAGCGAGGACCTTCTCGCCCCTGTCCGACCAGCACCGCGAAATGATGGATGCGGTGCTGGCCGGCGACCCCGAACGCGCGCGCGCCGCCGCGCATGCCCACCTCGAGTTCGTGCACACCACGCTGCGCACGCTCGATGACAACGAAGCCCGGCGTGCGCGGGCCTCGCGCCTGCCTTCCCCACACGGTTGACCCCATGATCATCTCCGCCTCCACCGATTACCGTGCCGCAGCGCAACGCCGGCTGCCGCCGTTCCTGTTCCACTACATCGATGGCGGCGCGTATGCCGAGCACACGCTGAAGCGCAACGTTTCCGACCTGTCCGACATCGCGCTGCGCCAGCGCATCCTGCGCAACATGTCCGACCTGAGCCTGGAAACCGAGCTGTTCGGCGAAACGCTGGCAATGCCGGTGGCGCTGGCGCCGGTCGGCCTGACCGGCATGTATGCCCGCCGCGGTGAAGTGCAGGCGGCGCGCGCGGCCGACAGCCGGGGCATCCCGTTCACCCTGTCCACCGTATCGGTGTGCCCGATCGAGGAAGTGGCACCGGCCATCCAGCGGCCGATGTGGTTCCAGCTGTACGTGCTGCGCGACCGTGGCTTCATGCGCAATGCGCTGGAGCGGGCACAGGCCGCCGGCGTGACCACGCTGGTGTTCACCGTGGACATGCCGGTGCCGGGCGCGCGCTACCGTGATGCACACTCCGGCATGAGCGGCCCGAATGCCTCGCTGCGCCGCATCGGCCAGGCCGTCACCCATCCGCACTGGGCGTGGGACGTCGGCCTGTTCGGCCGTCCGCATGACCTGGGCAACATCTCCACCTACCGCGGCAACCCGACCGGGCTGGAGGATTACATCGGCTGGCTGGGCAGCAACTTCGATCCGTCCATTTCGTGGAAGGACCTGGAGTGGATCCGCGAGTTCTGGAAGGGCCCGATGGTGATCAAGGGCATCCTCGACCCGGATGATGCGCGCGATGCGGTCAGGTTCGGTGCCGATGGCATCGTGGTCTCCAACCACGGTGGTCGCCAGCTGGATGGCGTGCTGTCTACCGCACGTGCATTGCCGGCCATCGCCGATGCGGTGCAGGGCGACCTGAAGATCCTCGCCGATTCGGGCATCCGTACCGGCCTGGACGTGGTGCGCATGCTGGCGCTGGGGGCCGATACCGTGCTGCTGGGGCGCGCCTTCGTCTATGCGCTGGCCGCGCAGGGCGAGGCCGGCGTGGCCAACCTGCTGGACCTGATCGCCAAGGAGATGCGCGTGGCGATGACACTGACCGGCGCGCGCCGCATCGCCGACATCAGCCGCGATTCGCTGGTCAACCTGCCATGATTGGCCATGACGCCGTGCTGGCGCAGTTGCGCGACGCGGTCGGCAGCCGCCATGTGTTGACCGGCGACAAGACCACGCGCCGCTTCCGTCGTGGCTACCGCTTCGGCGATGGCCCGGTGCTGGCGGTGGTGCGCCCAGGTACCTTGCTGGAACTGTGGTATGTGCTGCAGGCAGCGGTGCAGGGCGGAGCGGCGATCATCCTGCAGGCGGCCAATACCGGCCTGACCGGTGGCTCGACCCCGGATGGGGACGACTATGGGCGCCCGATCGTGCTGGTCAGCACGCTGCGCCTGACCGGCATCCAGCTGTTGAACGAGGGCCGCCAGGTGCTGTGCCTGCCCGGCGCCACGCTCGACCGCCTGGAGCAGACCTTGGCACCGCTGGGCCGCGAACCGCATTCGGTGATCGGCTCCTCCTGCATCGGCGCCTCGGTGCTGGGCGGCATCTGCAACAACTCCGGCGGCGCGCTGGTGCGCCGTGGCCCGGCCTATACCGAGCTGGCGCTGTATGCGCAGGTCGATGCGCAGGGCCAGTTGCAGCTGGTCAACCACCTCGGCATCGCGCTGGGTGATACGCCCGAGCAGATCCTGCAGCGCCTGCAGGTCGGTGACTATGCCGCTGACGACGTGGGTGACGGCGATGGCCGCGCCGCGTCTGATCCACGCTACGCCGAGGAAGTGCGCCGGGTCGATGCCGATACGCCGGCACGCTTCAACGCCGACCCCAGCCGCCACTTCGAAGCGGCCGGTTCGGCCGGCAAGCTGGCGGTGTTCGCGGTGCGCCTGGATACCTTCGAAAAGGAGCCCGCCGAGGTCTTCTACATCGGCAGCAACCGCACCGACAGCCTCACTGCGATCCGGCGCCAGCTGCTGACCGGCTTCGAGCGCCTGCCGATTGCCGGCGAGTACATCCACCGCGATGCCTATGACATCGGCGAGCGCTACGGCAAGGACAGCTTCCTGTTGATCGACCGCCTCGGCACTTCCCGTGTGCCCGCCGCGTTCGCATTGAAGAGCCGGGTCGATGGATGGTTCGAGCGGCTGGGCCTGCGCGGGGTGACCGACCGGGTGATGCAGGTGCTGACCGGCCTGCTGCCCTCGCACCTGCCCAGGCGCATGGGTGAATTCCGCCAGCGCTACGAGCATCACCTGTTGCTGAAGGTCTCCGCACAGGACGCGGCGGCAACCGAGGCCTGGCTGCGCGGCTTCTTCGCCGATCATGAGGGTGGTTACTTCCACTGCACGGCCGATGAGGGGCGCAAGGCGTTCCTGCATCGCTTCGCGGTGGCCGGCGCGGCGGTGCGCTACCGCGAAGTGCATCGGGACCAGGTGCAGGATATCGTGGCGCTGGACATCGCCCTGCGCCGCGATGATGCCGACTGGTTCGAGCAGTTGCCGGCCGATATCGATGGCCGCCTGCTGCACAAGCTGTATTACGGGCACTTCCTGTGCCATGTGTTCCACCAGGACTACATCGCACGCAAGGGCGAAGACCCGATGGCGATCGAGCACGCGATGTGGGCGCTGCTGGACCAGCGCGGCGCCGAGTATCCGGCCGAGCACAATGTCGGCCACCTGTACCCGGCCAAGCCGGCCCTGGCCGGGTTCTATCGGCAGCTGGACCCGAGCAATACGTTCAATCCGGGCATCGGCCAGACCTCGAAGGAAAAAGGGTGGGGTGGCTGCGACTGCGGATGATGTAGAGCCGAGCCCATGCTCGGCTGCTCTTCCCGACAGACAGCCGTCGAGCATGGCTCAGCCCCACCCGGACAGCGGTTACCATCGGAATCCCGTACGCAGGAGCCGCCCATGCCCACCATCGTTGCCCGCGCGACCCTGTGCGCTGCATTGCTGGCAACACCGCTGCTGGTGCTGGCGCAGTCCGCGATCCTGCCGCAGCAGCGCGACGCCGCCGGCAACGTGATGGAGCCGCTGGGGCAGGTGCTGGAACAGGGAGGGCAGGGCGAAGCACGCATGCAGTACTGCACCCTCGATCGTGCCTGGTGCGTGCGTGTGCAGCCGGTGGCCGAGGACGGCGATCGGCCGACGACGCTGGAAGTCTCTGAACGGGAGGCCGGCGAAAGCGAGCCGCACGTCTACCACGTCAGCATCGACGTGCCGCAGGAAAGCGAGCTTTCGCTGTGGCCGTGGATCGTGCGGCTTGCGCCTGGCGTTGGCAGCGATGAGGCAGTGAGCGACCCGCGGCAGCGCGCCCGCCAGAACGTGCTGGTGGGCGGTATCGTCAAATTCAGCACGATGTACTCAGGCGGTGGTGCCGACGCGTCCACGCTGCAGCTGGCGCGCGTGCGTCACCTGCAGGATGACATCCAGGTGGACGACGACGTGCTGACCCTGCCATGGCTGGGCAACGCGATGATCCGCGCCTGTTTCAGCGAGCAGGACATGAAGCAGCGCGCCGGTGCCTGCCACGACGAGTACGGGTTCTCGGCAAGGCTGGCGCTGGATACCGCCGCCGGGGGCATGCCGGTGCTGCGCTACCAGACGGTGGCGACGCGGTTCCCGGCCGGTGTCTCACGCTTCGAGGATTCGCTGGCCAAGGGGCCGTTGAAGAAGAAGGACCTGCGCACCGAGCAGGACCCGGCGTGCAGCTACACGCGGTTGTTCCGCTTCAGTGATGGGGTGTTCCACCCCGACCAGGCGCTGCCGGACTGCGCGGGGTATACCGAGCCCTGAGCTGTAGAGCCGAGCCTGCGCTCGGCTGTCACGGGAGCGCAGCCGGGCATGGGCTCGGCTCTACAGCGCCTACTCGCAGCGGGTGGCGGTGATGATGTTGTCCTTGTCCACGTACACACGCAGGCGGTCGTGGCGGATGTCCTTGGTGGTGATGGTGTTGGGGCCGATCGGGTTGACCAGGCCGGCACCGCTTTCGCTGGACAGGCGGCGGATGTTGGGCTCATTGGCAGGCTGGCCGATTGCCCAGCCCAGCTGGCTGGCGTCGCAGTGGCCGGTACCCTTGACCTGCGGACCGGGGGTGCTGACGCAGGCCGACAGCAGCAGGGCCGACGCGGGTAGCAACAGGGACAGACGGAAGGCGGACATACAGCGCTCCTGCGCAGGGAAGATGGGCGGAACGATAGCACCCGGCGCGCGAAAGGCGTCAGCGCCCCGGTCATTGCCGGCACGGCGTAGCCACTGCATAGTGGGAGGGATGACTGGCATCGCGCCAGCGGGCAGGCCGGGCCATTCCGGTGCAGGTGCTGGATACGGTATGACGGCAGACAGTTTCCGCGACAAGCGCAGGGCGATGACGGTACTTGCAGTATCGGTGCTGGCCGTGGCGTGTGCCGCCACTGCCGCCGAGCCAGTGCCGGCCGCAGCCGCGGAAACGCCGGTGTTCGGCGCGTGGCGCAACCTTCAGACCGAGGCCGGCTACGCGCCGGCCCAGCGCAATCTGGCCTTCGCCATGCTGCCGCAGGCGGCGACCCGCGGCGACCGTTTCGCCGTCCTCGACCGTGAAGGCAAGCGGGCGGTGTGTTGCCTGCAGGTGGCCAGCCCGTCGCTGGGCGTGGCCGCGCTGCGCGAGCAGTACCACCTGCCGCAGGCCTGGGTGACCGACCTGAGCAATGGCCGCAGCCCGGCGCGTCCTTATCTGCCGCATGTCTATGCGATGCAGCGTGTGGACGAACTGGCAGACTACGGCTTCGCCGATGTGCCCGGGGCCTACAGCGACCTGGGTGGGCTGCTGATCCCCGAGGGCGCCGCCCTGGAGGACGATGGCAGTGCCGTCCTGCTGGGCGACAACCGTTATTCCCTGCATTTCCAGCGCCAGCCGCACGCCGATGATGATGGCGCGCTGGACCGCTACACCCTGCAGGGCGGCGACGGCGAGGCCCCGTTCGTGGTTGAAGTGCCGTTCGGCACCTACTGACTGCAGCACTGCACTGGCTAGAATGCAGCGCGGCGCCGTCTGCCGTGCCTGTTCCGTGAGTTGCTGCCGTGTCCCTGCGCCCTTTGCTGCTGTCGTCCCTGCTGCTGTTGTCCGCCTGCGCCAGCGCGCCACCTCCACCGCCGGCCCATTCCGATGCGCTGTGGCGCTTGATCGAGCGTGACTGCAAGGCGGTGGAAGGACCGCGTGGCAGTTGCCTGCGGGTGGAGACGGCGGCCGACCGCCGCGACGTGCTGGTCAAGGATGCGCACGGTGACTACCAGTTCCTGCTGATGCCGCTGGACAAGGTCAGTGGCATCGAGAGCCACGGCCTGTACCAGCGTGGGGTACCCAACTATTTTGCGGCCGCCTGGCAGGCGCGCGGGCATACCGAACAGGCCCTGGGCCGGCCGCTGCCGCGCAGCGTGGCCAGCCTGGCACTGAATTCGCCGCACGGTCGCTCGCAGCACCAGCTGCATATCCATGTCGACTGCCTGCGCGCGGATGTGCTGCAGGCACTGGATGCACATGCCGGTGCGCTGGGTCCGCGCTGGTCACCGTTTCCGGTGCCGCTGCGCGGGCATCAGTACCAGGCCTATCTGCTGCCCGGTGCAGAACTGACCGCCAATCCGCTCAATCTGCTGGCCTATGGCCTGAGCGGCGTGGGCGATGTGGGCCAGTGGAGCCTGGTGGTGGCCGGGCGCGGCGAGGTGCGGGGCGGCCCCGGCTTCATCCTGCTAGCTACCCGCGTGGATGCCGCCAGCGGCAACGATGCCAGCGGCGAGGAACTACAGGACCATGCCTGCACGGTCTTGACCGGTGCCGGTGCGGCACTGGAGCGGGTGCGCTAGCCGATCGGCTGCTGGCAGCTGCGCCAGGCCGACGCGGTCAGCGCCAGCAGCTGACGGTCATGCCATCCCTGCGCGTCCAGATGGTAGTCGCGCAGGATCCCTTCGCGGATGAACCCATGGGCCTGCAGCGCCTGGGCAAACGGGCTGGTGCAGCCTGGCGGCAGCAGCACGAAGAGGCGGTGCAGGCCGACATCGTCGAACAGGAACGGGCACAGTGCCCGCAGTGCCGCCTGCGGATGGGGGTGCCGGTGCTGCAGCGATTGCAGCTCGGCGCAGCGCGAGTGCAGCGACTGCAGGCGGATATGCAGCTGGTCGTGCAGTACGCCCTGCACGTCGTCGAACACACCCAGCACCAGCAGGTCGTTGTCTTCCTGCAGGCGTGAACGATAGACGCTGGCGAGGAACCGCGCCTCTTCATCAATGCCGTAGGACGGCCGTTGGCCGCGCTGGCGACGGTCGTCGAAGGCACGCCAGCGTGGCAGGTCGGTGCGCTGGAACGAACGCAGGGTGATGGGCGTGGCCTGGAGGTGGAGCAAGTGGCGGCGCAGGACGGGTCGTAGTGGAGCGAAGTGGGTGGAAGGGGCGCTGTTGGTCATCCCGGCACGATGCGCATCACCGACGCGCCAGGCCATGCAATTCATTGCAAAAGTGGGGTGGTGCCGTAAACGCGTCTGATTCGGTTCAGGCATAAGCCCATCAGGGCTGGTCATTTCCGTTGAAACCACCCATTCAGGACACTTTCGTTACGGGATCGTTATGTGTCGTACCGGCTGCGGCTCCCGTACCACCCGCCCACTCCCCCAGGAAGCCCATGTCCGCCTCCCACAAGGCGATGCGCCCGCGTCCGCTGGTGCTCGCGCTGTCGTCCCTGATGCTGGCCTCGCTGCCGGCCTTCGCGCAGGAAAGCGCGCCCACCACATTGCAGGAAGTGAAGGTCACCGGCTCGCGCATTCCACGTGCCAGTGTCGAGGGACCCTCGCCGGTGACGGTGATCAGCCGCGAGCAGATCGACGCACAGGGCTACCGCAATGCCTTCGACGCCCTCAGCGCGCTGACCGAGAACACCGGCAACGTGCAGGGCGAGGATTTCGGCAATACGTTCACGCCGGCCGCCAACACCATCAATCTGCGCGGGCTGGGTCCGAACCGCACGCTGGTGCTGGTCAACGGCCGTCGCCAGGCCGACTACCCGCTGGCCTACGAAGGCTCGGTGAACGTTGTCAACCTGGCCAACATTCCCAGCGCCCTGATCGAACGCATCGAAGTGCTGGCTGCCGGTGCGTCGGCGGTGTACGGCTCCGACGCCATTGCCGGTGTGGTCAACATCATCCTCAAGGACCGCTTTGAAGGCGTGGACGTGAACGTGCGCGCCGGCGGCACCCAGCAGGGCGGCGGTGACAACCAGCGCGTGCAGGTGGTGGGCGGCAGTTCCGGCGAGCGCTGGGACGGCCTGTTCGGTTTCGAGTTCGACGTGCGCAAGGCGATCCACGCGCGCCAGCGCGACTTCATGGATTCGCTGGACGATGACCCGGCCGGCAAGGCGCCGCAGGCGACCGCGATCGCCTATCGGCGCAACGCTGCCACCGGCCGCAACATCGATCCGGGCGTCAACGGCTGCGACGCCGCGTCGGACATCTATGGCGGCAGCGTGTTCCGTGCCAACAACCCGCGCCAGGGCTGGTACTGCGGCAGCAACGAGGCCGCCGCCAGCTACTGGACCGTGCAGACCCAGAAGCGCAATCTCAACGGCTACGGTCTGCTGACCTTCCACGTCAACGAGACCACCGACCTGTTCGCCGATGTCGCCGTGGGCAGCGCGCGGATCTACAACAACACGCGTGCACCGACCTGGACCTCGGCCCGCAACTACTTCTACAACCAGACCACCGGCAACCTGGAAAGCTGGTACCGCCGCTTCGCGCCGGAGGAAATCGGCGGCCTGCCGCGCAATGCCAACCGCTTCCTGGAAAACTCGTGGTCGTTCAATGTCGGCGCACGTGGCCAGATCGGCGACAGCGGTTGGGATTACGAAGCGGTCTACAGCCGCTCGCGTTACGAGAACCGTACCCGCCGACCGGTGCTGCTGGCCGGCATCAACGAATACCTGCTCGGTCCGAAGCTGGGCGTACGCAATGGCGTTGAGGTCTATGCGCCCGACCCGGCACGCCTGTTCAAACCATTGACCCCGGGCGAATACGAGGGCCTGTCCGGCTACCAGAAAAGCCGCAATGCGGCGTGGCTGCAGACCTTCAGCGCCAGCGTCAACGGCCGTTTGTTCGCGCTGCCCGGTGGCGACGCTGCATTGGCGGCGGTGGTCGAGGCCGGCAGCCAGGGCTACCGCAACCGCCCGGACCCGCGACTGGGCACGGGCGAGTTCTGGAACACCAGCGCCGGTATCGGTGCCGGCGGTGATCGTGACCGCTATGCGGCCGGCGTGGAGCTGCAGTTGCCGTTGCTGAAATCGCTGACCACGACGCTGGCCGGTCGCTATGACCAGTATCGCGCCGGTGGCGAGCACATCGGCAAGGCGACCTGGAGCTTCGGCGTCGAGTTCCGCCCGATCGAGAGCCTGTTGATCCGCGGCTCTGCTGCGACCAGCTTCCGTGCGCCGGACATGAACTATGTGTTCGCGACCGAGACCCGCGGCTACAACCCGGGCATGACCGACTACTGGCGCTGCCGCACCGCAGGCCAGTCGTACGACAACTGCGACTACAACGGCCTGTCGATCGACTACAGCAACCGCGCCAACGCGCAGCTGCAGCCGGAAACCGCGAAATCCTATGGTTTCGGCGTGGTCTGGTCGCCGCTGTCCGGCCTGGATTTCAGTGCCGACTACTACGACATCCGCATCGACAACGAGGTCACCAGCCTCGATACCAGCCGCATCCTGCGCGACGAAGCCGATTGCCGCCTGGGCCGCACGCTGGGTGGCGAAGCGCGCGATATCGGTTCACCGCTGTGCCAGGACGCGCTGTCGCGGGTGATCCGCAACCCGTCCACTGCAACCGTGCAGCCGGACCAGGTGACCCGCGTGCTGATCAATCCGATCAACGCGGCCTCCGAATCGGTGCGTGGCCTGGACCTGAAGGGTAACTGGCGTTTCGATGCCGGCCGCTATGGCCGCTTCACTACGCGCCTGGCCTATACCGTGGTGCTGGAGCACACGTACCGGCAGTTCTCCGATGATCCGGAGCGTGACATCCGCAATTCGCTGGATGACTACCAGTGGCGCAGCAAGGCCAATGGCAGCATCACCTGGAACCAGGGTGACTGGACCACCACGCTGTACGGCAACCGTTTCGGTTCACTGCCGAAGACCGATGGCAGTGGCCGCATCGCGCCGTACATGACCTACAACGCCAGCGTGTTCCGCCAGTTCGGCGAGAACCTGTCGGTGGGCGTGATCGTCAACAACCTGCGTGACAGCCGCCCGCCGGCGGACAGGAACGGTGGCGGCTGGCCGTTCTATCCGGTTGGCAACTACGACCCGTATGGCCGCCAGTACTGGCTGCAGCTGGACTACCGGTTCCGCTGATCCGGCTGGCAAACAGAAGGCCCGGCAATGCCGGGCCTTCTGCTGTGTCGATGTCCGCTGTGATGGCGGGCGCCGGTGGCCTAGGGCAGTGCCTGCTGCAGGTACGACTCGATGACGTAGCTGAAGGGCTGCTGCTGGCGATCGCGCAGCAGGGCGCGCACTTCCAGGATCACGCTGCGGTCGCCTTCGCCACGCGGTGGCCAGAAGGTCTGGTCAGCCAGTGTCTGGCGCTGGAAGCCGAGCGGGCCAACCACGCGGCCAAAGGGTTCGTCGGTGCTGTCCAGCACCTGGTTCATGGCGGGACTGAGGTGGTCCGGCAGGTACCAGTTGTCGGCCTCGGAGAGTACGCGGCTGCCACAGACCAGCTGCACACGGCGGTAGCGAAGGGCGGTGCCGGGTTTCGCACCCAGTGCCTGCAGCACGTCGGCCGGTGCTGTCTTGTCCTGGCCGTGTACACGCACCGCGCGCACCCGCGCCTGTTCGGCCAGGCCGTGTTCGGCGCACCAGTATTCCAGGGTGGCGGTGGCGCTCTGCCCGGAAAGCACACGCTGGTGCAGCCGCTCGACCAGCGCCGCCGGGGCGATGCGCTGTTGGCCAGGCGGCGCCTGCAGCGGCGCGGTGGCGGCCGCATCAGTGGCGGATAGGCTGGCCATCGGGGCAGCAGCCAGCAGGGACGCGGCCTGCCAGCGGCGGAGACGATCGTGGCGGTCGGACGGGCCCATGCGGCATCACAGCGGAAACAGGCGCCTATGGTACCCGTTCAGGCGTGTGCACGGCGTGGCTGCGAGCCGCCGTCGCGGCGGCATTCATCGTTCTGATGAATGTGTGGCATCCAGATATTTCGTTGGCCGATGGCAGTGCCAGCGCGCAGGATGGCGCCATGACTTGGCTTTCCGGGAGTTTCCGATGACGCTTCAGTTCGTCCATGGCGCGGTTGATCGCGAGGGCGCGCCGCTGCATTTCCACATCCACAACGGTCGTATCAGTGGTCTCAACGGTGATGCTGCGCCGCGCGAGGGTGCGGAACCCGTCGACTTGCAGGGCTGTGCCGTCCTGCCGGGCCTGGTCGACGGCCATATTCATCTGGACAAGAGCTTCGTCGGCGACCGCTGGCACCCGCATCAGCCGGTGAACAGCCTGCGAGAGCGGCTGGCGGTGGAGAAGGCCGCGGTGGCGGGCGCGGCGCCAATGGTGGACCGTGCCGAGGCCTTGATCCGCCAGTGCAGCCGCTTCGGCACGGTGGCGATGCGCTGTCACGTCGATGTCGACGGCAGCACCGGCCTGCGCCATCTCGAAGCAGTGCGCGAGGCGGCGCGGCGCTGTGCCGACATCATGCGCATCCAGCTGGTGGCGTTCCCGCAGGCCGGGGTGATGTCCTGTCCGGGTACCGCCGCCGTGCTTGAGCAGGCCCTTGCAGCGGGCGTGGAGGTGCTGGGCGGCATCGATCCGACCACGCTGGATGGCGATGCTGAAGGCCAGCTGGCCCTGCTGTTCGGCCTGGCCGAGCGCTATGGCGTGCAGCTGGACATCCACCTGCACGAGCCCGGCGAAACCGGACTGGCCCAGTTGCTGCGCATTGCCGCGCGCACCCGTGCCGCTGGCCTGCAGGGGCGGGTGGCGGTCAGCCATGCCTACTCGCTGGGCGACGTGCCGCTGGCGCGCGCGCTGCAGGTGGGTGAAACACTGGCCACGGCGGGCGTTGCGATCATGAGCAACGCGCCGGGCGACCATCCGTTCCCGCCGCTGCGTGCATTGCACGACGCCGGCGTGCGCGTGTTCGCCGGCAATGACAACATCCGCGACTGCTGGTGGCCGTACGGCAACGGCGACCTGCTGCAGCGCGCGATGCTGCTGGGCTACCGCTCGGGCTTCTACACCGATGGCGACCTGATGCTGGCGCTGGACATGGTCACCACCCATGCCGCGCAGGTGATCGGGCTGCCGCAGCACGGCATCGCCGAAGGCCGGCCGGCGACGTTCGTGGCCGTGCGTGCGGACCATGGCCCGGCGGCCGTGGCCGGGGTGCCGGTGGAGCGCCGGGTGGTGGTTGACGGCCGCTGGTTGTAGATCCACGCCGTGCGTGGAGGGAGCCATCGCGTGGTCTCATTCATCCACGGATGGCATGGATCCATCTCGATGTGTCGTCAGGCGTAATCGTCGGCGCGGGTAGCGACGAACGCTTCCAGCCACGCCAGCAGGTGGGCGATGTCGATGACTTCGCCCTGTTCGACGCGCTTGAGCAGCAGTGTGCTGGCGCCGATCTGCAGGCTGCTGTCGGCATAACGCAGCACTGCATCGATGCCCCAGGCGTCGGTGACCTGCATCCAGGCCAGCCCCGGCACGCGCTGGGCCAGGGTGTCACCGAACGCCACGCCCAGCGCTTCCCAGCCATCGCAGTCGTCAGGCTCGATCAGCTCGGCATCGATCACGCGCTGCAGCGTGCTGGCCGCCAGCGGCCATTGCACCGGCAGCGTCGGGAAGCCGGCGGCGACGCGCGCGGCGATCAGCGAGCGCTGGTGCTGCAGGTGCGTCTGCAGGGCGGCGGGCAGGGGGTCGAAGCGGGCGGGGATTTCGTCGGACATGACACGATGCCGTGGAGCACGGAAACAGGGGGCACTCTAGCGGCAGAGCCGTGACTTCCGCGCGACAGGCGTGATCAGCTTTCGATGGTCAATGCGCGGATTTCGCTTCGGGGTCAGATCCGTTTCGGAAAACGGATCTGACCCCACGCGGGACGATGTTGCCGTCGCGGCTGCCGGCCAGCGGCCCACGCTACCGCAGTTGCAGTGGTCAATCCGGTTCGCGCTGCACCTGCCGCCACAGCTCGCTGGCCAGCGCGCGCACCGCATCGTCGGCGTCCGCACGATGCAGCAGGCCGATTTCGTAGTTGTCGATCACCGGCAGGTCGCGCTCACCATCGATGATGCGATGATCGCGGGCGACCGCGCGGCGGGGCAGCAGGCTGATGCCGATGCCATCGGCCACGGCGCCCTGGATGCCACTCAGCGACGAGCTGGTGAAGGCGATGCGCCAGCGCAGGCCCAGCGCTTCCACGGCGTGGATCATCTCGTCGCGGTACAGCCCGCGCGGCGGGAAGGTGACCAGCGGCAGCGGGTCCTGCTGCAGGCAGCTGCTGCGCAGGCTGTCGATCCAGTGCATCGGCTCGCGGCGGCAGTGCACCGCCTGACGGCTGTTGCGCCGCTGCTTGACCAGCACAAGATCCAGTTCACCGTGGTCGAAGCCGTGCGCCAGGTCGCGGCTGAGGCCGCTGCTGATTTCCAGTTTCACCTGTGGGTGACGGCGGCTGAAAGCGGCCAGCATGCGTGTGGTCTGCGCGTTGACGAAGTCCTCGGGGACACCGATGCGCACCGCGGTTTCCACGGTGGCGCCGGCCAGCGCCTGCGCCATTTCCTCGTTCAGGTCGAGCATGCGCCGCGCATAGCCGAGCAGGGTGTGGCCGGCGTCGGTGGGGTGCACGTCGCGGTGGCCGCGCTCGAGCAGGCGATGCCCCGCCAGCTCTTCCAGGCGGCGCACCTTCTGGCTGACCGTGGACTGGGTCGAATGCAGGCGGGTGGCGGCCGTGGTGAAGCTGCCGCAGTCGGCCACCATCACCAGCGCCCGCAGCAGGTCCAGTTCGAACAGGGTTCTATTCGATTTGGCACTGTCTTGCATTTGAACATTTCACTTCTGGATACCCAGGCCGACTTCTACCATGCAGGGCAGGGGCCGGCAATGCCCGGCTGTTGCTACCGTCGCACGGCGTTCCGTGGCGACGGACATGAGGAGACACTGTCATGCGCGTCCATCATTCCGCTGGCTGGCCTGCGCCGTTCACGCGCGTGCTGCTGTTGTGCCTGCTGGCCATGGTCACCCCCGCCTGCACCGCCACGTCCCGGGCCGACGCAGACGCGCGCCTGCGGGATGCCGCCAGCCGCGGCGACGCCGATGCGGTGCGGCAGGCGATCGAGGATGGCGCCACGCTGGAGGCGCGCGATGGCCAGGGTCGCACGGCGTTGCTGCTGGCCACGCAGGGCAACAACGTGGATGCCGCGCGCGAGCTGATCGAAGCCGGTGCCGACGTCAATGCCAAGGATGTGTTGCAGGACAGCGCCTACCTGTATGCCGGCGCGCGCGGCCTGGATGAGATCCTGGCGATGACGCTGGCGCATGGCGCCGATCTGCGCAGTACCAATCGCTATGGCGGCACCGCGCTGATTCCGGCCGCCGAGCGCGGCCATGTCGCCACCGTGCGCACGCTGCTGCGTGCCGGTGTGGCGGTCGATCATGTCAACCGCCTGAACTGGACCGCGCTGCTGGAAGCGATCCTGCTCGGCGATGGCGGTGCGCGCCACCTGCAGATCGTGCAGTTGCTGCTGGAGGCCGGCGCCGACCCGGAGCTTGCCGACGGCGACGGCGTGACGCCGCTGGCGCACGCGCGCCAGCGCGGCTATGCCGGAATTGAGACCCTGCTG
Source organism: Stenotrophomonas sp. YJH_SMC_131 (assembly GCF_059367975.1). Lineage (NCBI taxonomy): Bacteria > Pseudomonadati > Pseudomonadota > Gammaproteobacteria > Lysobacterales > Lysobacteraceae > Stenotrophomonas > Stenotrophomonas sp. YJH_SMC_131. The sequence goes on along the minus strand of NZ_JCAFRJ010000008.1, from coordinate 102,202 downwards.
CGCCAGCACGGCGCGGTGCGCTGAATGCAAACCCCTTCCACCCGCACGCTGGGCGTGCCCATCAGGATGCTGTCCATGTTCCGTTCCCGTCCGTTGTCCCTTGCCATCCTCCTTGCGGTGGCACCGCTGTCGGCGTCTGCCGCCGAGCGCGCCGACCTGCTGATCCGCAATGCCACCGTGGTCGATGTCGAGCACGCCAGTACCCGGGCCGGGCAGAGCGTGGTGATCCGTGGCGAGGACATCGTCGCCGTCGGCCCGGACGCGCAGCTGCGCAGCCAATGGAGCGCGGCCCGCCAGATCGATGCCAAGGGCAAGTACCTGATCCCGGGCCTGTGGGACATGCACGTGCACTTTGGTGGTGGCCCGGCGCTGATCGAAGAGAACAAGGCACTGCTGCCGCTGTACATCGCGCACGGCATCACCACGGTGCGTGACTGTTCCGGCGACCTGCCCGAGCAGGTGCTGCAGTGGCGCGGGGAAATTGCCAAGGGCACGCTGTTCGGTCCGCGGCTGCTCAGCTCGGGCGCGAAGATCGAAGGCCTCAAGCCGGTCTGGAAGGGCACGATCGAAGTGGGCAGCAAGGCTGACGTCGACAAGGCGATCACCCGCCTGCAGCACGACAAGGTCGATTTCGTGAAGATCACCGACAGCACGCTGAAGCCGGAACTGTTCCTGTACTCGGCCAGTGCCGCGCGCAATGCCGGATTCAAGGCGTCGGGGCACATCCCGATGGCGCTGACCGTGGAGCAGGCAATCGATGCCGGGCTGGCCTCGATCGAGCATCTGGACTACGCATTCAAGGCCGGGAGCAAGGACGAGGCGCAGATTGCTGGCGACTTCGGTGCCGGCCGCATCGACCGCGCCGAAGCCAACCGCCGCCTCGACGCCAGCTTCGACCGCGATACGGCGATGCATGCCTACCGCGATTTCGCCAGGCGCGGCGTGTTCGTGACCCCGACCCTCAACGGTGGCCGCATCCTCGATTTCCTTGACCAGGATGACCACGCGAACGATCCGTACCTGGCTTACATCGGCCCGGGCCTGCGCGCGACCTACCAGTGGCGCGTTGAACGTGCCGCCAAGGCAACGCCAGCGCAGATCGAAGCGCGCCATGCGCAGTACCACCAGGTGGCCGCCGTGCTGCCCATGCTGCAGGAAGCCGGCGTGACGATCATCGCCGGCACCGATGCGGGCTTCCTCAACTCGTTCAACTTCCCGGGCATCGCCCTGCACCAGGAACTGCAGCTGTTCGTGAAGGAGGGCTTGAGCGCGCCGCAGGCGCTGTCTGCCGCGACCCGTTCCGGCCCGGCCTGGTTCGGCCAGATGAATCGTTACGGGGGTGTCGCGCAGGGCAAGGCCGCCGATCTGGTGCTGCTGACCGCCAACCCGCTGCAGGACATTGCCGCCACCGAAAAGATCGACAGCGTGATCCTGCGTGGCAACGTGTATGACCGCGCCGCGCTGGACAAGATGTTGGCTGATACCAAGGCCAAGGTGGCGGCGTGGAATGCCGAGGCGGCGAAGACGCAGTGATCGACAGGGTCAGAGCCCTTCCCGGTGGGAAGGGATCCGATCCTATGGGGTTGGACGGAATCCACGCCATGCGTGGATGATGCGGCCAGTGACCTAACGCGGTGCCGGCCGCATTCCGTGCAGCTGCGGCAGTGCGGCCTTCATCGCATCGATGAAGGCGCGCAGCCGTGGCGGCTGCTGGCGCGCGGTGGGAAATACCACGTGTACCGGCAGCGCCGGCGCCTGCCAGTCCGGCAGCAGCTGCACCAGCCGCCCTTGTGCGAGGTCTCCGGCCACCAGCCAGGCCGAGACCACCGCTGCACCCAGCCCAGCACATGCGGCCTGTTGCACCACGAACAGGTTGTCGCTGAGCAGGCGCGGGCTGATCGAAAGGGTATGCGCACGCCCCTGCGCGTCATGCAGCAGCAGGCGTTCGCGGTAGTAGGTGACCAGTGAAATCCACGGCAGTGCCTGCGCCTGTTCTGGTGTGCTGATCGCGGTGGCCTGCACCAGCGAGGGCGCTGCCACGACGATGCGCGGCACTTCGGCGAGCGGCAGTGCGACCATGCGCGGTTCGTCGACCGGTCCCACCCGCACCGCGCAGTCGATGCCTTCGGCGATGAAATCCGGGCGACGATCTTCCAGGATCCACTCCAGGCTCAGCTGTGGGTGCTGGGCGAGGAACGCGAGCATGGTCGGCAGCAGCTGCGCCTGGCCGAAGGCATGCGGCACCATCACCCGCAGGCGTCCGCGCAGCGTTTCCGGTTCGCCGTGCAGTTCGGCCTGCAGCGACTCCCATTCGTCGACCACGCGTTGCGCATGGCGCTGGCAGCGCAGGCCATCTTCGGTCAGCTGCAGGCCATGGGTGGAGCGCTGCAGCAGGCGCAGGCCGAGCTGCCGCTCCAGTGCCTGAAGGCGCCGGCTGACCGTCGGCTGGGTGGTGCCCAGCTGCACGGCGGCGGCAGACAGGCTGCCGGCATCGACGATGCGCAGGAAGGTGCGCAGCAGATCCAGGCGATCGGCGCCGGTGGCGAGGTCATTCATGCGTGTCACGTATGAAGTATATGTGCAGGAGCCTACTACAGACGCACGGCGAATACGGGCAGGATACGCCCACTTCCTCCACCGGACTCCCCCATGTCTATCCCTTCGCTGTCCGTCGTCGCACCCGCGAACGCGCCTTCCACCCCGCTGGTGCTGGCGATGGCGGCCGGCGCCGGCTTTTCGGTCGCCTCGCTGTACTACAGCCAGCCGATGCTGGGCCTGATCGCGCAGGACCTTGGCGCAGGTGAGCGCGCCGCCGGGCTGGTGCCGACCCTGACCCAGCTCGGCTACGCGCTGGGCATCCTGCTGCTGGCACCGTTGGGCGACCGCTTCGACCGCCGCCACCTGATCCTGTTGAAGTCCGCGCTGCTGGCGTTGGCACTGGGCGCCGCAGCGATGGCCGGGCACCTGCCGGGCCTGCTGATGGCCAGCCTGCTGGTCGGGTTGATGGCCACGCTGGCGCAGGACATCGTGCCGGCCGCTGCGGTGCTGGCGCCGGATGCACAGCGCGGCCAGATCGTCGGCCGGGTAATGACCGGCCTGCTGCTCGGCATCCTGCTGTCGCGCGTGGTCAGTGGCGTGGTGGCCGAGGCATGGGGTTGGCGCACGCAGTTCGTGCTGGCCGCGGTATCGGTGGCGGCGATGGGCGCAGTGATGGCGCGTGCGCTGCCGCGTTTCGCACCGACCAGCACGCTGCGCTATCCGGCGTTGCTGGGCTCGTTGCTGGCGTTGTGGCGCGAGCAGCCGCAGCTGCGCCGCGCGGTGGCGAGCCAGTCGTTGCTGGCGGTCGGCTTCAGCGCATTCTGGTCGACGTTGGCGCTGATGCTGCATGCCCGCCTGGGCCTGGGCAGTGCGGCGGCGGGTGCGTTCGGTATTGCGGGTGCGGCCGGTGCGCTGGCCGCACCGTTCGCAGGACGTTTCGCTGATCGCCTGGGTTGCCATGCCGTGGCGCGGTTGGCGATCGCGGTGGCGCTGCTGGGCTTCGGCCTGCTGCTGGCCGAAGCCTGGCTGCCGGCCGCCGCGCTGCTGCCGCTGCTGGTGGTGAGTGCGCTGCTGTTCGACTTCGGTTTCCAGTCGGCGCTGGTGGCGCACCAGACGCTGGTCTATGGCCTGGTGCCGCCGGCACGCAGCCGGCTCAACGCGCTGCTGTTCACCGGCATGTTCATCGGCATGGCCGCTGGCGGTGCGCTGGGCAGCCTGGCGCTGGCGCAGTGGGGGTGGCACGGCGTGGCCTGGCTGGCGGTGATGTGCGCGGGCGGCAGTCTGCTGCTGCGTTTGAAGTAGGGGGGGTGTTCGGCAGGGCTTGCAGCCCTGCACCTGCGGTAGTGCCGGCCGCTGGCCGGCAACAGCGCAAACAGCGGATTTTCAGTAGCCTTCGACAGGTTCCTGCGGTCTGTTGGAACGGCTCTTGGGGTCAGATCCGTTTTCCGAAGGAAAACGGATCTGACCCCTGATTGATTTCGATATCTGACAGAAGTGTCGACCAAGGTCGACACCTACCAAACGCCATCGGAATCCGTCAGAGGTGGGGCGGTGTCGGAGTGTGGGGTGTCAGCCGCATGGATGCGGCTGCCAAGCTTGCAGGGACGTACTTGCAGCGTCCACGCAGTCCGACACCGCCCCGCCATCCCACGGAATCCATGCTGTTGCTGTTGCTGTTGCTCCAGCGCGTAGCGGGTGCAGGGCTGCAAGCCCTGCCGAACAACCCCCTAATCGTGACCGCTGTCGTCCAGGCTGATGATGCCGCGCCGCAGCGCCTGGGTCACCGCGTGCGTGCGATCACCCACCCCGAGCTTGTCCATCAGGCTCTTCATGTGCGCCTTCACCGTCTGCTCGGAAATCTGCATGCGCTCGCCGATGCGCTTGTTCGACAGGCCACCGGCCACATGCCGCAGCACCTCGGTCTCGCGCGGCGACAACCGGTCCTCCACCACATGTGCGGCAATGCTCGCAGCGACTGCCGGTGGTATCGGTGCGCGCCGGCCGCCAGCGACCATGCGGATCGTATCGACCAGCTCGTGGCGCAGCATGTCCTTCAACAGGTACGCACTGGCGCCGGCCTGCAGCGCCCGTACCGCACGCACGTCACCGCGATAGGTGGTCAGCACGATGATGCGCGCACGCGGGTCCATCGCGCGGATCCGCACGATGGCTTCCACACCATCCAGGCGTGGCATCTGCAGGTCCATCAGCACCACGTCCGGCTGCAGCTGCTGATAGCGCTCGATGGCTTCCTCGCCATCGGCGGCCTCGCCGAGCAGGCGCAGGTCGGAATGGGCGCCCAGCAGCGCGGCCAGGCCGTCACGCAGCAGCGGGTGGTCGTCGACCACCAGCACGCCGATCGGGGCAGGGGACTCAGTCATGGTGGCTTCTACTCCAGGGCCAGCGCCAACGCGATGGGCGGCGGTGATACAGGCGACGGGCGGGAACCGCCAGCGCGACTTCAGTGCCCAGCCCGGGGCGGGTCCACAGCCGCAGCTCCGCGCCGAGGCGCTGCGCGCGCTCACGCATGCCCTGCAGGCCCCAATGGCCATGCCCGGCATTTTCGTCGGCGATGCCGACGCCATCGTCGCGCACGTGCAGCAGGAAGCACCGCGCGCCGTAGGACAGCTCTACCTCGATGGCGCTGGCATTGGCGTGGCGCAGTGCATTGCGGATGGCCTCGCGGCCGATCAGGAACACCTCCTCGGCGGCATCGGCCTGCAGCGGTGGTGCTGCGCCTTCCACAGTCAGGCGCAGCGGATTGGTGCCGTGCCCGGCGTATTCGGCGTGAACATCGGCCAGCGCCGAAGCGAGGTCGCGGCCCGCGAAAGGACCGTCGCGCAGTGCGTTGACCCGCTCCCGGCCCTCGGCCAGGTTGCGTTCGGCCAGCTGCATCGCCGATTCCAGCTGGCCGCGCACCCTGTCCGGGGTCTGCGGCGACTGGCTGATCGCGTGCAGCCGCAGGATCAGGCCCTGGCTGCCCTGCAGCAGCGTGTCGTGCAGGTCGCGGGCAATGCGTTCGCGTTCGCCATGGCGTTCCTGCAGGCGCGCACGGAACAGTGCAGCCAGCTGCCCGCTGCGGATGCGCACCGCCAGGACCAGCAGCGCAAGCACCGCGGCGGCGCACAGCAGCTTGAACCACAGGGTCTGCATGAAGGTAGGGGCGATGCGGAAGGTGCGGCTGGCGGGTGCAGTGCTCCAGATGCCGTCTTCGTTGGCGGCTTCCACCTCGAACCGGTAATTGCCCGGTGCGAGGTTGGTGTAATACGCGCGCGTGCTGCTGCCGGCATCCTGCCAGCCGTCGTCGACCCCGGACAGGCGATAGCGGTAGCGGTTGCGCTCCGGGCGCGCCAACGACAGCGCCACGTAATCGATCTGCAATTGGCTGGTGCCGGCCGGAAGGCGCAGGCCATCGCGCAGTGGCTGGTGTTCACTGCCGTACAGCACTTCGCCGATGCGCACGCTGGGCGCCATGGTGTTGACGTGCGAGCGGGTGGTGTCCAGCCAGGCCAGGCCCTGGTTGGTGGCCAGCCACAACAGGCCATCGTTGGCCAGTGCAGTGGTGGCGATCGGTCCGCTCTGCAGGGCGATGCCCGGCATGCCATCCACCGCATCGAACAGGCGGGGCGTCACCGGCTGCCGGCTGCGCAGTGCGCGCCGCAGCTGATCGCTCCCGAGCCGGACCAGGCCACGACTGCCATTGAGCCAGAGGTAGCCATTCGCATCGGCCACCATGCCGGTGATGCCTTCCATGACACCAGCCATGTCGGTGCTCACCTGAACGAACCGGCCATTGCCCGGGCGCACGGCCAATCCGGCCTCGCCGGCTACCAGCAGGAGGTCCTGATGATCGAGTACCGCCGTGATCGGCCCGACCGACAGGCCGTGGCTGGCGTCGAAGGTTTCGATCTGCGTCGCCCCCATGCGGCGCAGCCGGCCGTCTGCATAGCCGAGCAGCAGCTGGCCGTTGGCATCCAGCGCCAGTGACGAGCAGGCCTGTTCGGGCAGGCGGCGTTCGCGTTGCCACTGGCCCTGCTGGTAGTGCAGCACCCCCCGTTCGCCGGTGCAGACCCAGGCCTGTTCGTCGTCGGGGAACAGCAGGGCATGCAGTGGTTGCCCGGTGAACGGCGCAGGCAGCGGAATCCGCGTGGTGCGGCCGGCCACGGTGCGCGCAAGGTTGACCCAGTCGAACTGCCAGATCGGGGCAGCTGCCTGGCGCGCGGCGGCCTGCAGCTGCGTGGCGCTGCCATCGAGCAGGGTGCGCTCGAGGTCGTAGGGCTTGAGGTCTTCGCCATAGCCATACACATGGCCATCGCTGGCCCGCACCAGCGAGCGGTAGGGATCACTGGGACCAACCGCCAGCGTGTGCACGCTGCGCGCGCGGAAGCGGTTGAGGCCGAGATTGGTGCCGACCCAGAGATTGCCTTCGCGATCAACGATGATCGGCACGGCCGAGGTGGCGGTCAGCCCGTGCGGCGAATCGAAGCGCTCCATGCGTATGGCGCGGTCGCCATCGAAGGTGACCCGGGCGACACCGCCATGCGGGCTCATCGTTGCCCACAGCGCGCCATCGGCAGTGAACTGCAGGCGCGCCGCCACCAGCTCCGGCAACCGCCGTGCCTCGCGCTCGCTGTCCGGCAGCAGGCCTCGTGCGTTGGCCAGCGGCGACGTACCGCGCACGCGGTCGGCCAGCCACACTTCCCCCTGCGGACTTTCGGCCAGCGTCGCCATCTGCGAAACGGCGATGCCGGTGTCCTTGAAGGCCGCCTGGCCGGCCGCGCGCACCCAGATCTTCAGGTCGGCCAGTACCCAGAAGGTGCCGCGGCTGTCGTGCAGCAGCCATTGCACGCGATGTTCCGGCACCCCCATGCCAGCGGGCAGCGGCTGCCAGCGTTGGCCAGTGAACTGGCGTAGTCCACCATTGATCGCGGCCCACAGCCGGCCGTCACGGTCCTGGCTGAAGTGTGGCACCACACCCACCGGCACGCCCTGGTCGCGGCCGTAGTTGTGCAGCTGGCCGCGCGCAAACTGACTGATGCCGGCCTGGAAGTAGCCGATCCACAGTGCATCGTCGCGGCCCCGCGCAAGGGTGACCATGTTGGTGGACGGGAAATGGCTGCCCGCGGGAGCGGCCTGGCGTTCAAAGCGACGACCGTCGAAGCGGTACAGCCCTGAGCCGGTGGCCAGCCACAACAGGCCATCGCGGTCCTGGGTGATGTCCCAGATGTCACCGGGGGCGCCCTGGCCGACGCGCCAGGCCGTGTGCTCGTAATCGGGCAACCCGCCGCTCACCGGCGGGCGCTGCACGGCAAGGGCGGGCAGGGCGGTCAACAGCAGCAGGCAGGTCAGCAGCGTCCGCAGGTGACGTTGCAACGGGAAGGGGCGGCCACGCATGGCGCGCATTCTGGCAGGTGCGGGGCAGTCCGGGGTGACCCGAACGGGGTAGGCAGTGGCCGCCGTGGTCGGCTATCACGCCGGCATGTCCCCTGGAGCCCGGCCATGCAGCGCCTGTTCGTGATGTTTCCTGATCGCGGTCCGGGCGTCGGCCTGCTGTGGCTGCGGCTGTGCCTGGCCGCCGCGGCGTGCGCGCCTGGCACGCATGCTGGTTGGGGGGCGGTGCTGTGCGGGCTGGCGGCGGCCATGCTCGTGCTGGGCGTGTTGACGCCGCTGGCGGCCCTGATGGCAGCCGCGACCATGTTCGCGCAGCAGGCGCCGTGGCCGCTGGTGGCGTTGCCACCGGCGCTGCTGATGCTGGGGCCGGGCGCCTACTCGGTGGATGCGCGCTTGTTCGGGCGCCGCCTGCTCGGCCGCCGGCCTCCCCCATTCGGGTAGGTGCCGGCCTCGACCGACGGGGGTAGGGCATCGCACGCCGGCAGCGCACCATGGGCCACCCCCTCGCGGCGCCCCGCATGGCCACCGTCAGTCCGCCCGATCCGTCCGCCATCCCACTTGCCCCGCAGCAGGCCGCCGCACTGCAGCGCGCCCTGCGCTATGTCGATGAGCACCTGTCGCAGCCGCTGCGGGTGACCGAGCTGGCGCAGGCTGCCTGTGTCAGCCGCTTCCACCTGGTGCGCCTGTTCCGTAGCGGCACCGGTGCCAGCCCGCTGCGCTACGTGCGCCGCCGCCGCATCCAGCGTGCCTGCCAACTGCTGCCCAGCGCGCAGTTGCCGATGGCGTGCCTGGCCCAGCAGCTGGGCTTCTTCGACCAGAGCCATTTCGTCCGCAGCTTCCGCGCCGAGACCGGCTGCAGCCCCGGCCAGTATCGGGCCGGCGATGCGGCCCTGCTGCTTCCCCCTGATCATGTTTCCCACGGAGTCCACCCATGAGCCTTGCCACCGCCACGCCCGCCCCGGCCCTGCTGTCGCCCACCGACCATGCCCTGGTGCTGATCGACTTCCAGTCGCAGATGGCATTTGCTACCCACACGATCGACATCTCCGCGCTGCGCAACAACGTGTCGCTGATCAGCAAGGGGGCCAAGGGGTTCAACGTGCCGGTCGTGTTGACCACGGTGGCCGAGACGTCATTCTCCGGCCCGATGTTCCCGGAACTGCCGCAGATCTTCCCGGGCCAGCCGGTGTTCGACCGCACTTCGATGAATACCTGGGAAGACCAGCCGGTAATCGATGAGATCAACCGCATCGGCAAGCGCCGGCTGGTTCTTGCCGGCCTGTGGACCAGTGTCTGCATCGTGGGTCCGGCGCTGTCGGCGCTGGCGCAGGGCTTCGAGGTCCACGTGATCACCGATGCCTGTGGCGATGTCAGCGAAGAAGCGCACGAGCGTGCGATCACCCGCATGGTGCAGGCCGGCGCGGTGCCGATGACCAGCGTGCAGTACCTGCTTGAACTGCAGCGTGACTGGGCACGCGGTGAAACCTACGACCTGACCACCGGCATCGCCCGCGACCACGCCGGCGGCTATGGCATCGGCATCCAGTACGCCAAGCGCATGTTCGGCGCGCAGGAAGGCGGGCACTGAGCATGCTGGCCGGCCACGGCCACGGCCACGGCCACGGCCTCGACCTGGCCCTGCTGATGCTGCGGGTGGCGGCAGGCGGCTTCCTGCTGCCGCACGCGCTGGGCAAGCTGTTTGGCTGGTTCGGCGGACCGGGGCTGGCCGGCTTCGCCACCGAGCTGCGCGGTTTCGGGCTGCCGGCAGTGGCGCCGTTGCCGCTGCTGTTGTCCCTGCTGCAGGTGCTGTCCGGGCTGGCCGTGCTGCTGGGCTGGCAGACCCGCATCGCCGCGCTTGCCGCCGCTGCCTTCATCGGCTTCACCGTCCTGTTGGCCTTGCCCAGGGGCTGGTTCTGGATGCGCGGCGGCAGTGAGTACCCGCTGATGTGGGCCACGGTGCTGCTGGCCATCGCCCTGGCCGGGCCGGGGGCCTGGGCGCTGGACGGTCCACGACTTCCGGGAGCTTTCGCATGAGTCACGATCCCCTCGACCACGGCCGCCGCAACGTGGTGCTGGCCAGCGGTGCCGCGGTTGCGCTCGGCCTGGCCGGTCGCGCCGCTGCCGCACTCGATTCCACTTCCAAGGAGCGTCGCATGAGCACGCTGGTCATCCGCAATGCCCGCATCACCACACTCGACCCGCAGCAGCCGCACGCGCAGGCATTGGCCGTGCAGGAGGGCCGCATCGTCGCTGTCGGCAGCGATGAGGAGATCATGCGCGGCTGGGGCAATGAAGCGACCCTGATCGACGCGCAGGGCCGGCGCCTGCTGCCCGGCCTAAACGACAGCCATACCCATCTGATCCGCGGTGGCCTGAACTACAACCTGGAGCTGCGCTGGGACGGTTTGCGCTCGCTGGGCGACGCGCTGGACATGTTGAAGGCCCAGGTCGACCGCACCCCGGCACCGCAGTGGGTGCGCGTGGTCGGTGGCTTCACTGCCGCACAGTTCAACGAGAAGCGCCTGCCGACGCTGCAGGAGCTCAACGACATTGCGCCGGATACGCCGGTGTTCCTGCTGCACCTGTATGACCGCGCGCTGCTCAACCGCGCCGCGCTGCGCGCCTGCGGCTACAGCAAGGACACGCCGGATCCACCGGGCGGGCAGATCGTGCGTGACTCGCTGGGCAACCCGACCGGGCTGCTGCTGGCCAAGCCCAACGCGCTGATCCTGTATGCGACGCTGGCCAAGGGGCCACGCCTGCCGATCGAATACCAGGCCAACTCGACGCGCCACTTCATGCGTGAACTGAACCGGCTCGGCATCACCTCGGTGATCGACGCTGGCGGTGGTTTCCAGAACTACCCCGAGGACTACCAGGTCATCGAGCAGCTGCATCGCGATGACCAGCTGACGGTGCGCATCGCCTACAACCTGTTCACCCAGAACAAGGGCAAGGAAGTGGACGACTTCCGCGGCTGGAGCGAGATACTGCAGCCGCGCCAGGGCGATGACCTGCTGCGCCACAACGGCGCTGGCGAAATGCTGGTGTTCTCCGCGGCCGACTTCGAGCTGTTCAACGAGCCGCGCCCGGAACTGCCGCCTGAGCTGGAACCGGAACTGCACGATGTGGTGAAACTGCTGGTCGAGAAGCGTTGGCCGTTCCGCATCCACGCCACCTATGACGAGAGCATCACCCGCATCCTCGATGTGTACGAACAGGTCAACCGCGAGGTGCCGTTCGATGGCCTGCACTGGTTCATCGACCACGCCGAGACCATCACCCCGCGCAACATCGAACGCATCCGCGCGCTGGGCGGCGGCATCGCCGTGCAGCACCGCATGGCCTACCAGGGCGAAGCCTTCGTCGAGCGCTATGGTGTGCAGGCGGCGCGGCACACGCCGCCGGTCAAGCGCATGCTGGCCGAAGGCGTGCCGGTCGGTGCCGGTACCGATGCCACCCGCGTGGCCAGCTACAACCCGTGGGTGGCGTTGTCCTGGCTGGTGACCGGGCGCACCGTGGGCGGGCTGGCCCTGTATGGCGATGAGAACCTGCTCGAGCGCGAACAGGCGCTGCGCCTGTGGACCCAGGGCAGCGCCTGGTTCTCCGGCGACGAAGCGGTGAAGGGCACGCTGAAAGCTGGCCAGCTGGCTGATTTCATCCTGCTCTCGGCCGACTTCTTCCGCGTTGATGACGCGCAGATCGCCGACATCACCAGCCTGCTGACCGTGGTCGGCGGCCGCATCGTGCACGCCGACGGCGACTACGCCGGCCTGGCGCCGCAGCTGCCGCCGGCGATGCCGGACTGGTCGCCGGTCAACCGCTTCGGTGGCTACCACGTCGGCGGTGCTGCCACCGGATTGGCCGCCGCCCATCGCCACCATCACGGTGTCGCCTGCAGCACCCACGGCGCGCACGGGCATGCGGCCCGGCATGCGGCACCCACCGATGACCTGACCGCGTTCTGGGGCGCGATGGGATGCTCGTGCTTCGCCTTCTGAGCCTGGCGCTGCTGGCCATGCCATGGATGGCGCTGGCCTGTGACACCGGCCGCTGCACCGACATGGGCGCCGGGCAACTGCAATGGGACGCCTCGCTGCGCTTCAGGGGGATGTACTACGACCCGGCCCGGTTCGGTATCGGCGGCAGTGAAGACGGCTACGGTCTGCTGCGTGCACTGGCGTCGGCCACGTATGTCGAGGACAACTGGCAGGCACGGGTGCAGCTGGGCGTGCATGCCGAGAATGGCAAGGCAGGTGGACCCGGCCGCACCGACCGCAGCGCGCTGGACGTGCAGCAGGCGTACTGGCGCTGGCAGCGCGGTGGCTTCCATCTGCAACTCGGCCGGCAGGAAGCCGGCTATGGCAGCTCGCGGCTGTTGTCGGTGCGCGATGGGCCGAACATCCGGCTGGCATTCGATGGTGCCCGTGCAGGCTGGAAAGGCCGCCTCGGCACGCTGGACCTGATGGCGCTGCGACCGCTGGAGAACCGACCCGGCGCCTTCGATGACCGCGGCGAACGCGGTGCCCACTTGTGGGGCGCGTATGCGACCACCGCGCGTGGTCGTGGCCCAGGCCAATGGGATCTGTACCTGCTGGACTACCGTCGCGACGGCGCGCGCTTTGCCGCCGGCAGCGGCACCGAACGTCGGCAGACCCTGGGCGCGCGCTGGTTCGGCCAGGCTGGTGCACTGGACTGGAACAGCGAGCTGGTGGCGCAGGGCGGTGAACTGCGAACGACCGCCGGCACGCTCGCTATCCACGCCTGGACGCTGGCCACCGATACGGGGTGGCGCTGGACGGACCTGCCGCTGCAGCCGCGTCTGGGGCTGAAGGCCGACATCGCCAGTGGCGATGGCAATCTGCACGACGGCCGCCTGGGCACCTTCAATGCCTTGTTCCCGAAGTCGGCCTATTTCAGCGAGGCCAGCCTGCTGGCCCCGGCCAACCTGATGGACGTCCAGCCGACCCTGACACTGCGCCTGCACGACGCGCTGACCACGGAACTGGGCGTACAGATGGCCTGGAAGCATCGTCGCGCCGATGCGGTCTACACCACGCCGGCACCGCTGGTGGCGTTGCCGGGCAGCGCCGGCGGCGCGCGCCGCATCGGCACGCAGTACAAATCCGAAACCCGCTGGCAGGCCAGCGAACACTGGCAATGGCAGCTGCAGCTGGCCTGGGTCGATGCCGGGCCTGCACTGAAGCAGGCCGGCGGCCGGGACACGCTGTTCGCCTCGATCGTTGGAGCATGGCAATGGTGAACGCAACCGCGTCGCACCCCCCCGCACAGGCCGCAGGCGCCTGGTCCCCACTGAAGATCCAGATGTTCCGCTCGATCTGGCTGGCGATCCTGGCCAGCAACATCGGCACCTGGGTCAACGACGTGGCCGCCGCCTGGGTGATGGCCGAACGTACCGGCTCGCCGTTGATGGTGGCCCTGGTGCAGTCGGCCACCACCGTGCCGATCGTGCTGCTGGCACTGGCCGCCGGAACCCTGGCCGACATCGTTGATCGCCGCAGGTACCTGCTGGCCACGCAGGGTTGGATGCTGCTGGTCGCCGCCGTGATGGCGGCGCTGACCGCGATGGACATGCTGACCCCGCAGCTGCTGGTGCTGCTGACCTTCTGCATGGGCTGCGGTGCGGCGATGGCGATGCCGGCGCAGGCCGCTATCGTGTCCGAACTGGTGCCACAGCCGATGCTGGCCTCGGCGGTGGCGCTGAACTCGATCGGCATCAACATCGCGCGCTCGATCGGCCCGGCCATCGGCGGCGTGATCGTCGCCCAGCTCGGTGCGGTCTGGGCCTTCGGCTTCAACGCCATCACCTTCGCCGCGATGCTGTTCGTGGTGTGGGGCTGGAAGCGCGACCCGAAGCAGTCCAGCCTGCCGCCGGAAGGCTTCGGTGCGGGCCTGAAAGCGGGCCTGCGCTATGCCAGCCGCGCCGGGCGGTTGCAGGCGGTGCTGATCAAGTCGGTCGGCTTCTTCTTCTTCGCCGCAGCGATGAATGCGTTGCTGCCGGTGGTGGTGCGTGGGCAGATGCAGGGCGGGGCGGGCCAGTACGGCATGCTGCTCGGCTGCATCGGCATCGGTGCGGTGGGGGGTGCGCTGCTGCTGCCGAAGCTGCGCGCGCAGCTGGATCGCGACCTGCTGGTGCTGCTGGCGACCCTGTCGCTGGCCATGAGCCTGGTCGGGCTGGCGCTGACCCGAAGCTGGTACGTGCTGCCGCTGGTGATGCTGGTCAATGGCTTTGCCTGGATCACCGTGCTGTCGTCGCTGCAGATCGCGGCGCAGACCGCAGTGCCGGCGTGGGTGCGTGCGCGTGCGCTGGCGCTGTACATCATGGTGTTCTCTGCCGGCATGGCCGCCGGCGGCCTGAGCTGGGGCGCACTGGCTCAGCGCACCTCGCCGGAGCTGGCCCTGCTGGTGGCTGCCGCGGGTGCGGTCATCGGCGGGTTGCTGGTGTGGCGCGTGCGCATCGCCGGCACCGAAGACCTGAACCTGCGTCCGGCGGGGCACTGGCCAGCCCCCGAACTGTCGGTACCGGTATCCAATGATCGAGGCCCGGTGCTGGTGACCATCGAGTACCGCATTGACGATGCTGATCGCGCCGCGTTCCAGGCGCAGATGCGCGCACTGGGCACCATCCGCCGCCGCGATGGCGCCGTGGTCTGGGGCGTGGTCGAGGATGTGGCCACCCCGGGCATCCACCTGGAGTATTTCGTGACCCCGTCGTGGCTGGAGCACCTGCGCCAGCACGAACGCATCACCGCCGACGACAGGGCGATCCAGGAAGTGCTGCGCGGATTGCATCGCGGTGAGCGTGCGCCGGTGGTGCGCCACTTCGTGGGTGGGCATGACCCGCTGCCTGCCGCTGTGCCGCATCACCACAACGACATCTGACAAAAAAAGGGGACGGAGGGGATTAAGTCGTTTGTGCACAAACGACTTAATCCCCTCCGTCCCCTTTTTGCGATCGAAGGGGCGGCGGCACCGTTACAGTGCCGCCGCGGCACATCAACTGCGCGCGAACGCCAACAGGTCGGCGTTGAACTGCTCGGCGTGGGTGATGGTCAGGCCGTGCGGGGCACCGGCGTATACCTTCAGTTCGGCATTCTTGATGATCTGCGAGGAGAGCTTGGCCGAGGCATCGAACGGGACGATCTGGTCGTCATCACCGTGCACGACCAGTGCCGGCACGTCGATCTTCTTCAGGTCTTCGGTGTAATCCACTTCCGAGAACTCGTGCACGCAGTCGTACTGGCCCTTGACGCCACCGAGCATGCCCTGCAGCCAGAACGCATCACGCATGCCCTGGGTGACCGTGTTGCCATCGCGGTTGGCGCCGAAGAACGGGGTGGTCAGGTCCTTGAAGAACTGCGAACGGTCGCCGCCGGTGCCCTTGCGGATGCCGTCGAAGACCTCCAGCGGGGTGCCGGCCGGGTTGTCAGCGGTCTTGAGCATCAGCGGCGGCACGGCGCCGACCAGCACCACCTTGGCCACGCGCGTGCTGCCGTGGCGGCCGATGTAGTGGGCCACTTCGCCGCCGCCGGTGGAATGGCCGACCAGGATCGCGTCCTTCAGGTCCAGCGCCTCGATCACTGCAGCCAGATCGTCGGCGTAGGTGTCCATGTTGTTGCCGTCCCAGGTCTGGCTGGAACGGCCGTGGCTGCGGCGGTCGTGGGCGATCACGCGGTAACCGTTCTGGCCCATGAACAGCATCTGCGGGTCCCAGGCATCGGACGACAGCGGCCAGCCGTGGGCGAACACGATCGGCTGGCCGTTGCCCCAATCCTTGTAGAAGATGCGGGCGCCGTCGGCGACGGTGACGAAGTTGCTCATTGCAGGTTCCTTGGCGGAAGGGAGGGAAGGCACCGGCAGGCTGCCGGTGCCTTCGGCAGTACAGCGCAGGTGCCGGCGACGGACTTGCACCGCTGTGCTGGATTGCAGAGGATGTGACGCATATCGCTCTGGCGGGACCCGAGTCGCGCGCCGAGGATGTCCGCAGCCCGCCTGTGGAATGCCCGGATGCCCGCCACGCGATGGTCCCTGCTGTTGTGCCTGCTGTTGCCGATGGCCGCGCCGGCTCAGACCAATGTCTACAAATGCGTGGATGGACCGCATCCGGTCTACCAGCAGACACCCTGCCAGGGCCGGGCGGCGTGGCGCTGGGATGTCCCGGCGGAGCAGTCATTGTCCCGTGGGGCGGTGGTTCCCGCAGTCACGCCATCGAAGCCGTCGCGTCGCCCGCGTCGTGCCATCCGGGCGCAGGGCGCATTGATCACGATCAGTACGGATGCGGCGGCCTGCGAGCGTGTGCGCCGCCAGCGCGGACAGGCGCTGCTCAAACGTCGGCGGTTGGATTTCGTGCAGCGCCGGCAGCTGGATGACGCGGTCTACGACGCCTGCCAGTGAAGTGGTGCACTGAAGCGCCGAAAACAACAACGGCGCCCTGGGGCGCCGTCGTGTGCAATGCCGTGAGTGCAGCTCTCAGCGGCCGTCGCTGGTGGCGGCCGGTGCCGGCGAGGGCACGCTGTCCGGCTTGGGCAGGCTCAACTCCGGGTTGCCCTGTTCGGCCTGCAGGATCTGGATGCGGCGCTGCAGGGCGTCCAGCTGGCTGTTGGTGCTCTGCACATCGGTGCTGAGGCTGACTGCCTGCTGCTGGGCCTGCTGCAGGGCGGCGCTGACCTGCGCCGACTGTGCCTGCTGCTGTTCCATTTCCTGCTGCAGGGTGCGCAGGCGTTCTTCGTTGTAGGCCACCAGGCGCTCGGTGTAGCGCTTGCCGGCTTCCAGGCGGGTGGTGTCGATGTAGACCTGGGCCAGCTGCTCGGACTGCTGCGCGAAGGTGCGGTAGACACGTTCGGCGTTGTCCACCGCATCGGTCTTGATCACCCGCCAGAAGTTCTTCTCCTGGAACAGGGCGACGTAGTAGGTCAGGGTATTGGCGTTGAACAGCAGGCTGGCGCCGTAGTTGCCGTTGTAGGTGGTGCGCAGCTCGGTCAGCTGGCGCGAATCCATCAACTGCTTGAGCTCGTCCACGGTATTGCGCACCACCGGCGCGCTGCGCGCCGGTTCGGCTGCAGCCTCGCGGTCGCCACGCGCGGCCATCGCCGCCGGTGCCACCAGCATCATGGCCACGGCCAGCACTGCTGCGTTGCGCGCGTGCCGGGCGAAGACCGCGCCCCCTGAAGTTTCTCGCATGTCTAGACCATCCACGGATGAGTGTGGGTTGAGATGAAGGTGGTTCCCCGCCGGGAGTCTAGCATGGGCGCGGGCGCCGCCAAGGGCGGCGGTCACGGCGCGATTTCAATAGACCAGCTGTGCCGCGCTGCACTGGATCGACTGCACGTTGACGTCGGTCCGGCCCAGTTCCAGGCCCAGCACGCTGGCCAGCAGGTTGGTCAGCAGAGTGCCGACACTGTTGAGCACCGGTCGCAGTGCGGCCAGGATCGGCTTCAGCACGGTGCACAGCAGGCCGCTGCAGCTGACGCTTCCGTCCGGGTTGGCGACGCCGCTGCCACTGGCGCCATCGAGGAAACCCGCCGGCGCGGTCTGGATGTACGACGCCAGGTTGTTGCGCACGCAGCCGTTGTAGTCGATCAGGTTGCCGAGCAGGCTGTCGCAGCGGTTGATCAGCAGGCCGCCGACCAGCGAGCCGAGCAGGCCATCGAGCAGGCCCAGGCCCTGGCCGGTGACGGTCGTCCTGTAACCGGTCCACACCGAACCGTCTTCCCAGCAGGTGGTCAGGCCCAGCAGGCAGGGCTTGGGGACGCCATTCTTCACCGTCCAGTTGCCCAGCGGGGCGAGGTTGCGTGCCGGATCGCCATCGCGCAGCAGCGGGATGACCTGGTCGACGTTGTAGCGTCCGCCAGTGGGAAAGGCCGCCTGCAGGTAACGATCGGCCAGCGCCTTGGCCGTGTCGTTGGCACTCATGCCCTGCTTGGGCGAGCTGAGCATGCCCGACAGCACCCGCAGCAGCTCGTTGACCAGGCTCGACACTGCGTCACCGATCGCGAGCGGATTGATCCGGGTCGAGCCGGTCTCGCCCGCAGCCAGGGTCAGGTTCTGTGAGCCGGTGAGGGCGGGCAGGGTGATCCTGTCGTTGATCAGCGGCTGTCCCAGCAGCTTCAACAGCTGTTCGTTCTGCAGCGTGGCGTCGCAGACATTGGCCTTGGAGAATCGCTGTGCGGGGTCGACGTTGCCGACGCAGGCACGCAGCACCGATGAATCGACCTGGATGGTGGCCTTGGGGGGACTGCCGCCGCACTGGATGCCGGTCAGGGTACCCATGCCGTTGGCCACGTCGACGTGCAGCGGCAGGTGCAGGCGCGTGCCGAGCAGGTTCAGCAGCGGCCCAAGCGCGAACAGGTTGTTGCTGTCCACGTCCACCATCAGCCGCACCTGCGCATTGTAGGCGCGGGTGCCGACGCCGCCGATGGCGATCGACGGCGGCTCGACCACGCCGCCCTGGATGTTGATGCCCAGCAGGTCCAGCCCCTTGATCGTCACGCCGTTGCCATCGTTGGCGATGGAGATGGCGGTGCTGATCAGGTTGAGCACGTTGATCTTCGATTCCAGTGCGCTGCCGACGGTGCCGTCGGGTGAGACAACTTCCGCGAACAGCCCGCCGCCGCCGGCCTGGCTGCCGAGCACGATGTTGAGCTTGTTGATGTCCAGCTGGGTGGCGACCAGGTCGGACAGGGCGCGCAGCTGCACGCCCACCGTCGAGTCACGGCCGACCACGGTGGCGGTGGCATCGACCAGTTGCGCCAGCGAGATCTTGTTGACCGACAGCAGGCGGTTGAAATCGGCCACGCTGAGGTTGGCGCTCACCGGGATGTTGAGTGCCTTCAGCAGGCCGGATGGGGTGACGTTGGCCTGCGCCAGACCGTCATAGGACAGCACCGTGGCATTGCTGACATCCAGGCCGACCAGGCGCAGGGTCGACAGCAGTACGGAATCGCCATTGGTACGCAGCAGCTGCGAGCCCACCGCGAACACCGCCGTGGGCTCCGAGCGGCGGGCGACCGCCTGCACGCTGACGGTCGGCAGGCTGGGGTTCTGGCCGAAGAAGGGCAGCACGCTGCGCTCGGCGATCACCTGCACCGCATTGCGCGGGTTGCTGGCATCAACGCTGGTGACGAAACGGTTGCTGGTACCGCGGCTGGCACTCCAGTTGCCGCAGCGGACCTGCAAGGTGCCTGCGAACCTGTTCTGGGCCAGTGCGCTTTGCCGGGCGGCGCTGTTGTCGCTGTTGTCCGCGCTGCACAACTCCAGTCGCTGCGCGCCGGCCAGTGCGGCCAGATCGGCAACCTTCTGCGCATCGCGCTTGGCCCAGAACAGATAGCCGATCTCGATCAGGCCCAGCATCGCCAGCAAGGCCAGCATGACCAGCATCATGGTGACCGACATGCCGCCGCGTGCGCGGCCGAAACTGAACTGGCGTGGGCGTTTCATGGCCTACCTCAGCGTCCGGAGGAGGAGGCATCCTTGGACCGGGCAACATCGGTCTCAAAGAAGTCCGGGATCTCGTGTTCAAAGCTCTTCAGGTAACGCGCATAACTCAGGGTGGCCTGGTCACCCAGGATCGGCAGGCGCTGGCCGGCCTGCTGTCCCGACGCCTGCAGGCGGAACAGGTTGCGGGTGGCTTCGCCGCTCTGCAGGCGCGCACGCGGTGTTGCCGGCGGGGCACCGTCGGTTGCGGGGAGTGCCGGTGGCACCGCTGCCACCGCCGCGGATGCGGCGGGTGCGGCCAGCTCCACGGTGGGAAGCGGCTCGGCCTGCATCGGTGCTGCGGCCGGTGCCGACGGCAAGGGGCCACCTAGCATCTGTCCGGTCAATGGCTGTTGCTGGGCCTGCACGGCACCGGCAGCAAGCAGGCAGGACAGCACGGGCAACAGGCGTCGGGTCAGGCGCATCGCAGTCATGGTGTGCTTCCGGTCGGGTGTTCGGTGGTGCTGAAGCGTTCCAGCATCGACGGTGGCAGGCGCTGCGGATCGCGCTCGTCACGTGCTTCGCGGCGTGGTTCGGCTGCCAGCCGGGTGCTGCCCGACGCACGGGCGCCGTGTTCGCTGCTGGCCGCGGACGCAGGCGCAGGGGCGTTGACGGCGGCCGCCGCCTGCCGCTGCTGCAGGCGCGTGCGGATCTGCTGGGCCTGCTGCTGGATGCTGCGGCGCGTTTCGTCGTTGAGGTTGGCCTGTGCCGCCAGGCGCTCCGCGGTGGCCTGGTCGCCGCGCAGGAGCGCCCACAGTGCGAGGTTGGCCGTGGCCTTGGCGTTGCCTGGCGACAGTTCCAGGGCCTTGGCCAGCGGCTCGCGCGCCTGGTCGAACTGGCCGGCGCGCAGCCGCGCATAACCCAGGTCGCCCAGGTAGTCGGTGTTCAAGGGCTGCAGTTGCGTGGCGCGCGCCAGCGCCTGTTCGCTGCCGGCGTCGTCATCGCGGCGTGCAGCGATCAGGCCCAGGCCGTGGGCGGCCGCGGCGGCCTGCGGCCCGCTGGACAGCTCGCGATACAGCGCGACCGCTGCGTCGCTCTGGCCAGTCTCGCGCAGGGCGTCGGCCTGCAGCAGGCGCAGGGCGGGGCGATCACCATAGCGTTGGCGGAAGGCCTCCACGTGGGCGAGCGAGGCATACCAGGCGCCCTGCTGCTGCATGCGCTCGATCAGCTCCAGATAGGTGTTGCGGCTGTCCTGCGGATCGGGCTCCGGCGGCGCAAGGCTGGGCGCCCGCACGTACTTCGGCGTGGTCGATGCGCAGCCACTGGCCAGGGTGGCGAGGGCGACGGCAAGCAGCAGGCAGGGGGTGCGCAGGGCGGGCATCAGGGCGATCCCATCTTGGACATGGTGGTGGCCAGCGCGACCAGCGCTGGACCGGCAAGCACCAGCATCAGTGCCGGCAACAGGGTCAGCATCATCACCACGGTCATCTTCACCGAGAGCTTGCCGACCTTTTCCTTCAACGTGTTGCGGCGCTGCTCGCGCAGGCGGATGCTGAACTGGCGCAGCGGTTCCTGCACGGCGCCGCCGTGCGCATGCACCTGCAGGATCAGCTGCATCAGGCTGGCCAGGTCGTCATCGGCGTAGACCTCGCTCAAGCGCCGCAGTGACTGCGCGCGGGTGCGGCCGTGGGTGTAGGCCACGTTGGCTTCCTGCAGTTCGCCGCCCAGTACCGGCAACGCATCGCGCAGCTTGTCGCCCAGCGTCTGCAGGCTCTGGTCCATGCTGAAGCCCACGCCCTGCAGCAGGCGCAGCAGGTCGATCAGCAAGGGCAGTTCGTTCTCGACCGCGCGGCGGCGGCGCTTGACCCACGACGACAGCACGAACTTGGGCAGCAGCAGCCCGGCCGCCAGCGCACCGATCACCACCATCACCCTGGCCAGACCGTGCGCGCTGCTGAACGCCAGCGCCAGCGCCAGCACCAGCAGCGCAAGCAACAGGCGCAGGCCGAGATAGATGGCGGTGCCGCGGCGCGTGTTCCAGCCGGCCAGGTCCAGCAGCAGCCTGTCCTCGTTGGCCAGCAGCGCGGCCTCCAGGCGGCCACCACTGAGCGAGCGCCCGAAGCGCTCGAGCCAGCCCAGCGAGTCGCGGCGCGTGGCCTCGGTGTCGCGGGCTTCCTCGCGCGGCTGCAGGGCGGTCTTCAGCGCGGCCGAGGTGCGGTGCTCGCGATGGCTGCGCACCCAGCCGGCAATGCCGAGCAGGGCGACGCCCGCTGCCAGCACCAGCAGCGAAAGGGCGAACCAGGCGCTGGCGCTCATCGGGCACCTCCCGGGTAGCTGCGGGCGGTCATAGCGATTTGGCCAGGCGGTACAGCAGCAACGCCCCGAGCAGTTCCAGGCCCAGTGCGATCAGCAGGATCCTGTGGCCGAGCGGGTCATGCAGCACCGGCTGGAAGAACGCCGGGCTGGAGATCGCCATCAGCACCGCACTGGCCGGTGGCAGCAGCCCCAATACCCAGGCCGACATGCGGGTTTCCGACGTGGTGGCGGCCAACTCCTGCTGGGCCTGCTCCAGGTCGCGCATGAAATCACCCATGCGCTGCAGGATCTGGTCGGCGCGCCCGCCGATGCGCACGCTCACCCCGATCACCACCGCCAGCACCTTCAGCACGTCCATGCGGTACGGCTGTGCGGCCAGGCTCAATGCACGATCCAGCTCCATGCCGCTGCGCGCATAGCGCACCGTGGTGTCCAGCAGGCCGCGCAGTGGCGCGCTGGTCTGCATCGAAGACACCTGGAACGCGGCCTGCAGGCTGTTGCCCAGCGCGGTGAGGCGGACCAGGTTGTCGAGGAAGTCCGGCATCTGGTGCAGCAGCTGCGCGCGCAGTCTCGTGATCCGGCGCATCACCCACAGCCAGCAGCCCAGCAGGTACAGCAGAAGGGTCAGCGGAAACATCCAGGCCGTGCCCAGCCGCACCGCCGCCACGACCGCAAGCACCAGTCCCGGTACCAGCAGCATCAGTGGCAGCTTCCAGCCCGGCTGCAGGCCGGCGCGCTGCAGGACGCCATCCCAGGGTAATGCGCGGCTCCCACTGCTGGCGGGGCGGGCCGAATCGTTCGCCGCCGCAACGGCAGGCCCGGCCGGCACCGCACCGGCCGTGCTGCCGCGTGCCAGCTGCTGCTCGGTGTGCTGCAGCGAGGCCTGGCGCTGTTCACGGCTGCTGGCGGTACCCCACAGCCAGACGGCCAGCGCCAGCAGCACCGAGATGATGCTCAACACGCCCAGCAGCAGGCCGGTGCCCATGTTCAGAAGTCCCCGTAGAGTGATTCGCGCAGCTGCTGGCGGAACGGCTCCAGCTTGTGCGAATGCGGATGGAAGCCCAGGCCGATCCAGCGGTCGGTCTCGCGGCCGGTGCCATCGATCTGCACCTCGTGGCGGAACATCTCCTGGGTGGTGATCAGGTTGTCGCTGACCCCGGTGATCTCGGTGATCGAGACCAGCACCCGGCGCCCGCTGCCCAGTCGCGAGATCTGCACGATGAAATCAATGGCGCTGGCGATCTGCCGGCGCAGGCTGTCTTCGCTGCCCTGGAAGCCGGCAAACCCGGCCAGCATCTCGATGCGGTACAGGCAGTCGCGCGGCGTGTTGGCGTGGATGGTGGCCATCGATCCGTCATGGCCGGTGTTCATCGCCTGCAGCATTTCCAGCACTTCAGCGCCGCGCACTTCGCCGACCACGATGCGGTCCGGGCGCATGCGCAGGCTGTTGCGCACCAGGTCGCGGATGCTGACCGCGCCCTGGCCCTCGGCGCCGCCGATGCGGCTCTCCAGGCGCACCACGTGCGGATGGTTCAGCGAAAGCTCGGCGGTGTCCTCCACGGTGATGACGCGCTCATCGGCCGGCACGTAGCTGGCCAGGGCATTGAGCAGCGAGGTCTTGCCCGAGCTGGTGCCGCCGGAGACCAGGATGTTGCAGCGCCCCAGCACCATCGCCTTCAGCAGTGCCTGCATCGGTGCGTCGAAGGTGCCCTTGGCGAGCAGTTCGTCGGGGGTGAACGGGTCCTTGCGGAACTTGCGGATGGACACCATCGGTCCGTCCACCGCCAGCGGCGAGATGATCGCGTTGAGGCGGCCACCGTTGGGCAGGCGCGCGTCGACCATCGGATTGGAATCATCCAGCCGGCGGCCGAGCGGGGCGAGGATGCGGCGCAGGATGCGCAGCAGGTGGGTATCATCGGTGAAGCGCTGGGTGGCGCGCTTGAGCTGTCCGCCCTGCGAAACGTGCACGTCCTTGAAGCCGTTGATCAGGATGTCTTCGATGGAGGGGTCGTGGAGCAGGTCGTCCAGCGGGCCGAAACCGGTCAGCTCCTTGACCAGTCCCTCGGCGACCACCTGCATCTCTTCTTCGTTGATCGGGATGCGCCATTCCTGGATGAAGCCCACGGTCTGCACCTGCACCCAGCGGGCGATGGTGTCCGGGGCCCAGGAATCGATGTCGATGCGCTCGTCCTCGATGCTGTTGAGCAGATGCTCATGCGCGGCCGACAGCACCTTCTGGTACTGCTCGGTCTGCGCGAACGGCAGGTGGCCCGGGGCAGATTCGGGCAGTACCGGGCGGGCAACGGCGTGCGGGAACGGGGTTACCTTGTCTTCCATTGCGATCCACCCAGGGCAAGGGAGAGTCTTTCCCGCAGGCCATGCGGCTGGACCGGGCAGGCGGCCGGATCCAGGCGCGACACGAGCGGGGCGAGGGCACGCAGATAGGGGTCGCGCGGGGCATCCTGCAGCAGCAGGTGTCCCTGGCTGGCGGCCAGGCGCACGCGCGGTCGTTCGGGCAGCGTCGCCAGCAGCGGTACTTCGAAGCGGCGTGCGATCTGTTCCGGGCTCATGCCGCTGCTGTCATCGTGGCGGTTGATCACCAGTTGCAGGCGCTTCTCGCGCTCACGCTGGCCCGCCAGGTGCTTCAGGGCCTGGTCCAGAGAAACCAGCGTGGCGATCGAGGCATCGGTGACCAGCCAGATCTCGTCGGCCTGGTCCAGCAACAGGGGCGGAAGCTGCCGCAACGGGCAGCCGCCGGCATCGCACAGCACGCTGGCGAACACGCCGCGCAGGCGCTGCAGCAGCGCGCCAGGATCCGAGGGCGGAACGGCATCGCTGCCACTGGCACGATCCAGCAGCACCAGCCCGGAGTCATGGCGCGCCATGGCCGTGCGGGCGAGGGTGGCATCGATGCGGCTGGCATTGCGCAGCGCGTCTTCGTAGTGGAAGCGGCTGTCGAGATTGAGGTACAGCGCGAGGTCGCCGGAGGGCTGCGCCAGCTCCATCAGCAGGCCGTCCTGCTGCACGGCTTCGCCCTGGGCCAAGGCGCGCGTCTGCTGCGCCAGCACCGAAAGATGTGCGGCCAGGGTGCTGGTGCCGACGCCGGCGCGCACACCCAGCAGCACGATCAGGCGTGCCTTGTGTGCGTGCTGGGCAACCGCTGCCGGGCGCGGAGACAGGGCGCGCCGCAAGGCCGCCTCGATGCCTGCGTCGTCACTGTCCAGGTCCAGTACATCGCGCAGGCCGGCGCGCAGCGCGATCACCACGCCTTCGACCTGGCCGGCGCTGGTGGCGCCCACGGCCACCAGCGGCAGGTCCGGTTGGGTCTGCTGCAGCTGCTGCGCCAGCACGCTCGAGGCGGCCGCATGCTCGGGCCGGAAGTCGAGCAGCACCAAGCTCTGCGGGCCGCGTTGCAGGTCCTGGGCGGAGGTGGGGGCGTTGCTGTCCTGCCAATGCAGGGCGGTGCTCGGCGGCAGCTTGGCGGCCAGCCGGGGCAGCAGTTCGCGGTCGATGCCGTACAGGACCAGGTTCATTGGCGGTCCTTGCGGATGCAGCGGCTGGGCGGTGGCGTAGGGCATGGGCGTGGTATCGCAGGCATCATGGAGTCAGCGCGAGAATCCGGGCACCGGGTCCTGGCTGACCGGACCCAGCAACCAGGAACCCCACTCGGGGAGATGCGGCCTGGCTTCGCGCTCGCCGGGCAGCGGCAGTTCGGTGTTGCGCGCCAGTGGCTGCACCAGGCGCGGGGTGACGATGATCACCAGCTCCTTGTCCTGACGCTTGTAATCGAAGTTGCGGAAGAACGAGCCGATGATCGGCAGGTCGCCCAGCAGCGGAATCTTGCTGACGTTGGAGACGATGTTGGAGCTGACCAGGCCCCCGATGACGAAACTCTCGCCATCACCCAGCTCGACGGTGGTGTCGGCGCGGCGGGTGGTGATCGAGGGAATCTGCACGTTGTTGAGCACAATGGCATTGCTGTAGTCCAGGTCGCTCGCTTCGGGCGCTACCTTCAGCGCGATGCGGTTCGCTGCCAGCACGGTCGGGGTCACGGTCAGGCCGATGCCGAACGGCTTGTAGGTGATGGTGGTGGTGCCAAGCCCCTGCGGTTCCAGGATCGGCAGTTCGCCACCGGCCAGGAAACTGGCGCTCTGCCCGGACAGCGCCACCAGCGTCGGCTCGGCCAGTACGCGGGCCATGCCATTGGCCTGCAGCAGTTCGACATCGGCGTTCCACAGCCCCTTGGTCGAGCCGAAAACAAGGCGGAATGCCGAGGAAATCGGCGAGACGGCCTCGTTGCTGCTGTTGCCTTCCTTCATGCCGGGCAGCAGGCCGGTGTTGCCCGGCAACCCGGTGCCGGGCCGCGCGAAGCCGTAGGCGAAGCCGCCGTTGCGGTTCTGGAAGTTGATGCCGATCTGCTTCATCGCGGTCTTGTTGAACTCGACCACCTTGACCTCGACCTGGACCACACCGCCGCTGCTGATGGTGGACGTATCGGCAAGCGCACCTTCCTTGCCCAGTGCCATCGCCGCCGTGCGTTGTTCCTGCATGTGCGAGAGCACGCTGTCAGTGCTTCCCTGCAAAAGGCCCTGCTGGTCCTGCTGGGTGAACACCAGATCGTTGCCGCCGGTGCTGGCCGCACCCTGTACGGCGCTCTGCACCCGTACTGTCACCCGTTGCGGCTCGGCCTGCTTGCGGTGCCACAGCAGCAGGGTGGTGGTGCCGGGCATCCTGCCCACCAGCAGCGCCTGGCGCTGGCCGCGCAGCATCACGATGTCGGCAACGCCGGGGTCGGCAATGGCCACCCGTTCCAGGTCGGCCGGCAGGTTCCAGGGACGCTGCTCACGGGCCTGCAGCACCAGGTCATCGGCGGCCACGCTCGTTGCCGGTGCCAGCAGCACCAGCAGCAGGGCCAGCCACCGCTGGCGGGGAGAAAGGCGTGGACGGCGGCGACGTTCGGTCATGGATGCGCTCGATGCAGGTCAAAGGGAGCCACGGGGGGCGGAACTGTCGCCACGGATGATCTCGATACCCGAAGCGCGCGGGGCGCTGCGACGGGGCGCCGGCGCACGTGCGGGTGCATCCGCGTTGCTGCGTGGCGGGGCACTGCCGCGGCCGGCCAGCGCGTCGCCGTCGATACCGGCGAAGGCGTGGTTCTCCGGGCGCTGCAGTGCCAGCTGCTGCTCTGCGTCGAGCCCACGCAGCGGATCGATCACGCCGCGCGACTGAGGGAACAGTGCGAGGTCGGGCAGGCCCGTATCAGCGGGATTGCGCAGCGCCAGGAACAGCTTGCCCTGCTGCGCACCCAGCAGCAGTCGATTGGCGTCGGCCACCGGTACCGCCAGCACCGCGCTGCGCGCGGGTTGCGGGGCTTCATTGCTGCTGTGGCTGCCGCCACTGCCGGTGATGTCGGCCGCGCGCGGGTCGTTGCGGGTGTCGGCCTCGCTATTGGAGGTGGCTTCCGAGGCGACCGGCGCGATGTCCTGCTGCCCATAGCTCAGCACGCGCAGGCGCGACAGCAGCAGGCGCGTCTGCGCGGCTTCGGCGGGGCTGTTGATGCTGGGCTGGGCATTGCGCAGGTTGAGGAAGACGTCGACGAAGTCGCCGGGAAGGATGCGGTTGCCGGCACCGACCAGTTCGTCCACGGGCACGGCCAGTGCACGCTCGCCCGGCCGCAGCTGCAGCGAGAAGCCCTGTGCCAATGCGCTGCTGCTGACCGGGCTGCCTTCGGCGATGTCCTGCACCGGCACCTTGCCGACCACGGCGGCGATGCTGGTGGCGGCACCGGCGACGGGGGAGGTGCGCTGGGCCAGGCGCAGGTCGTTGGCGCTGATCGGCTCGCCCGCGGGCAGGCGCGCCACGGCTTCCACCACCGTGATGGCCTGCACTTCGTTGTGCGTGATCGGCGCGGCCGTGACCGGTGCGGCCGGTTTGCGCCCGATCATGAAGGCGATCAGCGCCAGCAGCACGGCCAGGCCGATCAGGGCGACGGCAGCGATGCGGGTCAACTTGAGCATGGAACCGTCTCCAAAATACCGGTCATCAGTTGCCGCTGCCGAGATCGAGCTGGGCGACCGCGACGCTGCGGATGGGAGCCTGCATCACCCACTTGTAGAGCGTGGCGGTGCCGGGCAGGAAGGGATGGCTGGCGTAGTCGTAGCTGACTGTCACGGTCATGCACTGGGCCGTGGCCAGGCCGGCGCAGGGCGCCTGCGCGGACACCACGATGGCATTGCTGCCCCCCGCGCTGCAGTCCACGTTCTGCTTGGAGAACTGCAGCAGCCATTGCATCGAGGTGCGTGCGGCGACGCAGGCGGCGGTGCGCCGTTCGCCGGCCGTGCCGTAGCGCAGCGAGGCGCGCGCGCCTTCGGCCGAGGCGGTGGCCAGGGTCTGCTGCGCTGCCATGATCATCACCCCGGAGAAGGTGAACAGCAGCAGCGGCAACAGGCCGAGCATCAGCATCAGGGCGAACTCGATGCTGGCGACGCCGCGTTGCTGGCGCGGGCTGCGGATGTTCATGGTGCACCTCCGTAGATGCTTGCCAGCACCCAGCCGATGGCGGCGAGTGCGAGGTAGGCGGCATAGGGAATGCCACGTCGTCCCTGGCGTGCGGTCTGCATGTCGCGCAGGGCCGGATGCGCGTGCCATTGCGTGCTGGTGCGATTCACCTGCATCTGCAGGTGGCCGGGCAGCAACACGCCCAGGCGCCGGCCCGCCAGCACCAGCACGGCGTGCAACCCGGCGGCGAGGCTGGCGACCAGCCAGACCGGAAGCAGCGCCTGCCAGCCCAGCATCAGCCCCAGCACGGCAAAGAACTTCACGTCGCCGGCGCCCATCCAGCGCAGGGCATAGAACGGCAGCAGCGCCAACAGGCCGAGCGCCGCGCCGGCAACGTGGGGCAGCCACGGCTGGCGCGGCGCACTGAACTGGCCGAAGACGATCACCACGGTGGCGATCACGCAAGCGGCGATCAGCCAGGCGTTGGGCACCCGACGGGCATACAGATCACTGATCGCGATCCGCAGGCATACGCCGATGGCCAACAATCCCAGCAGTGTCATCGCACACTCCGTCGTCCGTCACTGGACGGTCTTCGCCTGGTTCCATGCGCCCCACCGTCGCGGCTCTGCCGGCCGCGCGCGGTCGCCGCTCAGGTCGTCGAGCCCGACGCCTTGGTGGCCAGTGCGGAGAGGTTCTTGAACAGCGTTTCGAAGAACCCCTTGATCTGGTCGTTGCCGACCGCGATCAGGACACCAGCGATGACGGCAGCCAGCAGCCCGTACTCGAGCGCGGTGACACCGTCTTCTTCCTTCAGGAATTTGCGGATCGATGCGTTCATGACCAATGTCTCCCTCTACCTGTCTGCGGATGCAGTACACCTGCGTTGGGCGGTGGCCCGGCTCCGCCGGGATCGTCCGTGGGCCTCCGCGCGTCCTGGCGGAGGAGGCACGGCGGGATGGGCCCGCTGTGCTCAAGCAGGGTGATCGTCTCCAGGCAGGCCGCCAGCCGCACGGTCGCGACCGCTCGGCCCGGGGCCGGTGGTCGAGGCATCCAATGATGCGTGCGTGGTCATGCTGTCCCCCTGGGTGCGGCCGGATCAGTTGGCCGGATCACCGTGCTATCGACTTTGCCTGAATGGAAGTTGGCTGCAACAGGAACCTATATGCAAATTCGGCAGAAACCCCGCGATGCTGAAACTTTCAGGCCGTTTCTGTGACGAGAATCCGTTCGAAGGCAAAACGATTCATGGTCGTGCAGATTATGTGATTTCCATTTTCCGGCGCATGCGAAGACCGTGCCAATGGCGCCGACATTTTCTTCATCTGTGTATCTTTTTTCTTCATTGCAGCCCGCGGGTTTACCTTCGCCGATTATCGGGCATACTCGCATTCAAGCTGTTGCATTTCCATGGTTGGCCGCATCGGAGCCGATGCGGCCTGCACGACAACGGAAGTGGTTTCTGGATCGCTGCGCGCCCTGTCAGGCAGTGGGGGCCGCATCGCATGGCGGATCAACGGGGGACAACACTGTCATGGTCGATGGTGGGGTAGGAGACAGCGGCGACAGCGGCCTGCGGTCGATAGACCTGGCCACGCTGAGCGGCGTGCTTCGTGTCTGTGATGTCGAACTGCTGCTGCTCGATGGCAATGGGCCACGTGCGGCATTCGCTTCGCGCGTGCACGAGGAAGCCCTGTTCTGCAGCATCAGCTGCGGTTTCCACTGCCGCGGCCGTTTCATGCTGCCGCCGGACTGGGCGATGCTCGGGTACCTGCACGCCACCGATGAGACGCTGAGCTGGTGCCATGGCGTACCGCTCACGCCGGGGATGGCGTTGACGATCATGCCGGAAGGCATCAGTGAGTTCACCCTGAGCCCAGGCACGCACATGACCCTGATGCTGCTGCCGGTGGCACGGGTGCAGCGCAAGCTGACCGAACTGAGCCTGCGCAGCACGCCTCCCGCTGGCCAGGCACTGTCACTGTTCAATCTGGCCAGCGAAGGCACGCCGTTGGCACGCCACTACCAGCAGCTGCACCTGCAGCTGGGGCAGGGTGCAGGCCTGCAGCCGGAAGAAACTGAAACCCTGCTGCACGAGCATGTGCAGGCCCTTCTGGGTGCCGGTGCGGCGGATCGCCCGGGTTGCAGCCGTGCACGGCGTACGCATTATCTGATCGCACAGCGGGCAGAGAACTTCATGCGGCTCAACCTGCGCCGCAATATCTACATGAATGAAATCTGCGATGCGGCTGGGGTCAGCGAGCGCGGCCTGCGTTATGCGTTCGAGGACCTGTTTGGAACCTCGCCCAACCGGTATCTCTCCATGCTGCGCCTGTGCGCGGCCTGCCGCAGCCTGTCGATGGCCGATTCCAGCCGTCGCTCGGTGAAAGCCATCGCCCTCAGCTGCGGCCTGTGGGATCTTTCGCGCTTCGCCGACAATTACCGCAAGGTATTCGGCGAACTGCCGCGCGATACCCTGATGCGCGCGCCCGCGCAGATCGGCCAGCCGGCCTGAGCCAAGCCCCGCAAGGGTTCTCGCGGCATTCGTGCCGGAATTGCACATCCGCTTGCCGATCATGTTGCCGCTTCTGCATAAACGGCTGCCGATTCCGGCCGTGGATTTGCCGGAATGCGCGATTGCCGTGCCGGATTGAAGTGCGCCGCCACCGTTGCAACCGCTGAAATGTCAGTCACCTGCCTAACGGCAAGTCCACTGACATTCCAGTTGTTCGCCTACGGGGGAAATGCTCATGAACCGCATCTACCGGCGTGTATGGAACCGCCAGCTCAATGCTCTGGTTGTGGCCTCGGAACTGGCCACCGGCGACAGCGGCGGCGGCGCCGCACGCGATCCGCGCGCCTTCCTGCTGATGCCCACCGCGCTGGCCCTGGCACTGCTGTGCGCGCTGGCCAGCGGCCACGCAGGGGCATCGGAAACCAATCAGTCGCTGCGCGACCTGCAAGCGCTTGCGGCGAAGTATGCGCAGCCGATGCCGGTCAAGGTCGACGCGGAAGTGGCCTTGGCTGCCGCCGCGCGACAGGCGCAGAGCAGCCCCGCGATCAGTGCGGACGCTCGCCTGGGCCTGCAGTTGAACACCACATCGCTGCCGGTGGTGCGTGACGTATTGCCGGCCGCCGTGCAGGTGAAGCTGGCAGCGAACACCACGCCGAAGCAGGTGGCCGTGCCGGCGCTGGCGGCCGATGTACGCGCCACTGTCGGCCTGGGCAACACTGCGATCAAGGCGGCACAGGTGGATGCATCGCTGGCAGCGCACGTTGCGCCGGGCGCGCAGGCGCCGCTGGGCGTGGCTGCCGATGCGCGCGCCAGGGCCAAGGTCGGCATCGCTGGCCATCAGGTCGCTTCGATCGATTCGGGTGCCCAGGCGGCAGCGGGCCTCAGCGGTTCGTCCCTGAAGGCCTCTGTCGACGGCGACACCGACGCGCATCTGGCGGTGGCTGGCCATCACATCGAGGGGCAGGGCCAGGCCCGGGCGACGGCGGCGGTCACGCTGCCGGCCAAGGAGGAACTGCCGGGTGACACGCATGATCGCGCCATCAGTGCCGCGTTCGATGCCGGCGCCGCGGGCAAGGTGCGCGTGCAGGCGCCGGACGGCCAGGAAGTAGTCGCCGATCGCAACCTGAAGCTGGCCGGGCAGGCAACCGTAGCCGCGCAGCACAGCGCGCTGGGCGTCGGCGGTCTGGTGGGCGGAGCAGTGGATGCTGTCGGCGGGACGCTTCACGGTGCCGCGGGTGCGGTCGGTAGCACGGTGGGTGGTGCGCTGAACGGCACCGTTGGCACGGTTGGCGGCGCAGTGGGCGGCGCTCTGAACGGTACTGTCGGAACAGTCGGTGGCGCAGTGGGCGGTGCACTCAACGGCACAGTCGGCGCGGTCGGCGGTGCAGTGGGTGGCACGCTCAACAACGCGGTGGGCGCAGTCGGTGGTGCGGTTGGCGGTGCACTGAACGGCACGGTAGGCACGGTCGGTGGCGCAGTGGGCGGCGCTCTGAACGGTACTGTCGGAACAGTCGGTGGCGCAGTGGGCGGTGCACTCAACGGCACAGTCGGCGCGGTCGGCGGTGCAGTGGGCGGCACGCTCAACAACACAGTCGGCGTGGTCGGTGTTGCAGTTGGCGGTGCACTGAACGGCACGGCAGGCACAGTTGGCGGCGCCGTGAGCGGCGCGCTCAACAACACGGTCAGTGCGGTCGGTGGTGCTGTGGGCGGAGCTCTGAACGGCACCGTTGGCCAGGTCGGCAGCGCAGTGGGCGGTACGCTCAACAACACGGTCGGCGCAGTCGGTGGTGCAGTTGGCGGTGCTCTGAACGGCACGGTCGGCACAGTTGGCGGCGCAGTCGGCGGTGCACTGAACGGCACCGTCGGTACCGTCGGCGGTGCGGTGGGCGGAGCTCTGAACGGCACCGTTGGCCAGGTCGGCGGCGCACTGGGTGGCACGCTCAACAACACGGTCGGCGCAGTCGGTGGTGCAGTTGGCGGTGCTCTGAACGATACTGTCGGTACTGTCGGTACTGTCGGCACTGTTGGCAGTGCAGTGGGCGGCGCGCTCAACAACTCGGTCGGTGCGGTCGGTGGTGCTGTGGGCAGCGCACTGAACGGCACTGTCGGTACCGTCGGCAGTGCAGTGGGTGGTGCGCTCAATGGCGCGGTTGGCCAAGTCGGCGGCGCCGTGGGTGGCGCTCTGAACGGCACTGTCGGTACCGTCGGCAGTGCGGTGGGTGGCGCTCTGAGCGGCACCGTCGGCCAGGTTGGCAGCGCGGTGGGCGGCACGCTTAGCAATACCGTCGGCACGGTCGGTGGTGCAGTGGGCGGCATTCTCAACGGCACCACCGGTAGCCCCGGCACAGGCCTGGGCGGTGTGCTGGGAAGCACGCTGGGCAACGTCGGCAGCGCGGTGGGCAACCTGCTCAACGGCAATCTCAATGGCACTGTCGGCAACCTGGGCAGCGCCGTGGGTGGCCTGGTGGGAGGCACGCTGGGCAGTCTCGGCCTGACCCAGCCGTCGGCGATCCCGCCGACCAGCCCGAAGGCACCGGCGCCGGCCGACCCGAATGCCGGCCTGATCATCGGCACCGGTGGCCTGGTCGGCAATGTCGGCCAGCTGATCGGGCCGACCACCACCAGCCTGTTCGGCGGCAATGGCTACCTGAGCAATGGCAATCTCAAGCTCAGCAATGCCAACGTGATGCAGACCTATTCGACGGTCAATGTGCTGGGCCTGCCGGTGGTGAACCTGTCGCCGGTCGGCAGCACGCTCAACGGTCTGGGCGGCGCGGCCACGGGCGGCAGCTCGCACCTGACCCTGATCGGTGGCGTCACTTCCGACAGCTACATCTACAACATCAACAACGGCAATCCGGGTGGCCTGCTGGGCCTGCTGCTGCCGAAGGATTCCCCGGCCTGGGCGGCCAAGTGCCTGGACATCGCGCTGGCCGACATCTCCTGCTGGGCCGTCAACGCCGCACAGGACTACCAGGTGCTGATGGGCGATGGCGCCTTCGCCAACGGCTCGAAGGAAGTGGTGATCGGCGCCAACGCACGCCATGAACTGCCGAAGGTCGATGCCAATGTCGCCTTCCCCGGTGATGGCGTGAACGATCCCAGCAACCCGACCGGCGTGCCGACGGCTGACTATGCCGCGCGCATGGGCCACTCGGTCATCGTCGGCGACAGTGCCGCCGGTACCGCCAACGGGCAGACCCTGCTGGGTGCCGAATCCACCTCCAACCAGGCCAACTCGGTTGCGCTGGGCTACCGCTCGGCCGCGCTGCGCGGCGCGCAGGCCAGCTACAGTGCCTACGGTCTCACCGCACCGCAGGTCTCGGCCGGTGAAGTATCGGTGGGCACCGCCGGTGGGGGCGAGCGCCAGATCACCAACGTGGCTGCGGGCAGCGGCAACACCGACGCGGTCAATGTAGCGCAGTTGAAGGGGGCCATCAGCCTGATCAATGGCGTGGCCGATGCCGCGGTGACCTACGATCTGGACGCCGGCGGCAATCCGAACTATCGACGGGTCACCCTCGGCGCAGGCACCGGCACCACCACCATCGGCAATCTCGCCGCCGGTGCGGTCACCGCGGGCAGCCTCGAGGCCGTCAACGGTGGCCAGCTGGCGGCAACGAACAGCGCGATCGCCAGCTTCTTCGGTGGTCGTGCAGCCTTTGACCCGGCCAGCGGCATCTTCACCGCACCGCTGTTCGAGATCAGCACGATCTCCACCACCGGCGCCATCGCCCAGGGCCTGTACACCAACGCCACCGATGCCTTCGCGGCGGTGGATGGTTCGCTGGTCAACCTCAACACGCAGATCACCGATATCCGCAACGGCGGTACCAAGTACCTGCGGGTGAACTCGACCGGTACCGAGGCCGTGGCCAGCGGCGCCGATTCGATCGCGGTCGGCACCAATGCGCGGGCGACGGCAGCCAACAGCATCGCAGTGGGTGCGGGAAGCCTTGCCGATCGTGCCAACACGGTTTCCATCGGTGCCGCTGGCGCAGAGCGTCAGGTCATCAACGTGGCGGCCGGTACCGCGGCCACCGATGCGGTCAACGTGGGACAGCTGCAGGCCTCGGAGCAGGGGGCACTGCGCTATGACCTCAACGCCGATGGCAGCGTCAACTATGCCAGCGCCACGCTGGGCCAGGCCGGCACCGCCACCACGCTGCGCAATCTCGGCCCGGGCCAGGTCAGCGCCACCAGCAGCGAGGCCATCAACGGGGCCCAGCTGTTCGCCGCCAACCAGGCTGTGGCCACCCACCTCGGCGGTGGTGCTGCGGTCAGCGCCAGCGGCGTGCTGACCGCACCGACGTACTCGATCAACAACGTCGCCGCCAACGGCACCGTGACCAAGGGCAGCTACACCGACGTCGGCACCGCCTTCGATGCGGTCAGCAACTCGCTGGCCAACGTTGCCGACCAGACCGGCGAGATCGACAAGCTGGCCGTGAAATACGATGTCGACGGCAGTGGCAACGTGCTCAACAGCGTGACGCTGACGGGCACCGGTACCGGTGCGGTGAAGATCACCAACGTCGCCGCCGGCAGCATCCTGGCCGGCAGCAGCGACGCCATCACCGGCGACCAGCTGTTCAGCACCCACAGCACCATCGCCAACTACTTCGGCGGCACCACTGCCTACAACGGCACCACCAACGCGTGGACCGCGCCGACGTTCAGCATTTCCAGCATCGCCACCGATGGCACCTTCACCAGAGGCGATTACAACAACGTCACCGCCGCCTTCACTGCCGTCGATGGCTCGCTGAAGGTCCTCAACCAGCGCATCACCAACGGTGGCGGTGGCAGTGCCTACCTGGCGGTGAACTCGACGGCGGCCGCAGCCACCGCGGCCGGTGCGGAAGCGGTGGCGGTCGGCCCGCAGGCCAGTGCAGCCGGTGCCAACAGCGTGGCGGTCGGCAACGGTGCCAGCAGCAGCGCTGGCAACAGCGTGGCACTGGGTGCCGGCTCGGTGGCCAGCGTTGGCGCACAGAGCGGCTATACCGGCGCCTACGGCCAGACCGGTGCCAGCAACTCGGCCGGTGAGGTCTCGGTCGGCAGCAGCGGCAGCGAGCGCAAGATCACCCACGTTGCCGACGGCTCGGACACCTACGACGCAACCAATGTCGGCCAGCTGAAGAACGGCGTGAATTACGCCATCGACGAGTCGAAGAAGTACACCGACCAGAAGATCCAGAACATCACCAACGTGGCGGGCAGCTTCCGCGCCAACAACACCAACAACCTGGCCGATCCGTCCGCCAGCGGCGCCAACTCCGCCGCCGGTGGTGCAGGCTCCACTGCCGCCGGTGCCAACTCGACCGCGCTCGGCAATGGTTCACAGGCGCAGGCCGACAACTCGGTGGCATTGGGTGCAGGTTCGGTGGCGAACCGGGCCAACACGGTCTCGGTGGGTGCCAGCGGCGCCGAACGCCAGGTGGTCAACGTGGCCGACGGCTCGCAGGCCACCGACGCGGTCAACGTGCGCCAGCTGCAGGCGTCGCAGCAGGGCACCATCCGCTACGACACCACGGTGAACGGTGCGACCAACTACAACAGCGTCACCCTGGGCAGCACCAGCAGCGGCCCGACCACGGTGCGCAACGTTGCCGCTGGCACCGCCGGTACCGACGCGGTCAACGTGGATCAGCTGAAGTCGGGCATGGCGCAGACCCTGGACTGGTCCAAGGCCTACACCGACGAGCGCATGGGTGGCTTCGAGCGCGACCTGCGCAAGACCGACAACCGTGCTTCGGCCGGTATCGCCTCGGCGATGGCCACCGCAGCGCTGCCGCAGCCCAGCGAGGCGGGCCGCAGCATGGCCTCGATCGCGGCTGGCAGCTACAACGGCGAATCGGGCGTGGCGCTGGGCATCTCCGGTGTATCCGAAGGCGGGCGCTGGATCTACAAGTTCAGCGGTTCGACCAACAGCCGTGGCGAGGCCGGCGTGGCCGTCGG
Organism: Stenotrophomonas sp. YJH_SMC_131; assembly: GCF_059367975.1. NCBI lineage: Bacteria > Pseudomonadati > Pseudomonadota > Gammaproteobacteria > Lysobacterales > Lysobacteraceae > Stenotrophomonas > Stenotrophomonas sp. YJH_SMC_131. The sequence continues at coordinate 65,553 of NZ_JCAFRJ010000008.1, read as the reverse complement.
TGCCGGCATCCAGTGGTGATCCCCGCCGCCGGGCCGCGCCCGCGGCCCGGCATCGCGGAAACGTCTACAGGGGGAATGACATGAAACAGCATCGCATCGCCCGCGCCGGCCAACATGCCGCTACGCTGGGCCTGATCCTGGGGATGGGCCTGCTGGCCGCCTGCCGCAGCCATGCGCCGGCCACCGACGGTCCCGTCGAAGCCACCGCCGTGCAGTTCCCGGAGGCCTCCAGGGCCTCGTTGAAGGAAGGCATCTATCCGGACGCCGCCGACCTGCGCCGCTTCGCGCCGGGCATGAGCAAGCGGCAGTTGTACACGCTGCTGGGCACGCCGCATTTCAATGAAGGCATGTGGGGCGTGCGCGAGTGGAACTACCTGTTCAACTTCCGCACCGCGCAAGGTGCGGAGTATTTCACCTGCCAGTTCCAGGTCCGCTTTGACAGCAAGGGCATTGCCCAGGCGGGTTACTGGAAGCCGGAATCGTGCGCGGCCGTGCTGGAGCCGCCGCGGCCACCGGTCCCGCCGGCACCGGCACCGGCACCGCTGCCGGAACAGCCGCTGCGGCTGTCGGCCGACGCGTTGTTCGGCTTCGACAGCGCGGTGCTGAGCGCGGAAGGGCAGCAGGCGGTGCAGGGCATCCTGGCGCAGGTACGCGAAGCCGCACAGGTGCAGTCGATCAGGGTGACCGGCTATACCGACCGTATCGGCAGCGCCAGCTACAACCAGTCGCTGTCGCAGCGCCGCGCCGAGGCCGTGCGCAGCGCGCTGGTGCAGGGCGGCGTGCCTGCGGCCAGCATCAGCGCCGAAGGACGCGGCGCGGCTGAGCCGATCGTGCAGTGCGGGCAGCGCAACCGGCGCGAGCTGATTGCCTGCCTGGCGCCGAACCGGCGCGTGCAGATCGCCGGGATGGCACAGCCACGTTGACCCTCCTGCGCCGGGGCGGTGCCCCGGCATCCCGAGTCCCCCCTGACCGCCGGCAGGCGTGGCAACGTCTCCCCCGTCGTCCACGCCTGCCTGCGGCTCAGGTCTTCAAACGGTGCACGCGATGAATGCCCAATTCCTGCCACTCTCCATGAAGACGGAAGCTACGCTCAGCGTGTACGGCCAGCTCGGCAACCATGCCGTGGTGCGCATCCCGGGCCGGCGCCTGCCCGGCCTGATCCTGCAGGCCGATACCGTGGCAGGGTTCCTGGCCCAGCTGCAGGAAGCACAGGCCTGCCTGCGCAGCGGCCGCGCACAGCGCACCGACGCCGAGCTGGACATGCTGATCGACGTGCTGCAGCAGTGGTACGCCTTGATCGAATCGCGCCTGGCCGACGCCGGCGAGGCGCTGTAAAGAAAAAGGGGACGGAGGGGATTAAGTCGTTTCCTGCACACGCGGGGCAAGAACGACTTAATCCCCTCCGTCCCCTTTTCCTACGCGCGGGCGCGGACCAGCCAGCAGGCGGCATCCACGCGTACGCGGTCGCCTTCGATGAACGGCGCGAATGCAGCCAGCGCCTGGTGGCGAAGCACGGCGGCACGGGCTTCCGGCATTGAGCGCAGGGCCAGCCCCAACGGGCCCAGCTGGCCGACATAGGTGGGCAGGTCTTCGCGGGCGATCGAGCAGGGCAGGTCTACCGCAACCACCTCCACATCCTTCCAACCAGCGGCCCGCACAAGCCGCTGTACCTGCCCGCCGTCGGCAAAGGCGAACTGTCCCGGCGCGCCGGGTACCCGGGGCGGCAGATCCAGTGCATCGCCGATGGCGCGCTCGGCCGTGGTCATGAATGGATTCTCGTCGGCACTGCGCCAAGCGATGAAGCGCAGCCCAGCGCCGGGTGTCGCGGCACGATGCAGGTTGGCGAACGCGGCCTGGCTGTCCTCGAAGAACATCACGCCCAGCCGCGACTGGATCCAGTCGAAGTGCGCGGACGGCAGAGGATGGCGCTGCGCGTCTGCCACGATGAAGTCCGCGTCCAGTCCCGCAGCCTCGGCGCGCTGGCGGGCCAGCGCCAGCATCGGCGCGGAGATGTCCAGGCCGGTGCTGTGTGTCGCCGGGCGTGCGGCGGCTGATGCCAGCAGGCTGGCACCGGTACCGCAGCCTACATCCAGCAGTTGCGTGACGGTCTCCGGAAGTTCGGCCACCAGCAGGTCGGCCATGGGCTGGAACAGGCCATCGAGAATGGCCTGCTGCGCAACCCAGACCTGGCCGCCAGGACCGTTCCACAGGGCGCTCTGATCAACGGGGGGTGTACGGGTCATGGTCTTGCCTTGCAGGGAAGTCGCCCATAGGTTGGCGCTTGAAGGTCACTTGAGGTCAAGCCCGTGCGTGAACTGGATATCGGCGAAGTGGTCAAGCGCAGTGGCGTGCCGGCCTCGACCCTGCGTTACTACGAACAGCTTGGGCTGCTGCAGGCAGTGGGCCGTCGCGGCCTGCGCCGGCAGTACGACGAGCAGGTGCTGGAGCGGCTGGCACTGATCGGCCTGGGCCAGGCAGCCGGGCTGTCGCTGCAGCAGATCGGCGCATCGCTGCCGCCGCAGCGCGGATGCCTTACGCTGGATCGTGAGGCCCTGCTGGCGCAGGCTGATGTGCTGCAGCAGCAGATCATCCAGCTGCAACGGGTACGCCGGCACCTGCAACGTGCGGCGGCCTGCCCGCAGGCAGAGGATGCCCGGAAGTGCGGATCGTTCCGGAAGCTGCTGCGGGCACAGCAGCGCATGGCGGGTGGGTGAGAGAAGCGTATCCACGCATGGCGTGAATCCACTGCAGCACGACCTCGGCAGATCCACGCCCTGCGTGGATGAATCAATCGCGGGTGCTGACTTCCCACGTGGCATGCAGCACCCCCGGCACGTGCTCCATCCGTGCCAGCACCAGATCCAGCTCGTCGGCACTGACCGCGGTACTGACCAGGACCGCGATCACGTCGGTAGGCGCGTCGGCATGCTCGACCACCTGCACATCGCCCACCGGATACTGCGCGGCCTCCAGCGCATCGACCAGTCGCTCGCGCACCCGCGGTACGGCTTCGGCATCCACGCTCAGGCGCACTTCGTAGGTGGCTTCGGTCGCCGCCTCGTTGATCGGGATGCGGTTGATCGCATTCACCAGCGGCCGCAGCAGCGTGTTGCCGGCGATGATCAGCACGGTCAGCAGCACGCCCTCGGCCAGCATGTCCGCGCCGGTGCAGCTGCCGACCGCCGCCGAGCACCACAGGGTGGCGGCGGTGTTCAGGCCGCGCACGTTCATGCCTTCCTTCATGATCACGCCGGCGCCGAGGAAGCCGACACCGGAGACCACGTAGGAGATCACCCGTACCGCCTCGGCGCTGCCGGCGATGCGCATGCCCAGGTCGACGAAGGCGGCGGCGCCCACTGCCACCAGCACGTTGGTGCGAAGGCCGGCGGTGCGTTGCCGGTACTGGCGCTCGGCGCCGATCAGCGTGCCCAGCACGAAGGCGGCCAGCAGGCTGACCACGGTGTCGGCGAAGGGACCGGCCTGGAAGGTCTCAATGAAGCGCATGGCCGGAGTCTACCCGGTCGAGGTGACAGTAGATCCACGCCATGCGCGGATTTCGAAAGTGTCAGAAACGACTTAATCCCCTCCGTCCCCTTTTGGCGGGGTCAGTCGGTGTCGTCGACGCGCTCGCCCATCAGTTCGCGCTGGCGCTTGTCCAGTTCCTCGGCGTAGCGCTTGCGGACGAAGGCTTCAGAGACCACGCCCAGGACCTGGCCGTCGGCGGCGACCACGGCCAGTTCATCGGCCTGGGTCTGGTCGAAGCGCTGCATCACGCTGACCACGTCCGCGGCCGGTGACAGTGACACGTCCCGGTTCTCGGCCAGCTCGCCGATCATGGTCTCCGGCTTCACGCCGTCGCCGTAGACGCGCGGAATCTGCACGATGCCTGCGTAATGGCCTTCGCTGTCGATCAGGATCACCCGGCTGCCCGAACCCAGCGGGAAGCGCTGGCGGAACGTGGCGGCATCGAGATCGGCCGGCGCGGTAGCCACGCCCTTGCGCATCAGCCGGCCGGCGTTGAGGTTCTGCACCCAGCCCACGTCGCGTGCGCTCTTGATGGTCTCGCCGCGCAGGTGCATGCGCCAGGTCGAGAACGAATAACCGAACCACTGCCGTACCAGCGTGCTGGAGACCAGCACCGCACTCATCACCACGCTGGTCAGCAGGAAGTCGTGGGTGCCTTCCAGCACCAGCATGGCCATGGTCATCGGTGCGCCGACCACGGCGGCGGCCAACGCTGCCATGCCAGCCAGCGCGGCGGACGTGGCATCGATCACCGGCACACCAGTGGCCATTGCCAGCAGGCCGGCGAACAGGGCGCCGACCAGGGTGCCCATGAACAACGAGGCGAAGAACAGGCCGCCGCGGAAACCAAACCCGAGCGAGATGCCCGAGGCCAGGCACTTCAGGGTCAGCAGGCCGCCGATCCAGATCAGCGGCAGGTGCGTGGTCAGGTCCAGGTGCAGCGCGCCATGGCCGGACGACAGCACCTGCGGGCTGGCCAGGGCCAGCGGAATCAGCAGCAGGCCGCCCACCACCGGCCGACCCCAGGCAGGCAGCGGGCTGCGCTTGACCGTGCCTTCGATCGAGGCGATCAGCCGCATCACCGCGATGCCGACCATCGCGCAGCAGCAGCCAAGCAGGCCGTAAATGGCGTAGTCGGCGGCGCGGACATCAATCGTCGAGGCAGCCGGCAGCAGGTAGGGCTCGATGCCGGCCTGGTCGGCCACGAATGCACCTGCCAGCGCGGCCACCGCCACTGGCGCCAGTGCGGCCGGGGTGTAGGCGCCGATGACGATCTCGAAGGCGTAGAACGCGCCGGCCAGTGGCGCCCCGAAGGCGGCCGCGATGGCACCGGCGGCACCGGCGCCGACCAGGATGCGCACGTCGTTGCGGCGCAGGCGCATCACCCGGCCCAGCTGCGAGCCGCTGCCCGCTCCCATCTGCGTATACGAAGCCTCCAGCCCGACCGAGGCGCCGCAGCCATTGGACAGCAGGGTCTGGGTCAGCACGATGAGGTTGTCGCGCATCGACATGCGCCCGCCATGCAGGGCATTGGCTTCGACCGCATCGAGCAGGGGCCGCTTGAGCCGGGTCGCGGCCAGGCTGACCAGGCCGACCAGCAGGCCACCCAGCGGCAGCACCAGCAGTGCGGTCCAGGTCAGCGCGGGCAGGGAGCTCAGGCGCATGCCGTCGTCCAGCCCGTACAGGGTGCCCTGCAGCCAGCGTGCGATGCCGGACTGCAGCAGGGTCAGGTAGCCGGCGATCAGGCCGACCAGCAGGGCAAGCGCGATGAACCACAGGTCGCTGCCGCGCAGGCGCAGGCGCAGGCCCTGGAAGGCCAGATGCAGGCGCGATGGCGAAACAGGCAGTGACATGGTGGCGGCATGATACGCCGCCACCGTGGTCGCCGCCGTCACTGCATCGGGCGGTTACCGCGTCAGAAGCGGTAGCGGCCCTGCACGTAGAAGGTGCGTGGCGCAGCCACCATGCGGCCGGCGTTGCCATCGACGTTGCGGGTGTACCAGCGCTTGTCGGTCAGGTTGTTCACGCCCAGCGCGATCTCGCTGTCGTCCAGCCCCGGCACCTGCCAGGCCACCTGCGCGTTCCACAGGCGCACGCCCGGCACGCGGCCCACGCGCGCGTCAGCGGTTTCTTCCCAGGTGTTGGCGGCATCGGAGAACTGGCCGCTCTGGTGGGTGCTGGAGACATTGAAGGTCCAGCCGGCCAGTGCGTAGCGGGCGCCGACGCTGTCGGTGTCGCGCGAGTAGAAGGGCACGTCCAGGCCGCGGTTGTCACCGGACTGCTGGATCGCCTGGGTCCAGGTGTAGTTGGCGTACAGCTCCAGCCCGGCCAGCGCACTGTCCTCGGCGAAGTGGTACTCCAGCGCGCTCTCCACGCCCTTGTGGTCGGTGGCACCAATGTTCTGGAAGGTCGGCGGGGTGATGCCCGGCACCTGCAGGATCTGGTTGTCGAAGCGCATCTTGAACACGGTCACTTCCGCGCGCAATGCACCGTCCTGCCAGCGCGCGCCCAGTTCGGCGGTCTTTGCCACTTCCGGTTTGAGCGGATTGCTGGCGGTCTGGGAATTCAGCTGGATGTTCTGCACCGGCCCGAACGAGGTGGTGTAGTTGCCGAACACAGTCAGCCGCGGCGTCAGCAGGTAGGCGATGTTGAGCGAGGGCAGGGCCTTGTCGTTGCGGCTGCTGAAGGTCGCCGTGCCACCGGCCTGGCGGCGGTCCATGTCGATCCATTCCATGCGCACGCCCGGGGTGATCCGCCACTGGCCGAGCGCGATGCGGTCGTCGATGTAGAACGCATGGGCATCGGTCGCGTTGTCGAAACGGGTGGTGGCACTGGCCACGCCGGTGCGGCGGCTGACGGTGTAGCTGCGGTCGTTGCCGCGCTCGCGCAGGAAGCGGTAGCCGGCGGTGATGTCGTGCACGCTGGCGCCCCAGTGCAGGCGCTGGGTGTAGCGCGGCTCGATGCCAAGCACGCGGTAATCGCGCGGCTGCACGGTCAACTGGGTATTGGCCGTGTTGATCAGCGAGCTGGCGCGGCTGCTTTCGTTGTAATAGGCCAGCACCTCGAACTCGCTGTTGGCCGACAGCGTGTTGGTGTAGCCCAGGTCGATGCCGGTGCGGTGGCCCTTCCAGAAATCGGTGGAGCGGGTGTTCTGGAACGGGTCGGCCTCGTATTGCGCGCGGGTCAGGCCGCCCGGGGTCAGCGAGCGCACATCGTAGTACGACAGCTTGGCACGCAGTTCCTGCTGCGCGTCGATGGCATAGGCGAACTTCAGCGCCAGGTCGTTGAAGCGGTCATCGCTGCCCTGGCGCCAGCCACGCCCGTCCTGGCCGGAGTACAGCAGGGCCGCGCCCAGGCCGTTGTCGCCGGTACCGCCGAGGAAGGCGTTGTACTGGGTGCTGTCACCGCCGCCATGGTCGTAGGCGGTGTAGCGCACGCCCGCTTCGCCGTGCAGGCCTGCCTCGGTGGGAATGGCGCGGGTGCTGAAGTTGATGATGCCGCCCACGTTCTGCGGGCCGTAGCGCACCGCGCCGCCGCCGCGCACCACGTCGATCGATTCGATGTTGGACAGGCTGGTCGGCGCGAACGACAGCTGCGGCTGGCCATACGGCGCCACCGCCAGCGGTACGCCGTCCAGCAGTACGGTCGAGCGCGGCGAGTAGCGCCCGGTCAGGCCGCGCACGCCGATGTTCAGCGAGACCGAGCTGCCGGCCGTACCGGAGTTGTCGGTGACCTGCACGCCGGGGATGCGGCGCATGGCATCGCCGATGCTGGCCGCGCCGCTGGCCTCGATGCGCTGGCGGTCGACCACCGTGCGCGCGCCGGCGAAGCGCTTCACGCTGTCATGCAGGCCGGTACCCAGCCAGCTGCCAGAGACCTGGATGCTGTCGAGCGTGGTAGCGCCGTCCTGGGCGAAGACGCTGGCGGCCGGAAGCAGGCACAGGGTGAGGGCGGCGGCCAGGGGCAGGCGGGCCGGTTGCAGGGCGTGGATGGGCATCGGTGCAGGCTGTGGAAGGTCGTAAATGAGAATTATTGCTGATTCGATTCGCCAATGGAATGCGCGTCGGGTTCATGCCGTTGACCCGGTGGTAGAGTGGGCGATTGCTTCCTGACTCGCCGAGATCCGCCATGTCCCAAGCCGCCTTCTACCCCGTCGGAACCCCTGGCCAGCCGTGGGGAGCGGCGGAACGGGAGCTGTGGCGTGGTCGCCAGCAGCGCCTGCGTCGCTATGACCAGGAGGTGCTGCCGCGCATCGAAGCGCTGGCCTCGCGTTTCGACAAGGTGGCCTATGGCCAGCTCGACTACGCTGGCGAGACCTATACGTTGTTCGCCCTGCGCAGCCGCGACTGGAACCCGGCGCTGCCCGCCGCGCTGGTTACCGGTGGCGTGCACGGCTATGAGACCAGTGGCGTGATGGGCGCGCTGGAGTTCCTCGAAAAGCACGCCGCCGACTATGCCGGCAAGGCCAACCTGCTGGTGGCGCCGTGCGTGAATCCGTGGGGCTTCGAGCGCATCAACCGCTGGAACTTCGATGCGATCGACCCGAACCGCAACTTCCGCGCCGATGGCCCGGCCCGCGAGTCGACCGCGCTGATCGAGCTGGTTGCACCGATCAAGGGCCAGTTCGTGCTGCACATCGATCTGCACGAGACCACCGACAGTGATGAAAGCGAGTTCCGCCCGGCGCTGGCCGCGCGTGACGGCAAGCCGTTCGAGCCGGGCCTGATTCCGGATGGCTTCTACCTGGTGGATGACAGCGAGGCCCCGCAGCCGGCGTTCCAGCAGGCGGTCATTGCCGCCGTGGAGAAGGTCACCCATATCGCCCCCGCCGACGACAAAGGCGAGATCATCGGTTCGCCGGTGATCGCCCACGGCGTGATCGAGTATCCGCTGGTGAAGCTGGGCCTGTGCGCCGGCATTACCGGCGCGAAGTACACCACCACCACCGAGGTCTACCCGGACAGCCCGCGGGCAACCCCGCAGCAGTGCAACGACGCACAGGTGGCAGCGGTGTGCGCGGCACTGGATTACGCGCTCGCCCATCGCTGACAGATAAAAAGGGGACGGAGGGGATTAAGTCGTTTGTGCCCCAGTACCGCCGGGGCACAAACGACTTAATCCCCTCCGTCCCCTTTTTCACCCCAACGCGTCGGCCCACCACAGTGCGGCTGGGCCTGGCGGCGTGTCGCGTCGCCACAGCAGGTCGCTGTGGATGCGCCGCGGCCAGCCCGGCAGCACCAGTTCCACCAGCCGCCCACGGTCATAGCGCTGCACCAGCGCCCGCGGCAGTTCGGCCCAGCCGATGCCGTCCTCGGCCATCTCCATCACCATCAGGTAATCGGTGGCGGTCCACGCGAGGCCGGTGACCAAGCGGGTCTGATCGACTTCCGCGCTCAGGCGCACCTGCCGATGCCGTGCCAGTTGTGCGGCGGCGCGACGCCCGGCGCTGGCCAGCGGGTGTCCGCGCGCCACGTACACCGACAGTTCGCTGTGGTGCGCCAGCGGCCGCGCCACCAGCCCATCGGGATAGCGCTCCTGCCTGGGCAGCAGGCCCAGCGCGGCGCGGCCGCCGCTCACCCGTTCCAGCACGTCCTCGCCTTCGGCATCCAGCCACTCCAGCTCGATCTCCGGGAACGCTTCGGCGAAGCGCTGCAGGATCCGCTGCTCCGGATCCAGCTGGTAGACATCGGAAAACACCACGGTCAGGCGCGGCTCGACCGGCGCGGACAGGCGCACGCTCAACTGCTGCAGGCGCGCATCGGCGGCCAGGATTTCCTGTGCGTGCCCCAGCACCTGGCGCCCGGCCTCGGTCAGCCGCGGGTAGCGCCCGCTGCGGTCGAACAGGCTCACGCCGAGGTCGGCTTCCAGGTGGGCAATGGCGGTGCTGACCGTCGACTGGGTCTTGCCCAGCCGCCGTGCCGCGGCCGAGAACGAGCCCAGCGCGGCGGCTTCCACGAAGGCCTGTAGGGATTCAGGGGAATAGGGCATTGATCCATCGCTCCTGTCGATGGAATCCATTTTGATACCACCGTAAAAGACGATGATACTAACCCCCGTCGCCCCTGTCTGCGAGGGGCGTTCCGGACCCTCCACGCGCGGCGTGGATCCATTGATGAGGCGGCGCGGTCCCCGTCCTGCAAGGAGTTTCACATGTCCCGTACTGTTCCCGCCCGTGGCGCGCTGGTCGCCTGGGCCTGCCTGACCGTGGCGATCGTCGCCGAAGTGGTCGGCACCTCGTTCATGGCCCACGCCGCCCGCGATGGCGGCTGGACCGGTTATCTGATCATGGCCGGTGCGCTGGCGCTGTCCTACTTCTTCCTGGCGCAGTCGGTGCGTCGCATCGCGGTGGGCGTGGCCTACGCGGTGTGGGAAGGCCTGGGCCTGACCCTGCTGACCGTGGTCGGCCTCACCGTGTTCGGCGAGAGCCTGTCACTGCAGCAGCTGGCCGGCCTGGTGCTGGCGGTGGTGGGCATCGTCTGCGTCACCCTCGGGGAGGCACACTGATGAATACCCTGGCTCTGTTTTTCGTGATCTGTTCGGCGCTGATCGATGTCGCCGCGAACATGATGGTGGCCAAGTCGGAAGGCTTCCGCCGCTGGCGCTGGGGTGTCGCTGCGATCGTCATGGTCTGGATCGCCTTCGCCCTGCTGGGCCAGGCGGTGCGTTACATGGACCTGGCCACCGCCTATGCGATGTGGGGTGCGATCGGCGTGATCGGAACCGCCACCTGCGGACGCCTGTTGTTCGGCAACCGCCTGCGTCCGATCGGTTGGATCGGCATCGGTCTGGTCACTGCGGCGGTGCTACTGCTCAGCACCGCCAAGTAGCAACGGGTCTTTTCGCGGGCGTGGCGGCACCGGTGCGGGCGATTTGCGAAGTCGCCCGCGCTCGCCGACACTGCGGCTTTCCACAAGGAGTGCCCGCATGTTCAGCCACATCACCGTTGGAACGAACGACATGGACGTCGCGCATCGCTTCTACGATGCCCTGTTCGCCGCGATGGGGGCACGTCCGGGTGTGTTCGACGAAAAGGGTCGGCTGCTGTACTTCAAGGATGGGCGGATGTTCGGCGTGACCGCGCCGATCGATGGGCAGCCAGCGTGCCATGCCAACGGCGGCACCATCGGTTTCAGTCTGGGCAGTGCAGAGGCCGTGCGTGCCTGGCAGGAAGCTGGCGTGGCTCACGGTGGTACCGCAATCGAAGATCCGCCCGGCGTCCGCAACATGTCCGGTCGGCAGGTGTTTCTGGCCTATCTGCGTGACCCGGATGGCAACAAGCTGTGTGCGGTGCATGTAATGTCGTGATCGGACAGGATGCGCGTGGCCGCGCCGCGGCCCGCGCGGGCAAGGTTGCGCTCCGGCGCGCGCGTGATAACACGGAATGGTGGGCCGGGCCTGTGACCACAGGCCGCAACTTCATGCTCTGTCCACTGCGGTTCAGCCAGAATCGGTCGGCTAACCCTTTGATCTACCGGAGAACGCCGCCCCATGGATGTACTGGAGCCGCAACAATCCCCGGTGCGCACCCTTCGGCCTGTGTTCGCCTTCGCGGCGATCGTTGTCGTGGCGTTCGCGCTGTTCGTCAGCCTGTTTCCGCTCGGTGCGGGCCGCCTGCTGGTCAAGGCGCAGGACTGGGCCGCACTCAATGTCGGCTGGTACTACCTGCTGGCGATGACCCTGTACCTGGTGTTCGTGGTCGGTGTGGCGCTGTCCAAGTATGGTGGCATCAAGCTCGGCGCCGACCATGATGAGCCGGAGTTCAGCTATCTTTCCTGGGCCGGCATGCTGTTCGCCGCCGGCATCAGCATCACCCTGTTCTTCTTCTGCGTCTCCGAACCGCTGACCCACTACCTGCAGCCGCCGCAGGGCGATCCGGCTGCAGGCGAGGCCGGGGCGCGCCAGGCCATGCAGCTGCTCTTCCTGCACTGGGGCCTGCATGGCTGGGGCGTGTTCGCACTCGCAGCGATGGCGATGGCCTACTTCGCCTATCGCCACAACCTGCCGCTGGCGCTGCGCTCGGCGCTGTATCCGCTGATCGGCAAGCGCATCAACGGGCCGATCGGCTACACCGTGGACGCGCTGGGCATTGTCGCCACCGTATTCGGCATCGGTGCCGACATGGGCTTCGGCGTGCTGCACCTCAACGCGGGCCTGTCGCACCTGTTCAACATCCCGCACTCCAACCTGGTGCAGATCATCCTGGTGGTCAGCATGATGGGCGCGGCGGTGGCCGTCGCGGTTTCAGGCGTGGAGAAGGGCGTGCGCTGGATGGCCAACATCAACATGCTGCTGGCGATCGCGCTGGTGCTGTTCATGCTGTGCGCCGGCCCCACCCAGTACCTGCTGAGTACGCTGATGCAGAACCTGGGCGACTACCTGGGCAGCGTGGTCGGCAAGAGTTTCGATGTGTACGCCTATGGCGGCCGGCCGGAATGGCTGGGCGGTTGGACGGTGTTCTACTGGGCCTGGTGGATCGGCTGGGCGCCGTTCGTCGGCCTGTTCATCGCGCGCATCTCGCGTGGCCGCACCATCCGCGAATTCGTGTTCGGCGTGCTGCTGATCCCGCTGGGCTTCACCCTGGCCTGGCTGTCGATCTTCGGCAACAGCGCGCTGGACCAAGTGCTGCACCACGGCCAGCAGCAGCTGGCGCAGCTGGCGGTGGATGACCCACCGACCGTGCTGTATGCACTGTTGGATGGCTACCCGTGGAGCCGCACGGTGATCGCGGTGACCGTGCTGGTCAGCTTCATCTTCTTCGTGACGTCGGCTGATTCGGGGGCGGTGGTGTTGTCCACGCTGTCCTCGCACGGCGGCGCGCCGGAGGATGATGGTCCGCGCTGGCTGCGCGTGTTCTGGGGCACGGTGATCGCGGTGCTGACCGCCGGGCTGCTGCTGGCCGGCAGCATCGATGCACTGAAATCGGCGGTGGTATTGGCCTCGCTGCCGTTCTCGGCGGTGCTGCTGCTGATGATGTGGGGCCTGACCCGCGCCTTCAGTGACGAATCGCACCGCAAGCGCGCGCTGCAGTACCGGCCCTCGCCGCTGATCGGTGACGATCGCCACCATCAGGGCTGGCGCCAGCGCCTGAGCCAGGCCATGCACTTCCCGGTGCGCGACCAGGTCTACCGCTTCATGGATGACACGGTGAAGCCGGCGATGGAAGCGGTGGCCGAACAGCTGCGCGGGCAGGGCTGGGACGTGGCCACGCGCTTCGAGGCCGGCGACATGGAGCTGACGGTGAACCATGGCGAGCAGCAGGATTTCCTGTACCGGGTGATCCTGAGTGGCTACCTGACCCCGTCGTTCGCCGCGCAGCAGCTGCGCAACCAGCGCTACTACCGCGCGGAAGTGCATCTGTTCGAAGGCAGCCAGGACTACGACCTGGTCGGCTACAGCCGCAAGCAGATCATCAACGACATCATCAGCCAGTACGAACGGCACCTGCAGTTCCTGCACCTGAGCCGGTGATGCGGTGGGTGCGGACCGTTGGTCCGCACACCCCTGCAGAGCCGAGCCCATGCTCGGCTTCCTGTTGCCGAAGAGCAGCCGAGCACGGACTCGGCTCTACAGGTGGCGCATCAGAACCGGTAGCGCGCGCCCAGCGAAACGAACTGCCCGCGCAGGTTGTACTGGCTGATGTCGAAACCGTTGGAGCCGCCGGCCGGGTCGAACGGCGGGTCCTTGTCGGTCAGGTTCAGCACCGACAGCGACAGCGTGGTGTTGGGAATGCCTTCGTAGGCCACGTACAGATCCAGCTGCTGATACGGCTTGACGCGGTCGCGCAGGCCCGGATTGCTGGTGGCCGTCGCCACGCGCTGGTCGTAGCCGCTCACGTACTGCAGGCTCAGCGTGCTGCTCCAGTCGCCCACCGCCCAGTTCAGCGACGTGGTGCCGCGGGTGCGCGGCAGGGCGCCGTGGCGGTTGTTGCCGGCCCCGTCATAGGGCGCCTGGCCGGCCACCAGCGGCTGCTTGAAGCTCAGCAGGTGGGTCCAGCTGCCGGCCACGGTGAAGGTGCCCCAGCCCTCGGTGCGGAAGGTGCGGTTGGCGTCCAGGTCCAGCCCGGAGGTGGTCAGTTCGCCCTGGTTGGCGTACTGGTTGGTGATGAACTGGATGCGCCCCTGCGCATCACGCTGTACACGGCCGGGGAACAGCGTCGGGTTGTCGACGATGAACTGCGCGCTGTCCGGCTTGACCAGGTTGTCCTGCTCGATGCGGTACCAGTCCAGGCCGATGCTGGTATCGCCATCCGGCGACCACACCGCGCCCACGTTGAAGTTGCGCGAGCGTTCGGCCTTCAGGTCCGGGTTGCCGGTGCGGATGTTGGTCACGCCACGGCTGCCACCGGGCTGCAGCGGATCCAGCGGATCGATCACCGAGCCGTAGCTGACGGTCTGGCCTGGCGCGATTTCCGGCAGCGAGGGGGCGCGGAAGCCGCGCGAGAACGAACCGCGCAGCAGCAGGCTGTCCAACGGCTGCCAGCGCAGCGCCAGCTTCGGCGAGAACGCCTTGCCGAAATCATCGTAGTGGTCGCCGCGACCAGCCACCTGCAGCTCAAGCGTGCGGTGCAGCGGCACGCTCAATTCGGCGTAGGCGGCGCTGACCTGGCGCTCGCCGTTGACCACGTTGATGGCCGGGCGCAGTTCGGTGCCCGACAGCACCTGTGCACTGGTGCGCGCATCCAGTGACTCCTTGCGGAACTCGGCACCCCAGGCGAAGCCGACCGCACCGGCCGGGAGGTCCCACAGCGAGGTCGAGGCCTTGACGTTCAACGCGTGCAGCTTGTACCAGCCTGGCCGCTTGGTCTGCAGGCGCAGTGCATCCAACGCGCCCGGCGTGCTGGACGGATTGAGGAAGTTGTAGCTGCCATCGCGCAGGATCTGTTCGAACGCGTAGCGGTTGACGAAATTGTCGACGTACTCGCGCTGCGCGCTCTGCGAGGTCAGCGCCGCCGCTTCCCAGTCCCAGCGCTCGCCACTGCCACGCACGCCGGCCAGGGCACGGTAGAACACCTGGGTGTTGTCCTTCAGGCGCGGGCCGAGGTCGAAGAAGGTGTACTCGAACGGCAGCGGCGTGCTGCCCGGGTTGTTCGGGTGGCCCACCGGCAGCACCGCCGGCACGTCGATAAGCGTGCCGGTGGCCGGGTTGTAGGCACGCAGGCCAGGGCCCACGGTGAGCGGCGCGCTGAAGATCTGGTCGGCCTTGTTGTGGCTGTACAGCACATCGGCGAAGGCTTCGACGCTGTCGTTGAAGCGGTAGGTCGCGCTCAACGACGCCTGCAGGCGCTCGGCGCCGGGCTGCAGGGTCTTGAACGGCTGCGCGTTGAAGGCGCAGGCCTGGCCGGGCAGGGTGCTGCCGAAATCGCTGTAGGGGCGCAGCTGGCTGCCCTCGGGGCAACTGGCGAACGGTTGCGGCGCGCGCGGGTTGGACAGCCAGTTGCCACCGGCAGTGGACCAGCCGGCCAGGCGGCCGCCGGGCCTGTCGCGGAAATCGCCGCTGCGGGTAAAGGCGCGCTGGTCTGCATCGAGCCGATCGCGCTTGAGCAGGTCCAGCCCGAACAGCACGTTCCAGCCCTGCTGTTCGAGGTCACCGAAGCCGGCCAGCAGGTTGGCCTTGCGTTCGTCCAGGCCGCCCTGGGTGGCGGTACCGAAGCCGCCGCCGACTTCCACGCCCTGGAAGTTCTTTCGCAGGATGATGTTGATGACGCCGGCGATGGCATCGGAACCGTACACCGCCGAGGCACCGTCCTTCAGCACTTCGATGCGTTCCACTGCGCTGATCGGCAGCGCGTTGAGGTCAACGAAGGTGTCCTGCGTGTTGAGCGCGAAGCCGAAGTTGGACACGCGATAGCCGTTGACCAGCACCAGCGTGTTCTTCGGCGACAGGCCGCGCAGGCCGATCGATGCAGAACCGGCGGCGAAGCTGCCGGTGTACTGCTCGTCGAAACTGTTGCCGGCATTGGCCGACAGGTTGCGCAGCACGTCGGTGAGGGTGGAGCGACCGGTCTGCTCGATCTGTTCGCGGCTGACGATCTGCACCGGGTTCGGCCCGGCGGTGTCGCTGCGCTTGATGTTGGAGCCGGTCACCAGCACGGTGCCCAGGGTGGTGCTGTCCTTGCCGGCATCGGCGGTTTCAGCGGCGCCGGCAGCGCCGGCGGTGAGGCCCAGCGCGATCGCGCCGGCAAGCAGGTTCAGGGTGGTGCGGTACATGGAAGCGACAACGCCGAACGGGGGAGGAGCCGTCAGTACCGCATGCAGGCAAGTACGCCTTCCAATGACGAAAGCGCATTCAGTTATACATCACAGGTTCTTAACGAACTGACTCGGTGGGTGCGGACCGTTGGTCCGCACTCCTCCTGGGGGTCAGATCCCTTTCCAGCGGAAAGGGATCTGACCCCGGTTGTCCTACCCTCAAGGCCGCAGCAACACCTTGCCGTTGCGGCCCGAACCGGCGCCCGCCTTCGCTGCCTGGGTAATGTCGTCCAGTGCGAAGATCTGCTCCACCGGCAGGGTCAGTTCGCCGCTGGCCGCACGCTTCAGCAGCTCGCCGACCAGCCGGCGCTTGTCCTCCACCGCCATCGCCTGGCTGACTTTGCTGCCCCAGAAGCCCTTCACCGTGGCCTCCTTGTAGATCAGGCCACCGGCGGGAATGCGCATCGGCTCGCCGCTCATCACCCCGAACGACACCAGCGTGCCGTGGTGGCCGAGCAGGTCGACCAGGTCACCGCTGGCGTCGCCGCCGATGGAATCCACCGCGGCCGCGGCCTGTGCTTCGCCAGTCGCTTCACGCACGCGATCCTTCCAACCCTCCACCGAGGTGTCGAACACATGATCGATGCCCAGCGCCTGCAACTGCGCGACCGCATCGGCATTGCGCACCAGGTTGGCCACATGCACGCCACGCGCCCGCGCCAGCATCGCCAGCGACTTGCCCACCGCGCCATTGGCGGTGTTCTGCACGATCCACTGGCCTGCTTCGACGTGCAGGAATTCCAGCAGCATCAGCGCGCTCAGCGGCATGGCGATCAGCTGCGCGGCCATTTCGTCGGGGATCGCCTCGGGCATCGGAATTACCATGCGTGCCGGTGCAATGAACGCTTCGGCCCAGGTGCCATGCACCGAGGCGGCGGCCACCCGCTGGCCGATCTGCAGGCCGTCGACGCCTTCGCCGAGTGCATCGACCACGCCCAATGCTTCACTGCCACCGATCGCCGGCAGTGTCGGCTTGTAGCCGTAGAGGCCGCGCACGGTCAGCAGATCGTGATTGTGGATCGAGGCCAGCACGGTGCGGATGCGCACCTCGCCGGGGCCGGGCTCGGGGAGGGTGGCATCGGCAATGGCGAGGACGTCGGCCGGGTTGCCGAAGGAAGGGTACTGGGCAGCGCGCATGGGCGGTGTTCCGCGGAAAGTTGATGTTGTACCGAACTGGGGACGCAGGCGCTGTCGACAAGGCGCCGCAGGTGCAACACGGCATCCTGCGACTGATCGTCGCGGCATGTCGTGATTGCCGCATCTTGTGTTGACGGTTCCGATTATCCCCACTATGTTGTGGTCGTCACTCCCGGTCAGCCGCCGCCGCCGGACACGCAGCAAACGTCCCGCGGCCCGCCCCTGAAGGCTTGCCGTGTCGACGCGGCCGCCATCGTGCGGACCCAGATCGCCCCCACGGCCCGGATACCGGCCGCAGGCGCAGGCTGTTGCCGACGATCTGGTGTTCCCGCGCTTTGGCATCCCACCCCGACCGCCCCGTGCGCCGGTATCGCGTGCAGGGCCGCCATGGCATCGACCGCCAACGCGCGTGCGAGCCTGGAGCTTCACCACCATGACCGACAGTACCTTCCGCGTGGCCGATCTGGCCGGCGCTGGCGACGCCTTGCGCGCCGGTGGCGAGCGCGTGCCGACCTGGGTCACCAAGGAGGCCGGCAACCGCCGCCTGCCATTCGACGCCGAGCGCCTGCAGCGCAGCATCGATGCGGTGCACGCCGAGTTCCCGCAGCTGGATGTGAGCGACTACCGCCGCGTGGTGCAGGCAATGGTCGAGCGCAAGCCCAGCATCAGCGCCGATGACCTTGTCGATCTGCTGATCCGCGAGGCCGAATCGCGCGTGGACCTCGTCGCGCCGGAGTGGGAGCAGTTTGCCGCGCGCATCTACCTGCGCCGCCTGTACAAGCGTGCCAGCCGCAACCGCTTCTACGATGTCGGCCTGAAGTACGGCTCCTACGTGGGCCTGCAGGAAAGCCTGGCTGACCGCGGCATCTACAGCAACGACATCCTGCGCTGCTACTCGAAGGAAGAACTGCAGCAGGCCGGCGGGATGATCGACCCGGAACGCGACCGCCTGTTCGCCTACAACGGCCTGTACCTGCTGGCCACGCGCTATCTGGCCAGCGACCGCAGCCGCGAGGTCTATGAGCTGCCGCAGGAGCGTTGGCTGACCATCGCGCTGCACCTCATGCAGGAAGAAAAGCCGCGCGAGCGGCGCATGCAGCTGGTCGGCGAGGCGTACTGGGCGCTGTCCAACCTGTACATGACGGTGGCCACGCCGACCCTGGCCAACGCCGGCAAGGTCGGGGGGCAACTGTCCAGCTGCTTCATCGACACGGTGGACGACAGCCTGCAGGGCATCTATGACTCCAATACCGACATCGCCCGCGTGTCCAAGCACGGCGGCGGCGTGGGTGCCTATCTGGGCTATGTGCGCAGCAGCGGCGCGCCGATACGGGGCGTGCCCAATTCCTCCGGCGGCGTGGTGCCGTGGATCAAGCAGCTCAACAACACCGCAGTTTCGGTCGACCAGCTTGGCCAGCGCAAGGGCGCGGTGGCGGTGTACCTGGACATCTGGCACCGCGACATCGAAGCCTTCATGGACCTGCGCCTCAACAACGGCGACCAGCGCCTGCGTGCGCATGATGTGTTCACCTCGGTGTGCGTGCCGGACCTGTTCATGGAAGCAGTCGAACGCCGTGCCGACTGGTACCTGTTCGACCCGCACGAGGTGAAGCAGGCCAAGGGCTGGTACCTGCAGGACTTCTACGACGAGAAGCGCGGCGCGGGCAGCTTCCGCGACCGCTACGCCGAACTGGTGGCCGACGAGCGCATCAGCCGGCGCACGGTGAAGGCGATCGATCTGTTCAAGCGGATCATGCTCAGCCAGCTGGAGACGGGCAACCCGTTCCTGTTCTACCGCGACGAGGTCAACCGCCGTAACCCGAACAAGCACGCCGGCATGATCTATTCCAGCAACCTGTGCACCGAGATCCTGCAGAACATGAGCCCGACGCGGATGATCCAGGAGATCGTCAGCGGCGACCAGATCGTCACCACACGCCGCGCCGGCGACTTCGTGGTCTGCAACCTGTCTTCGATCAACCTCGGCCGCGCGATCCGTGCGCCGGATGACCTGCTGGCCACCGATGTGCTGGAGCGCCTGATCCCGATCCAGGTGCGCATGCTGGACAACGTGATCGACCTCAACGCACTGCCGGTGCCGCAGGCCACGATCACCAACCGCAAGTACCGCGCCATCGGACTGGGCACGTTCGGTTGGCACCACCTGCTGGCGCAGCAGGCGATCCAGTGGGATTCACCGGATGCCGAACAACTGGCCGACCGCCTGTATGAGCGCATCAATTTCCTGACCATCCAGGCCAGCGCGCAACTGGCGAAGGAAAAGGGCAGCTATCCGATGTTCACCGGCAGCGATTGGCACAACGGGCGTTACTTCCGTGATCGCGACTACACTGGCGCCGCATGGGACAGCCTGGCGCGCGAGGTCGCCACGCACGGCCTGCGCAACGGCTGGCTGCTGGCGGTGGCGCCGAACATGAGCACCGCGCAGATTGCAGGTTCCACCGCATCGATCGACCCGATCTACAGCGCGTTCTACTACGAGGAAAAAAAGGACTTCCGGCGGCCGGTGGCAGCGCCGGGGTTGTCGCTGGAAACCTGGCCGTACTACGAGAAGGGGGCGTACAAGGTCGACCAGTTCGCCAGCGTGCGCCAGAACGCGCGTCGCCAGCGCCATGTTGATCAGTCGATCAGCTTCAACCTGTACGTGCCCAGCACGATCCGCGCCAGCACCCTGCTGGAGCTGCACCTGAGCGCCTGGCGTGAAGGCCTGAAGACCACGTACTACGTGCGCTCCAACGACATCGACATCAGCGAATGCGAGTGGTGCGCCAGCTGACCGCTGTAGCGCCGAGCCCACGCTCGGCTCCGACGCGAAGAGCAGCCGAGCATGGGCTCGGTTCTACATCTGCAACGCACGTAATACGAAGGTAGACGACCATGGCAACCCCCCTCGACCGCATCAAGATCCTCGAACCGCGCCATCCCAACCGCAGCACCGGCATCATCAACGGCCGCACCAGCGGGATCCTGAACTGGAATGACATCCCGTACCCGTCGTTCTATCGGGCCTACAAGGAGCTGTCGACCAACTTCTGGATCCCTGACGAGGTCGACATGAAGGCCGATGCGCGCCAGTACGGCGAGCTGTCCGGGCGCGAAAAGAACGCCTACGACTCGATCATCGGCCTGCTGGCCACGCTCGACTCACCGCAGACGCGCTTCATCTACAACGTGGCCGAGTACATCACCGACCCGGCGGCGCATGCCAATGCCGCGATCATCGGCCAGCAGGAAGTGATCCACAACGAGAGTTACAGCTATGTGCTGGCCTCGATCACCGACCTGCCGAACCAGAACCGCGTATTTGAACTGGCGCGCACCCATCCGACCATCATCAAGCGCAACGCGCCGATCATGGGCGCGTATGACGACTTCATGCGCGAGAAGACCGCCGAGACCCTGTTGAAGTCGTTGATCCAGTCCTCGATCCTGGAGGGCATCAACTTCTATTCCGGATTTGCGTACTTCTACAACATGGTGCGGCAGAACCGCATGACCGGCACCGGCAAGATCGTCAGTTTCATCAACCGCGACGAACTGGCCCATACCAAGTTCATCAGCGAGCTGATCCGCGCCATCATCGGCGAGAACCCGGAGCTGCAGACCAACGAGCTGACCGCCTATGTGCACCAGGCGTTCGAGCACGCCATCGAACTGGAAACCCAGTGGTCATCGGAAGTACTGGACGGCATCGATGGCATCGATGTGGAGGAAATGACGCGCTACGTGAAGTACCGCGCCAACAAGATGGCCGGCATGCTCGGCATCGAGCGCCTGTACAGCGACACCACCGACAACGTGATGCCGTGGATCAAGGCCTACGCTGACAACTTCACCGAGACCAAGACCGACTTCTTCGAGATGCGCAATGCAAGTTACAAGAAGACCAACGTCGACAACGGCTTCGACGACCTCTGAGTCCGGCACGGCGCTGAGCATCCTGCTGGTGGTGGCCTCACTGAGCGGCAACACCCGCGAGCTTGGCCGGCAGATTGCCGAGCGTTGCCGCGCTGCAGGCCATGCCGTGCACTGGCAGGAGGCCGACGACCTGCAGCAGGCGCCGTCCCTGGCGGCCGACGAGGCCGACCTGGTGCTGCTGGGCTGCTGGACCGACAACGCCGGCCGCACGCCTTCGGAGATGAAGGCATGGGTGGCTGGCATCGCCGAGCGCGGCGAGCGGCCGCGGCAGCTGGCGGTGTTCGGTACCGGCGAGACACAGTGGGGGCAGGAGTACTACTGCGGTGCTGTGCACCGGCTGATCCGCTACTTCCACAGCGACTATCCGCCGCTGGAGATCGAACAGATGCCGCATGGCGAGCGCCATGCCGCGGCCATCGAGGCTTGGACCGATGCGGTCCTGGCCCATTACTGGAGCAACAGCGATGCAGATCATCGACGCCACCACGCCTGAGCAGTTCCAGCAGCTGCTGGCCGAACACCCGCGCGTACTGGTGGACTTCCACAAGGACCAGTGCCCGGGGTGCCGGATGCTGGAGATGTCGCTGCACCGGGTGGCCAACAGCGTCGCGGGGCAGGGCACCACGCTGCTGCGCGTGCAGCTGGAGGTGCTGGGCGAGGCGTTCTTCAGGGAACTGGGGCTGCGGCAGACGCCGACGCTCTCGCTGTTCCGTGACGGGGACGAACGTACCCGCCTGGCAGGGTTCCAGTCGCCGCAGCAGATCGAGGCCGCGATTGCGTTGCATCTGTAGCATGGAGATGGCGGGGTCGGAGCCCTTGCCTGCGGCAGGGAGTCCGACCCCAGGGATGCGGTTTACGCCCCGGCGAAGGTGTCCACCAGCAGCTTCACGTTCAACACCACGATGACCAGCGCGATCACCCAGGCGATCGCGCCCAGCCAGCGCGGTGCGACCAGCGCGCCCATCGTCACCTTGTCGGTCACGATCCGTACCAGCGGGATGATCGCGAACGGCAACTGCATCGACAGCACCACCTGGCTCAGCACCAGCAGCTTCACCGCGCCCTGGTCGCCGAACAGCAGGATCACCACCACCACCGGGATGATGGCCAGCGCACGCGTGATCAGCCGACGCAGCCACGGCGGCATTCGCAGGTGCAGGAAGCCTTCCATCACGATCTGGCCGGCCAGCGTGGCGGTCACCGTCGAATTCAGGCCCGAGGCCAGCAGGGCCACCGCGAACAACGTCGCCGCCGCGCCCACACCCAGCATCGGTGCCAACAGCTGGTGCGCCTGCTCGATGTCTTCCACATCAAATCGGCCATTGGCATGGAACACCGCCGCCGCCAGGATCAGGATGCTGGCGTTGATGAACAGCGCCAGGGTCAGCGCGAGGGTGCTGTCGGTCACCGCCCAGCGCAGCGCACTGCGGCGGCCTTCATCGGTACGTGGGTAGGCGCGGGTCTGCACGATGGACGAATGCAGGTACAGGTTGTGCGGCATCACGGTGGCACCAATGATGCCGATCGCGATGTACAGCGCGTGCGGATCGGTCACCACCTGCGCGCGCGGAATGAAGCCGCCCAGCACCGCCATCACCGGCGGCGCAGCCATCGCGATCTGCACCACGAAGCAGGCGAAGATCACCATCAGCAGCGCGATCACGAACGCTTCCAGCGCACGGAAGCCGCGGTTCATCAGCAGCAGCACCAGCAGCGTGTCCAGCGCGGTGATCACCGCACCCCACAGCAGTGGCAGATCGAACAGCAGTTTCAGTGCGATGGCGGTGCCGATCACCTCGGCCAGGTCGCAGGCGATGATCGCCGCCTCGCACAGCGCCCACAGCGCCAGGTTCACCGGCTTGGGGTAACGCGCGCGGCAGGCCTGCGCCAGGTCCATGCCGGTGGCGATGCCGAGCCGCGCCGACAGCGCCTGCAGGATCACCGCCATCAGGTTGGAGACGAGGATGACCGACAGCAGCAGGTAGCCGAAGCGCGAACCGCCGGCGAGGTCAGTGGCCCAGTTGCCAGGGTCCATGTAGCCGACCGAGATCATGTAGCCCGGGCCGAGGAAGGCCAGCAGGCGGAACCACCAATGGCCCTTGTCGGGCACCGCGACCGAGGCGTTGAGCGCACCCAGGCTGGCCGGAGTGGAGGCCGAAGGGTCGCGGGGCGCCAGGGTGTTCATGGGTCCGAATATAGCTCCTGCTATAGTCATTAGCAATGTGAAACAATCGTCTTTGTCGTGTGACTGGTCCAGAATTCAGGTTCAACACCGGATTGCACCGGAAGGACAGGCGCAGGCGTGGGCAAGACCGACGATTCGACATCGCTGAAAAGCACCCCCTTGATCGAGGCCGAGCGCCAGGTCGAGAGCTTCCGGCAAGTGCGCGAGGCGCACCGGATGGAACTGGTGGAGGACTATGTCGAGCTGATTTCGGACCTGCTGGCCGACGGCGGCGAGGCCCGCCAGGTCGACATTGCCACCCGACTGGGCGTGGCCCAGCCCACCGTGGCGAAGATGCTGCGGCGCCTGGCCCGTGATGGCTGGGTGGTACAGCGGCCGTACCGTGGCGTGTTCCTGACCCCGGAAGGCGAAGCGCTGGCCCACGCCAGCCGCCAGCGCCACCAGACCGTGGAGCGTTTCCTGCTGGCGCTGGGCGTGGACGCGGATACCGCGCGGCGCGATGCCGAGGGCATCGAGCACCATGTGAGCGAGCAGACGCTGGCCTTGTTCGAAGCCTTCGTGCGCAAGGCCGAGGGCGAGGCGCCGTAACGGTAGCGCCGGGCCATGGCCTCCGGCCGTTCGCGCGATCCCGGTTTTTGTAGAGCCGAGCCATGCTCGGCTGCCGTTCGCACGGTGATCGAATGCGTCGAGCGTGGCTCGACTCTACAGATCGGGCGGGCAGCGCGCCTGCTGCTGCGCACACGCCCGTTTCATCCATTCCTTCAACACCGGCTGCAGGCCTTCATAGCGCCGGCCTTGCCAGCCGTTGGCCAGCACCGTGCCGTCGGCATCGATCAGTACCAGGTTCGGCGGTGCCAGCCCGGCCAATGCCTGCAGCGCCGGCATGCGCGCGGCGCGGCGCGGGTCCAGCACCGGCCACGGCATGTCCTGCGCGTGCATGTAGCGGCGCAGCGCGCTCTCGCTCTCATCCAGGCTGACGTACACCACTTCGGTATCGGCGCCGGCTTCGCGCAATGCGTCGCGCACGCTGCGCAGCGTGGGAACGAACGCATGGCACGGTGCGCACCAGTCGGCACCGAAGTACAGCGCGACCAGCTTCGGCGGCGGCGACCACTGCATCGGCCGCAGCGAGCGCTGCTCCGGCCGCATCAACGAGGCCGAGACCTGCGCGTGCAGGTCCGCAGCCACCGTCGGTGCGGCCGGCAGCACGGCACAGGCCAGCACCAACGCTCGCAGCGCTTCAGAACGCATAGCGCAGGTTGACATACCACGAGCGCGCGAAGCGCGGCCCGTAGACATAGTCGCTGTCACGCAGTGCGCCCACTTCCAGATCCTTCTGGCGCTGATCGAACACGTTCTTGACGCCCGCGGCCACCGACACTTCCTGCTGCGCCTGTGCGCCCAGGTGACGGTGCCAGCGCGCCCCGAGATCGGTGACCAGGAACGAACGCGTGCGGTGCAGTTCGCCCAACCGGTTGTTCAGCACCGACATCGGCCCGGTATGGCGCAGCGCGACGAAGGTCTCCCACGGTTCGGCCGGCATCCAGCTGAGCTGGGCCAGGCCGGTCCAGCGCGGAGTCTTCAGGTAGTCGCGGCTTTCGATCACGGTGTCGCCACCGTCGCCACCGTCGCCGCTGTCGTCGAAGATGCGCTGCGGCTCGCGGAAGCGCGAGCGGTACCACGAGGCGCCGGCGGTCAGGCGCCACTGCGGCGACGGCTGCCAGCCGAGGTTGGTTTCCGCACCCAGCACGTCCGAGCCGGAGGCGTTGTAACGCAGCTGGCTCAGCTGGCCGTCATCGCCGCGCTGGATCTCGCCCAGCGCGAAGGTATCGCGGATGCGTGCATAGGAGGCGGTAGCATCCCAGCTCCACACCGGATTGGCCGGGTCCGAGCGCCAGTCGAAGCCGAACAGGGTGGTCAACGCGCGCTCTTCCTTCAGGCCATCGGTATTGCGCACGCGTACCTGTTCGCCACCGAGCGTATCGACGTGCACATCCTCAACGAAGATCTCCGGAGCACGGAAGCCGGTGGCGATGCCCGCCCGCCATTTCAGGTTCGGTGTAGCCTGCCAGGCCAGCGCGATGCGCGGCGAGAACACCGCGCTGTCCAGTTCCGAGCTCTTGTCCACGCGTGCACCCAGCACCAGGTCGACGTTGTCGCGCAGGCTCCATTCGTCCTGGATGAACGCGCCCAGGTTGTGGAAGGTCGCATCCTCCAGCACCGCAAGACGCTGCCCGTCACCGGTGCGGTTGTCGTCGCGCAGCGCCTCGTGCTTGTACTGCACGCCGAAGGCCAGCGCATGCGCGCCCAGCCGCCAGTTCAACTGGCTGTCGATGTAGTGCAGCGGGTTGTGGGTGCGGCCGTACTGGCGCCACGAACGCGAGGCCGCGCTGCCGGCCACGTTGCGGTCCAGCTGCGACGGGTCATAGCCGGGTGCGGACGGATCGGTGACTACGTCGCCGAGACCGCCGTAGAAGCTGTCGCGGTCGATGTCGGCGAAGGCGTAGGCCAGGCGGAAATCGACGTCGGCAGTGATCTCCTGGTCCCACGACACACTGCCGCGCCGGTATTTCGTATCCAGCGATTCGGCGATGTTGGCCAGGTATTCGGGCTGGTCCAGGCGGTTGCCGCCGCGGCGGGTTTCATCGGTCACCTGCAGGTCCAGGCGCAGCCGCGTACCCGGCGTGGGCGCGTACCAGGCCTGCAGCCCGCCGACCTTGAGGTTCTTGCGGGTGATCTCGGTGTAGCCGTCACCGTTGTAGTCGATGCCGTTGTTCCAGTTGCGCTGGGCAATCACGGACAGGCCGGCGTCTGCTTCCTTGGCCACCAGGTCCAGCCGCAGGTCGGCGTTCTTCTGCGGCGTACCTTTCAGGACATCCACGCCGGCCTGCACATGGCCACCACTGCGCGCCGGCAGCGGCGGAATCAGGTTGATCACACCGGCAACCGCACCCGGGCCGTACAGCGCCGAGCCACCGCCCTTGACCACTTCGATGCGGTCGACGAATCCAGCAGGAATCTGTTCCAGGCCGTACACGCTGCCCAGCGTGGACAGCAGCGGGATGCCATCGAACAACAGCTGGTTGTAGGCACCGGGCAGGCCCAGCAGCTGCACTTCGCTGGTGTTGCAGTTCTGGCAGTTGCTCTCCACGCGCAGGCCGTTGATCAGCTCGGCGGCGCGCGAGAAGTCGGTGGCCGCGCGCAGCGCGATGTCTTCCTTGCGCAGCACCTCGGTGCGGATCGGCACGTCCGACAGCAGGCGTTCGCTGCGCGTGGCGGTGCTCACCTTGACCTGCACACGGTCCAGTTCGGTCGGTTTCGGAGTGGCGGCCAGTGCAGCCAGCGGCAGGGTCAGGGCAATGGCGGCGGCCAGGGGCAGCCGATCGAAGAGGGGCGTGGCAACGGGCATGAGGGCGTCGTCCTTGGGGTAAAGAAAGGCGGCGAGGGCGACCTGGCTGACGCATATGAAAGCAGTGGCTTATCAATATAGCAAGTGCTATATAAGGAAGCCGCAGTCATTCCGAGCGGAACGCCGATCGAGCCAGATCATGGCTGTGTTATAACATTACATTTGGCGGCCGCAACCCTGCCTGTGGTCATGCACGGAGGTTGGTGTTGCTGTGTGGTTGGGGTCAGAGCCCTTTCCCCTGGAAAGGGATCCGACCCCGGGGGCGATCGTCAGCCGCGGCGGAACGCGGCGGGCGTGCGGGCGCCGACGATGATCATGCGGATCATCGTGGAGATCTCTTCGATCAGCTCCGGGTCCTTCTCCGGCGGCAGGTCCATGGCGGTGGCACCCATCGCGAACACCAGCCGGGTGATGGCCTTGGCCACCAGTTCCGGGGCATGCAGCACGGCGCCGTCCAGCGCGGCCAGACGCACCAGGTCGTGCTGCAGCTCTTCCTCGAAATAGTGCAGCTCACGTTCGACCGCGTGCTTGAAGTCGTCCGAACCCACCGCGCCTTCGCGCAGCAGTACGTGCAGCAGCTTGTCGTCGGCGCGCAGCTGTTCCATGAAGGTCTCCACCGAAACCCGCACCACGCTGGTGGCGGTGGAGGTGGCGCGCTGGCGGGCCTCGCCGATGATGGTCCGCAGCGAACGGCCGGCGGCGTCGATCAGCGCCACGGCCAGTTCGTCCATGTCGCGGAACTGCCGGTAGAAGCTGTTCGGCGCGATGCCGGCCTCACGTGCCACTTCGCGCAGGCTGAGCGTGGACAGGCTGCGGTGCGGCCCGATCAGTTTCAGGGCGGCGGCCAGCAGGTCCTCGCGGCTCACCGTACGGCGGGCCGGGCTGTTGGCATCTTCAGGCGTCGACAAGGCGGTGGCGGCGGCCATGGGGGTTCCGGTGGGGCGAGGCTGAATCATACCCAATCCGGTTCAATATACACATGTATACACAGGTGTATGTGCGCCCGTATAGTTCGCCCATGAGCGCTGTCGTCCGTCCGTCCCTGTTCTCTCCGTACCGCTGGGTCTCGCCGTCGCTGTTCGATTTCTGGGCGGGCCAGCTCAATCCCCTGTGGACCCTGCGCGAGCCGGTGGCCCGCCTGGTCCGGCGAGAGCCGGCCGGCGAGGGCGCGGCGACCCTGGTCCTGCGCACCAACCGGCACTGGGCCGGCATGCGCGCCGGCCAGCACGTCACCCTGGGCGTGGAGATTGAAGGGCGCCTGTGGCAGCGCAGCTACAGCCCCACCGCACTGGGACGGCGCGAGCTGGCGATCACCGTCAAGGCGATCGACGGCGGCCTCGTCAGCCAGCACCTGGTCAACCACGCGCAGCCGGGCGAACTGTTCCGCCTCGATGCCGCCTTCGGCGAGTTCCACATGCCGGCTGCGGCGCCGGTGTTGCTGCTGGCTGCCGGCAGTGGCATCACGCCGATGCGCAGCCTGTTGCGCGACGCCTGCCAGCGCCCGCTGGCAGCGCCGGTGGACCTGTTCTACTGGGAACGCAGCGCCGCCCACCTGCAGTTCCGTGATGAGCTGCAGGCGTTGGCCGCCAGGCAGCCGAACCTGCGTGTGCACCTGCTGACCACCCGCGAAGGGGATGTGCCCGCCGCACGTATCGATGCCCACGACCTGCAGGTGGCGGGCGATGACACCCCGTTGGCGCAGCGCCATGTGCTGGCCTGCGGCCCGGACGGTTTCGTTGCCGCCGCCCGCGAACGCCTGGCGCACCAGGTCGCCGGTTTCCAGGCGGAAGCGTTCACTCCTCCCGCACCGCTGCGTGACGCCAGCAGTGAAGGGGAGGTCGTGCTGACGCTGGCGCGCAGTGGCCGCCAGCTGAGCGTGCCGCGTGGCAGCTCGTTGCTGGAAAGCCTGGAAGCCCATGGCATCAAGCCCAGGCATGGCTGCCGCATGGGCATCTGCAACACCTGCAGCTGTGACCGCGTCAGTGGCGCCACCCGCCACCTGCGCACCGGCGACCTGCAGTCCGAATCGGCGCGGCCGGTACGGATCTGCGTGAGCGCACCGACCACCGACCTGACCCTGGATCTCTGAGGACGCCTGCCATGACCCGCGCTACCGACCGTGCCCTGAGTACTGCCGAGATGCATGCCTTCGGTGAGGAACTCGACGCGATCCGCGACCGTGTGATCGGCAGCCTCGGCGCCTCCGATACCCGCTACATCCGCCGCGTGGCCGCCGCCGTGCGCTGGTTTGGCGTGGGGGGCCGTGGCCTGCTGTTCCTGGCGGCGTTCTCGCCACTGTTCTGGATGCCGCTGCTGTGGCCGGCCGCGATCACCGGCACGCTGCTGCTGGCGCTGTCGAAGATCCTGGAGAACATGGAGCTGGGCCACAACGTCATGCACGGCCAGTTCGACTGGACCGGCGACCCCAAGCTCAACGGCAATACCTATGAGTGGGACATCGTTGCCACTGCCGACAACTGGCGCAAGACCCACAATTTCCGCCACCACACCTATACCAACGTGCGTGGCATGGACGATGACATCGGTTATGGCCTGCTGCGCATCTTCCCGGAGCAGCGCTGGAAGCCGTTCTACCTGCTGCAGCCGATCATCGCGCCGATCTTCGCGCTGCTGTTCCAGTGGGGCGTGGCCGCGCAGGACCTGCGCCTGGGCCGCTGGCTGAAGGGCCGTATCAGCGGCCGTGCGATGTGGCTGCAGACCCGCCCGGTGGCGCGGAAAATGGCCCGCCAGGTGCTGAAGGACTACGTGTTCTTCCCGCTGCTGGCCGGCCCGTTCTTCCTCACCGTGATGCTGGGCAACATGGTGGCCAACGGACTGCGCAACATCTGGACCTACGTGATCATCTTCTGCGGCCACTTCACCGCCGAATCGGAAACCTTCCCGAAGGAATGCCTGCGCAATGAATCGCGCGGCCACTGGTACCTGCGCCAGCTGCGCGGTTCATCCAACATCAGCGGCGGCTTCCTGATCAACGTGCTGTCGGGCAACCTCAGCCACCAGATCGAGCACCACTTCTACCCGGATCTGCCAGCCAACCGCTACGCGGCCATTGCCAAGGAAGTGAAGGACATCTGCCGTCGCTACGGCCAGCACTACAACAACGGCTCGCTGCCGCGCCAGTTTGGCCAGGTGGTC
Source organism: Stenotrophomonas sp. YJH_SMC_131 (assembly GCF_059367975.1). Taxonomy (NCBI): domain Bacteria; kingdom Pseudomonadati; phylum Pseudomonadota; class Gammaproteobacteria; order Lysobacterales; family Lysobacteraceae; genus Stenotrophomonas; species Stenotrophomonas sp. YJH_SMC_131. Next base: position 35,954 of record NZ_JCAFRJ010000008.1, on the reverse strand, counting down.
TGGCGCATCCTGCGCCACGCATTCCCGAGCAAGCCGCGCCGCCTGCCGATGTCGGACATCATGTCCGCACCGGCATCGGCCAACGCGGGCTGATCAACTCAGCCCGCCTTCGCCGGCTCCGCCTGCTCGCGGTCCAGGCGGCGCAGGAACACCTGCATTTCCCTGCGTGCCTGCTGGTCGCCCTTGCTGCCGGCCACGCTCAATCCGCGCTGCCAGGCTTCGCGCGCCGCCTGCGGCTGGCCACTGGCCAGCCAGGCCTTGCCCAGCAGCTTCCACGCCGCCGAGTACTGCGGATCAAGCACCACGCAACGGCCCAGATGGGTGGCCGCGCGCACCGGGTTGCCGGCATCCAGCCAGCCCTTGCCCAGGCCGAAGCGCAGCAGCGCGCCATCCTTGCCGGCGGCGAGCATGCATTCCAGAGCTTCGATGTTCATCCGCGCACCTCCACCAGCAGTTCGGCCGGGCCGGGCTGGAAGCGGCCGCGATGGAACAGCAGCGGCGCGCCGCCGTTCTCGTGCACGTCGATGATGCGGCCGGCCAGCAGCAGGTGATCGCCCACCGGCCACTGTGCGTGGCGGGTACAGGTGAGATGGGCCACGGCACCGGCGATGCGGGGTGGGGCGTCCTCGTCGTCATCCAGCAATGCCAGGCCGTCGAAGCGATTGCGGACCTGCGGATCGGCGAAGCGCCGGGCCAGCGCTTCCTGGTCGGCCGCCAGCACGCTGATTGCAAAGCGGGTGGCGCGCTGGAAGGTGGACAGGCTCTGCGCGTGCAACGCCAGGTTCCACAGCACCAGCGGTGGCTGCAGCGAGACCGGTACGAACGAGTTGATGGTCAGGCCGACCGGCTTGCCCTGTGCATCGCGCGCGCAGACGATGGCCACGCCGGTCGGGAAATGGCCGAGCAGCCGCCGCAGGGCACGCGGCGGCATCTCGACCGACGGCACCGGCGCCGGTGCGGGGAAGACCCCCGCCCACGGCCCGGCGTACGGCACTGTCTCGCCGCTCATGAGGCCCGGGCCTGGCGGTAGCGCCGGCCGACCTCGGCCCAGTTGATGATGTTGAAGAACGCACCGATGTAGTCCGGGCGACGGTTCTGGTAGTGCAGGTAGTAGGCGTGTTCCCAGACGTCCAGCGCGAGGATCGGGGTATTGCCGGACAGGCCCACGGTTGCACCCATCAGCGGGCTGTCCTGGTTGGCGCTGCTTTCGACCTGCAGGCGGCCATCGCGGTCACTGGTCAGCCAGGCCCAGCCGCTGCCGAAACGGGTCTGCGCGGCCTTGCTGAAGGCGCCCTTGAAGGCATCGAAGCTGCCCAGGTCACGGTCGATGGCGGTGGCCAGTTCCTCATCGGGTGCACCACCGTCGGCGCTGAGCACGGTCCAGAACAGGCTGTGATTGGCGTGGCCACCGCCGTTGTTGCGGACCGCGCCACGCTGCGCCTCGGGCACGGCACCGAGGTTGGCGATCAGCGCCTCGACCGGCTGCTCGGCGATGCCGGCCTGCTCGATGGCGGCATTGAGGTTGTTGACGTAGGCCTGGTGGTGCTTGCTGTGATGGATCTCCATCGTGCGCGCATCGAAGTGTGGCTCAAGGGCGTCGTAGGCGTAGGGGAGCGGGGGAAGCGAGTACGACATCGAAGCAATCTCCGTGGGGAAGGCCAGTGGCTGGCCGTGGGGAGATTGTTATCGCACCTCAACATTGGTTGAGGTCAAGGGGCGGGATTGAAATGCGTGCGCGTTCGTCGCCTTGATTCTTCCTGGCAGGCAGGGGCTGATGGGTCAGCGCAGGACACGCCGTGAACCCATCCATGGGGGCTCGATGGCGCCATCCGTGGCGCCAACGGTCCTGCGCTGACCCATCAGCCCCTGCAGGACAGCTCCCTGCGCTGGCGCGGAGACGGAGTCAGAGGCAGGAGCAGGAGCGGCATGGTAGTGCCGGCCGCTGGCCGGCAATCAGCGAAGGTCGGGTTGCCGGCCAGTGGCCGGCACTACCAGAACCCGCTTTTCGAACCTCACCGGCGCGCTGTTGCGCTGCCCGCGCTCGCAGGAAACCGTCGGGTGGCGGGGGAAGGGGCTGGCCGGGACCGTTGGCGCCATGGATGGCGCCATCGAGCCCCCAAGGATGGGTTTACGGCGTGTCCCGGCCAGCCCCTTCCCCCGTCACAGCCGATATCAACAAAAGCGCCGGCAGGCGAACCAGCCGCCAGCGCCTTCATCAACTCAACTCAACCAATCCTTGCACGCACCATCAACCTGTTCCCCGCACGCCTGCTGCATCCGCTGCTGCAGCCGCGCCAGTGTTTCGGCGCCCTGGTGCTTGCCGCTCCACGTCTTCAACTGCCCGGCCAGGCGCTCGAAACGCTGGCGGGTACGCTGGTGGTAGCCCGACGGCTGCGCTTCCAGTTCGGCGATCAGCGAGGCGGTGGCCTGCTCGATGCGTGGTGCATCGTCCGGCGCCAGCTTCAACAGGCCCTCCACGTACAGCACGCCCCACTGTACGCGGGTGGCCGGGCCCTGCGCGCCATCGTAGGCGCGCTTCAGCCACTCCAGTGCGCCGGCGGTGTCGCCGCGCTGCTCGGCCAGTTCGGCCAGCTCGGGCATGTAGTAGTACGGCTGCTCGCTGCGCTTCAGCTCGGCCAGCAACAGCGCCTCGGCGCCCGCGTCGTCGCCGACCTGGCGCAGTGCGTAGACCGCGCTGCTGATCGTGGCCTGGCGTGCATGCGCATCGGTGGCGGCGGCATCGGCAGCGGCCACGCGCTGCTTGACCCGCTCAACCAGGGCCGCGGGCAGTGCGCCGTTGGGCTGCTGCTGACGGGCCAGCGACACTTCGGTCAGCGCACGCGACAGCGCGTCGTCGGCACGGTTGCCGCGCTCGGCATCTGCGCGCTCCAGTGCGACCAGCAGCTGCTGTCCCAGCGTGTTGCTGGTGGCCGGCCCCGCACTGGCCTGCTTGACCAGCGTCGCGCCCGCGTAGCCCAGCAGTTCGCGGTTACGACGGACTTCGGCAGGTTGCGCCAGCACTGCCTGTAGCAGCTCACGCACCTCGGTGGGCGAGCTGGCGGGCGTGTCGGCGGTGGCCAGGGCCAGCAGGGCGAAGCGGCGTTGCAGCGCCGCGTCGGGTGCGGCCTTGGACAGCTGGCGCAGCACATCCTGGCTCCTGCGCTCGCCGGCCAGGCGGTTGGCGTCGACTTCCCAGCCGTAGTCGCCCAGCACCTGCCAGTCTTCGGCGGCCAGCCTGTCCGGCGTGGCCAGTGCCGTCGCCAGGGTGGCGGCGATGGCGCTGCGGCGCCCGGCCGCGACGGTCAGCGCACGGGTCAGTTCGGCCGCGTCGTTGCCGCCGGCCACGCGGGTGAGCTCAGTGCGTTGTGGGTCCAGCACGATCAGGGTCGGATAGCCGCGCACCCCGAAGCGTTCGCCCCAGGCCTGTGCCCCTTCCTCGTCGCCATCCAGGTAGACCGGCACGAACTTGCCGGTCAACGCGATGAACGCCGGGTCCTTGAACAGGCCGGCTTTGAGCTGGTTGCACGGCGGGCACCAGACCGCGCCCCAGTACAGCAGCACCGGCTTTCCGCTGTCGGCGGCCTCGGCGAAGGCATCGTCCACATCGCCCTGGCGCCAGGCGATGGCGGACGCCGGCGCGGGCGCCTCGGCGGAGCTGGCGGTGGACACCGGGGCCGGGGTGCAGGCGCTCAGCGCCGAAGCCAGCAGCAACACGGAAAGCGCGACGCGCATCGGCGGCATCTCGAAGGGGGGACACTCCATTGTAGGAATGGCCGGGGAGTGTGCTGATTCAGTTTGCTTATATCGGCCGTGCAGCGGGGCATGACACCCGCTGCCCTCAGGCGGCTGCCCGCACCATCTGCTGGTACACCAGCCCGTTGAACTCGCCGACATCACCGTCCAGCACGAAGCCATAGCGCAGGTAGGTAGGCACTGCGTTGAGCGAGGCGCGCACGGTCAGCACCGGTGTGCGCAGGTGCGGCAGCACGGCTTCGAACAGGGCATGGCCGATGCCCTGGCCCTGGCAGGCGGGATCGACGAACAGCATCGCCAGGTGGCGGCCTTCCTTCAGCTCTACCACGCCGAGGATGCGGCCATCCTGCTCGGCCACCAGGATGTGGTTGTCACCCTGCAGGAGTGCAGCGAACGCATCGGCGGCGGCGACACTGCCGAACGTAGCAATGCCGGCCGCGCTGAGCGAGGGCGCGACGGCCGCAGTGAATGCGGCCAGGCATACCGCGCTCATCGCGGGCATGTCATCGATGTGGGCGGGGCGGATCCTCGGCATGCAGCGATCTTCCTGTGGCGTGTGGCGTGTGATCGTCGCCGGTTGCCTGCACGCTAAGCTGGTCCCATGAGTGAATTCAATCCCGCCTACGCTTCGTTGTTTCCGCAACAGGGACTGAGCCTGGGCCTGATGACGCCCGTTGCGGCGCATGGGCTGGCCGATCCGGGCGCGGCGCGGCGCATTGCGCGGCTGGCCGACGATCTTGGTTTCGCCGCGTTGTGGGCGCGCGATGTACCGCTGATGGTGCCGCAGGGTCCGGACGCGACGGCGAGCGCGCTGGACGACCCCTTCCTGTGGCTGGGCATGCTGGCCGCCGCGACCACGCGCATCGTGGTCGGTACCGCCGCCATCGTGTTGCCGTTGCGCCAGCCGTTGCAGGTGGCGAAGTCGGCCTTGAGCCTGGACCGGATCAGTGCAGGGCGGTTCGTGCTGGGCCTGGGTTCGGGTGACCGCCCGGAAGAATTCGCCGCCTTCGGCGAGGATCTGGAGGGCAGGGCGGCGACCTTCCGTGAGCGCTGGACGTTGCTGCGCGCGGCGTTGTCACCGGAGGCCGATGCGCGGACCGCCGTACTGCAGGCCACGGGTGGCTTCGACGTGCTGCCGGCGCCGGCAACCCGCATCCCGATGCTGGTGGTGGGTACCGCGCGGCAGAGCCTGCAGTGGATCGCGCGCGAGGCCGAAGGCTGGGCCACCTATCATCGTGAGGAGGCCGCGCAGGAGGGGCGCATCGGCCTGTGGCAGCAGGCGCTGGTGCAGCGTGGTGGCCCAGGCAAGCCGTTCGTGCAGTCGATGCTGCTGGATCTGCAGGCAGATCCGCAGGCGCCAGCCGAGCCGCTGCCGCTGGGCCTGAAGGTCGGCCGCGATGGCCTGCGTGACTATCTGCTGCGCGTGCATGGGCAGGGCGTGGCGCACGTGATGTTCAATCTGGTCGACAACGGGCGGCCGATGGACGCGGTGTTGCGTGAGATCGGGGAGCAGGTTCTGCCGAATATGCCCCGGTAGGTGTCCACCTTGGTGGACACGCTCCAGCAGTCGAGCACGGCTCGGCTCTACATGCAGTGTGCATCTGCGTATCATTCGCATTTGATACCCCGCTGCCGGAGCCCCGTGTGACCCAACGTTCCCCCATGCACCCGAGCGGACGCCTGTTCGCCGCGGTCGCTTTCATCGAGGCCGTGACCTGGGCCGGCCTGCTCATCGGCATGTGGATGAAGTACGGCCCCATGGCCAACGTGGCGCTGGTGAAGCTGTTCGGACCCCTGCACGGCGTGGCGTTCCTGCTCTATGTGGCGGTGACGCTGTTCGCGGCGCTGCGCCTGCGCTGGCCGTGGTGGGCCAGTGCGCTGGCGCTACTGGCAGCCATCCCGCCGCTGGTGACGCTGCCATTGGAATGGTGGTTCAAGCGCCGTGGCCTGTTGGGCCTGCGCGCGGTGCGCTGAAGTCGCTGTTGCGTGCCCGTTCAAGAGAATGGGTATCAAATGCAAATACGAGCCGTTATCATTTGAGGATGGCGTCCGGTCCTGAGCAGGGCCGGCGCCGGGCGGGGCGCACGTGCGCCCGGCGATCCCTTCCTGTTACGGCTGGTGTTCCATGCACGCACGTCCCGTCGTTCCCGGCTTGCCGGCGCTGGTAGTGGCCGCCCTGATCGGCACCATGGCGATGATGTCCTTCGTCGCCGTGATCGGTCCGGTGGTCCGCATGCTCGGGCTGTCCGAGTGGCATGCCGGACTGTCGGTCACCGCCGCGGGCGCGTTGTGGATGCTGGCCGCGCGCCCATGGGGCCAGCTCAGCGACCGCATCGGCCGCAAGCGCGTGCTGATGCTGGCGATGAGCGCCTACACCGTGGTCTACATCGCGCTGGCGGTGTTCATCGACGTTGCCCTGCAGGCGGTGCCGCCGGTACTGGTATCGGTGCTGGTGCTGGTCGGTGCGCGAGGCCTGATCGGCCTGTTCTACGCGGCGGTGCCGCCTACCGCAGCCGCGCTCATCGCCGACAAGGCACCGACCGGCCAACGTGCGAAATTCCTCGCCCGCCTGGGCAGCGCCAATGCGCTGGGCATGGTGCTCGGGCCGGCCGCTGCCGGCTGGCTTGCCTATACCAACCTTTCGCTGGCGCTGTACGTGGCCGCGTTGCTGCCGCTGCTGGCACTGGCATTGCTGGCCTGGCGGCTGCCGGCTACACCGCCGGTGGTTGGCGCGTCCGCACAGCGCCGCGCGCCGATGAGCCGCCTCGACCCGCGCCTGCGCCTGCCGCAGCTGGCGGCGCTCATCGCCATGGTCTCGGTGACCATCGCGCAGGTGACGGTGGGCTTTTTCGCGATTGATCGCCTGGGCCTGGATGCTGCCGCTGGTGCACGCATGGCCGGCATCGCGCTGACCGCGGTCGGCATCGGCCTGATCCTGGCGCAGGCGCTGGTGATGAAGCTGGAGGTGCATCCGCGCCGCTGGATCATCCTCGGCGCGCTGATTTCCGGCATTGGCTTTGCTTCGGTGGCGGGCGTGCAGCAGGGCTGGCAGTTGCCGGCGGCATACGCGCTGGCCGCGTTCGGCATGGGCTTCGTATTCCCCTCGTTCCAGGCGCTGGCCGCCGACGCGGTGGAAGCGCACGAGCAGGGTGCCGCGGCGGGCACGGTCGCTGCCGCGCAGGGGCTGGGCATGGTGGCCGGGCCGATGCTCGGCACGCTGTTGTATCGCGGCGGGCCCAGCCTGCCATATCTGCTGGTCGGCGCGCTGCTGCTGTTGTTGTGCGCGCTGGCTGCAGCGCATCGGATGAAGGAGACCCCATGAACGATTCCCTGATGCAGGGCGCGTGGCCGGAGGCTGCGCCCGCGCCGCTGGAGAGCACTGACGACGCGTCGTTGTTCCTGCTGCAGCATGCCGGCCAGCATGTGCACGCACGCGGTTGCCGCCTCGCGCTGCCGGGTGGCGCGCTGGCAACCCTGGCGGAGCGCGTTGCGGCCTTCTTCGCCCAGCAGCGTGGCGGTCCGGGCCTGCTGGTCGGTGCGGTGCCATTCGAACCGCGTGCCGACGACGCGTTGTACCAGCCCGAGCGCCTGCTGCCGGCCCTGCCGTTGCAACCACGGGCGGCGCCGGCGCTGCAGGGCCCGCTGCAGGCGGAGCCCGCAGCGCAGGACTATGCAGCCGCGGTTGCCGAGGCAGTGAAGGCGCTGCGCGCGCCCGACCAGGACCTGCACAAGGTGGTGCTGGCGCGCAGCCTGCTGGCGCACAGCCGCCATGCGCTGTCTCCAGAGGTGCTGCTGGCGCGGTTGGGCGCGGATCCCTCGGTGGCGACCTATGCGGTGCCGCTTCCGGTTGAACCGGGGCACGCACCGGCCTGGCTGGTCGGCGCAACACCGGAGCTGCTGCTGCGCAAGCGTGGCGCCGAGCTGTTGTCGCACCCGCTGGCCGGGTCCGCGCGCCGCAGTGCCGATGCCGCCGAGGACGAGCGCGCCGCGCAGGCGCTGCTGGCTTCGAACAAGGACCATGACGAGCACCGCCACGTGGTCGAGGCCATCATCGAGGGCCTGGCGCCGTACTGCAGCCACATCGATGCGCAGCCGCGCCCGGTGCTGCATGCCACCGCCAGCATGTGGCATCTCGGCACCCGCATCCACGCCACCCTGAAGGATCCGCAGACATCGGCGGCCGAGCTGCTGGCGCAGTTGCATCCAACGCCGGCGGTCTGCGGTACACCCCGGCTGGCGGCACTGCAGCGTATCCGCGAGCTTGAGCCGGTGCCGCGTGGCTTCTATGCCGGTGCGGTCGGCTGGCTGGATGCGCAAGGGGATGGTGACTGGTATGTGGCGATCCGCTGCGCACGCCTGCAGGGCACGCAGCTGCGCCTGTACGCCGGCGCCGGCATCGTTGCCCAGTCGCAGCCCGAGGCCGAGGTCGCCGAAACCGCGGCGAAGTTTGCCGCCCTGTTGAACGCGTTGGGCGTCCACGACGCCGCGCCCGTCATCGAGCCTGCTGCATGAACACGCCCACTGTTTCTTCCCGCCTGCCACTGCAGCAGGCATGGCCCGATGCGCTGGTGGCGCGCTATCGCGAGGCGGGCTACTGGCGCGGCGAGACCTTCCCGGCGTTCCTGCGTGAGCGTGCGGAACGCTACGCTGATGACATCGCCGTGGTCGCTGGCGATGTGCGCCTGAGCTACGCGCAGCTGTGGCACGAGGCCGGTCGCATCGGTGCCGGACTGCTGGCACTCGGCCTGCAACCCGGTGAGCGGGTGCTGGTACAGCTGGGCAACACCGCCGGGTTCATCGCCACCGTATGCGGGCTGTTCCGCGCCGGCCTGGTGCCGGTGTACGCGCTGCCGGCGCACCGCATCACCGAGCTGGTGCACTTCGCCAACAAGGCCGAAGCCAGTGCCTACATCACTGCCGACCTGCACGATGGCTTTGATCATCGCGGGCTGGCGCGGGCGCTGCAGGCCGAGGTGCCGGCGCTGCGCCACGTGGTCATCGATGGCGACGCAGCAGAGTTCACCACGCTCGAGGCGCTGCAGGGAGACCGCAACCAGCTGCCGGCCGACCCGGACCCGCAGTCGGTGGCGTTCCTGCAGATCTCCGGTGGCAGCACCGGGCTGTCCAAGCTGATTCCACGCACCCACGACGACTACATCTACTCGTTCCGTGCCAGCAATGACATCTGCGGCATCGACCGCGACAGCGTGTACCTGGTCGCGCTGCCGGCCGCGCACAACTTCCCGATGAGCTCGCCCGGTTTCTTCGGCGCGCTGTATGCAGGTGCCCGGGTAGTGCTCAGCCCCGGTCCGGGGCCGGACGTGGCCTTCCCGCTGATCGCGCGTGAGCAAGTGACCTGCTGTGGGCTGGTGCCGCCGCTGGCGCTGTTGTGGGCACAGGCCGCCGCCACCAGCAAGCACGACCTGTCCAGCCTGCAGGTACTGCAGGTAGGCGGGGCCAAACTGGTGCCGGAAGCCGCACGGCGGGTGATTGACGGCCTGGGCTGCACCCTGCAGCAGGTGTTCGGCATGGCCGAAGGCCTGGTGAACTACACACGGCTGGATGATCCGGAAGAACTGATCGTAGCCTGCCAGGGCCGGCCGATCAGCCCGGACGACGAGGTGCGCGTGGTCGATGACCATGACCAGCCGGTGCCGGAAGGCGAGGTAGGGCATCTGCTGACCCGCGGCCCTTACACCATCCGTGGCTACCACAACGATGCGGTGGCCAATGCGCGTTCGTTCACCGACGACGGCTTCTACCGCACCGGCGACCGCGTGCAGCAGCTGCCCGGAGGCTACCTGGTGGTGCAGGGCCGTGCCGGTGACCACATCAACCGGGCGGGCGAGAAAATCTCCGCCGAGGAGATCGAAGATCACCTTCTGGCCCACCCCGGCGTGTTCGACGCCGCCGTGGTCTCCATTCCTGACGAGTATCTCGGTGAGCGCAGCTGCGCGTTCGTGATTGCGCAGGGCGAGCCGTTCAAGGCGCCGGCGCTGAAGTCCTGGATGCGCGGGCGCGGCCTGGCCGCGTTCAAGGTGCCCGACCAGGTCGTGTTCGTCGACAGTTTCGATACCACCGCGGTCGGCAAGATCAGCCGCCGCGAACTGCGCGCGCAGCTGCGTGCGCGTCATCTGCAACAGACAGGAGGAACGCGCTGATGGCGCTGCCCCGTATCACCGATTACCCCTTGCCGACTGCCGCCGAGCTGCCGCAGGCGCGCGGCCCGTGGCGCCCGCAGCGCGATCGTGCCGCCCTGCTGGTGCACGACATGCAGCGCTATTTCCTGGCCGCATTCGACGCCGGCAACGCACCGCTGCGGCCGGCAGTGGACAACATCGCACGGCTGCTGGCGCATTGCCGCGCGCACGGCATTCCGGTGTTCTACACCGCCCAGCATGGCGACCAGGACCGCCGTGACCGTGGCCTGCAGGCCGACCTGTGGGGACCAGGCATGCGTCGCAGCGCCGACCATGAACCAATCATCGAGGCACTGGCACCGCAGCCTGGCGAGCACGTGCTGGTGAAGCACCGCTACAGCGCGTTCCAGCGCAGCAACCTGGAGACGCTGATGCGGGTGCGTGGCCGCGACCAGTTGCTGGTCACTGGCGTGTATGCGCATATAGGCTGCACGGCCACCGTGGTCGAAGCCTTCCAGCGCGACATCGAGGCGTTCATCGCGGCCGATGCGGTAGCGGATTTCTCGCGTGCCGACCACGATCAGGCCCTGTACTGGATCGCCCGCACCTGTGGCGTACCGATGACCACCGACCAGTTGCTGGAGGTGCTGTGATGGCCGCCACGGGTGAGGTGCTGGATCTGGAGCGGATGCGTGCCGACGTGGCGCGCGTGCTGGAATGTGCCCCGGCCGAGATCGGTGACGACGACAACCTGATCGACCTGGACCTGGACTCGATGCGCATGCTCGGCCTGGTCCTGGCCTGGGGCAACACCGGATTGCCGCTGGAGTTCTCACAGTTGGCCGAGCACACCACGCTGCGCCAGTGGTGGGCTGTGGTGCAGCAACTGCAGGCCGCGCAGAACGCATGAACGCCGCTGCGCTGGCCACACCGGTGGCATTGACCGAGGCCCAGGCCGGACTGTGGTTTGCACAGCGGCTGGCACCGGACAATCCGTCGTTCAACACCGCGCACGCGGTGTGGATCGACGGCCCGTTGGACGTGGCCGCGTTCATTGCAGCGGCAGACCAGGCTGCAGGCGAGGCCCAGGCCTTCGCATTGCGCTTTGCCGAAGGGGCCGATGGCCAGCCGCTGCAGTGGCATGACCCGGCACACGTGCCGCTGCTTTCGGTGCGCGATGTTTCCGCCGCGGCGGATCCCGCCGCTGCGGCACGCAACCTGATGCACACCGACCGTCTGAGCCCGGTCGATCCCACCCGTGACCGGATCAGTCAGCAGGTGTTGTTTGACCTGGGCGGGAAGCGCTGGGTCTGGTACCTGCGCGTGCATCATCTGGCCGCCGATGGCTACGGCATGGCGCTGTTCACCGATCGCGTGTGCGCGTTGCATGCCGGTCGCATGGCTGAACCGCTGCCAGGGCTGGCGGGCGTGCTGGCGGATGACGCCGCCTATCGTGCCGACCCGCGTCGTGCGCAGGCCGGGCACTGGTGGCGCGAGCAGTTGCAGGGGGCGCCGGCGGGCGTGGGCCTGGCGGGTACCGTGGCGGCCAGCGACGATGCGCTGCGCTGGGTGCAGCCGCTCGATGCGGCCTTCCGTGAGCAGCTGCTGCAGGCCTCGGCACGTTGGCTGCAGCCCTGGCCGGATGTGCTGGCCGCGCTGGCGGCCGAGTACCTGCGGCGGATGAGCGCCGCCGATGAAGTGGTGCTGGGCGTGCCCTACATGGGCCGGCTCGGCAACGCGTCGGCGCGGGTGCCGGCGATGGCGATGAACGTGTTGCCGCTGCGCGTAGCGGCCGGCGAGGGCAGCGTCGAGGCCTTCACCCGCGGCCTGGGCCGGCAGCTCAGCCAGGGTCGCAAGCACGGCCGTTACCGCAGTGAGCAGCTGCGCCGGGACCTGGGGCTGGTCGGCGCGCAGCAGCGCCTGCACGGTCCGCTGGTGAATGTGCAGCCGTTCTACAAGCCGCTGGCGCTGGCCGGCGTGCAGGCGACGCTGGAGGTGCTGTGCACCGGGCCGGTGGATGATCTGACACTGGGCTTCCGTGGCGATGGCCAGCACCTTCTCGATCTGGAGATCGAGGCCAATCCCGCGCTGTACAGTCGCGAGGATGTCGAGGCGCATGCAGCGCGGTTGCTGCATTTCGTGTCGGCAGCATTGCAGGCTGACGATATCGCAGCCGTGCCTTTGGCGACGCTTGAGGAGGCGCAGCAGGTGCTGCACGGTTTCAATGCCACCGCGCATGCGCTTCCCGAGACTACCCTGGTTGAACTGCTGCAGCAGGGCATGGATCGGGATCCGCACGCGCCGGCGCTGGTGTTCGGCGACACTACGCTCGACTATGCAACGCTGGAAGCGCGCAGTTTCGCGCTTGCCGCACAACTGCGCGGGATGGGCGTCGGCCCGGGCAGCGTAGTCGCGGTGGCATTGCCGCGCTCGCTGGAACTGGTGCTCGCGCTGGTCGCGGTGCTGCGCGCAGGCGCGACCTATCTTCCGCTGGACCTTGCCCATCCTGACGAGCGGTTGGCACGTATTCTTGCGTCGGCGCAGCCGGTGTGCGTACTGGCTGCGCCAGACGTATCGGTGCGCGTGGCCGGTGTGCCGGTGCTCGCGCCGGAGCAGTGGACCGCGCTGAGTTTCGCGACGCCATGGGCGGATCCTGCGCCCAGCGATGCCGCCTATGTGATCTATACCTCCGGTTCGACCGGCGAGCCCAAGGGCGTGGTCGTCGAACACCGCGCGATCGTCAATCGCCTGCTGTGGATGCGCGAGCACTACGGCATCGGCGCCGATGACCGCGTGCTGCAGAAGACCCCGGCCACCTTCGATGTCTCGGTCTGGGAATTCTTCCTGCCGCTGCTGTGCGGGGCAACGCTGGTGGTTGCCAGGCCCGATGCGCATCGCGATCCCACTGAACTGGCGCGCTTGATCCGGGGCCATGGCATCACCACCGCGCATTTCGTGCCGTCGATGCTCGACGCCTTCCTCGCTGCGCCGGCCTCCGAAGGTTTGCAGCTGCGCCGCGTATTCACCAGTGGCGAGGCGCTGGACGCTGCGTTGCGCGACCGCTTCCATGCGCGCGTGCGCGCAGAACTGCACAACCTGTACGGCCCGACCGAGGCCGCAGTAGATGTCAGCTATTGGCCGGCGTCAGCGCAGGATTGCTCGCGGCCGGTGCCGATCGGCTTCCCGGTCTGGAACACCCGCCTGTACGTGCTGGACGCCCGGATGCAGCCGGTGCCGGTCGGTGTGGCCGGTGACCTGTACCTGGGCGGCGTGCAGCTGGCACGCGGCTATCTCGGTCGCGACGATCTGACCGCCGAACGCTTCCTTGCCGATCCTTTCCTGGCGGGCGAGCGCATCTACCGCACCGGCGACGTGGCGCGCTGGCGCCGCGATGGTGCGGTGGAGTACCTGGGCCGCAGCGACCATCAGGTGAAACTGCGCGGCCTGCGCATCGAACTGGGCGAGATCGAGGCGGCTTTGCGCGAACTGCCGGGCATGGAGCGGGTGGAAGTGCTGCTACGCCAGGATGCTCCCGGCGAAGCGCGTCTGGTGGCCTATGTGCCGACCGCGCTTGCCGATGCCGTAATGCTGCGCAGCCACCTCGCCACGCGTGTGCCGGACTACATGGTGCCCTCGGCCATCGTTGGTGTGGACCACTGGCCGGTGACCGCCAACGGCAAGCTCGACCGCAATGCGTTGCCGAAGCCACCGCAACGTGAAGTTGCCGGCTTGGCGCCGCGCACGCCGTTGGAACAGGAGCTGGCGTTGCTGTTCGCACAGGCGCTTGGGCGTGAGGCGCCGGTGGCGGTGGATGCGGACTTCTTCAGTCTCGGCGGTGACTCGCTGTCGGCGGTGCACCTGCTGCTGGCGATCGAGCAGCGCTGGCGCTGCGATCTGGGTTTGGGCGCCTTGTTTGCCCAGCCCACCGTGGCCGCGCTGGCGGTTCGTATTGCCGCGCCACCCGCGCTGGCCGATCACGCGCTGGGGCCGGTGATCGCGCTGGCCGCAACCGACGCTGCCGGGCCCACGCCGCTGTTCGTGCTGCACCCGGCCGGTGGCATCGCCTGGAACTACCGCACCCTCGCCCGGGCACTGCAACCAGCCCGCCCGGTGTATGGCCTGCAGTCGCCGGCACTGGACGCGCGGCTGCCACTGCCGAGCAGCATCGAGGCGATGGCCAACGACTACGTACAGCGCGTGGTCGCACTGCAGCCGAAGGGGCCGGTGCATCTGCTGGGCTGGTCGGTGGGCGGCATCCTGGCCCAGGCGATGGCGGTGCGGCTGCATGAGATCGGCCGCGACGTTGGAGAGCTGGTGCTGCTGGACGCCTATCCCAGCGAGTGCTGGCGGGCCGAGCCTGAACCGGACGCCGTCGCCGCACTGCGGGCACTACTGGCGATTGCCGGCCATGACCCGGATGCGCATCCGGAACTGGACAGCCGGGAACGCATACTCGCGTTCCTGCGTCGCGGCGGGAGTGCACTGGGCAGCCTGCCGGATGTGGTGCTTGACGGCGTGGTGCGCGCGGTGACCGGTACCAATCGGCTGATCCGTGAACATATCCACCGGCCGTTCGAGGGCACGCTGGTGCACGTCCGCGCTGGCCGGGATCACCAGGCGCGGCCACAGCTGCAGTCGGCGTTGTGGCGGAGCCACGCGCGCAAGGTGCAGGCACTGGAACTGCCGTTCCTGCACGCCGAACTGACCGGCCGCGATGCGGTGGCGCAGCTGGCACCGTGGTTGTCGGCGCGGTTGCGCCACTGGGACGAGCAACAGGAGACCGCAACATGCAATTGACCGGTTTTGAAGGTCGTGTGGCGCTGGTGACCGGTGCCGCCGGGGGCATCGGTGAGGCACTGGTACGGCTGTTGGCCGCGGCCGGTTGCATCGTGGTGGCGACTGATCGCGAGGCACCCATGTTCGCGGATGCACGTGTGCAGGCGTTTGCTCTTGACGTGACCGACAGTGCGGCCGTCGACGCCTTGGTGGATCGGGTCGAGTCCAGCATCGGGCCGATCATGCTGGCCGCCAGCGTGGCCGGTGTGCTGCATGTGGGCGGCGTGACCGAGACCGGCGATGACGACTGGCGCCGGGTGTTCGCGGTGAACACCGACGGCGTGTTCCATGTCGGGCGTGCTCTGGCGCGGGTGATGTCGCCGCGCGGGCAGGGCGCGATGGTTACCGTCAGCTCGAATGCGGCCGGTGTGCCGCGACACGGGATGGCCGCCTATGCGGCATCCAAGGCCGCCGCCACCATGTTCACCCGCTGCCTCGGGCTGGAGCTGGCGCCGCTGGGAATCCGCTGCAACATCGTCGCCCCGGGATCGACGTTGACCCCGATGCAGACCGGCATGTGGCAGGACGAGCACGGTGCCGAGCGGGTGATCGCCGGCAGCCTGGAGACCTACAAGGCCGGCATTCCACTGCGCAAGCTGGCCACCCCGGAGGACATCGCGCACTCGGTGATGTTCCTGCTCTCCGATCAGGCCGGGCACGTGGCCATGAGCGACCTGTACGTCGACGGCGGCGCCACCCTGCGCGGCTGAGCCCCGACGGCCGCCTGCCGGCTGTGGTCGTGCCGGCCGCTGGCCGGCAACCTACGGCCCCCGGTAGTGCCGGCCGCTGGCCGGCAACCTCATTCACCTTCAGACATCTCCCAACCCCCGTCGAGCCATGGCCCGACAGCCAACGCGCAATGATCGACCCACCATGGCGCATGAGCAGCCATCGCCTCCGCCTGGGCCGTTACTCGATCATCGGCCAGGTCTACGTTCTGACAACTACCACGCATCAGCGCCGCCGGCTCCTTGAAAGCAAAGCTGCAGCAGCATGTGTGATCGACCAGTTCGATTACATCGAGCAGCGCGGGCTCGTACGGTCACACGCATGGGTCGTCATGCCGGATCACGTCCACTGGATGTTCGAGCTGCGCGCAGCCCACCTTCCAGACATCGCACGCCGGATGAAATCGTCGAGCGCGCTTGCCCTGAATCGCTTGGCGGGCCGTCGAAGTACGGTGTGGCAGCCCGGCTACTTCGATCATGCCGTGAGGGCCGATGAGTCGATGGCGCGGCAAGCGCTGTACATCCTGGGGAATCCGGTACGCGCCGGTCTTGCTGGGCAGATTGGCGAGTATCCGCATGCGTGGTCGGTCTGGGTGTGATGCCGGCCAGCGGCCGGCACTACCAGTCAATGTTCAGCGCGGCCATTCGCCGTTCAGCGCCGCTTGAGTGCGCTTCGGCCGTGTTCGGTCCGGTCTGATGCCGGCCAGCGGCCGGCAGTACCACGGCAGAACCGAAGCGCAGCGCAGATCGTGTGCCGGCGCACAGAGCACCCGCGATGGTAGTGCCGGCCGCTGGCCGGCAACCCCATGACCCGCGCGGAGACGCGTAGCCGCCGGCCAGCAGCCGGCGCTACTCCTTCGGCGTCTGGCGCGGCTTGCGCGTGCGCTTCGGCTTTGCGCTATCCGCACCGCTGACGGCGCCATCCTGCAGTGCCTGCAGCCAGGACAAGATGTCCACGTAGTCGATGAAGTGGCGCAGGTAGCCGGGGCTGGTGGCCTGCATCGTGTCCAGCATGCGCTGCACCAGCACCGCCGAGTTCAGCGGGCCGCCGTCAGCCGGGGCCTCGGTGCGCAGGGAGCGGCGCACCTGCAGCTCGCTGCGCAGCTCCGACCACTCGCGCTGCACCTGCTGCAGCATCGGCACCTGCGGGTAATGCGGCAGCGAGCGCGACCCTGCATCAAGGTCGCGCACCAGTGCGCGCAGGCCTTCGAGCGCTGGCGGCTTACTTGGCATCCGGGGCCTTGGGCTTGGGAATCGGCGCGATCTCGACGCGACGGTTGCGTGCGCGGCCTTCCTCATCGGCATTGGAACTGACCGGCTGCTCGCTGCCGAACGCAGCGGCGAACACGGCGTCCGCCGGTACGCCATCGGCGATCAGGGTGCGGGTCACGGTCAGCGAGCGCTGCGCCGACAGCTCCCAGTTGTCGGCGAAACGCCGGTTGCCTTCGCGTACCGGCGCGTCATCGGTGAAGCCGCTGACCATCAGGATCTCTTCGCGGCTGCCCAGGTAGGCGGCCAGCGGTGCGGCCAGGCTGCGCAGCAGCTCCTGGCCTTCGGGCTGCAGCTGGTCGGAGTTCAGCGCGAACAGCACGCTGCCGCTGATGCCGATGCGGCCATCCACCAGCGTCACGCGGCCGGCCGCCAGCGGTCCAGCCAACGCTTGCTCCAGCGTCTGCAGGCGCTTGGCTTCGGCCTGGCGCTGTTTCACTTCCTGGTCCAGTCGCTGCGACAGCTCCAGCTGCACGGCGACCACACCGACCAGTATCAGCACGAACGCGCCCAGCAGCACCGACATCAGGTCGCCGAAGGCTGCCCAGATCGGGGCATGCGAACCGCCGTCGACCTCCAGCTCGTCGCTCATGCGCTGCCGGCCTTGCCGCGGCGCGCGGCCAGCTGCTGCAGTTCTTCCATCACCTGCTTCTGCGACAGCAGGCTGAGGTCGACCACCTCGCGCGCCTGGGCTACGTAGTAGGCCAGCTGCTCGTCGCTGCGGGCCAGCGAGGCATCCAGTGCGCAGCCGATCTGTTCCAGGCGGCCGGACAGCTCGGTGGCGGCACTGCCGAACTGCGCGACCGCTTCGCCGAACGTGCCGGCCAGCTGGCCCACTTCGGCAGCGCTGCCGTTGAGCGCTGCGGCAATGCCATCCAGCTTGCCGGTCTCTGCGGCGATATGGTCGGTGAAGCGATTGCCAACCCGCTCCAGCAGCTCGGCCGAGCCACCGACCAGTGCGTCCACAGCGGTGCGCTGCTCGTGCGAAGCGTGATTGATCGCATCCAGCAGGGTCTGCACGGTGGCCAGCAGGCGGCCGCGCTCTTCCAGCATCGCGTTGTCACGCACCAGGCTCTCGGACAGCGTGCTGCGCAGCTCGTTGATGACGTCGGCAGCAGCCTTGGGCGCGGCCGCGGCGGTCTGCAGCAGGGTAGACACTTCAGCCAGCGTGGCGCTGGCCTGCGCGCGACCGTTCTCGCCGATCTGCTGTGCGGTGGCCGCCAGGGTGTCGCAGACCTGCTGCTGCTGCGCAGCCAGGTGTTCGCCGTTGGCCTGCAGGCGCTCGGCCAGGTCGCTGGAAACGTGCTGCAAGGCTTCGCTCCAGCGCTGCAGGCGCTGTTCGTCGCCGGCCTGCAGCTGCGCCTGCAGCGCGGCGTGGGCCTGCTGCAGCTCGGCGCTGATCGCGTCCCAGCGCGCCTGGCGCTGCTGCTCGCGGCTGTCCAGGCCAGCCTGCAGTTCGGCGTGCGCGGCCGCGGCAGCGGCCTGCGCGGCCTGCCACTGCTGCGAACGCTGCAGTTCGTGGTCCTGCAGCAGCGCCTGGCTGGTGCTGTGGTGCTGCTCCAGCGCCTGTAGCAGCGCCTGCGCGCGCGCGTCCAGATGCTCGCTGGAGGCCAGCAACGCCTGCTGCTGGCGTTCGACCAGCGCGCTGTTGAGTGCCTGCTGCTGTTCGGCGGCGGCGCGCCATGCCTCGGCATTGCCGCGGGCATCGGCCTGCAGGCGCTCGCCGATACGCGCGACCAATGCTTCGGCGTGCGTGCCCTGGCCATCGCTGAAGGCCTGCAGGTGCTGGCGCAGATCACTGACCAGCGCCTGTTGTGCCTGGGTCTGCTCGCTCACCACCTTGGCCCAGCTGGCCTCGGTGGCGACGCGGCTGCGCTCGAAACCCTCGCTCAGGCCGGCCAGCTGCTGCTGCACGGCCTGCTCGACGCGGGCATGCAGTGCTTCGCCGTGATGGGCCAGGCCAGCCAGGGTGGTTTCGGCCATCGGCTGCAGCGCACCACCGATGGCGGCGGCGCTGGCTTCGGCACCTTCGCGCAGCGACTGCTGCAGCGAGACGGCCAGGCGTTCCTGCAGGGCCTGGCTCTGGGTCAGGAACTCGGCCTGGCCGGCCAGCAGGCGCTCATTGGCGGCCGCACTGTGCTGTTCAAAAGTGCTGGTCATCGCCTGCAGGCGGTCGACCAGCGCCGGCAGCGCCGCAGACTGTGCCTGCAGCAGGTGCAGCGATTCGGCGCGCTGCCAGGCCTGCGAGTACGGATGCAGGTCGCCGGCAATGGCGCGGTCCAGCTGCTGCACGGCCTGCAGGCGGTCACGACGCAGCAATGCCGCCAGCAGGCCGAGCATGGCCGAGCTGGCCACACCGGCGATCGAGGTACCGAATGCCACCGCCAGGCCCTGCACCGGCGAGGCCAGCGAGCCGCGGATCGCGGCCATGTCGGTCGCACTCTGCAGCGCCAGGCCGGTGCCACGCAGCGTGTCCATCATGCCCAGCAGGGTGCCGAGCATGCCCAGCAGCACCAGCAGGCCAACCAGGTATGGGGTCAGCACCGGTGCGGGCAGGGCGGTGCGCTCGCCTTCCACGCGCAGGCGCACGGCGTTGCGCAGGCCCAGCGGCACGCGTTCCAGCCAGGCGGCGAGGCTTTCCTTCGCGCTGGACAGGTCGTTCAGCGCGCTGCGCAGGCCGTTGCTGGCCTGGCGGTAGCGATACAGCTCCACGCCACCGGCGACGTAGCAGGCCGCGATGATCGCCGCCACCGCTGCACCCAGCGGATGCACCGAAACGTAGCCAATGCCGATCCAGCACACGGCCAGCAGGCCGACAAGGAAAACAACGACATGGAAAACAGTTCTGGACATGGTGTTCCGGTCAGTGGGAGCGCAGGGCGTCTTGCAGCCCTTCGATCGGGTGGAAGCGCAGCTGCAGCTCGGCGAGCAGCAGGGTGCGCATGTCATGGCGGAAGGCCGCGCGCCAGCCGGGCTGGCCGTGCACGCGTTCAAAACGGGCGCCGAGTACCGCCGGCGCCGTGGCCAGCAGGCTGTGCTCGCGCGGGGTGAGGGTCTGTTCCATCACCGCATCGACCTCGGCCAGCCGCGCCAGCTCGGGTGAAACCTGCACCAGCTGGTCGCGCAGGCGGCCGCGCAGGCGCCCGGTGGCCGTCTGGATGGCCTGCTGCAGCACCCGATAGCGCTGGCGCAGCGAGGCGAAGTTGGGTACAGCGGCGGCTTCGGCCAGGTCCAGCAGGCGCTCGGCTTCGGCATCCTCACTGATCGAGGCCAGCAGGCTGGCGTGCGCCTGCGCGCAGTCGGCCAGCACATCCTCGAGCGCTTCGGCGGCTTCACCGGGCTCGGGCAGGCGTCCGCCGAGCGCCCCGGACAGGGCCACGGCGCGGCTCCAGTCCACCCACTGGCCGAGGCGATCGGTCAGGGCGGGACTGGTGGCCGGCATCGCGCCGTCGCTGAGACGGGCGAGCAGGCGGAGGAACTCCGGTCCACCCAGGACCGGCTGCGCTGCGTTCGCCATCAAGGGGTGAGGGGCCAAAAACCGTTGATTTTACAACCAGATGACCCGGCCTGGATGAAGGCGGGGCCGGGGGGAGGGGCCCCGCAGGCGCGACAAGGCTTAGAATGTCCGGCTGCACCCATCCGTTCGACCCCTGGAGTTCCCCAATGACTGTTGCGCAGTTCTACCCGATCGGCACCCCCGGACAGCCCTGGGGCGACGCGGAACGCGCACAGTGGCGGGCCCGCCAGCAGCGCCAGCGCAGCTACCACGACGATGTGGTGGCCGCGCTTGAACGCCTGGACGACAGCTTCGATGTGATCCAGTACGGTCAGCTGGACTACGCGCCGGACCATTACCCGCTGTTCGCCGTGGTCAACCACGACTGGAACCCGGCGCTGCCGACCGCGCTGATCACCGGCGGCGTGCACGGCTATGAGACCAGTGGCGTGCATGGCGCCCTGCAGTTCCTGGAACAGCAGGCCGAGCGCTACCTGGGCCGGCTGAACCTGATCGTGGCGCCGTGCGTCAGCCCATGGGGCTACGAGCGCATCCAGCGCTGGAACCCGGATGCCGTCGACCCGAACCGCAGCTTCCGTGACGGCGGCCAGATCGAGGAAGCCGCCGCGCTGATGCGCTGGGTGGCCGAGCGCAAGCCGAACCTGCTGGTGCACCTGGACCTGCACGAGACCACCGACAGCGACCTGCACGAGTTCGATCCGGCCCGCTGCGCCCGCGACGGCAAGCCGTTCGAGCGCGACACCATTCCGGACGGCTTCTACGTGATCGGCAACAGCGAGGATCCGCAGGCCGAGTTCCAGAAGGCCCTGATCGCCGCCGTCGCCCCGGTCACCCATATCGCCCCGGCCGACGCCGAGGGCAACCTGGTCGGCCTGCCGTTGCAGTCGCCGGGCGTGGTCTGGGGCGAATCGCGTTCGATTGGTGCCTGCGCCGGCTTCACTGATGCACGCTTTGCCACCACCACCGAGGTCTACCCGGACAGCCCGCGCACCAACCCGCAGGAATGCAACGACGCCCAGGTGGCGGCGGTATGCGCCGGCCTGGATTTCGCCCTGGCCGCACAGTAGCGTGCCACGTTCCGGGCGGTGACCGGCATCAGCCGGTGCCGCTTGGCCGGCGCGGTGGCGAGCGGCGCGCCGGTCGTCGCCCGGCAGCCGGCGAAGACATCCAGATCGCGCTGGTACACGCTGCTGCTGACACCGAACAGGCCCAGCAGGGAATGGAAGACATTGTCGTGGCTGTAGGCGCGGTGCAGCGCATTCCCACGCAGGCAGGCCATGTCCAGGCCCGCGTTGCGGCTGAACTCCGTTGAGAACCACATCACCATCGGCACCTGGGTCTGTTCGCGCGGGGCGATGAAGTAGGGCGTGCCGTGAAGGTACATGCCGCGTTCGCCGAGCGACTCACCATGGTCGGAGATATAGATCAGCGCAACGTCGCGGTGGTCCGAATAGCCCTGCAGCAGGTCGATGGTCTCCGCCAGCACCTGGTCGGTATGCACCAGGGTGTTGTCATAGGTGTTGACCAGTGCCTCGTTGCTGCAGTGCTGGATCTGGTTGCTGTCGCAGGTCGGGCTGAAGGCCCGCGACGCTGCGGGATACCGTTCAAAGTAGGTCGGCCCATGGCTGCCGAGTTGATGCAGCACGACCAGGGCATCGCCGTGGATGGCGTCGATGCGTGCGCCGAGCTGATGCAGCAGCACGTCGTCGTAGCAGGTGCCGTCGGCGTTGACGCACCGGCCGGCCACCTTGAGTGCGGGCATGTCCTCGGTCGGCACGCGCTCGCACACGCCCTTGCAGCCGCCATTGTTGTTGTTGCGCCAGAGCACGCCGACGCCGGTACGCTGCAGGATGTCGAGCACGTTCTCCTCGGTCGCCGCGCGGACGTCGTCGTATTGCTGGCGGGTCATCTGCGAGAACATGCACGGTACCGAAATCGCCGTTGCGGTTCCGCATGAGGAAACATCACTGAAGCTGATGACGCCATCCTTGCGCGAGAGCCGGGGATTGGTCGCGCGTGGGTAGCCGTTGAGCTGGAAGTTCTGTGAACGCGCGGTCTCGCCGACGACCATGACCACCAGCTTCGGGCGCGGGCCCGGAAAGCGCCGCGCGTCCGTGCCGATTGGGCGCAACGGTTGCTGGCGGGTGCTGTAGAGGCTCTTCAGGTAGCCGTGGGTATGGCGCACCACGTTCAACGGCAGTACCTGGTCGCGGATGTAGCGGTTGTTGCGCAGCAGCGAGGAGTAGTCCTTGTAGAACGAAAAGCCGATCACCAGCAGCACCACAAGCGACGCCAGGACGTTGGCCGGCCACACCAGCAGCGAACGTATCGAACCGGCCCCGCTGGTGGTGCGCACCAGGGCGAGCCCGGCAGCGGGCAGCACGCCCAGCGCCAGCAGGGTCAACAGCAGCGGCAGCGACAGATAGGCGTTCAGTTCGGCCTGATTGGTCTCGAACACGTTCTGCACCATGCTGCGATCGATCAGCACGTTGTAGTGCAGCATGAAGTAGCTGCACGCGGCGCTGACGACAACGAGCAGCACCAGCAGCGGCCTGCGCAGGAATGGCAGTGCCAGCAGTGGCGTCAGCAGCAGGTTGAACAGGCAGAACAGCAGCGGCGGCAGGCTGGCCAGGAACAGCATGCTGCGCAGGCTGTTGAGATCGATCAGCCCCCAGAGCGTCTTCCAGAGGGCAATGTTTCCAATCGTGGCGAAGAACAGTGCGGCGGCCCAGACCAGAACGATTGGATGGGACCGCGGGAAACGGAGGCATTGACGCACGAGCAGGTTCCGCGGAACAGGAGTGCGCGCAGTATCGAAACGGCCTTATCAGGAAGTTGTCAGGATTGCCGGGCTAGCCCAGCAGGATCACGCCCCACACCGCACCCACCATCAACAACGCGGTGGTCTGCGCGGCGCTGCCCATGTCCTTGGCGTTCTTGGACAGCGGATGCTTCTCCAGCGAGATGCGATCAACCACGGCTTCAATCGCCGAGTTGAGCAGTTCCACCAGCAGGCTGATGAAGCAGACCGCCAGCACCAGTGCCCGCTCGACCGTGCTGATGTCCAGCACGAACGCAGCCGCCATCAGCAGCGCGTGCAGCAGCAACAACTGGCGGAACGCCGCCTCGCCGCGAAAGGTGGCGATGAAGCCATCGCGCGAATGGATGAGGGTGTGGAAGATGCGGCTCAATCCGGTCTTGCCGTGCGGGTACTTGCCGCTGTCCTTGGGGTGCTGCATGCCGTCTCCAGAGCGGGGGAGCAGCCCGGAGCATGTGCAGCCCGATGTCAGGAATCCGTCAGATGCGGGGGGCGGGGCCAGCGCAGGGTGAACCGGCACCCCTGCCCGGAGGATTGCACGGTCATCGTCCAGCCCAGGTGCTCGACGATGCGCTGCACGATCGACAACCCCAGCCCCTCGCCGCTGTGCGCGCCACCCGGCGCGAAGCGCTGGAACTGCCGTGGGTCGATGCTGGACGGCAGGCCGGGTCCGGTGTCAGCGACGATGAGTGCGGTGTCGTGGAGGGTGATTCGCACCTCGCCGCTTTCGGTGTACTGGCAGGCATTGCGCAGCAGATTCCAGATGATGCTGTGCGCCAGATCCGCGTTGGTGACCAGCACGGCGTCATGCCGGGCATCAAACGCAACGGTCACCGGCTTGCCGGAAAGCCAGGGCTGGCAGCGCTCCATGCAGGATTCGAGCAGCGGACGCAGGGCCACCGCGTTGCGCGGCACGGCGCCGGGGGCACGCGAGAGCAGCAGCAGGCAGGTCAGCTGGCGCTGCATCTCCTGGGTGGTACGCAGGATGCGTGCCGCGCTGGGAACCAGGTGGCTGTCGGCCGGAAGCTGGCAGGCCAGCGTTTCGGCAGCACCGCCGATGATGGCCAAGGGCGTGCGCAGCTCGTGGCTGGCATCGCCGCTGAAGCACTGCTCGCGATGCAGGAACCGTTCGAGCTCGTCACTATGGCGGGCAAAGGCGCGCGCGAGCACGCCGATCTCGTCGCGTGCGTCCTGGTAGGGAAAGGGCTTGTGGCCGTCCTGCACCGCATCGGCCAATCGTGTGATGGGCGCGATGACGTGGGTAGCGACCTTGCGGCCGATGAGGAAGGCGCCGAACACGCAGACCGAAATGACCAGTGCCGCAAAGGCATTGATCAGGTGTTCCAGATAGCCATAGGGTGCGGCGTCCTGCAGCAGGTAGTAGCGTTGGCCACCACTGTCGAACACACGCAGGTGCCACTCGTTGGGCGCCTCTTCGCCGTGGTAGCCCGGGCCGTATTGGCGCAGCACGACAGGCACGTCCTGGGCATCGAACAGCTGGGTCCCTGGTGGCAGGGCGGGGCGTTGGCCACGATCCAGCGCGGCCTGCAGCCTTTGCACTTCGCCGTGCTGGGTCCGTGCGACGACAGCAGTCCGGACCTGGTCGTAGTCGACCTGTTCGGCCAGTACGATGAAGCCCATGGCACCGGCCATCAACAGCACGAACGAGATCGTGATGCGGGTGCGCAGGCTCAGGCGGCGGTAGAGGGAGGCAGGGCTCACGCCTGCATGCGCCAGCCGACGCTGTGCACCGTGGTGATCAGCGCGGTGTCGAAGCTGCGGTCCACCTGCAGGCGCAGCTCATGGATGTGGGTTCGCAGCGCGCCGCTGTCCGGTGGCTCGTCGCCCCAGACCAGGTATTCCATCTCCTGCTTGCGCACCACGGCGGGAGCTGCACGCACCAGGCACATCAGCAGCTTGTGCGACGTGGGCGTCAGCGCAATGCAGCGGCCTTGCCGCCAGGCCTGTGGCGAGCGCGTGTCCACCTGCAGGTCCTTCCACGCCAGCACGCTCTGGACCTGGCGCCCCTGTGCCCTTCGTACGAGGGCCTTGATCCGTGCATCCAGTTCCACCAGCGAAAACGGTTTGACCAGGTAGTCATCCGCGCCCAGGGCCAGGCCCTGCACACGGTCTTCGACCGGATCGCGCGCGGTCAGCATCAGGATCGGCACCGGGTTCTGGAACTCCTGGCGCAGCTTCTGGCACAGCGTCATGCCGTCCAGGCGCGGCAGCATCAGGTCCAGCAGGATGGCGTCGTAGTCGTGCTGCGTGGCCCGGCGCAGGCCACTGGCGCCGTCGCGCGCGTCGTCCAGCACGTAGCCGAGCGGTTCAAAGAAGGCATACAGGTTGGCAACCAGCTCGGGGTTGTCTTCGATGATCAGCAGGCGGGTCATGGCATGCGTCCTTGCGCGTGGCCGAACTCTGCCCGATCGATGGCCGAATGCCAATGCCCTTGCTGAATGGATCGCGGCCTGGGTTCGGCCCGGTCAAGCGACGTTCAATCGCCCGGGCTGCGTGAATCGCGGATCGAGTAGATCACCGAGAAGATCTTCCAGCCCTGCTCCGTGCGGACCAGCTGCCACATTTCCTTGCCCCAGTTGGTCTTCACCCCATCGTCGTGGAAGCTGTAGTCAAACGAGACCGAGGCCACATCGCCGTCCGTCTCGATCTTCGTGTTGGAGAACTTCTCCTCCTTCGGCTTCGGCGAGGCGACCGCCCCGTCGATCAGCGCGATGAAGTTGTTGGCGGGAATCTGCCGTGCCTTGATCGCATCGGGCTTGGCCTTGCGGATGTCCTGCAGGCGCACATCCTCGGAAACGAACTGCCAGCCGATGTCTTCCGGTTTATCAGAGAAGAACAGGCCCATGTAGGTCGGCTTGTCCTTGTTGATCAGCGAGGTGCGGAACGCTTCGACCACCTGTTCGATCGCCTTGACGTCGGCGGGGGCGTCCTTTGCGGCGTGGGCCGGCAAGCACGCCGGGAGGAAAAAGGCGAGGGCAGCGAAGCGTGCACGTGCGTTGGGCATCATGGGGTCCTGGGGAGGAATAGGGTGGCGCGGGCGCATCACCGCGCGTAGGTTCGCCAGAAGAGCACGTGGTCTTCGGTCCTGTTGATGGCGACGAAGACTGATTTTCCGGATTCGGGCGCGCAGCGAAAGACGCGGTACGACGACTTGAGCGTCCCGTCGCCCGGCCACCAGTATCGATCGAACGCAACAGGATCGCTGCTACTGAATGTCGTTGCCTGGCAATCCGCAGGCAGCTGCAGTGATACCGCAGGGGGTTTGGTGAAGGCCAGCGCGCTGGTGCTCGAGTCGAGGTCATGTACCTCCCGCAGGTCGGTCGCCGCTTGCGGCACCCAGCCGGGAATCCATCCCTTGTTCACCATGTCGGAATCGAGCGCCTCGCGCAGCGTGTCGAACGAACTGTCCATAACCAGGCCGCAGGCGCATAGCACCGTGCAGGCCGCCAATGGAAAGGCAGATCGCAACTTGATCCAGGTGGTGGGTGGAAACATGGTTCCTGCTACCCCGGGGAATACCGTCCGACCTATCGGGTCAGTGCGTCGAACAGGCCATTGCGGTCCGCATCGCTCATCGACCAGCTCTGCCCGAGCGGGGCCATGCGCACGGATTCGGTCTGGCCACAGGCCCGGTACTGCCAGGTTTCCGAGCCATCGGGCTGGGCGGTCACGTCGATGCCGTCCAGGCGCGCGCACTGCAGCCGAGCCAGCACCATCGGTGCAAAGTGCAGCATGTAGTGCTGCACCCGGTCGGCCGGCATTGCCGTGCCGGAAGGCAGCGGGTGGGCCGGGCCGTACTCGGCGAGCAGGCCAACGCAGGTCGCTGCGACGGACAAGGTATTGCGACCGAAGGCGCGGGAGGCATCCCGCTCCACACTCTTTCCCAGAGTCCTGCCTTCCTTGCTGCTGGCATAGGCCTCGGCGGCCTGCAGTTGCGCGGCGTCGAGTGTCGACAGCCAGTGCTTGCGGCCCTCCTGCAACTGCAGTTCCAGGCCGGGCAGGCTCTTCTGGCAGCGCGCGGCGATCGCCTGTGTCTGCACGAAATCCTGCCCACGATCGCCCGGCATTGCGGTCGCTGTTGCGGCCGCTGTTGCCGCCGCTGGGGCAACAGCCAGGGCCATGCAGGCGATCACCAGATTCCGTCCCATTCCATTGCGCATCCTGCACCCCATGGAGAGTTTGACGGCGCACGCTAGCACGGATGCCGGGCGCTGCAACAGGCCCGCGTGTCGAGGTTTGACGTTGAAGAAGGTCTGCGCGGATGATGCGCGGGCGCGCGGCGCAGGAGGGGATCTGTCAATGAGGACACTGATGTGGGGGCTGGTCGGGCTGTTCGTGGCGTACGTGGCCGGTTGCTCGGCGATCTCGGCGTGGCATTCCCACGCGCTTGCCTCGGTCTCGGTCGGGGCGAGCAGGGCCGAGCTACTGCGGGCGCTGGGGCACCCTGACGTGGTGGAGCACGCCGGTGCTCCCTTTACCCGCTATGCCAGCCGTGGATGCAGTGGTCGCTGTGCGCAGCGATGGTGGTATGAGAACCGGCTGCGCCTGGATACCCAAGCCTGGTCGGTAGAGCTGGATGCTTCCGATCGCGTGCTCGCAACGTCGCGCTGGACATCACCGTAGAAGACCGCGACGAGCGCATGCGTATCCATCGACCTTTCATCTTCATCGCAAGCCTGGCCCTGATGGCGTGGTGCGGGCTGATGGGCGTACTGGTGCTCATCCATGGCTTCAACGAGCACGGCCTGCGCTGCGGCAGGCTGTGCTCACTGGAGACCTCCATCCGCCTGCTCTTTGGTGATCGGGGATTCGAAATACTGGTGGCGATGGGGCTATTTGCCACAGCGCTGATGTGCGGGTATATCGCGCTGCGGGAGGGCCTGCATGGCGGGCCGCGGAGGCGGGCGGGGCGCCGTGGGCGCAGACACCGCCGACCGGGGCGGCCCCGGTCGTAAGGTGTCTGCACCGATGTAAATCGCTGCGTGTGCGGACGCTGCAGGTCGCTTCAGCGATGCAGGGCGTCGATGATCAGCCCGGTGGCGATCTCCACCAGCAGGTACTCGTTATCGGACTGGCGCACCCAACGCCGGTCGCGGCCCGGTTCGCGCAGGTCATAGCGCGCGTAATCGTCTACCCAGTAGCGGCGGTCCACTTCGGCCCACGGCAGGCGCTCGCCACGTCGCCAGGCCTTCTTCTGCCAGCCCGGCGGCGGCGCATCGCGGTTATGCGGGCCGCCCGCATGCGGCGGCGGGCCGTTGCCGCGGGCGTGGTGCGGCGGATCGGCGAAGGCGGGGGCCGCAGCCAACGCGGTGGTGGTGGTCAAGGCGATGGCAAGCAAGCGTGTGGTCTTCATGGAGATGCCTCCGTCATGGCCGCAGCATGCGGCGCTGTGGCGGGAATATAGGGCAGTCAGTGTGAATGAATACGGGTGTAGGCGGTACATTCCTGAACAGACGGCGCGGCCTGCAGCCGCTGCCAGGCAACGGGTCACTGGACCCCGCCCGGGGCTGAATCTGTTGCAGCCCAGCCTCCACCCAACGACAGGAAAAGATCCATCTGCCGGTCAATGCGCTCCGCGCGCGAGACGGCCAATGCGGACTCCGCATCTGCCAGCGCGGCCTGGGCCGAAAGCAGGTCGAGAAAATCGATCCTGCCGAAACGGTAGAGCTGCTGCGCCTGCCCGGCGGCCCGCGCTGCATCCCCACGCGCCTGCGCCAGGCTGCGCTCGCGTTCAAGCTCCTGCGTGCAGGCAGAAAGCGCGGTCTCGGTCTGCCGCAGTGCCTGCAGCACGACGCCGTCAAAGGACGCGAGCGCGGTATCTGCGTTGGCACCGGCCGCTGCGATGCGGGCCTTGGCCACGCGGCGGTTGGACCAGTGCCATGACAGCACGGGACCGATGCCCGCACCGAAGCCGTCGGCCGACAGCAGATGCGCCGGTGTGCCGGCCACGCCCGAAGAGGCGCCCAAGGTGATCTGCGGATAGAGACCCGCCGTCTCGACACCGATCATTGCAGTCGCGGCGGCCAGGCTGCGTTCGGCGGCACGTATGTCGGGGCGCCGCTGGAGCAGCTGCCAGCCATCACCGACCGGCAGCGCCTGCTCCAGCTCAGGGGGCTGGGGGCAGGCTTCGGCCTCCCTGGGATAGTCCGCCGGGAGCCTGCCCATCAATGCGGCCAGTTCGAACAGTGCGGCCTGCCGTTCCGCCAGCAGGTGCGGTATCGCCGCCGCGCTGCGATTGACGGCGGCACCGGCACGGCTGACATCGAAGTCCGTTCCGCGCCCGCCTGCAGCCAGGCGTCGGGTTGCGTCCAGGGTGGCGCGCTGCACCGCCAGCACCTGCCGGGTTGCAGCGAGCGTGTGATTGCGGGTGCACACCTGGAGATAGGCACGGGTGACGGCCGCAGCGACGACCACGCGGACCTGGTCGCGTGCCGCAGCAACCGCCTCCGCGTCGGCGTTGGCGGCTTCGATGCCGCGGCGGATGCCGCCTGCAAGATCCAGTGGATAGGAGAGGTGAAGGCCGAGCGCATACGACTGTGGCGCGGCCGATGCCTGGGTGTAGCCACCGGCATGGGTGAGCGTGCCCGATGCATCCACGTCGGCTTGCACGGCACCGCGCGCGCGGTACTCCAGCACGGTGGCGCTGGCGCGCCGAAGGTTGGCATCGGCGGCGCGCAGGTCGGTATTGGCCGCCAGTGCTTCGCGTACGTAGGCGTCAAGCTGGGGGTCGCCATACAGGTGCCACCACCGATCCGGTGGCACGTCGTGACTGAGCGACGGGTCCTGGCCCGAGACGAACGCCCGCGCAGCCCGTTGTGAAGCTGCGACGGCGTTCGCAGGCAGGTGATAGTCGGGGCCGGATACGCAGGCCGTCAGGGGCAGCAACAGGGCAAGCAGCCCACCACGTACTGTCCGCACGCTCACTTGCAGGCTCCCGGTGCCGAGGGCGTGATGGTCACACTCGCAGTGCGACCCACGATCAGGCGCGTATCCGGCGGCGCATCATCGATGCGGATGCGTACCGGGATGCGCTGTGCCAGCCTCACCCAGGTATAGGTCGGCGCCACGGCCGGCAGCAGGTTGTGCGTGCTTGAGCGCTGATCGTCGGCAATGCCGGCGGCGATGCTGTCAACGTGTCCGCGGACATCGCGGGTGTCGCCCATCAGCCGCGCCACGGCGGCATCGCCCTCGGTGATGCAGCCCAGCTTGGTTTCCTCGAAGTAGCCCTCGATGCGCAGGCTGCCGGTGTCGATCAGCGCCAGCGCCTGCGCGCCCGGTTGCAGGTAATCGCCCGCATGCAGGTCCAGGTTGGTGACGATGCCGTCGGTGCTCGCGCGCACCTCGGTGCGTTGCACGTTGAGCTGGGCAACGCGCTGTTCGGCCCGTGCCTGCGCCAGGGCGGCCAGCTCGGTGTCGACCTTGGCCGCATTGCGTTCGCGTGTCTCCGAGGCGACCAGGTTGCCCAGTGCGTTGTCCCGCGTCGATTCGCGGCGGGCCAGCGCCAGCGTCGCGCGTGCGCTGCTGACCGCTGCGTCGGCCTTCTCAAGCGCGGCAGCCAGGCGTGGCTGATCCAGCACCAGCAGCAGTTGTCCGGCGCTGACCCGCTGGTTGTCGTGCACCAGCACCTGGGTGACCAGCCCCCCCATGTCCGACGCAACGCGCACCACATCGGCGCGGACCCGTCCATCCCGCGTCCACGGGCGTGTTTCGTAACGCTTCCAGATGGACAGCGCGGCGACGACAGCAATCGCGAATACAACCAGCGTAGCGCTCCAGCGCCCGATGACAGCAAGCAGGTGTTTCATTTCATTTCTCGAGCAGGGGCGAGAGCCGGATCATCAGCTCCGCCAGGATCACGAACAGGGACAGGCCCACCAGTGGTCGCGCGGCGAACAAGCGGTACAGACCGAGACTGGCGAGCAGGCGCGAGGTCAGCATCGACAGCGCCAGCGCGGCGGCGGCCACGGCGAGCAGGCCGGGGATCAGCACGCCATCAATGGAGAGATCAGAAAACATGAGGTCAGTGCCGAAGGGTGAGAGCAGGCGCCAGCAGGTCGCGGCGCAATCCGCAGAGCAGGTGCGACAGATGCTCACGATCATCCCCGCTGCTGGCCACTGCTGCCTCGCGCATGCGGTCGAGCAGTTCCAGAAGATGGGCGTCGACGCTGCGTGGCGCGTGGGCACGAACCCTGAAATGTGCGGCGACGCGTTCGATCAGCGCCGCATGAAGCACCCGGACCTGCGGGTTTTCCTGGCACTTGTCCAGTGCGCGGAGTTGGTTGGATGCACGTACCGCACGCACGTCCGCAAACAATGCCCGCAGGTCGTCTGCGGCACTGGAACCGCCCCGCAACCGGGGAGCGAGCAGCCCGATTCGATCCAGCATGCGGCTGAGCCAGGCCCGGGCCACGCCACCTTGTCCGGCGGCGTGTCGTGCGATATCCCGACGGATCGAACGCTCCAGCCGTGCGCGGTTGCGGCCCGCATCGGCGGTCTGGAACAGCTGCATGCTGCACACTGCCACTGTCGTACCCACGAACAACGCTACGCTGTTGTTGAGTGCGCCGACGATGTTGGCCGTATTGGTCGCGCCCAGTCCCGCGATGAGCGGAAACGTCAGCACCACGCCCAGGGCAGCCATGATGAAGGGAGGCCGGGCCAGGAACGATCCGCACAGCAGCAGCGCAGGCGCCAGCGCGGCAGTCAGGCCGACGACATCGGACAGCGCGGGGAAGATCAGCAGACCGTAGAGCAGGCCGACGCCAACGCCGATCAACGATCCCACCAGATAGCGCATGACATGCGGCGCAGGCGCTTCGATCGTGCCGAACAGCACGCACGCCGTGCCGATGATGGACACCGCCGTGGCGCCGTCCGACCAGCCGGTAACGATCCACAACACGCAGCTCAGCAGGATGCCGACGAACGCGCCCAGCGCGCTGCGCAGGGCAAGCCGATGATCCCGGTGAAGTACCGCACCCTGCGCAGGTCGCGCAAGGCGGGCAGGTACATGCCGGCGCCAGTCGGGCCGGGCAGTGCATAGTTGTGCCTGCAACACGCGGCAGTCGGTGTGGGCGAGGTCGAGCTCGGCCTGTTGCGCGGCGAGGCCGGTCTGCATCAGCTCGCGCCAGCCAGGCGAATCCATCGCGCTGGCCTGTGATGAGCGCAGCCGTGCGAGGGAATCTTCCACCGCGCTGGAGAGCATCAGTACATCCAGCATCCGGTCATGCAGGGCGCGCAGGATCTGCACCTGGGCCACGCCGTGGGCGCTGTCGAAGGGCAGGTGGATCGACAGCACATGCAGCTCGAGCAGGTCGGCCGCCACTTTCGAGCGGTCCGTCGCCAGCACCGTGTCCGATGCACCGGCGCGCATGTCCCGTGTCCATCGTTCCGCGTCATCCAGCACGGCAGCAACCCGCGCGTGCACGCGTATCGAGACCCGGCGCGGCAGCACCAGCGCGTGTACCAGCGTTGCGGCCAGGATGCCGATGGCGATTTCCTGCACCCGTGTGATGGCGATGGTGAACAGGTCTCCCGGCACCATCACCGCAGGAAAGCCGATCAGGCTGGTGGTATAGCCGGCCAGCAGGAACGCATAGGCACGCGGCGTGCGGTCGAGCATCGCCAGGTACAGGCACAGCGCCATCCAGGTGGCGAGCGCGGCGCTCAGCACCAGGGGTGCATTGGCGAAACGTGGCACCAGCACGACGGTGGCGACGGCCCCGCCCACGGTACCGAGCAGGCGGAACAGGCCGCGGCTGAGTGTTGCCCCGGACAGGGGCTGCGACACCAGATAGACCGTGCCGATCACCCAGAACGGGCGATTCAGGCCGATCCGCAGGGAGACATACAGCCCCAGCGACGCGGCGAGCAGGCATTTGAGCGAGAACAGCAGCGCTTCCTGATCGGCTCTGAGGGAAGGGTTTTTCAACCGGGCAAATGCCTGGAACACGTGGGGACGGGCAGGGGTGGGGAAGTGCATGCGGCTCATGCTAGTGATCGGCCGCACTGGCGAATTTCGCTACAATGACAACCAATCGCTAAAACCGGTCAATGTGAGAATGGCTCGCATTTCGCTCCCCGGCTTTGACCTGGACCCTGACGAGACCGATCGCCCGGCGGTTGCCAGCCGCCTGCAGGTGGCCGAGCACGACGCGGAAATTCCGGTGCATGAGCACCGCAAGGGCCAGCTCATTCTTGCGCTGCATGGGGCGGTGACCTGCGAAGTCGCCAATGCGTTGTGGATCGTGCCGCCCCAGTGTGGCGTCTGGATTCCGGGCGGCATGCCGCACAGCAACCGCGCCACCGCCAACGCGCGCCTGTGCTACCTGTTCGTCGAGCCCGGCGTCGTCGACCTGCCGGCGCAGTGCGTGACGCTGGCCATCTCGCCGATGCTGCGCGAGATGATCCTGCACCTGGCCGACGCGCCGCTGGACTACCCGCATGGCAGCCACACCGACCGGCTGGCGCGGGTGTTGCTGGACGAACTGGTGCAGATGCCGGCCGAGCATCTGTCGCTGCCGGTCAGCCATCACCCGAAGGTGCGGGTGTTGGCGGCGGCGCTGTCGGCGGATCCGTCAGACCGCAGCACCATCGGCCAGTGGGCCGTGCGCCTGGCCCTGGGCGAGCGTACGTTGACCCGCCTCATCGAACGGGAAACGGGACTGTCCTTCGGGCGCTGGCGGCAGCAACTGCACCTGCTCATCGCCATTCGGGAACTCGCCGCCGGTGCACCGGTACAACGCGTTTCCGAGACGCTGGGCTATGAGTCGGTGACGGCCTTCATCACGATGTTCAAGAAAGCGCTTGGCCTTTCCCCGGCGCGGTACTTTGCGGTGCGCCTGCGTGGGCAGTAGCCGGGGACAGCCCGGGAAGCTCCTGCCTGGAACAGCTACTTCGAGGTGCCGGAGACCGATTGAATCGCGGCCACCACCGCAGCAGGAACTTCGCGCTGGAGGGTGTGGCCGGTTGCCAGGTAGCGGTGCGAGCCGCGCGTGAATCCCGAAAAGAGCAGGGCGTGCTGTGCTTTCCAGAGTGCCTTGCCCTCTGCGGTTTCCTCGAAGAACAGCGGTTCGGCAGCCAGCTGGGTTGCAGTCAGCAGCGCTACCGGCACGTCCGGCATCGTGCGCGGGGTTTCCGCACCGGGTGCATCCAGCTGTTCGGTCAACACGGCGTAGTCGGCGGCCATGGCCGGCGGCAGCATTGCCCGCAGCTGGGCG
This sequence comes from Stenotrophomonas sp. YJH_SMC_131, assembly GCF_059367975.1. Taxonomy (NCBI): domain Bacteria; kingdom Pseudomonadati; phylum Pseudomonadota; class Gammaproteobacteria; order Lysobacterales; family Lysobacteraceae; genus Stenotrophomonas; species Stenotrophomonas sp. YJH_SMC_131. Next base: position 1,653 of record NZ_JCAFRJ010000008.1, on the reverse strand, counting down.
TCGTCTGCCTGCACGCGTGCACTGTCGGCCTGCTTGAACGCATGGCGCTGCCCCATCGTGGCCGGGTCCACCAGCACCAGGCCCTGCAGGCGCTCCGGTTGGCGGCGTGCAAACTCCGTGGCCAGCAGGCCGCCATAGGAATGACCCACCAGCACCACGCGGCGACCGGGGGCGAGCGTATCGATCACGGCCGTGAGGTCGGCCAGATGCGCATCGCCGACCGGCCAGGTGCAACAGATCACCGAGCCCGACGGCAGCAGCGTTTCCTATGTCTACGATGCGGCGCTGCGCTTGACTGATATCGAGGACAACGTAGGCAACACGATTCACTACACGCTGGACAACGCCGGCAACCGCCTCAAGGAGGACACGCTGGATACCGGCGGCACCCTGCGCCGTACCCTGGCACGGACGTTCAACACGCTCGGCCAGCTGACCGCGCTGAAGGACGCAGGCAATCACGCCACAGGCTTCGCCTACGATGCCAACGGAAACCCGCAGACGATCACCGACGCACTGCAGCGCGTGACCAGCCAGCAGTACGACCCGCTGAACCGCCTGGCGCAGACGCTGCAGGACGTCGGCGGCGTCGCGGCGGAGATCCGCAGCCAGTACAACGCGCTGGACCAGGTCACCCAGGTCACCGACCCGAAGGGCCTGCATACCACCTATGCCTACAACGGTTTCGGTGATATGACCGGGCAAGTCAGCCCGGACAGTGGCGCCAGCAGCTTCACCGTGGACGCCGCCGGCAACCGCAAGACGGCCACCGATGCGCGTGGCGTCACCGCCACCTATCACTACGATGCACTCAACCGCCTGATCGGTATCGCCTACCCGGACCCCAATCTGGACGTGGGCTACAGCTATGACGTGGCGCCTGCTGCGTGTACCGCCGACGAGCGTTTTGCCAAGGGGCGCCTGGGGCAGGTGCTGCACGCCAATGGCAGCACCCAGTACTGCCATGACCGTTTCGGCCAGGTCACCCGCAAGGTGCAGACCGTCAATGGTGTGGCCACCACCCTGCGCTATGCCTACAGCAAGTCGGGTCGCTTGACCGCGCTGACCTACCCCGACGGCAGCGTGGCCGACTACGTGCGCGATACCCAGGGCCGCATCACTCAGATCGGCCTCACCCGCCCCGGCCAAGCGCGCCAGATCGTGGTGAACAACGTGACCTACGCGGCCTTCGGCCCGGCGACGGGCTGGACCTATGGCAATGGCCGCCAGCTGCAGCGTCCGCTGGACTTGGACTATCGCCCGCAAGCGGTGCATGACCCGGCCGCGGGCGGCCTGTCACTGGGCTACGGCTATGACCCGGTCGGTTCAATTACCGAGCTGAAGAACGGCACAGGCTCGACGGTGCTGGCCAAGTACGCCTATGACGCGCTGGGTCGCCTGACCCAGACCCAGGACGGCACGACCGGCACGCCGATTGAAACCTATGCCTACGACGCCACCGGCAATCGCACCGCGCTGACCACCTCGGCAGGCACCGCCAGCTACACCTATCCCGCAACCAGCCACCGGCTGACCGCCGTGGACGGCGAAGCGCGCAACCATGACGCAGTGGGCAACACCACCAGCATCGGCGGCAAGACGTTCATCTACAACGATGCCAACCGCATGAACGCGGTGAAGCAGGGCAATGCC
>NZ_JCAFRJ010000007.1:0-237803 GCF_059367975.1 Stenotrophomonas sp. YJH_SMC_131 | reverse complement strand
GGCGGTTCAGGGAGAATCCGGCGTGGGGACCCAAGCTACTTCTCGGTCGCAAGACCTGGATCCACACGGTCGCCCACGCCGGGCTCTCGGCACCCAAGGTGCCAGATCGGCAAGAGATAAGATCCACGCCATGCGTGGATGCCTTCCGCCTGGATCAATCAGGAGTGGGCGCCCTTGCGTTGCCCGGGGCGCGTGCGATTGCCGACAGAAGAAAACTCCAGACCATCAATATCGGCATGCGCACCGCACATGCCCAAGCCCGTCACCGTCGGGTCGATCCCGCCGGATGAGACTCTCAGCGCACCTGCATGTTTCTCGATAGCCACTGTGCCCAGTTCGGACTGATGAATCAGTTTTCCGCCTTCCGGCTTCATATGCAGCACGAAGGAGCAGACGTGCTGCATCGACTGGGTACTGTGCAGCTCAACCCTATAGCCCAGTGATTCTTCGACAATCGACAGGCTGTCCCTGAACCCATCGCGGCAACTGCGTCCGCTGCCCGGTTCGGTACACAGATCGCTCGCCTGCGAATAGCTGCCTGCCCATGCTGCATCGTCCCTGTTGCCTGCCCACGCCATCTGCAGCACGGAGGCTTGGAAGAGCAGCGGGAGGCACAGCAGTCTTACAGTGGAATTGTTCTTCATTCAGTTTGCATCTCCGGATAGGCGTCCGTTGCCGCCCACCCTACTCGGCAATGCCTGCCAGCGGCCGGCACTACCGGTGCACTCAGAACGCGTTGATGCCGGTCAGTTCGCGGCCGATCACCAGCTGGTGCACGGTCTCGGTACCTTCATAGGTGATCACTGATTCCAGGTTCAGCGCATGCCGGATCGCCACGTGTTCGGTGGTGATGCCGGCCCCACCCAGCAGATCGCGACATTCGCGGGCGATGTCGATCGCCATGCGGCAGTTGTTCCATTTGGCCAGGCTGACCTGCTGCGGCTGCAGCTGCCCGGCTTCCTTCAGGCGGCCCAGCTGCAGCGCCAGCAGCTGCGCGGTGGTGATGCGGCGGGCCATTTCCGCCAGCTTGATCTGCGCGCTCTGGGTGGCGGCCAGCGGGCGGCCGAACAGCACGCGCTCCTTGGCGTAGCCCAGCGCTTCATCCAGGCAGGCGATGGCCGCGCCGATCGGGCCCCAGCTGATGCCGTAGCGGGCCTGGGTCAGGCAGCCCAGCGGCCCCTTCAGGCCCTTCACGTTCGGCAGGCGGTGGCTGTCGGGCACGCGCACGTCATCGAAGAACAGCGCACCGGTCAGCGATGCCCGCAGGCTCATCTTGTGCTTGATCTCCTGCGTGGTGAAGCCGGCCATGCCCTTCTCCAGCACGAAGCCCTGGATGCCGTCCTCGGTCTGCGCCCAGACGATGGCCAGGTCGGCCACCGGGCCGCTGGTGATCCACATCTTGCCGCCGCTGATGCGCCAGTCGCTGCCGTCGCGCACCGCGCGGGTCTTCATGCTGGCCGGATCGGAACCGCCGTGCGCCTCGGTCAGGCCGAAACAGCCGATCAGTTCGCCGCGTGCCATCGCCGGCAGCCACTGTTGGCGCTGTTCTTCGCTGCCGTAAGCGTAGATCGGGTACATGCACAGCGAGCTCTGCACCGAGACGAAGCTGCGCAGGCCCGAATCGCCGCGCTCCAGCTCCTGGCAGATCAAGCCATAGCTGACCGCACCCAGATCACCGCCGCCGTATTCGGCCGGCAGGGTGGCGCCCAGCAGGCCCAGCGAGGCGATCTCCGGCACCAGTTCAGAGGGGAAACGGGCCTGGTCGAAGGCATCGCCGATGATCGGCAGCACGCGCTCGTTGGTGAAGCGGGCGACGCTCTCCTGCACCGCGCGCTCTTCCTCATTGAGCAGGGAACGGACATCGAACAGATCGTACGGATGCAAAGCCATGGCACTCACGCGCAGTCAGGACCCGGCCATTGTCGGTCATCCGGGCAGAGCGTGCCGACCAAGGTCGGCACCCACCCGGGCCGCAGCCTTACGCTGCACCGCAGCAATCATGACGTGAACATCGGCGATCTAGCTCGATCACGCGCGGCCCGGTACCCTGACACATTCAAACAACCGTTTCGCTCGTGGCTGCACGCGCGATTCCCAGGCACCGCCGGTGGCCCCGATGCCGGCCCTACCCACGAGTCATGCAATCGATGAGCGCTGAAGCCAACGCCCTGCCCCCGCGTGAAGTAATGGAATTCGACGTGGTGATCGTCGGCGCCGGCCCCGCCGGCCTGGCCACCGCGATCCGCCTGCGCCAGCGCGCGATCGAAGCCGGCCGCGAGTTGTCGGTGTGCGTGCTGGAGAAGGGGTCCGAACCAGGCGCGCACGTGCTGTCTGGTGCGGTGATGGATCCGCGCGCGCTGACCGAGCTGTTCCCGGACTGGGCCGAGCGCGGCGCACCGCTGAAGCAGAAGGTCACCCGTGACGAATTCCTGTTCCTCAGCGAAACCGGCGCGCGCAGCACGCCCAACGCGCTGCTGCCGGAGTGCTTCCACAACGAAGGCAACTACATCATCAGCCTGGGCGAAGTGACCCGCTGGCTGGCGCAGCAGGCCGAGGCGCTGGAAGTGGCGATCTTCCCCGGCTTCGCCGCAGCCGAGGTGCTGTACGGCGACAACGGTGAAGTGATCGGCGTGGCCACCGGCGACATGGGTATCGAGAAGGATGGCAGCATCGGCCCGGCGTTCGAGCGCGGCATGGCGCTGCAGGCGAAATACACGATCTTCGCCGAAGGCGCGCGCGGCCATCTCGGCCGCCAGTTGATCGCGCGTTACACGCTGGACGAAGGCAAGGACCCGCAGGCCTACGGCATCGGCATCAAGGAGCTGTGGCAGATCGACCCGTCCCGGCATGAGCCGGGTCTGGTGGTTCACGCCGCCGGCTGGCCGCTGGACAGCGACACCTACGGCGGCGCGTTCCTGTACCACGCCGACGGCGGCAAGGTCGCCATCGGCTACGTGGTAGGCCTGGACTACAGGAACCCGTGGCTGAGCCCATTCGAAGAGTTCCAGCGCTTCAAGACCCATCCGTCCATCCGCAAGCATCTGGAAGGCGGTACCCGCATCGGTTACGGCGCGCGTGCGATCACCGCCGGTGGCCTGCTGTCGCTGCCGAAGACGGTGTTCCCGGGCGGTGCACTGGTCGGCTGCGAGGCCGGCTACCTCAACGCCAGCCGCATCAAGGGCAGCCATGCCGCGATCAAGACCGGCATGCTGTGCGCCGACGCCGCGTTCGACGCGCTGGCCGCCGACCGCCAGCACGATGAACTGAGCGCCTACCCGAAGGCGTTCGAAGCCAGCTGGCTGTTCACCGAACTGCAGCAGGCCAAGAACTTCAAGCAGTGGTTCAAGAAGGGCCAGACCGTGGCCACGCTGATGACCGGCGTCGAGCAGTGGCTGCTGCCGAAGCTGGGCGTGCGCAACCCGCCGTGGACCCTGCACCGCACGCAGCCGGATCATGCCTGCCTGGAACCGGCCGCCAAGCACACCCGCATCGCCTACCCGAAGCCGGATGGGGTGCTGACCTTCGACCGCCTCAGCTCGGTGTTCCTGAGCAGCACCAACCACGACGAGAACCAGCCCAGCCACCTGACGCTGAAGGACCCCAGCATTCCGGTGAAGGTGAACCTGGCCGAGTACGCAGGCCCGGAAGCCCGCTATTGCCCGGCCGGTGTGTACGAGTTCGTTGGCGAAGCCGACAACGCGCGCCTGCAGATCAACGCGCAGAACTGCGTGCACTGCAAGACCTGCGACATCAAGGATCCGACCCAGAACATCGTCTGGGTGACCCCGCAGGGCGGCGGCGGCCCGAACTACTCGGGCATGTGATCGCTCCGGGCTGCGACCGTGTGTCGCAGCCCGACCGCTCCACCGCACCGCTATCCTGCCCACCCATGCGTGCCTGCCGCCTGCTCACCGCCGTTGCCGTGGCCCTGCTTGCCACGGCCTGCCAGCGCCCGCCCGCAGTGCCGGCCACGCCCGAACAGGCCCGGCAGCAGGCCATGCAGCGCGCGTTCGAACTGTGTGCCGGCTGCCACACCGTGCAGCCCGGTGGCATCCACCGCTTCGGACCCAACCTGCACGGCGTGATCGGCCGCCGCGCCGGCAGCCTGCCCGACTATGGGTATTCCGACGGCATGCGCCGCGCCGACATCACCTGGACCGCACAGACGCTGGATACCTTCCTGCAGTCACCCACGCACCTGGTGCCGGGCACCCGCATGTACAACGCCTTCCCCAGCGCAGAACGCCGCGCCCTGGTGATCGCCTACCTGCAGCAGCAGTCGGCTCAGTGAGCCAGGCGCTGCAGCTGTTGCTGCAGCCGCGCCACGAACGTCGTTACGGTGGCGAACAACGGCGCCGTATCGGCCTCTGCCGCATCCTGCAGGCGCTCGACCAGGGCATTGGCCTGCTGGGCCAGTGCCGTGGCCCCGATCGCCCCGAGCCCGCCGGCCTGGCGATGCAGGTGCAGCGCCGCAGCCTGGCGGTCGCCAGCCTGCACGGCGCGCTGCACGGCGGCCAGGTCACCCTCGCTGGCCTGCAACAGGCTGTCGCGCAGCTGCTCGGCCACCACGCGCGAGCCGAAGCGCTGCTGCAGGGTGGCCAGATCAGGCAATGCTTCACCGTCGTCGGCGGCAACCTCCGGCACCGGCACCTCGAACGGCTGGCCCTGGGCCTGCGGCAGCCAGCGCAGCAGCGCCGCACGCAGCGTGGCCAGCGACAGCGGCTTGGCCAGTACCTCGTCCATGCCGGCCTCGCGGCAGCGGCGCGCATCGTCGTCCAGCACGCTGGCGGTCAGCGCCAGCACCGTCAGCCGCGGCTGGCCGGTACGGCCCTCGCGTTCGCGCAGCAGGCGGGTGAAGCCAAATCCATCGAGTACCGGCATGCGGCAGTCGGTGATCACCAGGTCGAAGCTCTCCGACGACAGGCGATCCAGCGCCTGCTGGCCATCGCCCAGCAGCACATGGGGCACGCCCAGCTGCTGCAGCCGCCACGCCATCATCGCCTGGTTGGTCGGGTGGTCCTCGATCACCAGCACCCGCGCCTGGCGCAGCGCGGCGGGCAGCAGCGCGGTCTGGTCCTGCTCGGCCAGCAGTGCCGCCGCGTCCTCGCTGCCGGCCCCCACCAGCGATACCCGCACTTCGGCACGGGTTCCTTCGCCCAGCGTGCTGTGCAGGGTCAATTCGCCCTGCATCATCTGCACCAGTCGCTGGCAGATGCTCAAGCCCAGGCCAGTGCCGCCGTGGTCACGCTGGATGTAGGCACCGGCCTGCGTAAAGGGCGCGAACAGGTGCTGCAGTTGTTCCGGTGCGATGCCGATGCCGGTGTCGGTAACGCTCAGGCACAGCGGTTGCACGCCGTCTTCGCTGGTCGGCCCCAGCACCTCCAGCTGCAGGCGCACCTCGCCCTGTGCGGTGAACTTGATGGCATTGCTGAGCAGGTTGAACACGATCTGGCGCAGCCGCACGCCGTCCACTTCGTGGGCCGGCGCCAGCTCGGGATCGATCTGCACGTGCAGCGCCAGGCCACGCGCGCTGGCCTGGGCCGACAGCAGGCGGCACACGCTCTCCAGCAGGGGCCGCAGCGGTTGCGGCACCGGTTCCAGGCGCAACGCCCCTGCTTCCAGCCGCGAGTAATCGAGGATGTCATCGAGGATCTGCCGCAGCATCTGGGCCGAATCCTCGATAACGCCGAGGATGCGCTGCTGTTCGCTGTCCAGCGGTGAGTGCGCCAGCACCTCCAGCATCCCCAGCACGCCACTCATCGGCGTGCGGATCTCATGGCTCATCGTGGCCAGGAAGCGCGATTTGGCCTCGGCGGCCTGCTCGGCGTCCGCCTTCGCCGCCGCCAGGGCATCGGCCTGCATCCGCGCTTCGCTCACGTCCACCCAGTAACCGCTCCAGATCACCGCGCCCTCTTCGGCGGCATAGGGGTGGGCCTGGCTGCGCACCCAGCGCACGCCCTCCCCATCGCTGCGCAGGCGGAACTCCAGGATCAATGGGGCGAACTGGCGCGCGGCCTGCTCGATGGAGTGCAGGATGTGCGCGCGGTCCTCTTCCTCGATGCGTTCCAGCAACACCCTCGCATCCTGTTCGGCCTGCTGCCGTGTAATGCCGAACAACGCAGGCAGGTCACCGGCGATGAACGGGAAGCTGAGCGCGCCATCGGCGTCGCGACGCGCCTGATAGACCACTGCAGGCAGGTTGTCGGTCACCTCGGCCAGACGCTGCTCCAGCTGGCGACGTCCTGCCACCTCGCGGCGCAGCCGCCAATGGCCGACGCCATGTACCAGCAGCGCGGTCAGCAGCACCAGCAGCACCGGCACGCCCCACCGCAGCACCTTGTTCCAGTCGACACCGTTGCGGTACTCCACCCCCAGCCAGGCATTGCGCAGGGCCTCGCGCTTGCGTGGGGTCATCTGCAGCAGCAGGCGATCGAAGGTGGTAGCCAGTGCCGCGTGGCGGCGGTCCACAGCCAGCACCAGCTGGTCGTTGAAGCCGGCCGGTGCCGCCACCTGCAGCCGCCCCGGGAAACGGCTGCGCAGCAGGTGATCGACCACGGCAAGGTTGCCGATGTACGCATCGGCGTCGCCAGCGAGCAGGCGCTGCAGCGACTGTTCGGCGCTGCGTGCAGCGATGATCCGCGCCTGCGGTGCCTGCTGCAGCACGTAGCCGCGCACACGCTCCGGGTCGGACAGCAGCACGCGCTTGCCCTGCAGGTCAGCCAGGCCCAGCAGCGACTCGCCATCGCTCCTGACCACAATCACGTTCGGCACGCTGATGAAGGGCTGGCTGAACACCCAGTCCGGGCCCAGGTACCGTGAATCGACAGGAATGCCCATCACCGCCTGCAGCTCACCGCGGCGGGCCTTCTCGCGCACCTCGTACCAGTCGTGGCTGTCCTCGACCTGCAGGTTGGCACCGGCCTGCATCAGGCGCTGCAGGTATTCGCTGGCCAGCCCGCTGGGCCGGCCATCCTCGCCGGTGAACGACAGTGGCGCGGCATTCGGGGCGAAACCGATCTTCAACGGCTGCTCCAGCACGCGCTTCTCGGCCTGGCTCAGCGCCAGCTGCGCCGATGCCGACCAGTGCGGCGGTGGCAGCCATCGTTGTGCGAGGGCATCACGCTGGGCCTGGCTGGTGGCCGCCAGCGCCAGGTCCAGGGCTTCAGCCAGGGGTTGCTTGCTGTTGGGAATGCCGAAGTGCAGCCGTTCAGGGGGCAGGTCGCTGGGCCGCAACAGCGCCACGCCCTGCAGGCGCCGGCTGGCAATCAGCTCGGTGGCGACAAAGGCATTGCCGATGTAGACGTCGGCCTTGTCGTCTCTGACCATCTGCAATGCGCTCAACGTGTCGTTTACGACAAGCTGGCGGGCACGCGGGAATCGGGCGCGCACCTGCGGACCGGTCAGGAAATCCTGCTCGACCACCACCCGCAGACCCTCCAGGTCGGGCATGTCGGAGGCACGCAGGTCGTCCGGCCGGCCCACCAGGGCCAGCGGCGCTTCGCTGTAGGCCGCGGTATAGACCATGCAGCGGGTGCGGTCGGCACTGAGGCCGACATTCATCACCACGTCGATCTCGCCACGACATGCCGCATCCAGCACGGATGTCCAGTCCGGATAGCGGCGCGCCTCGACCTTCATGCCGAGCTGGCGTGCAAGATGCGACAGGTAGTCCGGTCCCAGACCGACCTGCTGGCCGTCACGGAGGGACTCGAACGGCGGCCAACCGCTGTCATACTGCCCGACAACGATGGTCGGATGCGCCACCAGGTATTCGCGCTGCAACGGGCTGAGCGGCAGCAGCCCAGGGGCCGGCTGTGCCTGGGCCACGGGCAGGGCCAGCACCGCCAGCAGCAGGAGCAGCCCGCGAACAGCCCACCTACGCATCTGCGTCGATCTCCTAGAATCCTGCCAGGGACCGCGATGGTCGCGGCCCGGCGTGCCCGATGGCCATACTAGAGCATGAGCTTGCGCATCATCATCGCAGACGATCACCCGGTGGTCCGCATCGGTACCCGCGCCGTCATCGAGTCGAGCGGCGTGGGCCGCGTGGTCGGCGAGGCCGACAGCGCGCAGGCGCTGATGACCCTGCTCGCCAACCAGCCCTGTGACCTGCTGGTCACCGACTACTCCATGCCGGGCAGCCCGCAGGCCGATGGCTTCGCCATGATCGGCATGATCCGCCGCCGGCATCCGGACCTGCCGGTGCTGATGCTCAGCGTCTCCAGCAACCTGGCGATCCTGCGCATGGTGCTCGACAGTGGCGTGCTCGGTCTGGTCGAGAAGAGTTCGTCAATGGACGAGCTGCCGCAGGCCATCCAGTCGGTGTACCGCGGCCAGCCCTACATCAGCCGCAGCCTGCGCGAGCGGGTGGACGCGGCCGGCAGCTGGCGCATGCGCGAGGGCGACGGCAAGCCGTTGTCACCACGCGAAGTGGAGGTGCTGCGACTGCTCGGCACCGGCATGACGGTGAAGGAGATTTCGCTGCAGCTGCACAAGAGCGTCAGCACCATCAGCCGGCAGAAGGGCGACGCCATGCTCAAGCTGGGGTTGAAGGGCGACGCCGAATTGTTCGACTACCTGCGTGATGGCAAGATCTGAGACGCACTTCACATCACAGACCCGGCTGCCGCCCCCCTCTTTGACGGCCTGCGGATCTGTGCCAAGATGGACAGGCATGAGTTCTCAATGCGAGGTCGAAGGAATCGACCGGCTCATGTCCTCGCTCCCGTCCGTGGTGGATGGGGTGCGGCTTCCTGCCGGCCGTCTGGCCCGGCAACGCTGACCATGGAGAGGCGCATGCAGTCCCCCCCCGAGCTACGTTGGACCCTGCCGTTGCGGCCCCTGCGCGCATTCGCGGCATGCCTGCTCGTCTCTCTTTCCGCTGCCGCCTGCAGCGCCGCCGATCCGGCCCCCTCGTCCTCCCAGCCTGCGCCTGCGCAGGCTGCCAAAGCGCCCCGACAGGATGTTGCCCCGATGCAGAACCCCTCCCCCGATGCCGCCGTCACCCCGCCCGACGCGCCGACCGTGATGTATTTCATCTACCAGGTGGATGGCGACGGTGCGACGTCCTATGAGGTCCAGAACGGCAGCGTGGCGACCTTCTGGTTCGGCCACCGCTTCACCCTGGACGGCACCACCTACTACACCGGCTTTTCCTGGGATACCCGCGAGCATTACGGCAAGCCGGGCGAACAGCAGCCGGCCGGCCCCGACGACCGCGCCAATCTGGCCGAGGCCACCTTCGTACTGGCCGGCGGCGACGCGAAGAAGCCGTGGAAGTTCCGCGGCCAGGAATGGACCATCGGTGCGCTCGGCGCCTACGACAAGGCCGACGACGTCGATACCCGGCGCAAGCCGATCGAACACCGCACCGCCGACGGCCGCCTGCTGCTGGCGGTGCCGACCAGCAGCTTCGACCGCGGCATCAGCAGCAGCGGCTACGCCCTGCTGCTGTTCAACCCCAAGCGCAGCGAGGACGACCTGGACAGCAAGGTCTGGCGCTACGTCGGCTCGGTGCGCACCGGCGAAGACAACAGCGCGGCCTGCGACGACGGCAACGTGATGCCGTGCACCGACAGCGATGGCGAACTGGCCTTCGTGGCCGATGGCAACGGCCTGCCGCAGCTGACCGTGACCTTCAAGGGCACCACCATCGAAGCCCCGGGCAAGGCCCGCGCGCTGGGTGCCGGCGACACCGTGCACTACCGCTTCGACAGCAAGGCCCAGCAGTACATCGCGCCCTGATTTCCATCCGCCGCAGGCGGGTTACCTGTTGACCGACATGTTCTTGACTCACGGATGAGTCCGGTTGGCGATTCGCGGCATCGGCCGCTCCATCAACCCCGAGGAAAACGTCATGGCACAGCATGACTACAGCAAAAAGGAAGTCCTGGACATCGTCGAGCAGGTCGCCCGGCAGAAGGGCATCCCGGTCGATGACTTCATGCGCTTCGCGCACATCGAGACCGGCGGCACCTTCAACGAGCGCGCCCACAACACCTCGACCGGCGCCAAAGGCCTGTTCCAGTTCGTGCCCGGCTCGGCCCGCCAATACCACCTGACCGGCCACGAATTCGACCCGACCCGCAACACCGAAGCCGCCGCGCAGATGTACCAGGACAACCTGGGCTCGATGGCGCGCCGCAATGAGCGCACCGGCCACCCGTACCTGTCCGGCGGCGACACGCCGACCGGCCTGGACCTGTACCTGGCCCACCAGCAGGGCAGCGCCGGCTATGGCTCGGTGCAGACCGCGATCGCCACCGGCACCTTCGGCGTGGTCCGCAACGGCCATGGCGAAGAGATCAACATGCGCCGCAACGTGCTCAACCAGATCGGGTCCGATGCCAAGGCGCTGACCGGCCACACCCTGGCCGAAATGCGTGGCATGAACGACGGCGACCTGGCGCGGACCTTCTCCAGCTACTACATCCACAAGTACGCAGCGATCAGCATCCCGGAAAAGCACATCACGCCGCAGACCGTGGCACCGGGCCAGGCCCAGGCTCCAGGCACACCTGCGCAGACCGCCGCAGTGGGTGCCGCTGCGGCCACGCTGGCGGCGACCGCAACGGCTCCTGCTGCGCCGAAGCCGGGCATCGAACTGCACGCCGCGTACGACGCTGGCGTGAAGTACGACGATGTGAAGTACGCCATCAACATCCCGGGCCACGCGCTGTACGTGCCGGGCAAGACCGGCAAGAACGTGGACCAGGGCTACATCGATTGCTCCGGCTGGGTCGGCACCCTGCAGAACCGGACCATGGACGAGATCAACCAGAAGGCCGGGCACGCTGTCTTCAGCAAGGCCGACCGCATCGACCTGGGCAACCTCGGTTCCGGCGGCATCGTGCACAAGGCCGTCGAACAATCCGGCGTGCTGCTCGAGCGCGACGCCATCCTCAAGCCCGGTGCGCTGAAGGAAGGCATGGTCATCGGCCTGGATACGGCCAGGACCCGCCACGAGCACTGGAATGGCATCGACCACATCGTGATGGTGGTGCGCGACCCGAACACCGACAAGCTGCTGATCAGCCAGTCCACCGGCAGCAAGGGCGTGCACACCATGCCGGTGGAGGATTACCTCAAGCAGGTGAAGGACCACCCGCACTGGAAGCTGTTCGCGTCGGACCCGTTGTCCAAGGCGCGCGACCTGCTGGAAAGCCGCACCCAATCGCATGAGCAGACCCAGGGCAAGCCTGCGGCCGAACACAAGGCCGCTGCCGCCCCGCACGCCGAGCTGTACAAGCCGGGCGCGCACAGCGAGGGCGTGCGCAAGGTGCAGGAGCAGCTGGGCCACCTCGGCTATGCCGGGGCCGACGGCAAGCCGCTGGCCGAGGACGGCCGCTTCGGCCGCAATACCGAAGCGGCGGTACGCCAGCTGCAGAAGGACAACGGGCTGGTTGCCGACGGCATCGTCGGTGCAAAGACGCTGGATGCGATCAAGGAGGCCCGCGAGCGCCCGCTGCTGAACGACGAGCGGCACCCGCGCAATCCGATGTACCTGCAGGCCACCGAAGGCCTGGAGCGGATGCCGGCGGGCACCTTCAAGGACCGCCACGCGCTGGAAAGCGCCGCAGCGGCCCTGACCAGGGAGGCGCATGCCGCCGGCCTGCAGCGCATCGACGCGGTGGTGCCCAGCCCGAACGGTGAGCGCCTGTTCGCCGTGCAGGGCACGGTCGGTGACCCGGCGGCCAGCCGCGTTGCGGTGGAAACCCGCACCGCCAGCGAGCAGAGCATGGCGCTCAGCAGCGGCGCGGTGCAGGGCGCGCCGAACGTGCTGCACCAGCAGCAGGACGCGCAGCAGGAACAGACCCGCCAGGCGCAGAAGGCCATGGGCGTCTGAGCCCGCAGCGCCTTGCAGACCGGGAGGGGCCGCGCGATGCGCGGCCCTTTCCCTTTCTGCCAGCTGAGCGGTAAAAGCCACTTTCAGCCTTGCTTCATGCCGCCTGACGCTAGATGAATGCGCAAGCCGCCCGGTAGGCCAGGCAATGTTCCGGCAATGTCGGAACGCCAGCGTGGTCTCCACGGCAGCCGGGGCGCCCCGCGCCCTCCCTGCCCAGCGTGGCATGCACCTCACAGGAGAACCGAACATGCTCAGTACTTCCACACTCAGCTTCCGTGGTCTGGCGATGGCCCTGGCACTGGTTGCCGGTGTCGCCGTGGTCAGCGATGCCAGCGCGATGTCGAGGAAGGACAAGCGCACCCTGGTCGGCGCCGTGGTCGGTGGCGTGGCCGGCAACCTGCTGTCCAACGGCGACCCTGCGGCCACCGTCGGCGGTGCCGTGGCCGGCGGCGCGATCGGCAACCTGACCACCTCCGACCGCCGCGACCGCCGTTACTACGACAATCGCCGTTACGACGACCGCTACGATCGCCGTTACGACCGTGGCTACTACCGCAGTGGCTACTACGACCGTGGCGATGACCGCCGCTGGCAGCGTGAGCGTTACTACGACAACCGCTACTACCACGACCGCGGCCGCCATCGCGGCTGGTAAGCAGCGCCGACATACCGATGACGCGGAGACGGGCGGGTCGATGACCCGCCCGTTTGCGTTGGCCACGCGCATGGCGTTGAATGCGCAGCCTTGGATGTGACTTTCCCGATCGGACTGTGGCATGACGTCTTCCTCCCACCGCGTGCAGGGCCTCAACAACGACGAGGTCGCTGCCGACTGGCCACCGATCAGCGCGGCGGACATCGCGTGGCTGAGTACGCGTTACCCGCAGCTGGGCGGGCACAGCCAACCGCGCTGGCACAGCCCGCGGCCGCTGTCTGCCGCCGCCATCGTCGACGGCACGCGCGGCGCGGTGTTCATCAAGCGCCACCACCACAGCGTGCGCAGCGCGGCCTGTCTGGAAGAAGAACACCACTTCATCGCCCATCTCGCCGCCGCCGGCGTGCCAGTGGTGCAGGTGCTGCCGGCCACCGATGGCCACACTGCGGTCGAACACGGCGAATGGACGTTTGAACTGCACGATGTCGGCGTGGGCGACGACCTGTATCGCGACGCGGTGTCGTGGTCGCTGTTGACCGATGTCGCGCAGGCCCGCGAAGCAGGGCGCACGCTCGCACAGCTGCACCGTGCCGCCGCCAGCTACCACGCGCCCCAGCGCAGCACCCATCTGCTGGTGGCGCGCGACGACCTGATCCGTGCCGACGATCCGATCGCCGCCATCAAGGCAGGACTGGATGAACGTCCCGGGCTGGCACGCTATCTCGCGCGCATTCCATGGGAAGCACAGCTGCAGCGCGACGTGCTGCCGTGGCACGCCGGCCTGGCCGAGCGCCTGCGCGCCGAGCCCCGGCTGTGGGCGCACAACGACTGGCATGTCTCCAACCTGCTGTGGCGCAACGGCGAGGTCAGCACCGTGCTGGATTTCGGCCTGGCGTCGCCCACCAGCGCGCTGTTCGACCTCGCCACCGCGATCGAGCGCAACGCAGTGGCGTGGCTGGAACTGGAGCGCGGCATGGAGGCGGTGCGCATCGATATCGCGCTGGCCCTGCTCGACGGCTACCGCGAGGTGCTGCCGTTGTCGGCGGCACGCGTGCACCTGCTGGCCGACCTGCTGCCAATGGTCCATTTCGACTTCGCACTGTCCGAAGTGGAGTACTTCGAAGGTGTCACCCGCTCAACCGCGAATGCCGACGTGGCCTGGCAGCCCTTCATGCTGGGCCATCCGGCGTGGTTCCACAGCGCGCCGGGGCGGGCACTGCTGCAGGCCCTGCACGCCGTCGCGTGATCCGGTTGACGCAGCGTTGCGGTCAGATCCCTTTCCGCAGGAAAGGGATCTGACCCCGGCTGGCGCTCGCAAATCCGTACCATTTGTAGTGAAATGGTCACCTGAAGCGGGGGTGCCTGGATCTGCCAGGCTGAGAGAGTCCCTTGGAACCTGATCCGGTTTGCACCGGCGTAGGGAGCTTTGAGCCGCAGCCACACCCCCATCATGGGCCGGTGCACCTGCGCGCCGTCGCTTCGTCTCCCTTGTTGTCCGAAGACGAACCGAATGAACCGCTGCCTGCGCCCCACCCTGCTCTCACTCGCCCTCTGCGCCGCGCTGCCGCTGCATGCCAGCGAGGCCGAGGCCACCACCGATGCGGCTGCCACTGGTGCCGAACGCTCGCCGACCGAACTGGCGGCGGTGCGCGTGGAGGCCGGCAAGCCGAAGGCCGATACCTCGCGCGTGAATGCCTTCGGCGGCGGTTCGTGGAAGGACACGCCGGCTTCGGTGAACGTGCTCGAGCGCGACTATCTCGAACGTCGCCAGGTACGTTCGCTGTCCGAGCTGGCCAGCAACGATGCCTCGCTGGGTGATGCGTATGCACCTGTGGGCTACTACCAGAACATCGCCATCCGCGGCTTCGCGCTGGACGCCGCCACCGGCTACCGCTTCAACGGGCTGTCCATCGCCGGCGAGCAACGCTTGGCGCTGGAGAACGTGCAGTCGGTCGAGATCCTCAAGGGTGAAGCCGGCCTGGCGGCAGGGGTGATGGCGCCGGGCGGGATCATCAACTACATCGGCAAGCGCCCGGCTGAAGTACGCACCGCCACGCTCGGCACCGATTCGGAAGGCTCACGCTACGTCGCCGTCGATGTCGGCCACTGGATCACCCCGCGTTTCGGCCTGCGCCTGAATGCCGCATGGGACTCCAGCAATTCCTACGTCGCGCACGCCGATGGCCGCCGCAACTTCTACTCGCTGGCCGCCGACTGGCTGATCGGCGAGCGCGGCAAGCTGGAAGTGGATGCCAACTACCAGACCAGCTCGCAGCGCTCGGTGTCCGGCTACCAGCTGCTGGGCGCGCGTGACCTGCCGCGCGGTGTCGACCGCGAGCACCTGCTCGGCTACCAGCCGTGGCAGCGCCCGGTGGATATCGCCAGCACCAACATCACCGCGCTGCATACCTACGACTTCAACGATGCCTGGCAGTCGCGCGTCTCGGTCGGCCACAGCCGCTCGGTGATCGATGACAACGTCGCCTTCGCCTACGGCTGCTACTACGCCGTGCAGTGCGCCGATGGCAGCGTGCCAGGCAACTACTTCGCGCCCAACGGCGACTACGATGTCTACGACTACCGCAGCCCGGACGACACCCGCCGCAACCAGCAGGCCCGTGCCGAGCTGCGTGGCCACTTCGAGACCGGCAGCGTCGGCCATCAGCTGACCCTCGGTGCCGACTACTTCCGCCGCACCGTGGACAAGCGCCCGAGCGTCAACGAGTACGTCGGCACCAGCAACATCCACGACCCGCAGGTGCCCGTGTTCGCGCCGTCGCCGAAGATGCCCGGCCCCTCCGCACGACGCCTGGACAGCCGCCAGACCGCGTTCTTCGCGCTGGACCGGATGAGCTTTGGCGATGACTGGCAGTGGTTGGCCGGTGGCCGCTTCGTGCGCCTGGACGAGCGTGCCTACGACAAGCGTGGCGTTCCGCAGCGGCACAGCCGCCTGTCGCGGTTCCTGCCGCAGACCGCGGTGGTGTGGAAGGCCACCGATCAGCTCAACGCCTATGCCAGCTACGTGCGCGGCATTTCGCTGGGACAGGAAGCGCCGTTCTGGACCAGCAATGCCGACACTTTCCTGCCGTCGGTGCAGTCGCGGCAGCTGGAAGTGGGCGTGAAGTACGTGCCGGTCGAAGCACTGACCTTGGGCGCGGCGGTGTTCCGCATCTCGCAGCCGTACCAGTACGCCAGGCCCGACAGCAGCGACGTCGGCTACACCTTCGTCGAGGAAGGCACGCAGACCCACACCGGCCTGGAGCTGACCGCCAACGGCCAGCTGACCGACACACTGCAGATCGTGGCCAGCGCCAGCGTGCTGCAGGCGCGCGCGCGCGACACCGGCACGCCGGCCTATGAAGGCCATCAGCTGGTGAACGTGCCGAAGGTACGCGCCAGCGTGCACATGGCCTACGCGCTGCCGTTCGTGCAGGGCCTGGACGTGACCGGTGGCTGGCGCTATGCCGGTGCCAACGTGGCACGCGCCGACGGTGGCGTGCGCGCGCCGGACTACTCGGTGTTCGATGCCGGCCTGCGCTTCCAGCATCGCCTGCACGAACGCGCGGTGACCTGGAACCTGTCGGTGGACAACGTATTCAACCGCTTCTACTGGCGCGATACCGGCAGCAGCGGCGGTGACTACTACCTGTTCCCCGGTGCACCGCGACAGGCCCGCCTGTCGGTGACGTTCGCGCTGTGAGCGGTGTGATGCTCGAGTGGACCGCCGCGCTGTGCAGCATCCTCGGCGTCTGGCTGATGGCCAGGCGCCGGCTGTCGGCATGGCCGGTGGGCCTGCTGTCGGTGGCGCTGTATGGCCTGGTGTTCGCCGAGGCCAAGCTGTACTCGGACACCCTGCTGCAGGTCGCCTTCGGTGGCTTCCTGGTCTATGGCTGGCTCAACTGGCGGCAGCACGCCGCCGATGAGGGCAGCATCCGCATCGTGCCACTGGCACGCGGCACGCTGCTGCGCGACCTGGCCTTCGGCCTGTGCGGTGGCGTGGCGCTGGGTGCGGCCATGCACACCTTCACCGATGCCGCGCTGCCCTGGCTGGACGCGATGCTGACCGCGCTGAGCCTGGTCGGCCAGTGGTGGCAGGCACGCCGCCACGTGGCCTGCTGGTGGGTGTGGATCGCGGTGGACGTGGTCTATGTGGGTGCGTACCTGTTCAAGTCGCTGCACGTGACCGCGGCACTGTACGTGTTCTTCCTCGGCCTGGCCGTGTTCGGCCTGCGCGCATGGAGCGCCGCCGCGCGTGAACCGCAGGTGGCAACGCGGTAGCGCCACGCCATGCGCGGCCGGGCTACCGGTAGTCGCCAACCTGGGTTGGTGCGCGCCTGCCGACCAAGGTCGGCATCTACCCACCACATCCACGCATGGCGTGGATCTACTTCGGCTCCAGCAACAGGCCCAGGCGCAGCGGTTGGCGCATGTCGGCCGGCGGTGCCGCCTGCAACGGCGCGGCCTGCAGCGTCGCGCGCAGGTCGGCGTCGACCTGGGCATCGCCCAGGCTGTCGAATTCCAGTTTCGAAATACGGCCATCCGCCGCGATCCACACGCTCACCGGTAGCGGCGTCGGCGTGTCAGCGTGTGCCTGCAGCCATTCCAGCACGCGCTGTGCCTGCGGATCGTGCTCCTGCTGCAGGCGCTGCTGCAGCTGGCCTCCCACGGAGGCGGCGTAGGCCATCCAGTGCGCAGGGGCTTCCTGTGCGGACACTGCGGCACTCCCCAGTGCCAACGCGCCGAATACTGCAGCCAGAGGCCGCCACCAGCGGCGCATGCCGGTCCTGTTCCCTGCCATGGCCATCACCTGCCTCCTGCGCTCCCATCCAGCGCGCCATGGTCGGCGCCCTAGATGACAGGCAGATGGCGGCCGGCGATGGCCCGGCGCTTCGAGCTTGCCCGATTGCGAGGGATTGCCTTCGATCAGTCCAGACAAGCCTTCAGATCATCACGTGTCCAGCCGGTGAGGCCTGCACCCTTCCAGTAGCGTGCAGACGTACCAGTCGGGACAGGGGCAAGCTCGACAATGGCAATCACCCCATGGTTCACAGGGTTGTCGATGACAATGCGCTGCCCGGATTCAGTGGGCAGCACGCGCACGACCTTGTTGCGTTGTGTCCACGTCTGGGACAGGCAGACGGTGACCTGCTGTACCGATTTCGAAGAAGCAAATGACTCGGGTGCTTGTTCAAGCAGACCAGGTGCTGTCGAACAGCCGGCGATGCCCATGAACAATGCCGCCAGGAATGGGGCTCTCAAGACAGACATACGTCCTCCAGATGCATACGCGTGCGTTGATCACTCGCCCAGGTCGGCCAGCACTTTGCGCGAGGGCGCGAAGAAGGTCACGCCGGTGGTGGCGGTGGAGAAGTCGAGGATGCGGTCGTGCAGCGGTGCAGGATTACCGATGAACATGCGCTCGAGCATCTTCTCGATCACCCACAGGCGGCGCGTGTAGCCGATGAAGTAGGTGCCGTACTCGCCGCGGCCAGGGTTGGCGAACGGCATGTTGTCGCGCAGGATCTCGTGCTCGCCGTCGGCATCCTCGATGGTGCATAGCGTCTTGTGCGATTTCTGCTCATCGGCCGGCGCATCATCCAGCTCGATGTTGTCGTGCTTGGTACGGCCGATGATCGCCTCCTGCGCCTCGGTCTTCTGCGCGCGCCAGGCATCGAGGTTGTGCAGGTACTTCTGCACCACCACGTAACTGCCGCCGGCATGTTCCGGGTCTTCCTCACCCACGATCGTGGCTTCCGGCAACGACAGCCCTTCTGGATTGGCCGTGCCATCGACGAAGTCGAGCAGGTCGCGGCCATCGAAGTAGCGGAAACCGGCGACATCATCGACCGTTTCCACCGCGTCACCGAAGGCCATCAGCAGGTTGCGCTCGAACGCCACGATCAGGTCCATGGTGCGTGCGCGGATGTGGTACAGCAGGTCACCGGGCGTGGACACGGCGGTGTGGGTCGCACCCTTGATCTCGCGGAACGGCTTCAGCTCGCGTGGCGGCGTGGAGCCTACCAGCGGCTGCCACACGCGATGGCCAATGGCAACGTTGCAGGTGAAGGTGCGCTCGATCTCGCGGATGGCGGTGTTCTTGATCAGATCGTCGGTACTGGCCAGCACCTCGCGCGCCTTGGCGATCGACGCCTCGTCATCCTTCACCTTCAGCACCAGGAACGCCGCCGAATGGGTGAGCGGCGCAGTGATCTGCTGCGGCTCGTTGTCGAGCGTGTGGTTGACGGCGGTGATCGGTGCGGGCTGGGAGTTCACGGCGGTTCCTGCTGGCTTGAGGCGGACGCATCGCGTGTGGCGATGTGCGGGCGATCATAGCGGAACCGCCTGACCGGGGACGGAGCGGTTCTCGTTCCGTCCACCAGCGAAGGTACGAAGACCTCAGTCCACATCACTCCAGACCGCCAGTTCGTAGCCATCCAGATCGCGGAAGTGGAAGCGGCGGCCCCCGGGAAAGGCGAACACCGCCTGCACCACTTCGCCACCGGCGGCGACCACGCGCTGCTGTGCGTCGGCCAGGTCCGCGCAGTACAGGATCACCAGCGGTCCTCCGTGAGCACGCAACGGCGCGTCAGACACGAAGCCGCCCTTCAGCCGGCCATCGTCGAACTCGGTGTAGGACGGACCATAGTCGGTGAACTGCCAGCCGAACACCTCGCCGTAGAAGCGTTTGCTGCGGGCGATGTCGGCGACGTTGAATTCGATGTTGTCGATGCGGCGTTCGGCTTCGTGGGTAGCTTCGTGGCTCATGAGGTTGCTCCGTGATTGGAACCCCAGCTTCGGTCAGCGCGGCGCTGCGATCTTGAACGAAACGGCCATCAGTGGCCCCACTCCAGGCGCAGTTCGCTGGCGGTCATGCCAGTCAGCTCGCGCGCCTCGCGGCTGAGATGGGCCTGGTCGGCATAGCCGGCATCAGCGGCCAGCATCGCCAACGAATGCTGTGGCAGCGCGCGACTCTGGCGCAGGAAACGTTGCAGCCGCAGGATCCGCTCCAGCGTCTTGGCGCCGTAGCCGAACTGCGACTGGCTGAAACGCCGCAGGCTGCGCGGGCTCAGGCCCAACTGCGCCGCCAGCGTATCCAGCGTGGCATTACCCGCGGCGAGCGCTTGGAACAGGACATGGGCGCGCTGCGCCGGCGTATCGAGCGCGGCCGCACCCATGTGCTGTTGCAGGCAGTGCGCCATTCGCTGCAGGCGCTGTGCAGGCGCGGTGTCGCCGATGGAGGCCGCCGCCTTGTTCGCCCACGCGCCCTTCAGATCAGCCAGTGGCACGGCCTGGCCGATGATCCCGGCCAAAGGCAGGCCCAGCGCGGCCAATGCCTGGCCGGGGCGGAAGCGTGCGCCCAGCACCTGCGCACCGGGTGCCAGCGCCGGGTGCGCGGCCACACGGTCCGGGCCGACGACGAACAGCGCACCGTCGCGCCAGAGGATATCCACGCAGCCATCGGGCAATACGGTGATGTGCCCATCGGCATCGGCAGGAAGCTGGCTCTGCCACAGCTGGCCAAAGTGGCCGCGCAGCGGCGCAGGCGTCAGATGTTCCTGGTAGGTCGTGCCGGTGCCTGCAAGAGAGGAAGGGTCGCCCATGCCGCATTGTGGCGCCACGGGGCCCATAAAAGTGAAGCCCGGCGCGAGGCCGGGCTTCGGTTGGCGTGTGGGAGAGAGAGAGAGTCACACGCCAGCACAACACGCACTAACGACAGGCGTTTGTTACCAGGTGAAGCGCGGGCCCACGAACCACTCGCGGTCGCCGGCCTTGGCCAGCTTCACTTCGCCACTCAGGCCCCAGTTCTGGTTGAACTTGGCGGTGGCGCCGACGCGGCCGTAGAACTCGCCGTCCGGGTTGATGCCGTGCTTCTTGGTGTAGTCCTCGTAGCCGGCCATCACGTAGCCTTCCACGTACGGGTTGAACGCGGTGCGCACGCCGACTTCGGTCGAATAGCCGTTGAAGTCCAGGCCATGCTTCATGTCGAACTTCTGGTACGCAACGCGGGCCACCAGGTCGGTGTTCGGTGCGATGCCGTAGTTGTAGCCGGCACCGATGCGCCACTGGTCGACGTCATTCTTGAACTTGTCGGTCTCCTGCGCGCTGTAGTCGCCGAAGATGTGGAAGTTCGGGTGCACCGCCACGGAACCCTTCACCTTCCAGCCATCGGCGTCGCCGCCCTTGGCATCGGTGTTCACGTAGCCGCCTTCAACGTAGTTGTACGACAGGCCGTCGGTTGCCGATGCAGCGAACGGCAGGGCAGCCAGGAGACCCAGGGCGAGCAGCGAATTCTTGTTCATCGGGACACACCTTTAATTATTTTGGTTTCGTCGGCCGCCTCCCGGGAGGGGGAGAGAGAGGAGGCGGTCGACAGGTGTGAATTATCCGTTAGGGGGTCTAATCGACCCTGAATATTGAACTGACTGGTGTATAAATAAGGCTGGCGTTCAGGGAACTCCACATGCAGCACGCGTCCGTCGCATCACTGCTGTTTCCGCCCCATGCGCGCCGCGCGGTGCGGGTGCTGCTGCTCGTCGCCCTTCCGATGATGCAGCTGCCAGCCAACGCGGCCGAGCGCGCCCAACCTTCTGCACGCATCGTGGTACAGACAGACGATGTCACGCGTTTCTTCAGCGTGCTGGATGCCACTGGAGGAAAACCCAGTGCCGAAGACCTGCAGCGCGGCTATCTGGACACCGGCACGGAGGCATTGCGCAGCTTCACCGACAGCCGCATCGGATCAATGGAGCGTTTGGCCAGGGCCATCCAGGACAAGCCGGCGTTGTTCGCCAGGGCGCGGACCTGTGCAGCGGCATTGCCGGCGATCCGCGCGCGGGTTGCCGACGCACTCGATCGGTTGGGCACGCTGCTCCCCACTGCACGTTTTCCTCCGGTCACCGTGCTGGTCGGGCGGGGTAACAGCGGCGGCGTCACCACCGAAGATGGTGTGGTGATCGGACTGGAAGCACTGTGCAACGCCGACTGGATGCAGCCTGACGTCGGCGATCGTTTCGTGCACCTGATCGCCCATGAGTACGTGCACGTGCAACAGCCCGGTGCGAGCGTCGATGTCACGCAGCCCACCCTGCTCTATCAGACGTTGCTTGAAGGCGGCGCCGAGTACGTGGGTGAACTGATCTCGGGGCAACCGGCCAACGCGCATCTGCGTCGCTGGGCCCAGGGCCGCGAATGTGCGCTGGAGCGCGCGTTCGTACAGGACAGTGGGGGCACCGATCTTTCGAAGTGGCTGTACAACGGCCCCGGCGATGAAGCACGACGTGGAGATCTCGGATACTGGGTCGGCTACCGCATCGCGCGCAGCTATGTTTCCCGCGCGCCAGACAGGACCAGGGCCATCGCCACGCTGCTGGATGTGCGGCCCGACACCGCCGCGACCGTGTTCGAGGCGAGTGGATGGACGCCTGCCTGCACTGCTGCCAAAGGCATGGAAACGCAAGTGCTGTGAGAGCCGCTTCATACTGATGAATTGGCGACCTTGAACAGGCACAAGGCACGCCGCCGACGTAGATCAGCTCGCCTCATCCCGCTTGTTAATCCTGGGTCAGAAGCCGGCTTCACAGTGCTTCCACGTATTCAAATTCCAGCTGAAAGCGCTTGGTAGCGGCGGGAACAAACGCCGCTATATTCCAGCTTCCCCAGACGAAGGAGGGAGTGCAATGAACCTGAACCCGCAACACATGAAGACGGCCCGCGCACTTGCTGTAGCGCTCATCGCCACCGTAAGCCTTGGCGCCTGCGCCTCATACAAGAACGAGTTTGCAACCATCAACTCGCGTCTCGATCAGCTCGACGTCAAGGTGCAGGGTGCTGCGCAGAGCGCGGAGTCCGCCAACCAGTCCGCACAGCAGGCCAATCAGCGCCTGGACCAGATCGAAGGTCGCGTGCAGCAGCTTGAAAGGGCACCTGCCGGCCGCAAGCCGCGCGGGTAATCGCTCCCTCACCTTTTGAATTGATCCACCTCTGTATCGGGTGTATCGGGGACCCAGTGGCCTTCGCCGGCCACTGGCATCCTTCCACCCACGATTGCATTGCAAGGAGCCGTCCCATTCGTACTTCCCCCTCCCCTGCACGCCGCGCCCTCCATGCCTCCCTGGCCATGGCACTGGCCGTTGCGTGCAGCGGCGTAGCCAACGCCAGGGACAAGGACGCACCTGCACCATCGGTCGCCGCCGTTGATGAACTTCCGCCCGACCAGAGCGTGTCCGAGACAGTGATCGAGCTGGCCGGCTGGGTGGTCGCCAGCAAGGACAACCAGGGCTATCCGTTTGCGGTCATGGACAAGGCGGCGGCGCAGGTTCTGGTCTTCGGCGGTGACGGCAAGCTGCGCGGCGCCGCACCGGCGCTGTTTGGGTCGGCGATCGGCGACCATTCCGCACCGGGCGTCGCCAAGCTCGCACTGAGCGCGATTCCCGGCCACGACCGCACCACGCCTGCCGGCCGCTTCATTGGCGGTTACGGCCCGTCCGACGATGCCGGACGCGTGCTGTGGGTGGACTACGATTCCGCCGTGTCGATGCACCCGCTGCCGCCGGGCAGCCCGAAGGAAAAGCGCGCCGAGCGGTTGGCATCGCCCTCGCCGGACGACAACCGCGTCACCCACGGCTGCATCAATGTCTCGCCCGCGTTCTACGAGCAGATCGTGCAGTCCACGTTCGAGAAGGGCGGTGTGTTCTACATCCTGCCGGACAAGGATTCGATCGCGAAGACGTTCCCGGAGTTCGCGCAGAGCCGTGCCGTCACAGATGGCAACCAAAAGAAGACCGCACAGCACGCTGGCGAGTAGTGCGTTTGTGCGTCCGCCCTGGGCGTTGTGGGCACATGCCGCCCGCCGGGCGGCTGCGATGCACAGTCTGCTCATGGAGAGTCGCCTGCGTGTGAGGCGTGGTGCCCCCGAGGCCCGGCACGCTGGCATACTGCGCCCGTAGACGATCCTGCGAGGCAATGTCTGCCTCGTCCATGAGGCCGCCGGTGGACCCACTCTTCCAGTTTCTGCTGAGCACGATGGGAGGCGTATTCGTCTTCCTGTTCTTCGTGGCGCGCGACTACCTGCGTGGCTTGGGGTGGCTGCTCGGTTCCTGGGATCCGAACATGGGGCACGCGACCGAAGATGCGCTCATTTCGAAGGCCAATCGCAGCGCCTTGCTGATTGCGGCGGTGCTTCTGGCGTGGGCCTTCATGGGCCCTTCTCCCTACCGCCGCAACTGGGAAATCGAAGTAATGGGCATCGGCACCGGCATGTTGCTGGCCTATGTGGTGATCATCCGCCTTGCAGCTTCAAGGGTGAAGAGGCTGCTTGGGTGAGCGTGCCTCACATCGGCACCAATGAGGATCAGGAAGCCGTAGCCTCTGCAGCCCGCGCCAATGCCGCGGCGTGGGCGTCGCCCTTCCGCTCGCTGTAACGGTCTACCAGGTAGTCCGACCGGCCCCGCGTCAGCAGCGTGAACTTCACCAGCTCTTCCATCACATCCACCACCCGATCGTAGTACGGCGAGGGCTTCATCCGGCCGTCGTCATCGAATTCCTGCCAGGCCTTGGCCACCGACGACTGGTTGGGGATGGTCAGCATGCGCATCCAACGACCAAGCACGCGCAACGCGTTGACCGTGTTGAACGACTGCGAGCCGCCGCTCACCTGCATCACCGCCAACGTCCTGCCCTGCGTGGGCCGCACGCTGCCATCTTCCAGCGGCAACCAGTCGATCTGGTTCTTGAACACGCCGGTGACCGTGCCATGCCGCTCGGGGCTGACCCATACCTGGCCTTCCGACCACTGCGACCATTCGCGCAGTCGCTGCACTTCAGGGTGGTGCGGGTCCACGCTGTCCAGCATCGGCAGCGCATGCGGATCGAACACCCGGGTTTCGCACCCCAGATGGCGCAGCAGTCGCTCGGCTTCCAGCGCCAGCTTGCGGCTGAACGACTGGGGCCGCAGCGAGCCGTAGAGCAGGAGGATGCGCGGCGGCCCCAGATCTGCCGCGGCGAGCTGGTGATGATTGGGCTGGGGCAATGACGATTCCACCAGGTTGGGCAGGTCCAGGCTTGTGATTGGCTCATTCATTCGATTATTCTAGAAATATGGAAACATCGAATGCAATCTCCGCCCTGACCGCCCTCGGTCATGCCACCCGCCTGGCTGCCTTCCGCCTGCTGGTGGAGGCCGGCCCGGCAGGGCGCATGGCGGGCGACATCGCTACGGCCCTGCAGGTGCCGCCGGCCACGCTCAGCTTCCATCTGAAGGAGCTGGTGCAGGCCGGGCTGGTGGAGAGCGAGAACCAGGGCCGAAACGTCTGCTATCGGGCCAACTTCGATGCCATGAACGGCTTGATCGAGTACCTCACGCACAACTGTTGCGCGGGCTCACCCAGCAACCAGTGCGTCCCCGCCGAACCCGCCTGCAAGTGCTGATACCGCACACGACCCACCCCATCGAAGCGATTGCCACATGACCCGCAATGTCCTGTTCCTCTGCACCGGCAACAGCGCGCGCAGCGTGCTGGCTGAAGCCACCCTGCGCGCCTGGGACAGCGATCGCTTCAGGGCATTCAGTGCGGGCAGCCAGCCCACCGGCCAGGTCAATCCGTTCGCGCTGGCACAACTGCATGCCGAAGGAATGCCCGTTGAAGGGCTGCGCAGCAAATCATGGGACGAGTTCGTGGATGCAGCGCCCATGGACCTGGTCATCACCGTGTGTGATGCGGCCGCTGCCGAAGCTTGCCCAGTGGTGTTCGGTGACTTCATCCGCAGCCATTGGGGCCTGCCCGATCCGGCCGCCGTGGCAGGCAGCGATGCCGACAAGGCCGCAGCCTTCGCGCTGGCCCATGCCATCGTGAAAGTGCGGCTGCGTGCGCTGCTCGCACTGCCCGAATCGGTGTGGTCCGAACGCGAAGCGCTGCAGCACGCGCTGGACCGGATCGGCCAGCTGTTGCCGACCGACGGCGCGCAGTGACGGTGCCACTGCCATGAGCCTGTTCGAGCGACACCTGACGCTGTGGGTTGTGCTGTGCATTGCGATGGGCACGCTGCTGGGCCACGTCCTGCCCGGTGCCTTCGCGGTGCTGGCGTCCGCCGAAGTGGCCAAGGTCAATCTGCCGGTTGCGGTGCTGATCTGGCTGATGATCATCCCGATGCTGCTGAAGGTCGACTTCCGCGCGATGCGCCAGTTGCAGCAACACTGGAAGGGCATCGGGGTAACACTGTTCATCAACTGGGCGGTCAAGCCGTTCTCGATGGCGCTGCTGGGCTGGCTGTTCCTGCGCCATGCCTTCGCCGACTGGCTGCCCGCAGCACAGATCGACAGCTACATCGCCGGGCTGATCCTGCTGGCAGCCGCACCCTGCACCGCCATGGTGTTCGTGTGGAGCAACCTGTGCCGCGGTGATGCCAACTTCACCCTGAGCCAAGTGGCGTTGAACGACGCGATCATGGTGGTTGCCTACGCGCCGGTGGTTGCACTGCTGCTCGGCCTGTCGGCGATCACCGTACCGTGGGATACGCTGTTGCTGTCCGTTGGTCTCTACATCGTGGTGCCGGTGCTGGCTGCTGCACTGCTGCGGCACTGGATCCTTTTGCGCAGCGGCGAGGCGGGCCTGCAACTCACGCTTCGAAGGTTGGGGCCGCTGTCCCTGTCCGCGCTGCTGCTGACGCTGGTGGTGCTGTTCGGGTTCCAGGGCCAGCAGATCGTGAAGCAACCGCTGGTAATCGCGCTGATTGCCGTGCCGATCCTGATCCAGGTCTATTTCACCTCGGGCCTGGCCTACCTGCTCAACCGTCGGCTGGGCGTGGCACATTGCGTGGCCGGCCCGTCAGCGCTTATTGGTGCCAGCAACTTCTTCGAACTGGCGGTGGCGACTGCGGTGGGACTGTTCGGCGTGCATTCCGGGGCGGCGCTGGCGACGGTGGTGGGCGTGCTGATCGAGGTGCCGGTCATGCTGTCCGTGGTGCGCATCGTCAACCGTACTCAGGCGTGGTACGAAAGACCCCAAGAGCGCTGACAACCAGAGTGGGGCGAGTTCGATTTACGTTCTTCGCTCCGCACTGTCGTCATCGGCTTGGTGGGGTACCCATATCCCTGTCATCAAGTTCGAACCATGTCGCATATTCCCCATGCTGCTACGGCCGTTGCGGCGCCTGCGTCTGCGACGACTTAACAGCATGCAAGAATGCTGAAAGCGTCTTTGATCGAACGCTGTTTGCAACTCGTCTGATTGGCGTTTCGCAGCGACGGCGGTACAGATGGCGTGCCACCGGAAAAAGGTGGCCGGGCCTCGAAAACCCGTGGCAATGCGTACGTTGTATGCGCCTGCCCGTCGGCGTCACCCAGTGTGGCGCCGGCGGGCAATTCGTCTGCCGACTATGGCGGGCGGAGCGTGGAGGCCTTGTGCCTGCCGGCCTTGTACGCACTGTCCCGGTTTTCGAGCCACGTCTCCGCCCGCCACCTTTGCGTGGCGGCTACCGTCTGTCCTGCACGGGGCACTGCCATGACATCACCGGACTTCCCACGCCTGCATCCGCATCGCTCATCCGCCACTGGCGGTGGGCCGCCAGAGCACGCGGCTGCGACCGATCCGAATGCCTTCATCGCCACGCTTCACCGCATCGGCAAAGGCGCGGCCGCCGACGGCCAGCCCTGGCCAGAGCGTCACCAGATGCCGGGCCGCTGCATGGCGCTGGCCGATGCGGACTGTGCACTGGCCGGCCAACGCGTGACGCTGGAGCTGCTGCTGGCGGCCGAGCGCGTGCGTCAGAACGGCACGGAGGCCGAGTACGTGGGCGACCGGGTGATGGAAGGGCTGATCCTGGCGTGCCTGACCATGAACGCACAGGCCAGCGCGCGTATGCGCCCGGAAGGGTGACGCGGGCGACAACGCCCGCGATTCCGCCGGGTAGGATTCGGCGCTGCGGAGCGCGTCACATCACTCGCAGAGCGCGCTGTCTTCTTTCAACGCGGCATCCTGCAGTGGCTGGCGCTGTTCGATCTGCGCACGTTGTTCCGCCGTCGGCTCGCCCAGCCACCACACACGACAGCGCGCGGTAAGACGGCCGACCATCCTCGCTTCCGTCGGCGAATACAGCATCGCCAACGCGGTGCCGGGGCAGTCGTGGGCCTGGCAGGCGGTATAGAACCACCACGGCTCGCCCTGCAGCACCAGCGGCTCACCAGGACCGCTGGGCCCGCTCAACAGGCGTTCGCGCAGCGATGGAATCTCCCTGTCAGCGGATTCGGCTGCGGCTGTGTCCTTCATCAGGGCGTTGAACGCGGCCAGCACCTTCGGGTCCTTGCGGCCGCAGTCGTCCACGGTATTGCCGCCCACCAGGGTGAAGAAATGCGTCGCCAGCGGGTTGTCCACGCAGGTGAGTTCGCCGCCGGCACTCGGGTCTTGCGGTTCGCCTTCGTTGTCCCACACCGAGGGATCCACGCCATCTTCGATGGATGGCGCCTTCTCGCCCACCGTTGCCGTGGCCGCAGGTGCTTCTGTGGCCGGTGCTGGTGCGGCTGGTGCTGCATCGGGTGCCGGTGCCTGCCCGCAGGCGGCCAGCAATGCGACCGTCAGTGCCATCCCTGTGATTCGAATCTTCATTCCCCGTCCTTGTCTGATCTGCGCTGCATCCACCAAATCGGCGGCCGCGTGATTCTAACCAGCACCGTGCCAGGATGCGTTCGTAGCGTCCCGTCATCGCCTGGAGCCGGACGCATGCGCCGTACACGACTCGCCATGATCTTCTGCAGTGCCCTGCGGCTGGCATCGTCGGCAATCGCCCACGATGCAGAAGGCGCGAAGCCTGCACGGCCTCTCCCGGGCGCAGCCCTGCCCGCACCGCTGGAGCGCGTACTACGCGATTACGAGCGGGCGTGGCGCTCGGCTGATGCCAAGGCATTGGCTGCGCTGTTTGCCGAGGATGGTCTTGTACTGCAGAGCAACCAGCCGCCGGTGCGCGGCCGCAGTGCGATCGAGGCCGCGTATGCCGGTCAGGGCAGCAGTCCGTTGCGGCTGCGTGTCTTGGCGTATGCGGTGGAGGGGAATACGGGCTACATCATTGGTGCGTATCGCTACGGCAGCAACGAGGGGGACACCGGCAAGTTCACGCTGACGCTGAAGCGCGTGGGCGACGGGCCGTGGTTGATCTTCTCGGACATGGACAACACCAGCGCGCCGCCACGGGCGCGGTGATTGCCGCCGTCGGGCGCCAACCAAGGTTGGCAGCTACCAGAAGCGGGTTCGGCAGTAGATCCACGCCATGCGTGGATGGCTCGCGCACATAAAAAACCCCGGCACGTGGCCGGGGTTTTTCGATTCACTTGAACAGCGTGTCCGGGTATTCCGGTTTCTGTTCCCGCGCCAGCAGTGCGCGCAGGCCTTCTTCCGGGGTCTGCTCGCCGTGCAGCACGGCACGCACGCCGTCGGAGATCGGCAGGTCGATGCCATGGCGGCGTGCCTGTCGCATCACTTCGTCGGCGGTCTGCACCGACTCGACCACCTGGCCGATTTCGCGCACGGCATCCTGCAGCGTCTGGCCACGGCCCAGGGCCAAGCCCAGGCGACGGTTGCGCGACAGGTCACCGGTGCAGGTCAGCACCAGATCGCCCAGGCCGGCCAAGCCCATCAGCGTTTCCGGCTTGGCGCCGATCGCCGCAGCCAGGCGCAGCATTTCATTGAGACCGCGGGTGATCAGGCCGGCACGGGCGTTGAGGCCCAGCTGCATGCCATCGGCCACGCCGGTGGCCACCGCCAGCACGTTCTTCATCGCACCGCCCAGCTCGGCACCGACCATGTCGTCGCCGGTGTAGGCGCGGAACGCCGGGCCATGCATCGCCTCGGCCACCGTCTGCGCGAACTCGGGCACGTCGCCGTGCACGGTGATCGCGGTGGGCAGGCCCTGGGTTACTTCCTTGGCGAACGATGGCCCGGTGACGACGGCCAGCGGCACGTCCTCGCCCAGCACTTCGCGCGCCACTTCATGCAGGAAACGGCCCGAACCGGGTTCGAAGCCCTTGGTGGCCCAGGCCACGCCGGCACCGGCCGGACGCAGCGGCGCCAGCGCGCGCACGGTTTCACCGAAGGCATGCGACGGGGTCACCACCAGGATCCAGGCCGCGCCTTCCACCGCCGACGCCAGGTCGGTGGTGGCACGCAGGCTGTCCGGCAGCGGGATGCCCGGCAGGTAACGCGGGTTCTCGTGGCGCTGGTCGATGGCCTCGACCACGGCAGCGTCGCGCCCCCACAGCACGGTCGGATGACCGTGCCGTGCGAGCAGGCTGGCCAGCGCGGTTCCCCAGGAACCGGCGCCCAGCACGGCGATCTTGTCAGCGGGAGTGCTCATCCGTGACGTCGCGGCAGGAATCAGGCGTTGCCAGCCGGCTCGGAGTCAGCCAGCGACGGTGCGTCGCCCTGCTCCTGGCGCTGGCGCAGGGTTTCTGCGTACAGGCCTTCGAAGTTGATCGGCTGCAGGAAGAACGGCGGGAAGCCGCCGGCCTGGATCAGGTCGCTGATCAGCTGGCGCACGTACGGGAACAGGATGTTCGGGCACTGGGTGCCAAGCAGCACGTCGATCGACTGCGGGTCCAGGCCGACCAGGCCGAACACGCCGGCCTGCTTCACTTCGGCCACGTAGGCGGTGCGCTCACCGGCCTGGCAGGTCAGGGTCACGGCCAGCACGACTTCGAAGGCGTTCTCACCCAGGCGCTGCACCTGCTGGTTCAGGTTCAGCTGCAGCTCCGGCTGCACCT
This sequence comes from Stenotrophomonas sp. YJH_SMC_131, assembly GCF_059367975.1. Classification (NCBI taxonomy): domain Bacteria; kingdom Pseudomonadati; phylum Pseudomonadota; class Gammaproteobacteria; order Lysobacterales; family Lysobacteraceae; genus Stenotrophomonas; species Stenotrophomonas sp. YJH_SMC_131. Next base: position 207,557 of record NZ_JCAFRJ010000007.1, on the reverse strand, counting down.
GATCATTGAAGATGGTCGGGGCGTTCGGCGACTCGAAGGAGACGTCCTTGACGTAGATCTTCTCGACGGTGAAAGCGGGGCCGGTGGCGGCATCGACCGGCGCAGCAGCGCCGTTGGTGATCTCTTCGGACATTTCCAGTAACTCCAATGAATGCAATGAAAACGATGGTCGAATTACTGCGATGGGGGCGGGATCAGGCCCATACAAGGCCGGATCCGCCACCTGCGGCAATCAGTTGCGGCCCTTGACCAGCGGCAGCTCGGCCTGCTGCCAGGCGGGAATGCCGCCGTCGAGCACGTAGACCTTCTCGAAGCCGGCCTTCTTCAGCGCCTTGGCGGCGGTTTCCGAGGCGTTGCCGCTGCGGCACACCAGCACCACCGGCGACTGCTTGGCGTTGGCCACCAGCTTGTGGTCCGGGCCGAAGGCACTGGCCTGGGCGTTGCGGCTGCCGGCAATGTGGCCCTTCTCGAAGTCACCGCTGGCCGACAGGTCGACCACCACCGTGCCGCCCGCGTTGATCAGCTGGGTCAGTTCGGCGGGCTTGATGCCCTTGAAGCCCCGGAACAGGCGGCGGATCTCGGTGACGATGATGGCCACGGTCAGGCCGACCAGGGCCGCGGACAGCATCGGGTTTCGGCCTGCAAAGGCCAGCAACTCTTCGTAATTCACTCAGGTCACGGGTCGATTAAGCGGGCGCCGATTGTCGCACAAGCCGGACGCGGCCCGTCACTGCCCCTTCCACAGGTCCGGCAGGCCGGCGGTCTGCCACCAGCGCTTGGCTTCCGGGTCCCAGCGCCAGCGCTCGACCACGACCACCGTGCGCTCGGCCTGGGTGTTCTGGTTGATCACCCCGATTTCGACCCGCCGCTCGACCAGTCCCCCGTCCAGTGAGGCACTGCTGCGCTCGCGGTAGGACGACACGCGCAGCTGCGCGTAACGGTTGAGCTCGAACTCGGTGGGCGGCTTTTCCTTGCGCAGCTTGGGGTCGAGGTAGCCGATGGCATCGTCCATGCTGCCCCAGCGGATGGTCGCCCCGTAGGCGATCTGGGTCTCTTCCAGCAGCTTGCGCTGCTTGCGGCTGAGGTCGTCGGCCGAGGCCACGGCACTGGCCAGCAGCAGGGAACAGATCAGGAACTGGATCAGGCGGCGCATCAGTGGTTTCCCCAGAACGTCAGCCTGCCATCCTACCCTTTGGCGAAGGCAACGAAGCGACCGCTGAATTCGGCGGCGGGCTTGCCATCGGCGCCGGGCTGGGTGGCGATGATGCTGATGCGGGCCTTGCGGCGCTGCCGGAAGGTGTTCAGGAAGGCATCCCAGCCGGTGGCCTCGGCCGCTTCGGCGTGGGCGTGCAGGTCTTCGTAGACCGGGGCCAGGTAGCGCAGGTTGCTGTCGGCCACGTAGACCTCGGCATCGTGGCCGGCCAGGCGCAGGCGCAGGCTGACCAGCGCCCAGCCGGACAGGGTCAGCACCGAGGCCAGGCTGCCGCCGAAGGCGTTGCCCTTGTCGTTGACGTTGGCGGCCAGCGGCGCGGTGATGCGCAGCACGCCATCGGCATAGCCGTCGAGCTGGATCTGCATGGCGCGCACCGCCGGCATGCAGTCCAGCACGTCCTGCAGGGCGGCCAACGAGGAAGTCAGGGCATCAACGGACATCGGAGCAGCGACCACGACAACGAAGGGCCCGCATAATGCAGGCAATGGCCGACCATACGATACCCACTGGCGCCACCCGTTCCGGCGCGCGCTGGACCCTGATCTCGCTGCGCCCGCGGGGCCAGAATGTGGCGCTGCGCCGCGCCGTTGCTGGGCTGGGCGGGGATGTCCTGGCCCTGGCGCCCTGGCGCCTGCAGCGCCTGCATGGCACGCCTGTGGTGCGTCAGCTGCAACGCGCGCTGAACTGCGATCGGGTGGTGTTCACCAGCCCGGCCGCCGTGACCGCGGCCGCCACCCTGCTGCCGCTGGCCGAGGCCCAGCGCAGCCCGTGGCTGACCGTCGGCGAAGGCACCGCGCGCGCATTGCGGGCACACGGCATCACCGAGGTGCACGCGCCGCAGCGGATGGACAGTGAAGGCCTGCTGGCGCTGCCGGTGCTGGCTGACGTACAGGGCCTGCGCATCGGCCTGGTGACCGCGCCCGGCGGGCGTGGCCTGATTGCCGCGCAGCTCCAGGCGGCCGGCGCCACAATCGAACGTGCCGACATCTACCAGCGTCGCCTTCTGCACCTGCCGCCCCGTGCGCTGGCCCGATTGGCGCATTCAGCGCAGCCGTGGATGCTGGCGGTGAGCAGTGGCGAAGCGCTGCAGCATTTCTGGCAGCAGCTTCCGCCGCCCTTGCAGCAGCGTCTGCAGGCGCACGCGACTGCCGTGGTGGCCAGTGATCGCCTCGGCGAACAGGCCCGGGCACTGGGCCTGCAGCATGTCGTGCGCGCGGCAGGCCCCACCAGCGCGCAGCTGGTGGCGGCCGCACACGCCACGCTCACCGTCCCGGCAGCGACCTGAACAGGGACGTGGGTCACGCTTGCCGCTGTCGTCGGCAACAGTGATGCTGTGCACAACGCGGCCTGCCGGCCCCCGACCGGCGACGTTGCCGACAAGGAAGCCCGATGAACGACACTCCGCCCGTTTCCCCGCCCCGTCGACCCGTGCGCTGGCTGCTGCCGCTGGCCGGTGTGGTCGTGCTCGGCGTGGGCGGCTATGCCGGCTGGTATGTCTGGCAACAGCAACAGAACGAACAGGCAGCGCAGGCACAGACCACGGCTGTCCAGCTGAAGGGCCTGGAGGCCACGCTGGATGCGCTGCGTCGTGACCAGCGCGCGACCAGCCAGCGCCTGCAGGACGCGGCCGCCACCAACCGCGTGCTGCGCGACGAGATGCTGGGCCTTTCCCAGCGCAGCGCATTGCTGGAAGAGAACCTGGCCAAGCTGGCCGACAGCGCCAACCAGGGCCGCCAGGCGGTACAGCGCGATGAGGCCGAACTGCTGCTGACCCAGGCCGCGCAGCGCCTGAACTACGCCGACGATGTGGAAGGCGCACGCCGGTTGTACGCCCAGGCCGCGACGGCACTGGCCGAACTGCCCGACAGTGATGGCCTGAACCTGCGTCAGGCGCTGGTGCAGGAGCGCGAGGCACTGGATGCGCTCGGCAGCGGCCCACGCGTGCAGTCGCTGCAGCGTCTGGATGCTGTGGGCAGGGCACTGCAGGGCCTGCCTTCGCAGATCACCGGCACAACCGGCAGCAGCACCGCCAAACCCTGGTGGCAGGCAGCTCTGGCGCCGTTCGTGGACATCACCCCGAGCCGCCAGAACGGCCCGCTGACCGCCGCCGAACAGCGCAATGCCGACGACGCGCTGCAGCTGGAACTGACATTGGCACGTGCGGCAATCGAGCGCGGCGACCGCGCGGGGCGCAATACCGCATTGGACCGCGTGGAGCACTGGGCACAGCGGCGCTGGCCGGATTCACCAGCCCTGCGCGCGCAACGTGCTGAACTGAAGGCCTTGCGCGAACTGCCGCTGCAGGCCAACGACGCTGTCCTTGGCAGCACCCTGCAACAACTGCGCACCCAGACCGACCGGAGGTAAGCCCGCATGAAACCCCTGCAATCCCTGGTCGTGCTGTTGCTGGCCGTGGCCATCGGCGTGGTCGCTGCGCAATGGCTCGGCGCCGATGACCTGAACCGCTTCGGCGAAGTGACCCTGCGCTACGGCGGCTACGACTACCACAGCAACCTGCCGAAGGTGGCGCTGCTGGCAGTGATCGCGGTGCTGGTGCTATGGCTGCTGTGGAGCCTGATCGCCGCACCGTTCCGCGCCTGGGGCCGCTACCGCCGCAAACAGGGCCGGGTGCGCCTGATCGACGGCCTGCAGGCCTATGAGCACGGCCAGTGGCAGCGTGCCGAGAAACTGCTGGACGGTGCCGCCAAGGATCCGGAAGTGAGCGCGGTGGCGCTGGCCAACGCCGTGCGCAGCGCGCAGGCACGTGCCGACGGCCCGGCTGGCGAGGCGCTGCTGCAGCGCCTGGGCGAAAGTGATGCCACCCTGCAGGCGCTGCTGCGCGCCGAACAGCTGCTGGCGCGCGATCTGCCGGTGGATGCGATCAACGCATTGGACGTAGCGGCGATCCAGCCGCTGCCGCCACGTGGCCTGTGGCTGCGCACCGAGGCACTGGCACAGGCCGGCCGCGCCCACGAGGCGTATGGCCAGCTGGGTGCACTGCGCCAGAGCAAGGTGCTGCCGGCCGAGGCCAGCAGTGAACTGGAAGCACGCCTGGCTGCACAAGCGCTGCTGGAAGCGGCCGACGTCAACGCACTGGCCGCGCAGTGGGAAGCCACGCCGAAGGCACTGCGACCGACTCCGGACGTGGTTGGCGCCTATGCCAGCCGCGCGGTGGCGCTGGACTGGGACGAGCCGGCGCTGCTGGCGCTGGAACAGGCCCTGGACCAGCGCTGGGATGACGAACTGGTGGCGCTGTATGGCCGTCTGCCGGCCGAGCGCCTGGCTACCCGCCAGGCCAACCTCGCACGTTGGCGCAACGTGCATGACGGCTCGGCCGCGTTGCGCCTGGCGCAGGGCCGCGTGGCCCTGGCCCAGCAGCAGTGGGAGGCCGCCGATGCGTTCCTGCACGAGGCCATCGCCGCGGGCGCCGGTGCACCGGCGTGGGAAGCGCTGGGTGAACTGTTCGCCCAGCGTGGCGAACACGCGCTGGCCGCGCAGTGCCTGGCCAATGCGCTGCGCCTGCAGCGCGGCGAGGACAGCGTGGCGCTGGTGCGCGGCGGCGAGACGCCACTGCGTGCCACGGTGGAAGAACAGCCGCTCGCGGTGCAGCCGCCGGTGTATGACGCCAACGAAGAGCGCGACGAATTCGGTAATCCGCGGTTGCCGTGACCGCTGCTGAAATAGGCCGACCAACGGTCGGCACCCACAGGAGCAAAAAACGCCGCCCAATGGGCGGCGTTTTCATGTGCGGGACCCGTTAGTCGCCAACCCTGGTTGGCGCGTGGCCTTTCCGAGCGATGCCGTTTCACGGCCGACCAAGGTCGGCATCTACCACAGCAGATCCAGCACGCATTTTTGGTAGTCGCCAACCTTGGTTGGCGCGCGGTCGCAGCGATCAGCGTTCGACGATCGCCACCACGCCCATGCCGCCGGCGGTGCAGATCGACACCAGCGCGCGACCACCGCCGCGTTCGGCCAGCTGCTTGGCGGCGGTGGCGATGACGCGGGCGCCGGTGGCGGCGAACGGATGACCGGTGGCCAGCGACGAACCCAGCAGGTTGATCTTGTCCGGGTCGATGCGGCCCAGCGGTGCGTCCAGCCCCAGGCGGTTGCGGCAGTAATCCTCGCTCTCCCACGCACGCAGGGTGCACAGCACCTGCGCGGCGAAGGCTTCGTGGATCTCGTAGATGTCGAAGTCCTGCAGGGTCAGGCCATTACGCTTGAGCATCTCCGGCACCGCGATGGTCGGCGCCATAAGCAGGCCTTCGCCATGCACGAAGTCCACCGCAGAGACATGCGCGTCGCGCAGGTAGGCCTGCGGCTCATGGCCGTGCGCGCGCGCCCACTCTTCGCTGGCCAGCAGTACCGCAGCGGCACCGTCGGTCAGCGGGGTGGAATTGGCGGCGGTCAGCGTGCCACGGCCGGAAACCTTGTCGAACGCCGGCTTCAGCGTGGCCAGCTTTTCCAGCGAGGTATCCGGGCGCAGGATGTTGTCACGCTCGACGCCACGGAACGGTGCGATCAGGTCGTTGAAGAAGCCACGCTCATAGGCGGCGGCCAGCTTCTTGTGCGAGGACACCGCCCACTCATCCTGCGAGTCGCGCGAGATGTTCCATTCCTTGGCCATGTCCTCGCAGTGGTCGCCCATGCTCTTGCCGGTGCGCGGCTCGGCCACGCCCGGGAACTCGGGCTTGAGCTCGGAGAACTTGAAGCCGGAAGTGAGCGCGCGGATCTTGTCGCCAGTGCTCTTGGCGCGGTTGGCGGCCAGCAGGCGCGCGCGCAGCTTCTTGCCGTAGACGATCGGCACGTCGGAGGTGGTGTCCGAACCGCCGCCGATGCCCGATTCGATCTGGCCCAGCGCGATCTTGTTGGCGACAGTGATGATGCTGTCCAGCGAGGTGCCGCAGGCGCGCTGCAGGGTGATGCCCGGGGTCAGCGGCGACAGGCCGGAGGACAGCGTGGCTTCACGGCCCAGGTTCCAGTCGCTGGAGTGCTTGATCACCGCACCCATCGCCACTTCACCCAGTTGCTGGCCGTGCAGGCCGAACCGTTCGACCAGCGCGCCCAGCGTACGGACCGACATGCCGAGGTTGCCGACATCCGAATACGCGGTGTTCTGGCGGCAGAACGGAATGCGGACGCCACCGAGGATGGCGACGGGACGAGCGTTGGGCATGGAGATACCTGGCATGGATGAGGGTGTCTGCAACATGGCCTGCACGGCGGAGCAGGCATAATGGAGCCAAGTGTAGCTGCCGCCCTGTGATGGGCCAACCGTGGAACCATGAGCAAACCCGACCCCGCGATGAATGCCCTTGGCGTGCTGGCCCTGGAACTGGCCGGCGGCGAAATCCCCCGCCAGGCGGTGCTCAGCGCTGAACAGGCCGGTGAACTGGCCGAACGCGTCGGCCGTGACCTTTCCAAGCTGGTGCCGCAGGTGGCCGAGCTGGACCTGGTGTTCGCGGCCGCCCATTTCGACCCGGCCGAAGTACTGCGCCCGGGCTGGCCGATCCATCGCCGCCTGGAAGAACTGCAGATGCGTGCCCCGGGCCGCAACCAGGGCCCGCGCCTGCTGGCCTTCGGCACCGATGCCGCAGGCGATGTGCCGCTGCCGTTCCAGGCCGATGCGACCCTGGTGGGGGGCGGCCTGCGCGTGGTGCCGTTCCTGCTGACCGGCAGCGACGTGGCCACCACCAACGCGGTGGCCAATGCGCTGGAAGAAACACTGCTGGCCAACGGCATGGCGCATGCCGACACCGCGTTGATGGCACAGAACAGCTTCGGTGCCCGCATCGAACACGCGCGCTATTTCACCGCGAACGACCTGGCCGCGATGATGTCGATGCAGTACGACAACCAGGGCTTGGCGGCGCTGTGGCCGCTGATCGAGACCGCGATCATGGCGCCGGGCGAAGACGAGTGGCTCAATGCCGCGCCCGAGCCGCTGCTGCGCTATACCCATGGCGAGGCACGCATGGCGCTGTTCGATCCGGCCGGTTGGTGCGCGTACTACAACCACAGCAAGAACGATTGCGACCGCCTGCAGGGCATCTACGAGCAGTTCCTGATGCGCCAGCGGCAGATGGCCGCGGTGCTGGAAGCGCACGGCGTGCCGGTGCTGTTCGTGCACTGCGAGGCCGGGCAGGACGCGCGCGAGCTGCTGGCGCGCTGAAGACGGGTAGTGCCGGCCGCTGGCCGGCAACGTCCGGATCTGCGATTGCCGGCTAGCGGCCGGCACTACCGATAATGAAGAACGCCGGCTTGCGCCGGCGTTCCTTGATTCTTACGGGGCGTTCTGGATCACCGCACACGCCAGGCGTGCGCCGGCGTTGCCGGTCGGCTGGGTCTTGTAGTCGTCCGCATCGGCGTGGACGATCAGGCCGCGGCCGATGATGTCGAAGTCATCACCCTTGCCGATGTTGACATTGCTCGACACCGGGCCGTCGATGGTGGCCACTCCCTTGTCGTCGGCCTTGATGTTGGGCATGTCGCCGCCGTGGTGCGGATCGGTGGCGACGTTGCCGTGATCCTGCTTGCCCGGGTTGAAGTGGCCGCCGGCGCTCATGCCGTCCGGCGCGCTGCAGTCGCCCTTCTCGTGGATGTGGAAGCCGTGCTCGCTGCCCGGCTTCAGGCCAGTGATCTGGCCGGTCACGTGGACCTTGCCATCAACCACCTTGAAGGTGACGCTGCCCTTGGTCTCGTTGCCCTGGGTCGGTGCCAGTTCGGCGGTGGCCGAGGCATCGGCAGCCGGTGCAGCCGCCGGGGCTGGCGTTGCGGCCGGTTCGGTGGTGGCGCCGTCAGCCGGCGCGGCCGGCGGAGTCTCAGTCTGCGGCGCGGCGGGCTGCTGGTTACAGGCCGCCAGGCCCAGCGCGGCGATGGCCGCAAACAGCGAAGTGTGGATCAGACGCATTGGAATCTCTCCCTGGATGTTGCCTGCAGTGATCAGCGGACGACCCGGATCACGCCACAGGCGATGCGGACGCCGGCATTGCCGGCGGGCTGGCTGCGATAGTCGTCGGCGTTGGCATGCACGACCAGTGCACGTCCGGCGATATCGGTGGCGGCGCCTCCGCCAAGGGTAACGCCCTTGAGGTGGATATCGACGTTGGCGCGGCCCTGGGCATCGGCACGCAGGTTGTCCATGTCGCCCAGGTGGTGCTTGCCGGTGCCGGCGCGGCCATGCGCGGCGCCACCGGGATTGAAGTGGTTGCCGGCGCTGCTGCCATCCACCGCGCTGCAGTCGCCACGCTCGTGGATGTGGAAACCGGCCTGCTGCAACGGCTGCAGGCCACCGATCAGGCCGGTGATGTGGATACCGCCGGGCTCCACCATCAGTGCGATGCGGCCACTGACGATGCTGGCCGAGGCCGGCGACAGATTGGCCTCGCCCTGCTTCGCTGCGCTGACCACGGTGGGCGGCGGCGGGGTGGGCTCGGTCTTCTTCGGCGCGCTGCCACAGGCAGACAGCAGCACGGCGGCGGACAACGGCAGGATGGCAAAGGACAGACGCATCGAAGACTCCTTGCAGGTGACACTAAGCATTGCATCGTCCATGAACGATCAACGGTTCGGCAAGCGGGCGCGAGGATCGCGTGCAGGGACCGTTCAATGGCCCCCGCGGCGGCGCCCGGCGCCCAGCTTGCGGGTAAGGGTATTGCGGCCGAGGCCGAGGCGGGCAGCGGCTTCGGCGCGGCGACCGTGGGTGATCTGCAGCGCAGCCTCCAGCAGGGCATGGTCGACCCGCTCGCGCACCTGCGCGTGCAGCCCTTCCACGCCTTCGGCCAGCTGACGGCGCGCCCATTCGGCCAGCAGCGCTTCCCATTGGCCCGGATCGGCTGCGCTGGCGCTGTTGCGGCGGCCGCGCGCGCGGTTCAGCGCGGTATCGACATCGGCCACGCCGATGGTGTCGGCGGCGGCCAGCGCGGCCATCCGCCAGCACACGTTCTCCAGTTCGCGCACGTTGCCCGGCCAGTCGTGTTCGCGCAGCGCCTGCAGAGCCGCGGCGGTGAGGCGCTTCGGCGGCGTATCCAGCCTGCGTGCGGCGGCGGCCAGGAACGTGCTGGCCAGTTGCGCGATGTCCTCGCGGCGCTCGCGCAGCGGCGGCAACTGCAGGCGCACCACGTCCAGGCGATGCAGCAGATCGGCGCGGAACTTGCCCTGCGCGACCAGGCCTTCCAGATCCTGGTGGGTGGCGGCCACCACGCGCACATCGACGCGGATCAGCTCGCGGCCACCGACGCGGAAGAACTCACCCTGCGCCAGCACACGCAGCAGGCGGGTCTGCAGCGGCAACGGCATGTCGCCGATCTCATCCAGGAACAGCGTGCCGCCGTTGGCCTGCTCGAAGCGGCCGACATGACGGCGCTGCGCACCGGTGAAGGCGCCAGCTTCGTGGCCGAACAGCTCGCTCTCCAGCAGTTCGGCCGGGATCGCGGCGGTATTGAGCGCGACGAACGGGCCCTGCGCACGCGGCGATTCGCGGTGCAGCGCATTGGCCACCAGCTCCTTGCCGGTGCCGGTCTCGCCGGTGATCAGCACCGCCAGCGGTGCCTGCGCCAGGCGACCGATGGCGCGGAACAGCGCACGCATCGGGGGGGTATCGCCCACCAGTTGCGGCGGCTGGTCGCCGGGCGTTTCGGCGGCGGGGCTGGGGGCGGCCAGCGCGGGCGCCACGGCCGGCAGCACACGCTGCGCCAGCGCCACGGCATCGTCCAGGTCGAACGGCTTGGACAGGAATTCATGCGCGCCCCCGCGGAACGCACCGGCGGTGCTGGCGACATCGGTATAGGCCGACATCACCACCACCGGCAGCTGCGGCAACGCGGCCTTGAGCTTGTCCAGCAGTACCAGGCCATCGTCGCCGGGCATGCGCACATCGGTGAACAGCAGCGCCGGTGGCGGGCCCGCGCTCAACGCCTGCAGGGCGGGAGCGGCACTGTCGAAATCAACGACCTGGTACCCCGCCTCGCGCAGCGCGGTGCACAGTACGAAGCGCACCGCACGATCGTCGTCGACCACCCAGATGCGCTGTGCGGTGGTGGGGGACTCAGACATCGCGCGGGGCCTCCTCGGCAGGAGCGGCGCCGTTGCCGATCGGCAACAGCAGGGTGAACACGGTATGGCCCGGACGCGAGCGGTAGGTGAGCGTGCCGCGATGCTCGCGCGCGACCTGCTGGGCCAGTGCCAGGCCCAGCCCGGTGCCTTCGGCACGGCCACTGACCAGCGGCAGGAACAGGTGTTCGGCCAGCTCCTCGGGCACGCCACGGCCGTCGTCGGCGATTTCCAGGCGCAAGGCCAACGTGTGCAACTGCTCGGCGATGCGCACCCCATGCTCCACGCGGGTGCGCAGGGTGATGCTGCCGGCACCGGCCTGGATCGCGTTGCGCACCAGGTTCCACACCGCCTGGGTGAGGCGGTCGGCGTCGCCGTGGAATTCGGGAATGCTGGGGTCGTAGTCGCGCTGCAGGCGTACCGCCCAGCCGGCCTCGTTCTCGGCCAGGCGCAGCACACGTTCCAGCGCGGCATGGATGTTCAGTTCCGCATGCGGCGCGGCCGGGGCCGGCGACAGCAGCTGGTCGAGAAGGCCGTTGAGGCGCTCGATCTCCGAGCCGATCAGTTCGATCAGCTCACGTTCGCTGGCGTCGCGCTGCGCCGCGCGGCGGGCCAGCAGCTGGGCCGCGCCCTTCAGCCCGGCCAGCGGGTTGCGCAGCTCGTGGGCCAGGCCCTTCAGCGCCGCGCTGAGCGCACTGGGCAGCGCCTGGGTTGGGTCCAGCCCGGGGAATTCATCGACCGGATGCGCCTCCAGCAGCCAGCCACCATCGTCGCGGCGGCTCATCCAGCCCTCGGCGAAGCGCGGCGCCTCGCCGGGCACCGCCAGCGCCAGCCGGTTCAGGCGCAGGCTGTCGCGCTCATCGCGGGCCAGGAAATGGGCAAGTGCCTCGCCCTGCACTTCCAGTGCGGCCAATGGCCGACCCAGCAGGCGCCGGACGCTGACGCCCAGCCAGCGGGCGAAGGCCGGATTGCAGCCGGCAATGCAGCCATCGGCCCCGGCCCAGGCCAGCGGCGTGCCCAGGGCATCAAGGGACGGCGGGGGTGCGGGGTCGGACATTGCACCAATGTAGTGCAAAACGCGGGGTTCGGGGTCAGAGCCCTTTCCTGGCGGAAAGGGATCTGACCCCTGCTGCAGGTCGAGCACGCTCGACCATTGCCAGATGCGTGGCCGGCTACAGCTTCATGTTGAGGCCGACGAATACGCTGCGGCCCGGCGCCGGCGAGAACATCGGGCGGGCGCTGTCCCAGAAGAAGCTGTCGTACCAGGCGTAGGCGTACTGGCGGCCGGTGACGTTCTTCAGTTGCAGGTCCACGCTGAAACGCGGGGTGAGCTGATAGGCAGCACTGAGGTCGAGCACGGCGAAGCCACCGAACTTGCCGGCCACGTTGCGCTCCTCAAGGTAGTAGTCGCCCTGCGCGCGTGCCTGCAGGCCGAGGCGCAGCGCGTCGCTGGCGCGGTAGTCCACACCCAGATTGCTGATGTGGCGCGGGGTGGCGGCCACTTCGCGGCCGTGCAGGGAGATGCCGGCATCGCGGTCGTCGCGGGTGATCTTCGCTTCCTGGTAGGCGTGCGACGCCCATACCGTCCAGTCATCGCCCAGCTGCAGGCTCAACTGCGCATCCACGCCGCGCCGGCGGGTCTTGCCCAGGGTGACCGTGGTGCCGGTGGCAGGCATGTTGGATACCTCGTTTTCCGCGTCCTGCTGCCACACCGCCAGGCGCGCCTGGGCGCCCTGGAACGGCTGGAACTTCAGGCCCAGCTCCATGCCCGTATTGGTGGACGGCTGCATCGGCGCCTGCCCCGGGGTGAGGTAGGCCGGTGCGGTGGACCCGGTCAGCACCTGGAAGGTGCGGCCCCAGTTGGCGTAGACGTGGGTGGTCTGGCCCAGGCTGTGGATGATGCTCAGCTTGGGCTGGCCGATGCTGCCGTAATCCTGCAGCCGGGCGGTGATGCCGTTCATCAGGTGCGTGCTGCCACTGAAGCGATCGATACGATAGGCCGGCACGATCTTCCACGCCTCGGCGGGCTGGTAGATCGCCTGCACGTAGGCGCCCCAGTTGTCGAAGCTGTGGCGGTCGTCGTTCTGCACGCGCGCCGGCGGCTGGCTGTAATCGGTCGGTTCGGCGTAGGCATAGCGCTCGCGGATATAGCCGTTGTCCTGCTGCTCGTAGTTCAGGCCGCCCTCGACAGTAAGCGTGGAGCTGGCCTGCCAGGTCAGCGTGCTGAGCAGGCCAGTCTGGCGTTCATCCCACACGCGGCGCTGGCGCGGCAGGTTGCCGGTGGGCAGGTCGCTGAAGGTCACGCGGCGGTCGTCTTCATAGCGGTTGTAGTAGAGCCGCGTGCCGAAGGTGAGTGCGTCGGACAGCTTCAGGTCGACGTGCGCGGCGATCTGGCGCATGTCGCGGTCATCGCCGTCGTTGCCGTTGCGCAGCTCGCTGCCACGGCGGTGCGTGCGCAGTTCCTCGGCGGTCATGAAGCCCGGTTCGTCGGCCTCATGGTGGTAGGCGCGCGCGGTCAGGCCCACGCGCAGCCCTTCGTCCAGCGTGCCGAAGAACCACTTGCCGCCCAGCGAGTACTTCCTGGAGGTGTCGTGGTCGCGATAACCATCGCTGGCCTGGGTGCCGACAAAGTAGTTCTGCGCGAAGCCATTGGCTTCGCGGCCAATCGCCAGCTGCGCATCACGGGTGTTGTAGCTGCCGTAGGCCAGGCGCGCATCGGTGTAGCTGCCGCCCTGGCGCGTACCGAAGTTCACGTTGCCGCCGATGTTGTGCAGGCCATAGCGCGGATCGTTGGTACCACGCACTACTTCGATGTAGCTGATGTCCAGCGGGAACAGCATGTCGATGAAGCGCTGGTTGCCGCTGTTGACGTTGCTGGGGATGCCGTCGATGAGGGTCTTGATGGCATTGAGGTAGCCCTCGCCGTTGAAGGCGCGGAAGCTGACCTTGCCCGATTCGGCACCCTGCCGGGTTTCGGTGAGCTGGATGCCGGGCATCTGCCCGAGCAGTTCCCAGCTGTGCGAAACGTTGCTGTTTTCGATCTGGTCTGCACCCAGCACGTCCACCGAGGTCAGCACCTGGTGCGCACTGAGCTGGCCTTCGCCGTGCTGGTGCACCTGCACCTTGCCGAGGGTGAGCGCGGCATCGGCGGCCTGTGCGAAAGCTTCAGGGGCGAACGGCGCGGCCGCCAGGGCGGCCACAAGGGTGGGAGTCTTCATGGGAAGGGGCGGTTACGGTGAAATGTAATTATATAACATTTCACATGCCCGCTTTTGCAGCGTCGAGCAAGGCTCGGCGCTACAAGGGCGGGAGCCGGGAGGATTACACCGGGTAGCCGGTGGCTTCCCGTGCCTTCTTCCAGGCGGCTTCGAATTCACGCGCGGAGATTTCGTCGTCCTCGTCGAAATCCAGGAACGACACCGGCTGGTCGGCCAGCAGGAAACGGTCATCGCTGTGGGCGTGCTCGTCGGCCCAGACCATCTTGGTGCCGTAGATTTCCACCTGCCGCACGATCTTGTCGCCGCGCGCTTCCATCAGCACGTTGCCCTTGCCCAGGCCCGATTCGGCCCAGTGCTTGTAGTACTTCTTTGCGGCGGATTTCGCGCCGGGTTTTGCGTTGTGCTTTGCGTAGGTCATTGCAGGGGTCCTGGCCGCAGGCGCGGCCGGAAAGTTCGGAATGGCGCCATTATCAGGCATCCGGGGCCAGAGCCCTTTCCTTTGGAAAGGGATCCGCCCCCTGCTGGTTCAGTTCGGCAGGGGCACGCCCTTCGGCCACAGCATCCAGATGTTGCCCTTCTGCTTCATGTCGCCGGCCAGCTTGCCGGCGGCATCGCCACTGCCCCAGTACAGGTCCGCGCGCACCTCGCCGGCGATGGCGCCGCCGGTGTCCTGCGCAGCCACCGGGCGTACCACGGGCGTGCCATCGGGGCGCGTGGTCGACAGCCACAGCAGGCTGCCCAGCGGCACCACGGTACGGTCTACCGCCACGCTGTAGCCCGCGGTGAGCGGCACGTTCAGTGAACCACGCGGGCCTTCCGGGCTGTCCGGATTGCGCACGAAGAACACATAGCTGGGGTTGCTGCGCAGCAGTTCCGGCACGCGCGCGGGATTGGCCCGGGCCCAGGCGCGGATCGCATCCATGGTGACGTCTTCCTTCTTCAGCTGGCCCTGGTCCACCAGCCAGCGACCGATGGCGCGGTAGGGGTGGCCGTTCTGTTCCGCATAGGCCAGCCGTACCTGCTTGCCATCGGCCAGGCGCACGCGGCCGGACCCCTGGATCTGCAGCAGCTGCAGGTCCATCGGATCGGTCAGCCAGGCCAGCACCGGCGCCTTGGCGCCCTTGGCCGCGATGGTACCGGCGTCGTCATAGGGCTTGAGCACCTTGCCTTCGACGCGCCCGCGCAGGCGCTTGCCCTTCAGTTCCGGGTAGAGGCTGTCCAGCTGCACCACCACCAGATCATCCGGCGTGCCGTAGACCGGCACCGTCGCCTTGTCGGTGCGGGTCAGGCTGCCGGGGTAGATCGGCTCGTAGTAGCCGGTGATCAATCCGTCGGCCTGATGGCCACCGGCACGCAGCGCATAGGCATCGAGGTCGCGCTGCAGGAACTGGCGGATCGCGGCCGGGTTCTTGTCTGACACCGCTGCGGCGGTGGCGCAGGGCTTGGCCCAGACAGCGTCGTTTTTCAGGCGGGCGCAGCTGCTGCGCCAAGCCACGAAGCCGGCCTGCAGATCGCTGTCCGAGACCGCTGGCAGGGCTTTCCAGCCGACCTTGGCGTAGGTGGCCGCCGGCGGCGAGGTCGGCGTGGGCGCTTCGGAGCCCGTGCGGGGAGCGGTGGTGGCGCAACCGGCGAGCACGGCCGCTGCCAGCAGGGTCCAGTGCTTGCGCTTGAAGAAGGTGGCGGAATCGATCATGCCGCCATGGTGGCGGGCCGGCCGCTGGGCGGCAACCCAGCGCGGGGCCAAGCGTTCATGCGCGGAGTCACGGCGTCTGCAGCAGCAGCGAGTGCAGGATGCGGGCGTCCTCGGCATCCAGCGTCTTCGGCAGGTCGTCGCGGCCACGGAAGCGGCGGTGGAACGCAGCGACGGTGGCGTCGCGGTTGTCGAGCGGATAGCCGAAGCGGGCCAGCGCATTCCACGCGTCGAATCCTTCCGGTGCCGCGCCGTCGGCCGCGCGCGGCCACACGCCGAAGCCGGCCTCGGCCAACTGCTGCCATGGGAAGAAGCGGCTCGGATCCTGCTTGCGCGTCGGCGCCAGGTCGGCATGGCCGATCACCTGGCGCGGCGGGATGTTCAGGCGCGTGGTGAGATCGCGCAGCAGCACGATCAGCGATTCGATCTGTGCCGCACTGAACGGGCTGCGGCCATCGTTGTCGAGCTCGATACCGATCGAAGCCGAATTGAGATCGGTGATGGTGCCCCAGCGCCCGGCGCCGGCGTGCCAGGCACGGCGCTCATCAGCCACCAGCTGGTAACGATGGCCATCGGCGCCGATCAGGTAGTGCGCACTGACCGGCCCACCGCTGTTGGCCGTGCGCAACGTATGCAGGCTCTGCTGCACCGATTTCTGCTCGGTGTGGTGGATGACGATGATGACCGGGGTGCGCGCGTTCTGGTTGGGTGATGGGACCCAGGTGGCGAGCGGGTTGTACTGCACAGGCGCGGTGGCGGTGCAGGCCGAAAGGGCCAGGGCCAGCAGTGTGGAAGCCAGAAGGCGGGGGCTGATCATGGACGAATTGTAACCATGACTGCAGCCGTGGTTCTTCGCTTCGTCCGGATCGCTGGAGAACTGGGGAGCTGTCATGCAAAAAACTCAATAACGCCCCCACCTCATGCCCAAATCTCAAACTCCAATTTGAATAGCCAAACGCCCAAGTTCCTCATCACCTACCTTCAATCCTCGAAACGGACCCAGCCATGCCGCCGAATCGATTCCAACACCGTGGACACGTGAACCCAGGGAACAACCGTCATAACAACTTAAACAAAATGATTCATCAACGGCCCCTCAGATCCCGCCAGTGGCCGATTTGGTCAATCCCTCCGCGCCCGCATTGCGAAGAAATCTACCTTGGCGCGTCACCACTGCTTCGACCGGTGACATACAGACTGGCAACACCGTCAAGCCGAGCAACTTCATCGAGGCGGCCGTTAACCCCAACTTCCATTGAACAAGCAACCGCCCAGAACCCTATGCCCTCACCTTCCTAACCGACTTCACCCACTCAGCCCAGACAGAGGAATCATCAAGACAACCGGAATCACCTAGAGGCGACATAAGGCGAACAACAACTTCGAACAGCGGAAGATCCTCACCAGATCGATCAAAAATCGACTCAAGGAATACCATCATTACCGAGAACGCATCCAGCAACGCCAAGTACTCGCCCGACGAATTAATTTGTGCGCTACAAAATTCAGAATTAAGAGCACTCCCCACGGTGACAACCTCTGCAAATGCATCACACCAGTCATCCCACATTGCCGGATCGTTGGGCAAGCCATTCGCCCATAGAAATGACCCTCCCGAAGATAACAGGTCAACAAGAGTGTCCTGCCCCTCCCCCCTCTCCATATACTTCTGAAGGAACACGCACATCAATACATATGCAGCCTGAACGGAAATTCTTCCAGCATCTTTCACATCACTAGCACTCATTTCGTGACCTTCTTTTGCTCCGACAGCCCGCCCGCCAGTGCGCCAACTGCCTGCGACAACGCCAGCACCATCTCTTTCTGCTCCGGGCTCAGCTTGGAGGGGTCTCCGCCGGTCAATGTATTAGTCAGTACCTTCGCGGCCAACTCGCCGCCGGCCGCGGACACGGCTCCGGTTCCCGCACTGCCACCATCGGCTTCCGCCAGCAGCGCACCCAACACCGCATGCGACAGCAGTTGCAGAGTCGCATTGGGGTCGCTGCCTTGGTTCGGGTCAAGCGTGCTGCCGATGAAGTGAGCGGCATAGGGCGCCAGTGCATTGGACGCGGCCTGACCAGCGCCCTGTCCCGCCACACCGCCCACCAGCGCCGTCGTCACTGCGTTCAGTGCACGGTTGTACTCATCGATGCCCCCTACTTCCCCGCGCCGCTGTATGCCTGGCTATTTGCCGCCGCCACCTTGCTGCGCACAGGCACCCGATTCCATCGCCCTCAGTCACAAGGCCGTGTTGACCTTCATCATTCGTCCAATCCGCGGCCAGATCAACATGTAGAAGGCACCCACGGCCAACCCGATGAAAAGCATGATGCCAGCGCGCCTGGGAGCCCACCCAAACCAAAAGGAAGGACTGGTCCAGACCTTTATCCAAGCGCCAGGAGAGAAGGCACCCTCGAACGCGAGCCACGCCAACAAGGCACAGATTGGTGCAGCTACAACATAACGAGCTTTGAACCGCGGAAGAAACTTGTCCACAAGCATAACCCCGGGCACACCGAAGATGAGGCCCAACACAGCGGCTATGGCGCAAACCAGCGATGTGAAAATTGCAGCCTGCGAAAAGCTGCCTATCCGAGAACTCAGCGGAATGCCTATGAATAGAGCCGCTCCAAGCACGGAGCTGGCAATCACAGACACAATCTTTGCCTCCAACTCACGCTCACTCACTGGCAGATCTCCACCATCTTTCCATCAGAGCCCCGGTAGCTCATGCATTTCTGCCTTGAGGGAAAAGTACTCCAAGGCCACCGCAACTTGCCAACTTCGCCACCAGTATCGCGCGTATTGGAGCTCCACACTTGGCCCACCAATTCGAGTTGAACATTGGACGCGAACCCGTACCCCAGCCTCTGGTTGAGACTGAGAGTCCACCGAATCCATCCGGAAGCACCTGTCGGATCACAAAGCCCGGATCCAATGCATGTGCTCCAGGCACCGTGATGTTGATCAGACTGCTGGTGCTCGGATCGACGATCGATGCTGGAAAGCCCCAGCTCCGGAGGCAGGCCGTAGGAGAGTCGCCACAGACCGGAGGAAAGGCAGCGATAGGTGAGCTCCACAGCGAAGCTCCAGTGTTCTCGATCTCCTGCGCCGGCCAAACTACGCACCAGCGCATGCGGACTGTAGTCGTCCAGGGTCAGCAGGTAGACATACCATTCGATGTCTTCCATCACTGCTGCGGAAGTCGCCTGGATCACGCCTACTCCGTTCTGTAGTCCATCGAGGTCGTTGGAGGCGTGTACACGCCCACCTGCAGACAGCCATTGGAGCAGGAACGGTAGAGCCACGCCATGCGTGGATGGGCTACCCGCTGTGCCGACCAACGGTCGGCACCCACCAGAGCAGACCCAGACCCCGTGCCAAGCAAGCTTGGCACCTACCAGAACAAGGACAGTGGAAGTGCCGACCAACGGTCGGCACCCACCACGTCAGTGCGCCGCCACGTCAGGCCTCGTAGGCGGACTCGCCGTGCGAAGTCACATCCAGGCCGGTGCGCTCTGCTTCTTCGGTCACGCGCAGGCCGACCACGACCTTGACCACCAGCAGGATGACCGCGGTCATCACCGCCGACCACACCACGGTCAGGCCGACGCTGACCACCTGCACCCAGACCTGATGGGCGATATCCAGATCGGCCTTTGTGCCGCCCAGCGACTGCGCACTGAACACGCCGGTGAGGATCGCGCCGACGATGCCGCCGACACCATGCACACCGAACACGTCGGCGGTGTCGTCCACCTTCAGCAGGCGCTTCAGGCCGGTCACGCCCCACACGCAGACCACGCCAGCGACAAAACCGATCACGATCGCGCCAAGCGGCCCGACGGTGCCACAGGCCGGGGTGATGCCGACCAGACCGGCCACCGCACCCGACGCAGCGCCCAGCGCCGACGGCTTGCCCTTGCCGATCGCCTCCACCAGCGTCCAGCCAAGCACGGCGGCAGCCGTGGCCAGCACGGTGTTGAGGAAGGCCAGCGAGGCCACGGTGTCGGCCGCTGCTGCCGAGCCGGCGTTGAAGCCGAACCAGCCCACCCACAGCAGCATCGCGCCGATGTAGGTAAACGGCACATTGTGCGGCTTCAGCGCGGTCTGGCCATAGCCCAGGCGCTTGCCGACGAACCACGCGCCGACCAGGCCGGCGACGCCCGCGTTGATGTGCACCACGGTACCGCCGGCGAAGTCGATGGCACCCAGCTCACCCAGGTAGCCGCCACCCCAGACGATATGTGCCATCGGGATGTAGCTGAGGGTGAACCACAGCGCCGAGAACAGCAGCACCGCGCGGAACTTGATGCGCTCGGCGAAGGCACCGACGATCAGCGCGGTGGTGATGCCGGCAAAGGTCGACTGGAACGCGACGAACAGATAGTCCGGCAGGCCCTTGATCGGCGTGTTGCCCACCGACTCCGGGGTGAAGCCCTTGAGGAAGGCGAATTCGGTGAACGAGCCGAAGAACGGATTGCCGGCGCTGAACACCGCGCTGTAGCCATAGGCCACCCACAGCAGCAGCACCAGCGAGAACACCACCAGGATCTGGCTGAGCACCGACAGCACATTCTTCGAACGCACCAGGCCGCCGTAGAACAGGGCCAGGCCCGGTACCACCATCAACAGCACCAGCAGGGTCGAGGTGAGCATCCAGGCGACGTCGCCACGATCATAGGCGGCGGCCGCTTCGGCCACGGCCGGCGCCGCGGCGGTGGCGGCCGCATCGTGCAGCGGCTCGACCGCCACGCTTTCGCTCGGCAACGGCGATACCTGGGCCTGGGCATGGGCGCTGCCCGGCCAGGCACCGGCGGCCAGTGCGCTGAGCAGCATCAACAGGCACACCAGATGGAACCGGGCTTGCCACCCGGTGAGAAGGCGCATCTTCATGGGGGGAATCTCCGGAAGGGGGTTACAGCGCGTCGGCACCGATTTCGCCGGTGCGGATGCGGATGACCTGTTCGACGGCGGTGACGAAAATCTTGCCGTCACCGATCTTGCCGGTGCCTGCCGACGACTGGATCGCTTCGATCACCGCGTCGGCACGCTCGTCGGTGACCACCGTTTCGATCTTGATCTTGGGCAGGAAATCGACGACGTACTCGGCGCCGCGATACAGCTCGGTGTGGCCCTTCTGGCGACCGAAACCTTTCACTTCGGTCACGGTGATGCCCGACACGCCTGCATCGGACAGGGCCTCGCGGACCTCGTCGAGCTTGAACGGTCGGATGATGGCGGAGATCAGTTTCATGCGCATGTCCCGAGGGTGGATGGGGCCAGCGCGCCAGCGCGCGTTGGCATCAGGCAACCACGGGTCATCAGGATGATGACCGTGGCTGTTGCACCGGACACGTACAGGGCCGGGACGGCCGTGCCTCTCTCCTTGCACGACCGACGCGGGAGGGAGGGCGGCCCTGGTCGCGTATCCGGTCTCTCTCTTGCCCCTGGATAGGGATCAGCGCCCATTCGTAAACGAATGGGATCCGACCCCGATCTGACCGCGGCTCCCCAGCCGCGAAAACGGAAGCGATGGCGGCGGGTGGGAGGGGGAACCCACCGCCATCGCATCCGGTCAGCTGGCGTAGTACAGCTGGTATTCCAGCGGGTGGGTGGCCGCGCGGAACTTGGTCACTTCCTGCATCTTCAGCGCGATGTAGCCGTCGATGAAGTCATCGCTCATCACGCCGCCGGCCTTCAGGAACTCGCGGTCCTTGTCCAGCGCTTCCAGCGCCTGGTCCAGCGAGGAGCAGACCTGCGGGATCAGCTTCTCTTCCTCCGGCGGCAGGTCGTACAGGTCCTTGTCGCTCGGTGCACCCGGGTCGATCTGGTTCTTGATGCCGTCCAGGCCGGCCATCATCAGTGCGGTGAAGGTCAGGTAGCCGGACTGGATCGGGTCCGGGAAGCGCATTTCGATGCGGCGCGCCTTCGGGTTGGACACCCACGGAATGCGGCACGAGGCCGAACGGTTGCGGGCCGAGTAGGCCAGCATCACCGGCGCCTCGAAGCCCGGCACCAGGCGCTTGTAGCTGTTGGTGCCCGAGTTGGCGAAGGCATTGATGGCCTTGGCGTGCTTGAAGATGCCGCCGATGTACCACAGCGCCAGCTGGCTCAGGCCACCGTAGCCGTCACCGGAGAACAGGTTGGTGCCGCCCTTGGACAGCGACTGGTGCACGTGCATGCCGCTGCCGTTGTCGCCCACGATCGGCTTGGGCATGAAGGTGACGGTCTTGCCGTTGCGGTGCGCGACGTTCTTGATCACGTACTTCATGCGCAGCAGTTCATCGGCCTTCTGCACCAGGGTGCTGAACTTGGTGCCGATCTCGCACTGGCCGGCGGTGGCCACTTCGTGGTGCTGCACTTCCACTTCGATACCGACCTGTTCCAGGGTCTTGCACATCTCGGCGCGCAGGTCGTGCAGGGTGTCGGTCGGCGGCACGGGGAAGTAGCCGCCCTTCACGCCCGGACGGTAGCCGCTGTTGGCGCCGTCGTACTTGGCGCCGCTGTTCCAGGCGGCTTCTTCGGAATCGACCTTGAAGAAGGTGTTGCCCATTTCATTGGCGAAACGGACCGAGTCGAAGATGAAGAACTCCGGCTCCGGGCCGAAGAACGCGGTTTCGGCGATGCCGGAGGACTTCAGGTAGGCCTCGGCGCGCTTGGCGATGCCGCGCGGGCAGCGGCCGTACGGCTGCATGGTGGCCGGATCGAGGATGTCGCAGCTGATCACGATGGTCGGATCTGCGTAGAACGGGTCGACGTAGGCGCTGGTGGTGTCGGGCAGCAGGACCATGTCCGATTCGTTGATGCCCTTCCAGCCGGCGATCGAGCTGCCGTCGAACATCTTGCCTTCTTCGAACAGCGACGGTTCGACAATGCTGACCGGGAAGGTGACGTGCTGCTCGACGCCACGCATATCCACGAAACGCAGATCGACGAACTCGATCTGGTTGTCCTTGATCAGCTTCTCAACGTTTTCCACGGACATCGGTACGACCTCGGATGGGGATGAATGCCTGCTGAGGTAGAGCAACGACCGTGCCAACTTTTCCCTGGCCGCAAGTCATTGATTTCAAAAAGGGCGCTCCGTGGCGGTGCAGAACGGTGCGCACCAAACGGGTGCACCCGCCACCAGACGCACCCGTTTGGTGCGGCAGGGATCGTCTATCCTCTCGACCTTCTTCCTTCCGCCGCGCGTCACGCACCGTCCATGTCCGACCTGCTCTCCGCCCTGCTGCTGGGCATCCTCGAAGGCTTGACCGAATTCCTGCCGATCTCCAGCACCGGCCACCTGCTCATCGCCCAGCACTGGCTGGGTGCCCGCTCGGACTTCTTCAACATCGTCATCCAGGCCGGCGCGATCGTGGCCGTGGTGCTGGTGTTCCGCCAGCGCCTGCTGCAGCTGGCCACCGGCTTCAACCAGCGCGGGAACCGTGAGTACGTGTTCAAGCTGGGCGCCGCCTTCCTGGTCACCGCCGTGGTCGGCCTGGTGGTGCGCAAGGCCGGCTGGTCGCTGCCGGAGACGGTCAGCCCGGTGGCCTGGGCATTGATCATCGGTGGTGTCTGGATGCTGCTGGTGGAGGCCTACACCGCGCGCCTGCCCGACCGCGACCAGGTGACCTGGACGGTGGCGATCGGCGTGGGCCTGGCACAGGTCGTGGCCGGCGTGTTCCCCGGCACCTCGCGCTCGGCCTCGGCGATCTTCCTGGCCATGCTGCTGGGCCTGAGCCGCCGCGCCGCCGCCGCCGAGTTCGTGTTCCTGGTCGGCATTCCCACCATGTTCGCCGCCAGCGCCTACACCTTCCTGGAAATGGCCAAGGCCGGGCAGCTGGGCAGCGAGGACTGGGCCGACGTGGGCGTGGCCTTCCTTGCCGCGGCCATCACCGGCTTCGTCGTAGTGAAGTGGCTGATGGGCTACATCAAGTCGCACAGGTTCACCGCCTTCGCGATCTACCGCATCGCACTGGGCGCGGCGCTGCTGCTGTGGTTGCCCTCCGGCAGCTGAACAGCGCCGGGGTACGGTAACCCCGTTGCCGGCCCCACCCCGTTTCCCCCACGGTTCCCCAAGGAGAATCACCATGAACCGCAAGCTCACCCTGCTCCTCCCGCTGGCCCTGATGGCCGCCTGCAGCCAGACCCCGGCCCCGGCCGGCACCGGCGGCGACGACGTGGCCCCGGCCGCGGCCAAGGCAGCAGACCAGCAGACGCTGGCGCACCTGGATGCGCAGCGCCTGCAGAGCCAGCACTGGCTGCTGCAGCAGGCCACCGGCGCCGACGGCAAGCGCATCGACGCGCTGTTCGCCCGCGAAGACAAGCCGGTCACCCTGGACTTCGCAGATGGCCGACTGTCGGTCAGCAACACCTGCAACCGCATGGGCGGCGGCTACACCCTGGCCGACGGCAAGCTGACGGTCAGCGCGATGGCCTCGACCATGATGGCCTGCACCGACAAGGCGCTGATGGCGCTGGACGAAGCCGTGTCGAGCCGCCTGCAGGGCGAGCTGAAGGCCGAGCAGGATGCCGATGGCAAGCTGACGCTGACCAACGCCAAGGGCGACGTGCTGGTGTTCAACCCGGAGCCGACCGCTGAAACCCGCTACGGCGGCGCCGGCGAAACCGTGTTCCTGGAAGTGGCCGCCAAGACGCAGAAGTGCTCGCACCCGCTGATCCCGGACTACCAGTGCCTGCAGGTGCGCGAAGTGAAGTTCGACGACAAGGGCCTGAAGCAGGGTGAGCCGGGCAAGTTCGAGAACTTCTACGGCACCATCGAGGGCTACACCCACGAAGACGGCGTGCGCAACGTGGTGCGCGTGAAGCGCTACGAAGTGAAGAACCCGCCGGCCGATGCGCCGTCGCAGGCGTACGTGCTGGACATGGTGGTCGAGTCGGCCATCGAGAAGAAGTAAATAAACAGAAGGGCGGCCACGAGGTCGCCCTTCTACGTTCTGTAGCGTCGACGCAGCCCCACGTGCCAGCCTTGCCACGATGAAGATTCTCGCCATATCCGGCAGCGCGCGCCGGCAGTCGACCAACACCGCTCTGCTGGTGGCCCTGAAAACCATCGCGCCGCCCGGCATGGAGATCGAGGTCTACGCCGGGGTCGGCGAACTTCCGGTGTTCTCCCCCGATCTGGAAGGCACCGATGAACCCTGCAGCGTGACGCGCTTCAAGGCGGCCATCGCCCGCAGCGACGGTGTGCTGGTGTGCAGCCCTGAATACGTGCGTGGCATTCCCGGCGGATTGAAGAATGCGATCGACTGGCTCGTATCCGGCGACCAGATCGTCGGTCGGCCCATTGCGTTAGTGCATGCGTCCCATCGTGGCGAGGACATGCTGCAGGCACTTCGCGCGGTGCTGTCCACGGTCAGTGCCGCGTTCAGTACAACACTGTTCCTGCGTGTACCGGTGCTGGGCCTGGAACCGGAGGAGATCTTCGAGGTGCTTCAGTCGGAAGTGCATCGCGCCGAAGCGGATGCGTTCCTGGCAGGGTTTGCTGTTTACTGCAGGTCCATTGCGTAGCAGAAGCAGCCGAGCATGGGCTCGGCCCTACAAGGCAAAGTCGAGCATGGCTCGACTCTGCAGAAAGCAAAACCGGGCATGCCCCGGCCCTACAAGGGCTCTCAGCCCAGCGCCGGGTTCAACGTGTAGGTGCCGTGCAGTGCCGCTTCGGCGAGCACGTGGCCGTGCATGGCGCGGTAGGCGTCGGCGGCGGTGAAGCGTGCCGGCAGCTGCAGCGATGCCACGTCCAGCGCGAACACGCGGAAGAAGTAGTGGTGCAGGCGTTCGTCGTTGAACGGCGGGTACGGGCCGTCATAGCCCAGGTAGTCACCGGCCATGTCCGGATTGCCTGCGAACCAGCCGGTGAAGTCGTTCAGGCCCTGGCGGCTGCCGGCCGGGCCGGCCGGTTTGGACTTGCCCTTCACCACGAAGCCGTCGCTGCAGCTGCCTGCGGCGATCTCGCGCACCGAGGCCGGAATGTCGGCCATTACCCAATGCACGAAATCACAGCGCGGCTGGTCGCGCGGCACGCTCATGTCGGTGCGGCCGACCGTCTCCGGCACGGTCGGCACGTCCGGATCGACACACACCAGCAGGAACGAACGGGTGCCCTCCGGCACATCGCTCCAGGCCAGGTGCGGATTGCGGTCCGGTGCGAAGCCCGCGGCATCGCCGGCGGCGAATTCGCGGTCGATCGGAGCACCGTTGGTCAGGCTGTGGCTGCTCAGTTGCATCGGCGTGTCCTCACTCTTCCGGGTAACCCAGGCGCACCGCGATCGGGGTGAGCTTGGCGAAGGCGGCGCTCATCACGTCGCGGTAGTTGCGCCAGTGGCCCGGCGGGAAGCGCGGCGCACCCAGTTGCGCGGCTGGCGGCATCGGCCGCTCGAACAGGCGGCCCAGCAGTTCGGCCATCGCCTGCGGATCGTTGCCGATCTGGTCGATGCGCAGCAGCACCTGCGGGTACAGATCGTCCTCGTGCAGGGCGGCGACCTGGGCCAGCGCGCGCGCCAGCCATTCGCTGGCTTCGGCCAGCGAGGTCATTGCCAGCGGTGCGGCGGCACCGTAGGCCACCCAGTCCAGCAGCATGTCGCGCGGATCGCGCAGCACCACCAGCAGGCGGCCCTGCGGCAGCTGCGGGCGCAGCGCCCACAGCAGCGCGTTGTCCCACCACAGCAGCCAGTCGATGATCGCGTCGTCCTGCACGCCGCGCGACGGCAGCTGTTCGCGCCAGCGCTGCACCAGCCGCTCCGGGGTCAGCACGCCCGAGGCAAGGTCCTGCAGCGTGTGGTAGTTCTGGAACGCGTCGTCGGGTGCGTTGGAGGTATAGCGGTCGCTGCGCAGCACCGGGCTGGCGGCGGCCAGGCCGGTCGCCACGCGCTCCACGCCCGAACCCGGCGCGCCCCACAGGAAGATCGGCGCGGAAGTGGCATCACCGTCGATCTCGCCCTTGTCCGGCCAGCTCGGCGGCGCCTTGGCCTGCGGCGGCAGCGGCAGGCGCTGCGGTGCCTGGTCGGCCTGCAGTGCCAGCCAGGTCTGCAGCGCGTCTTCGTGCTGCCCGGCGCGATCCTGGATCTCACCCAGCCAGGTGCGCAGGTCGGCGCGGTGGCCTTCCGGTGCCATGTCGATCAGCGCCTGCACGCGGGCGACCGCGGCGGCCGGATCGCGCTGCAGCAGGCCTTCGACCAGGCGGGTTTCGCCGCTGACGCGGCCCGGTTCGAGGTTGACGATGCGCTCGGCGATCGCTTCGGCCTGGGCGTGTTCGCCCACCATGTCGTGCAGGCGCAGGCGCGCTTCCAGCGCCGGCAGGTGGCCCGGCATCGCGTCCATCCAGCGCTCGACCGTGGCGGCGGCGGTGGCACTGCCGACCTCTTCCACCGCCAGGCGTGCCAGCCACAGGTCGTGCAGCTGCGGGTGCTGCTCCAGGGCGGCATCCAGGCGTGCGCGGGCCTCGTCTTCGCGGCCCAGGCGCTGCCAGGACATCAGCAGCAACTGCAGTACGTCGCGGTCGTCAGGCAGCGATTCCAGCAACGGCAGCAGGTGCTCCAGCGCCTGCAGCGGCTGGCCGCTGCGCAGTGCCAGTTCGCCGGCCAGGCGGCGCATCGATGGCGTATCCAGGCCCTGCTGCTGCAGCGCAATCTGCATCGCTTCGGCGGCAGCGTCCAGGTTGCCCTGGCGCATGGCCAGCTGCACCACCAGGCCATGCAGCGAGGCGATGGTCGGGTTCAGTTCCAGCACGCGGCGGAACGCCTGCTCGGCGAAGGCCAGCATGTTCTTGCCCAGGTAGGCGAAGCCCAGTGCGTAGAGCACGCGAATGTCGTTGGGCTGGGCCTGGTTGGCGGCCGACAGCAGCGTCAGCGCGCGATCGGCATCATCGCGGCGCAGCGCGATCATGCCGTCGATGGTCAGCAGTTCCGGGTGGTCCGGTTCGACACGCGAGGCCAGGGTGGACAGGCGCTGCGCTTCATCGAAATCGTTGCGGCCGATCGCCAGGTGGGCCTGCATCAGGTAGGCAGCGAAGGCGTTCGGGTCCAGCCCGGTGGTGCGCGTCAGTGCTTCGCCAGCGCCGTCGAACTGGCGCAGGGCCAGCAGCAGGCCGGCGTGCTGCAGGTGCAGCTGGGCATTGTCCGGGGCCAGCTGCAGCGCCTGCTGCAGGGCCTCCATCGCGTCCTCGGCCTTGCCCTGCTGCTGCAGCGCAAGCGCCAGCCAGCGGTGGGCCTCGGCCTGGCCGGGTTCATCACGGGTCCACGCCTGGGCCAGCTGCACGGCCTGGTCGGCCTCGTTCTGGCGCAACGCTTGGATGATCTGGTCTTGCATGGCGGTCCGGTTCAAGGGCAAACCCGCATTGTAGCGGCCTGCGCGCCCGTGCCGGTTCAGCCTTGCAGCACGCGCTGCAGGCGCTGCGCCACCCAGCGCTCGGAGAAGCCGTCACCGCGCCAGTTTTCCAGGAAGCCACAGTGGCCGCCCCAGCAGGCGGTTTCCAGGTGCGCGTTGCGCGGCAGCTGCCAGTCGCTGAAGGTCGCGTACGGGATCACCGGGTCGTCCTGTGCCATCAGGATGTCGGCCGGCACCTGCAGCGAGGACAGGCGATCGCCGGCAATCGAGTAGCCGTCGAAATAGGCCTGCAACGAGCCGAAACTGGTGTGGCGCTCGACCAGCCAGGCGGTCAACGCGCGGATGTCCAGCTTCAGCACGCGGTCGTCGCAGTCGCTCAGTTCGGGGAACAGGTCGCGCTTGCGCCGCAACGAACCGGCCCACTTGCGCCGGAAGTACCAGTCGTACATTGCCGGGCCGTTCTCGATGCTCTCCATGGTCAGCGCCGGGTCCAGCACCGGGCATACCGAGGCGACGCGCAGCAGCGGCACGCCGGCCGCCGGCGCACGCAGGGCCAGGCGCAGCACGAAGTTGCCGCCCAGCGAGTAGCCGGCGGCCACCAGCGGCAGCTGCGGCCAGCGCTGGGCGATATCGCCTGCGGCATGCACCACTTCGTCGATCAGGTTGGAGTGGAAGATGCCGGGGTTGAGGTGATGGGTATTGCCGTGGTCGCGGAAATTCAGCCGCACCACGTCGAAGCCCTGTTCGAGCATGCGCGCGGCCGCCATGCGCATGTAGCTGGATTCGGCACTGCCTTCCCAGCCATGCAGCAGCAGGGCCATGCCCTTGGGTTCGCGGCCTTCGACATGGCTGTGCCAGCCCTGCAGGCGCACGCCGTCGCCGCCGTCGAGGATCAGTTCTTCGCTGATCGCGCCGGTCGCGGCCAGCAGCAGCAGGCCGCGCTGCAGGCGCATGCGGCTGGAGCTGAGCATCGACTGCAGGTGCGGATTGCGCAGCCAGCGCGGTGGCTGGTAGTCAGCCGCGTGCAGCGTCGGCGTGCCGGCGTCCAGGACGGGTGGCGGGATCAGGGCCACCGCACCCTCACTGCGTGCTCATGGCCGCCACGATGCGCGCGCGCGACGTCTCCGCGATGCGCCGACGGCCTTCCAGGTCCTGCGCACCGATCGGTGCCAGGAAATGCACTTCCGCACGCCGCGCCGGCTCACCGAGCAGGCGCAGGAAATTGGCGAAGAAACTCTCGCCGGGGCCGAACGCGACAATGGTCTGCGCGTCGCCCTTGAGCCCGTACACCAGAGCCACCGGCTGCACCGGCACGCCGGTCTCAACCGCCGCCTGGAAGATGCGGGCATGGAACGGGCCCACTTCGTGGCCACCGCGGGTACGCCCTTCGGGGAACACGCCCACTGCCTTGCCTTCGCGCAGGCGATCGGCCATCACCTGCATCACGCCACCGAGCGATTCGGTGTTGCCGCGCTGGTGGAAGATGGTCTGCCCGCGCGCGGCCAGCCACCCGACCAGCGGCCAGCTGGCGATCTCGCGCTTGGCGACGAAGCCCATCATGCGCTGGCTGTGCAGGATGCAGATGTCGACCCAGCTGACGTGGTTGGCGACGAACAGCACGGCGCCGGGCAGCGGCCTGCCGATCTGCACCAGGCGGAAGCCGAAGATCCACATCAGCCCCCCCTGCCACCAGTTGACCACTTTGGCCCCCAGGGTCGCCTCGCCCACGCGCAGTTCGCCCCACGGCCGAAGCATGCCGATCAGGATGAGCGGCAGGAACACGATGATGTGGACCAACAGCAGCGGTACGCGGTACAGGTAACGGCACACACGCGCCACGCCGCCGCGGGGGGCCGGAGTGGGGGAAGTCATCCGCGCACGATACCGGAGGGCCGTCATCGCTGCCAGCCGATTTAGGCCATAACACCCATCGACCGGGGCAATCGGCAGGGAACGCTGGGTTCCGCTGCCGTCACCGCCCGTCCGGGGCTCAGCCGTGGCCGGCCGCCACCACCGCCAGGGTCAGCCGCGAGATGCACACCAGCCGGCCCTGCTCGTCCTCGATGCGGATCTCCCACAGCTGGGTGCTGCGGCCCACGTGCAGCGCGCGGGCGGTGCCGGTGACCGTGCCCGAACGCACCGCACGCACGTGGTTGGCGTTGATTTCCAGCCCCACGCAGATCTGCTTGGCCGTATCCACACACAGGTTGCCGGCGCTGCTGCCCAGGGTCTCGGCCAGCACCACCGACGCGCCGCCATGCAGGATGCCGTAGGGCTGGCGGGTGCGCTCGTCCACCGGCATGGTGGCCTGCAGCCAGTCGTCACCGGCCGCGCTGAAGACGATGCCCAGCGACGCGATCGCGGTGTTGCGGCTGAGCGTATTGAGCTGCTCGAGGGAAACGGCTTCGCGGAACACCTGGGTCATGCGGGCACCTTCAGAGGATGGGAACGAGGCCGGCGCCGAATGCGGTCAGCATGCGTACCAGCAGCCACTTCGGGCCGACATTGACCTCGGGGAAATCACCCACGGCGACATAGCAGCGGTGGAAGCCCGGGTCCTGCCGGGGCAACGGCTGCGGGCAGTCCGGGCCGGGCTTGAACTCGTAGTCGGTGGCATAGCGCCACGGCCAGAAGTCGAGGATCGGCAGTGCTTCGGAGGCCTTGCCGACGCTGTAGTTGAGCCCGGACAGCACCGGCGGCTTGGCCCGCGGCGCCACCGTCCACGAGTTCTGCGGGTGGGTGTCGCGCAGGATGCTCTCGGCCAGCTGCTCGGCGAAGGCCGGGTCATCGATGATCACCGCGCCTTCGGTGTTGTAGTTCTCGCTGCGCGGGTCGAAGTTGTGGGTGCCGACCACGCCGATGCGGCGATCGACCACCAGCGACTTGGCATGCAGGCCCATGCGCGCGCCCTTGCGGGTGACCGGCAACGGCTTGTTGACCGCCTTGCTGCCCAGGAACGAGGGCCGGGTCTCGGTGCGCAGCAGGCGGGTTTCGACCTCGCTGCCGGCCGCACGGCGGCGCTCGCGCGCGTTCTGGTAGGCACTGCCGGTGCGCGGATGGTTCACCGCCCCCTGCTTGCCGGCGGGTGCCGGGTGCTCATCGCGATCGCGACGGTCGCCGGCATTGCTGCCGGCAGCACTGCCGCCGATCAGCGGGTTGCGCCCGCCGTCGTCGTCGCCTTCCGGCGCGGCGATCGGGTCGGGCAGCAGGTTGCGGTAATCGACCGGTGCATCCAGCGGGAACGGCTTGTATTCGAAGATGTTGAAGCCCAGTTCACGCATGTTGCGCCGCTTGTACTTGTACGACAGCGCATAGACGATCGGGTTGTCGGTCGCCGCCAGGCTGTTGCTGGACACCACCACGCGCGGCGGCTGCGGTCGCTTGCGCAGCTCGCGGAACAGCTTCTGCGCCGGTTTGGACAGCACCAGGTACGGCGTCTGCAGGATCACTTCCTTCTGCGCGCCGGCGATCAGCGCATCCAGCTGCGGCTCGGTCACGTGCTGTCCGGCCAGCGGCGCATCGGCCTTCTCGCGCCGGTGCTTGCGCGGCAGGTCGGCGACATAGCGCACCGAGGCCACCGGCAACGCGGTATCGACGAAGGAACGGCTGACGAAGTCCATGTCATTGGCTTCGGCACTGACCCGCTCCACCCGCTCGGGGCGGCGGAAGCTGGCCGGCGGCAGGGTCGGCACGCCCTCGCGCAGCAGGGTGCGGCCGACATCGTTCAGGCGCTCGGCCGGCACGCTGCGCCTGGCGCGCCAGAAGGCATCGAAGTTGGCCGCCATCGCCCGCGCCTCCGGGCCGGCGATCAGCACGTCGCGGTCGCGGAAGTTGTACTCGCGGTCCCAGTCGTAATAGTCGTCCTGGTAGTTGCGGCCGCCGACCACGCCGATCGCATCGTCGATCACCAGCAGCTTGTTGTGCATGCGCTGGTTGAAGCGGCGGAAGCAGCACAGCACGCTGCCGGCATAGTCGAAGTAGTTCAGCCGGGCCTTGCCGAAGGTCGGGTTGTAGACCCGCAGCTGGAAGTTCTGGTGCGCGCCGGACAGGGCGCCGAGGATCTGCAGGTCGGAGATCGCCGAGAGCTGGTCGATCAGCACCCGCACCTTCACCCCGCGCCGCGACGCGGCCAGCAGCTCGTCGATGACCAGCCGGGCACTGTCGTCCTTGTCGAAGATGTAGGTCTGCAGGTCGATGCTGCGGGTGGCGCTGCGCAGCAGGTTCAGGCGCGCGACCAGGGCGCCCTCGCCCTCGTCGAGCAGGGTGGCGTAGTGGCGTGGCTGTTCCGGGGTGGATTCGGTGAACGCCCGGCCCGCCAGCGCACGCAACGGCGAGTCCTGTGCGCAGCGGTCGGCGCGCTGGCAGTCGACGTCGGTCGAGCGCGCCTGCACGGCAATCGCTTCGGCACGGTCACGCTCGGCATGCGAGAGCGATGCACAACCGCTGCCCAGCAACACGGTTGCCAGCGCCAGTACGCGCAGCAGGAGGTTCACGGTTTCGGCGCCTCGCTCAGGCGCGCACGCAATACGAAGGTCACTCGGTCACTCAAGGCTAGCTGCCAGCTGTCCATTCCGTACCGGCCTCGCTGCACGGTACCGCGGCTGACGACGTCGCAATCATAGCCGGGTCGGGCGCACTCCGCCTTCTCGACCTGCAATGACTCGGGGTGGCTGATGCCGCGCAGGGTCAGCCGGCCGTTGATGGCGCCGCCCTGCTCCACGGTCTCCGGCCAGTAGGGCAGCGAGTCGAACTCGACCACCGGATGGCGCCCGGCATCGAAGAACTCCTCGCCGCGCATCCAGCCGGTATAGCGCGCCTTGCCGGGGATCTCCACCGAGCGGGTGAACATCTTCAGGTGCACCTGGTGACGGCCGTCGGACAGGATCTCGATACGCCCCTCGAAGTGCGGAAACACGCCTTCGATGCGCTGGCCGAATCGGGTGCGCACCTCGAAGCCGATCCGCGAGCGCTGGGTATCCAGGCGCAATACCCGTGGCGCCTCGGCGGACACGGGCGGCAACGGGGTCGGTGGGGGCGCCGCGGCCCAGGCCGGGCCGAGCGCCAGCAACGCGGGCAGCAGGAAGCGGCTGCGCCGCGCCAGGCTCATCGGATCACGGCCACCAGAACGCGTTCAGGCTGGCCACGCCGGGTTCGATCGAGGCCTCGCGCGGGAAGCCAAGCACGGCCACGCCGCCCGGCGGCATGCCGCGATAGTCACTGCTGGTGCCGTCGGTCATCAGGGCCACCAGCTGCTCCAGGCCCGGGTTGTGGCCGACGATCAGCACCCGGTCCAGGTCACGACGCTCGTCCACCAGCGCCGCCAGGGTGCCCGGGGTGGCTTCGTAGATCCGGTCTTCCAGGCGCTTTTCGACATAGCCGATGGCCGTCATCACCGCTTCCAGGGTCTCGCGGGTACGTCGCGACGGCGAGCACAGCACGCAGTCGGGCAGCAGGTTGTTTTCCTTCAACCACTTGCCGGCGGCTTCGGCCTCGGCGAGCCCCACCGGCGACAGCGGCCGGTCGAGGTCGGCCTGGCCGGAAACGGCGGGTTCGGCATGGGCATGGCGCAGCAGGATCAGTTCACGCATCGCGGGTTTCCATGGAGAAGAGGATGCAGCAGGAGAAGTGAGGCAGGCATCAAAGCTTGAGCCAGGACAGCAGCGGCTCCCAGTCGGCCTGATGTTCGCGCACCTGGGCGGAGCGATAGTCGAACAGGCTGCGGCCCAGGCCGGTCATGACCACGTAGCTCTGGCTGTCACGCAGCTGCGCGACCACCGGGTATGGCCATTCGGCCAGCATCTGCAGCGCCTGCTGCGAGGTCTGGGTCCAGGGTTTGGTGCGGTTGAGGACCAGCCCCACCGGCAGCTTGCGGCTGTGCACGCGCGGGTTCTGGGCCAGGCTGTTGAGGAAGCCGACGATGGCTTCGATATCCAGCGCCGAGGGCAGCACCGGCACCACCACGGCGTCGGCCGCGTCCAGGAAATGGGGGATATCGTCGGCCAGCGCACCGGCCGGTGCATCGATGATGACGGTATCGGTACCGTCGGGCAGCTTCTGCGCCCACTGCTTCTTCCGATACACATCGATGGGGAGCACCGCGCTTTCCAGCCCTGCACGCCGTTGTGCCCAACGGGTGCTGGAGCCCTGCGGGTCGGCATCGGCGATCACCGTGGCCTTGCCCTGCAATGCCGCGTACGCGGCCAGGTGGGTGGCGACGGTGGTCTTGCCCACCCCGCCCTTGGAACCGGCCACCAGGATCGTGTTCATGCCAGCCTCGCTTCCGGGTACGTGCCCCGAGCGTACACCGGCGGTGGTGACGGGAGGTAGCACCGTGCTGAACCAGTGGCCATCGCCTTTGCTATCGTGGCGCCCCCGAAGGATCGAACCGGCATGAGCGAACTGCAGGACCTGAGCGCACTGATCCGCGCCAATACCCCCCTGATCGTGATCGAGACCCAGGATGAGGCCCGCATCGTCGAGCTGTTCCGGCAGACGCTGATGCACGTGTGGCGGGCCCTGCACCGCTGGTCCATCACCGAGGGCCTGCGTCGCATCGACCTGGACCGCGAGGACCCGCCGGTCGGCCCGCCCGATGCCAGCGCCGCCCTGCAGATGATCCGCCAGGCCGATCAGCGGGGTGTCTACCTGCTGCTCGATTTCCACCCCTACCTGGGGTATGCCAGCCACCAGCGCGCGCTGCGCGACCTGATCCAGCGCCGCCATAGCGAGCCGCATGTGCTGGTGCTGATCGGCGCCAAGGTCGAGCTGCCGGCCGAGCTGGAGGCCCTGGCGGTGCGCTTCAACCCGCGCCTGCCCGATGCCAACGCCCTGCTGAAGATGCTGCGCGAGGAGGCCGACGCCTATGCGCGCGAACACGGCGGCCGCCGTGTCGAGGTCGACAGCGAGGCGGTGAAGAAGATCCTGAAGAACCTGCAGGGCCTGAGCCTGGTCGATGCCCGCCGCATCGCCCGCCAGCTGATCTACGCCGATGGCGCGCTGCGCGACGACGACCTGCCGCAGCTGGCACGGCTGAAGTTCGAGCTGCTCAACCGCAGCGGCCACCTGTTCTTCGAGCATGACAGCGCGCGCTTCGGCGACGTGGCCGGTGCCAACCGGCTCAAGCGCTGGATCAGCCAGCGCCGGGTGGCCTTCATCGCCGGCTCGGCACCGGCCGGCCTGGATCCGCCGCGCGGCATGTTGCTGCTGGGCGTGCAGGGCTGCGGCAAATCGATGCTGGCCAAGGCCACCGCCGCCGGCTTCGGCGTACCGCTGCTGCGCCTGGACGTGGGCGCGCTGTACAACAAGTACCACGGCGAGACCGAGGCCAACCTGCGCCAGGCGCTGGCCTCGGCCGAGCAGCTGGCGCCCTGCGTGTTGTGGATGGACGAGATCGAGAAGGGCCTGGCCAGCGGTGGCGAGGACGGTGGCGTATCCCGCCGCGTGCTCGGCTACCTGCTGACCTGGATGGCCGAACGCAAGGCGCCGGTCTTCATCGTCGCCACCGCCAACCAGGTACACGAGTTGCCGGCCGAACTGCTGCGCAAGGGCCGCTTTGACGAGATCTTCTTCGTCGACCTGCCCACGCCTGAGGTGCGTGTGGAGCTGCTGCGGCTGCACCTGGGGCGACGCCAGCTCAACGGCGACGACTTCGCGCTGCCGGCGCTGGCGGCCGCGGCCAATGGCTTCTCCGGCGCCGAGATCGAGCAGGCGATCGTGGCCGGGCTGTATGCGGCGCACGCCGAAGGCCGGCCGTTGGATACCGAGCTGCTGATGAACGAGATCCGTGCGACGCGGCCGCTGTCGGTGCTGATGGCCGAGCAGGTAGAGGCACTGCGGGCATGGGCGTCGGGGCGGACGGTTTCCGCGGACGATTGAGGGGTTCCGGCGAACGGCGCAGCCCCTCGTGGCTGGTTGCTGAAAGCAACAGCTGCGGTTGGCGATCAGCCACGTGGAAGAAAGAAAAAGAGCAGAAGCAAAAGCAAAAGCGGTTGGCTGGCTGCTCTTGAGGCCCTGGGGTCAGATCCGTTTTCCAGAGGAAAACGGATCTGACCCCAGTTCGATTTCTATCCCTGGCAGATCTCATCCACGCATGGCATGGACCTACCGTGTCGACCAAGGTCGACACCTACCAACAGCCGCCGGAACCTGTCGAAGGCGGGGCACTGTGAGTTTGCGGGGTGTGAGCCGCATGGATGCGGCGACCAAGCCCCCATGGATGGGTTTACGGCGGCCCCGCAAACCCACAGTGCCCCGCCATCCCGCAGGAAGCCCCCTGTTGCAACGGCTGCTGCAGTTGCTCCAGCCGTTGCCTCTGCGGGTGCCGGGTGCAACCCGGCCCCCCCCTCCCTCAGGGCCAGGCCGGCGGCGCGGCCGCCCAGGCCTGCTGCACTTCCGCCAGCGAGGCGCGCTCGTCGTCACGCCACAACGGCAACAACTGCGCAAAGCGGCTGCTGTCGCTCCATTGCGTCGGCTCGGTACGCACCGCTGCGGCATACCACTGCACCGCCTCCTGCTTCTGCCCGGCCCGCCACAGCGCCAGCGCATAGGTGGGTGGCAGCCAGCCCGGCTTGCTCAGCGAACCACCGGCAGCGGCCTGCCATTGCTCCAGGGCGGCTTCGGGCTGGCCCTGACGCAGCAGGTCCCAGCCGTAATTCCAGCGCACGCTACGGCCCAGGCTGCCCTGCACCGGCGCATCCTTCAGTGCTTCGCGATACAGCTGTTCACCCAGCTCGGTGCGGCCCTGCGCAATGGCCACCGACGCCAGCTGCACGGTGGCCTCCACGGTACGCCGGCCGCGCTCGCGCTGTTTGAGCAGCTGCGCCACCAGCGCATCCCCGTCGGACTGGACCACGATCATGGGCACGGCGGCCGCATCGCTGTCGAAGTAGAACTCCTGTGGTGCCGGCACCGCCGGCGCGGCCCACACGGGGGCCGTTCCCGAGACCAGCAACATGCTGCCCAGGATCTTTGCTGCAACTGACATCCCTTCTCCCCAGGCCGCAACCGCAGCCTCCCTCTCTCTCCCCGATCCTAACCCCAGCATGGCCGCCGGCGCGAGTGCCGGGGCGGTCGGGCCTCGCTGCTACAATTCGCGCCTTTCCCGCCGCGTGCCTGCACGCGGCCGGTGCCAGCCGATCCTGACCGGGCCAGCCATGACCAGTACCGCGCAACTCACTTCGCCCTCTTCCGCCGACCTGATCGACCGTGACTACACGCTCGACCACAAGTACACCCGCAACGAGGGGCGGATCTACCTGAGTGGCGTGCAGGCGCTGGTGAAACTGCCGTTGATGCAGCGGCTGCGCGACGCGCACGAAGGCATCGACAGCGCCGGTTTCGTCAGTGGCTACCGTGGCAGCCCGCTGGGCGGCTTTGACCTGGAGCTGTGGCGCGCGCGCAAACACCTCGACGCGGCCAAGGTGAAGTTCACCCCCGGCCTGAACGAGGACCTGGGCGCCACCATGGTGTGGGGCACCCAGCAGACCAACCTGTTCCCCGGCGCCAACGTGCAGGGCGTGTTCGGCATGTGGTACGGCAAGGGCCCGGGCGTGGACCGCTGCGGCGACGTGTTCAAGCACGCCAATGCCGCCGGCACCTCGCGCCATGGCGGCGTGCTGGCGCTGGCCGCCGATGACCACGCCTGCCGCAGTTCAACCCTGCCGCATGGCAGCGAGGACGAGTTCGTCAGCGCCATGATGCCAGTGCTGAACCCGGCCGGCGTGCAGGACATCCTGGACATGGGCCTGCTGGGCTGGGCGATGAGCCGCTACACCGGCCGCTGGGTCGGCTTCAAGACGATCGCCGAGACGGTGGAATCGTCGGCCTCGGTCGAGGTCGATCCGATGGCGCGCCGCATCGTGCTGCCGGAAGACTTCGAAATGCCTACGGGCGGCCTCAACATCCGCTGGCCGGACCCGCCGCTGGACCAGGAAATGCGCCTGCACCGCTATGCGGTGAAGGCTGCACAGGCGTTCGCCCGCGCCAATGGCATCGACAAGGTGGTGATGGATGCGCCGCGCGCGCGGCTGGGCATCGTCACCACCGGCAAGAGCTACCTGGACGTGCTGCAGGCGCTGGAATACCTGGGCCTGGACGAAGCCGCCTGCGCCGACATCGGCATCCGCGTGTACAAGGTCGGCATGACCTGGCCGCTGGAGCCGCAGGGCATCGCGCGCTTCGCGCAGGGCCTGGAAGACATCATCGTGGTGGAGGAGAAGCGTGCCTTCATCGAGCGCCAGATGAAGGAACAGTTCTTCAACTGGCCGGCCAGCTGGGGCCAGCGCCCGTCCATCGTCGGCAAGTACGACGAGAGCGGTGAGTGGATCCTGCCGTCCACCGGTGAACTGACCCCGGCCACCATCGCCGGCGTGATCGGTCGCCGCATCCAGAAGTTCTTCAACAACGCATCGATCGAGCAGCGCCTGCAGTGGATGCAGGAGAAGGAAGCCGAACTTGCGTTGCCGCGCGCCAGTTTTCCGCGCGTGCCGCACTACTGCTCCGGCTGCCCGCACAACACGTCCACCAACGTGCCGGAAGGCTCGCGTGCGCTGGCCGGCATCGGTTGCCATTACATGGTGACCTGGATGGACCGCAGCACCGATACCTTCACCCACATGGGCGGCGAAGGCGTGACCTGGGCCGGGCAGGCGCCGTTCACCGATACCCCGCACGTGTTCCAGAACCTCGGCGACGGCACCTACTTCCACAGCGGTTCGCTGGCGATCCGCCAGGCGGTCGCTGCCGGCGTCAACATCACCTACAAGATCCTCTACAACGATGCGGTGGCGATGACCGGCGGCCAGCCGGTGGACGGCCCGCTGAGCGTGCCGGACATCGCAAAGCAGATGCGCGCCGAAGGGATCCACACCATCGTGGTGCTGTCGGACAACATCGGCAAGTGGACCGGCCAGCGCGAGCACTTCCCCAGCGACGTCGAGTTCCATGACCGCAGCGAGCTGGACGATGTGCAGAAGCGCCTGCGCGAAGTGAAGGGTGTTTCGATCCTGATCTACGAACAGACCTGCGCCACCGAGAAGCGCCGCCGCCGCAAGCGCGGCAAGCTGGAAGACCCGCAGAAGCGGGTGCTGATCAATTCGCTGGTCTGCGAAGGCTGCGGCGACTGCGGCAAGAAGAGCTTCTGCGTGTCGGTGCTGCCGAAGGAAACCGAGTTCGGGCGCAAGCGCGAGATCGACCAGTCCAACTGCAACAAGGACTATTCCTGCGTGAACGGCTTCTGCCCGAGCTTCGTCACCGTGCACGGTGGCCAGCCGCGCAAGGGCAGCAAGCGCGATGCGTCCACGCTGCTGGACAACCTGCCGGCACCGACCCTTCGCGACAGCCTGGAACAGCCCTGGAACATCCTGATCACCGGCGTCGGCGGTACCGGCGTGGTGACCATTGGCGCGCTGCTGGGCATGGCCGGCCACCTGGAAGGCAAGGGTGCGACCGTGCTCGACCAGACCGGCCTGGCGCAGAAGGGCGGCGCGGTGACCACGCATATCCGCATTGCCCGTCGCCCTGAAGACATCCACGCCGTGCGTATCGCCGCCGGTGAGGCCGACCTGGTGCTGGGCTGCGACATGGTGGTGGTCAACGATTACTGGGCGCTGTCGAAGGTGCGCGCCGGCCGTTCGCAGGTGGTGCTGAACACCTACGAAGCGATGCCGGGCACGTTCACCACCCGCCCGGACATGCAGTTCCCCGCCGCCGACATCATCGCCGGCGTGCGCGTGGCACTGGGCGGCCAGGAACCACTGCTGCTCGATGCCACCCAGCTGGCCACCGCGCTGCTGGGCGATGCCATCGCCGCCAACCTGTTCATCCTCGGCTACGCCTGGCAGCAGGGCCTGGTGCCGCTGTCGTTCGACTCCCTGATGCGCGCCATCGAGCTCAATGGCGCCGCCGTGGCGATGAACCAGCAGGCCTTTGCGTGGG
The DNA here is from genome assembly GCF_059367975.1 of Stenotrophomonas sp. YJH_SMC_131. NCBI lineage: Bacteria > Pseudomonadati > Pseudomonadota > Gammaproteobacteria > Lysobacterales > Lysobacteraceae > Stenotrophomonas > Stenotrophomonas sp. YJH_SMC_131. Next base: position 168,121 of record NZ_JCAFRJ010000007.1, on the reverse strand, counting down.
GCCGCCTGGCCGTGGTCGATCCGCAGGCCGTGCAGCAGGCCGCCGGCCTGGTGCGCAACCGCCACACCGATGCCGAATCCACCCCGGGCCCGCTGCATCCGCTGCCGCCAGGCGAGTGGGAGGGCAATGAATGGGGTGCCACTGCGGCACCGCGCAACACCGGCGACGAACGCGAACTGCGCAGCCTGCCCTCGCACGGTGGCGACGTGGCGTTCCTGCCGCTGGATGACGCCCGCCTGTCGCGCTCGCTGGATGAAATGATCGAGCGCCGCGCCGCGTTCCTGGTCGAGTACCAGGACACTGCCTACGCCAACCGCTACCGCCGCCTGGTCGAGCGCGTGCGCACCGCCGAAGCCGAGCGCATCGGCGGCTCCACTGCGCTGACCGAGACCGTGGCCCGCTACCTGTTCAAGCTGATGGCCTACAAGGACGAGTACGAAGTGGCCCGCCTGTACACCAGCGGCGACTTCCAGCGCCGCCTGCAGCAGCAGTTCGAGGGCGATTACCAGCTGCGCTTCCACCTGGCGCCGCCGCTGTTCGCCAGGAAGGATGAGCAGGGCCGGTTGCTGAAGAAGGAATACGGCCCGTGGATGTTCAAGGCCTTCGGCCTGCTGGCCAGGCTGAAGTTCCTGCGTGGCGGCCGCTTCGACGTATTCGGGCGCACCGCGGAACGCCGCATGGAGCGCAAGCTGATCGGCGATTACGAGGCCACCGTGCAGGTATTGCTGGACGGCCTGGATGACGACCGCCTGGCCCTGGCGGTGGAGATTGCCAGCATCCCCGAGCACATCCGCGGCTTCGGCCACGTCAAGGAAGCGCATTTCGAGCAGGCCAAGGCGCGCGAAGCGGCCCTGCTGGCGCAGTGGCGCAATCCGAAGGCGCTGCATATCGTGCAGGTGGCCTGAAGGGAGTGCCGCCCGCTGGCCGGCATTCATCCCGGCAATCGGTTGCCGGCCAGCGGCCGGCACTACCGATGGTTTACCCCAACCGCCACAGCAGCAGGCGGTTGTTGGCCGGCATCGCCACATCCCCCAGGCGGGTGAATCCGTGGTCGGCGGCCAGCGCCTGCACCGCTTCGCTATCGCGGATGCCGCTGCGCGGGTCGCGCGCCTTCAGCCAGGCATCGAACTGCGCGTTGCTGTCGCTGCTGTAGCGGCCGCCGTAGTTGAACGGGCCGTACGCCGCCAGCAGCGCGCCGCGACGCAGCACCGATGGCAGCGCGGCGAACAACGCCTGCACGTGCGCCCAACTCATGATGTGCAGCGTGTTGGCGCTGAACGCGGCGTCGAACGTGCTGCCCTGTGGCAGGCTGAGCCCAGGCGCCGGTGGCAGTTCCACCTGCAGCGCCACCGGCGGCAGCAGGTTCAGAAGCGCCGCTTCCGCGCGCCAGGCCTCGATGCCGGGCAGATGGTCCGGATGGTCGCTGGGCTGCCAGCGCAGCCAGGGCCAACGCTCGGCGAAGAAGGCCGCGTGCTGGCCGGTGCCGCTGCCGATTTCCAGCACCCGATGGCGGTCGCCCATCCACGGGTCGAGTGCGGCGGCGATCGGTTCGCGGTTGCGCTCGCAGGCTTCTGAATGCGGCTTGCTCGACATCAGGACGGTGTCCAGGCGGGGTCGGCCCATTGTGCACGAGGGGGGTGTTCCGAGCAGGGCTGCGCCCTGCACCTGCTTCAAGCCACAGCAACGGCAACAGCCAAAGCAACAGCAACAGCGGGCTTCCTGAGGGATGGCGGGGTGGATCCGGTGGCAGGGGACGCCGTAAATCCGTCCATGGAGGCTCGGTCGCGCCATCCATGGCGCTCACGCCCCTGCCACCGGACCCACCCCGCCTTCGACAGTTGGCCGCGATCTGTCGGAAACACTCTTGGGGTCAGATCCGTTTTCCGCAGGAAAACGGATCTGACCCCGAATTTCATTCGATATCTGACAGATGTGTCGACCAAGGTCGACACCTACCAGCAGCGCACGGAATCTGTCAGAGGCGGGGCGGTGTGGGTGGGCAGGACCGTTGGCGCCATGGATGGCGCCATCGAGCCCCCAGGGGTGAGGGCGCTTTGCTTGCGAAGCACTGCTTCGCAAGCGCCCGAACGCACAGCCGCCAGCGGCTGGGCCGGACCCCGGAGGGGGGTTTACGGCGTGTCCTGCCCACCCACACCGCCCCGCCATCCCTCAGCAAGCCCGCTGTTGCTGTGGCTGTTGCTCCGGCTCTGAGCAGGTGCAGGGCTGCAAGCCCTGCCGAAACACCCCCAACCATGACTGCAGTCACTTGCCCGGATGCCCCGCGCTGGCGAAAGTCGAGTGGTTGACGTGATCGGCTCGGCCCGTTGCCGGCCGCACGCAAGCGAGAGAGAGAAACGCTGTGCAACGACGTGAGTTCCTGGCTTTTTCCGGTCTGGGCCTGGCGGGCCTGCTGCTGCCGCATTCCCGTGCCATCGCCGCCGAGCAACTGCTCGCCCCGGTCGACACCCTCCAGCGCAGGCGCCTAGCGGACGTGGCGCTGGCCACCGCACGCACGGCCAAGGCCAGCTACTGCGATGTGCGCATCGGCCGCTACCTCAACCAGTCGGTCATCACCCGCGAGCATCAGGTCGGCAACGTGACCAACCGCGAATCGTCCGGCGTGGGCGTGCGGGTGATCGTCAACGGGGCCTGGGGCTTCGCCGCCACCCACCAGCAGACCGAGGCCGCCGTACGCGCTGCGGTCGAGCAGGCGGCCGCGATCGCCCGCGCCAACGCCAGCATCCAGACCCGGCCGGTGCAGCTGGCGCCGACGCCGCCGGTCGGGGAGGTGCGCTGGCAGACCCCCGTCCGCAGGAACGCGATGGCGGTGCCGATCCAGGACAAGGTCGAACTGCTGCTGGCCCTCAATGCCGCCGCGCTGGATGCGGGCGCCGACTACATCAATTCCACCCTGTTCCTGGTCAACGAACAGAAGTACTTCGCCTCCAGCGATGGCTCGTTCATCGACCAGGACATCCATCGCATCTGGCTGCCGTTCACCGCCACCGCCATCGACAAGGCCAGCGGCAGGTTCCGCACCCGCGCCGGCCTGTCCTCGCCGATGGGCATGGGCTATGAGTTCCTCGATGGCGATGCGCGCGGCAAGGTGCACCTGCCCGGTGGCATCACCGCTTACCGCGATTCCTACGACCCGGTCGAGGACGCCATTGCGGCCGCCCGCCACGCGCGCGAGAAACTGAAGGCGCCGTCGGTGAAGCCCGGCAAGTACGACCTGGTGCTGGACCCGTCCAACCTGTTCCTGACCATCCACGAAAACGTCGGCCACCCGCTGGAGCTGGACCGCGTGCTCGGCTACGAAGCCAACTACGCCGGCACCAGCTTCGCCACGCTGGACAAGCGCGATGCGGGTTTCCGCTGGGGCAGCGACATCGTCACCTTCTTCGCCGACAAGACCCAGCCGGGCAGCCTCGGTGCGGTCGGCTACGACGACGAGGGCGTCAAGACCCAGCGCTGGGACCTGGTGCGCGACGGCATCCTGGTCGATTACCAGGCCACCCGTGATGAAGCCCATATCCTCGGCCGCGATGCATCGCATGGCTGCAGCTACGCCGATTCCTGGTCCAGCGTGCAGTTCCAGCGCATGGCCAATGTCTCGCTGGCGCCGGGCAAGCAGCCGCTCAGCGTCGAGGACATGATCAAGGACGTGGAGAACGGTATCTACATCCACGGCCGGGGGTCGTACTCGATCGACCAGCAGCGCTACAACGCGCAGTTCGGTGGCCAGCTGTACTACCAGATCAAGGACGGAAAGATCGCCGGCATGGTCGAGGATGCGGCCTACCAGATCCGCACGCCGGAATTCTGGAATGCCTGCACGGCCATCTGCGATGAACGCGATTTCCGCCTGGGCGGTTCGTTCTTCGACGGCAAGGGCCAGCCCGGCCAGGTCTCGGCGGTCTCGCACGGTTCGTCCACCACCCGCTTCAACGGCATCAACATCATCAACACCGCGCGCAGTCTCGGCGCTTGAGCCACCCATCCTTCGACATGGAGAGCAGCCTTGCAAAGACGTGACTTCCTGGCCCTGACCGGGCTTACCGCGGGCGGGCTGATCGTGCCCTCCTTCTTCGGCAAGGTGATCGCCGCCGAGCAGCTGCAGTCCAGCCTCGACCCGGCATTGAAGAAGCGCCTGGCCGACGCGGCGCTGCAGGCGGCGCGCAGCGCCGGCGCCACCTACTGCGACGTGCGCATCGGCCGCTACCTGCGGCAGTTCGTGATCACCCGCGAGGACAAGGTGCAGAACGTGGTGAACACCGAGTCCACCGGCGTGGGCATCCGCGTGATCGTCAACGGCGCCTGGGGCTTTGCCGCCACCAACGCACTGGGTACCGCCGACGTGGCCAGGGCCGCGCAGCAGGCGGCGGCCATCGCCAAGGCCAATGCCGGCGTGCAGACCGCACCGGTGCAGCTGGCCAAGGCGCCGGGCGTGGGTGAGGTGAGCTGGCGCACGCCGATCCGCAAGAATGCGATGGAGGTGCCGATCAAGGACAAGGTCGGCCTGCTGCTGGACGTCAACGCTGCCGCAATGGGCGCTGGTGCCAGCTTCGTCAACTCGATGCTGTTCCTGGTCAACGAGCAGAAGTACTTTGCTTCCACCGATGGTTCCTATATCGACCAGGACGTGCACCGCATCTGGGCGCCGATGACGGTCACCGCCATCGACAAGAGCAGCGGCAAGTTCCGCACCCGTTCGGGCCTGTCCTCGCCGATGGGCCTGGGCTACGAGTACCTGGACGGCGCCGCCGCCGGCAAGGTGGTCAGCCCGAATGGCGTGGTCAACTACAGTTCTTCCTACGACATGAAGGAAGACGCCATCGCCGCCGCCCGGCAGGCGCAGGAAAAGCTGAAGGCCCCGTCGGTGAAGCCGGGCAAGTACGATCTGGTGCTCGATCCGTCGCATACCTGGCTGACCATCCACGAGTCGATCGGCCACCCGCTGGAACTGGACCGCGTGCTCGGCTACGAAGCCAACTACGCCGGCACCAGCTTCGCCACCCTGGACAAGCGCGAACAGCATTTCCAGTACGGCAGCGAGCTGGTCAACATCTTCGCCGACAAGACCCAGCCCGGCAGCCTCGGCGCGGTGGCATACGACGATGAAGGCGTGAAGTGCAAGCGCTGGGACCTGATCAGCAACGGCAAGCTGGTGGACTACCAGACCATCCGCGACCAGGCCCACATCCTCGGCAAGACCGAGTCCGACGGCTGCTGCTATGCCGACTCGTGGTCCAGCGTGCAGTTCCAGCGCATGGCCAACGTGTCGATGGCACCGGGCAAGACGCCGCTGAGCGTGCCGGACCTGATCAAGGACGTGGAGAACGGCATCTACATCATCGGTGATGGCTCGTTCTCGATCGACCAGCAGCGCTACAACGCGCAGTTCGGCGGCCAGCTGTTCTACGAGATCAAGAACGGCCAGATCACCCGCATGCTGGAAGACGTGGCTTACCAGATCCGCACGCCGGAGTTCTGGAACGCCTGCACCGCCGTGGCCGACGAACGCGACTACCGCCTGGGCGGTTCGTTCTTCGACGGCAAGGGCCAGCCGGGACAGGTCTCGGCAGTCTCGCACGGCTCGTCCACCGCGCGCTTCAACGGCATCAACGTCATCAACACCGCACGCAGCCTCGGCTGACCGGTCAGGAGCCCTTACACCATGAGTATCTTCACCGAAGCCCAGGCCAAGGCCATCCTCGACAAGGTCATCGCCCTGTCCAAGGCCGACGAGTGCACCGCCGTGCTGGCCGGCGCGATCAGCGGCAACATCCGCTTCGCGCTGAACAATGTCTCCACCAGTGGCATCGTCGACAACACCGAACTGGCAGTCACCGTCGCCTTCGGCAAGCGCGTCGGCACCGCCTCGATCAACGAGTTCGACGATGCCGCGCTGGAACGCGTGGTGCGCCGTGCCGAAGACCTGGCCCGCCTGGCCCCGGAGAACCCGGAGTTCATGCCGGCCATCGGCAAGCAGAGCTACCGCGCCAGCCCCACCTTCAGCGAATCCACTGCTGCCATCGATCCGGCGTTCCGTGCCAAGGTCGCCGCCGATTCGATCGCCCCGTGCCGTGGTCACGGCCTGATCGCCGCCGGCTTCCTCGAGGACGGCCAGGGCTTCCAGGCCACCGCCAACAGCAACGGCAACTTCGCCTACCAGCGCACCACCAACTTCGATTACACCTGCACCGTGCGCACTGAAGATGGCCGCGGCTCGGGCTGGGTCGGCCGCAACCTGAAGGATGCGGCCGACTTCAAGGCCGACCAGGACATCCGCATCGCCATGCGCAAGGCCACCGAGTCGGCCGAAGCCAAGGCGCTGGAACCGGGCAAGTACACGGTGATCCTGGAGCCGGCCGCAGCGGCAGGCCTGATCAGCTTCATGATGAACTTCTTCAGTGCGCGCTCGGCCGATGAAGGCCGCAGCTTCCTGTCGAAGAAGGGTGGTGGCAACAAGCTGGGCGAGCAGGTCTACGACCCGCGCGTGACCATGATCGCCGATCCGTGGCATCCGGACGCACCGGTGCTGCCGTGGGACAACGAAGGCCTGCCGCGCGAGCGCATGGCCATCATCGAGAACGGCAAGATCGCCAACCTGGACTACTCGCGCTTCTGGGCGCAGAAGCAGGGCAAGACCGCCAAGGCCTCGCCGGGCAACCTGCTGATGAGCGGTGGCGACAAAAGCACCGCCGAGCTGGTGCGTGGCACCCAGAAGGGCATCCTGGTCACGCGTACCTGGTACATCCGCATGGTCGATCCGCAGACGGTGCTGCTGACCGGCCTCACCCGCGACGGCACCTTCTACATCGAGAACGGCCAGATCAAGCACCCGGTGAAGAACTTCCGCTTCAACGAGTCGCCGGTGATCATGCTCAACAACATCGAAGAGCTGGGCAAGCCGGTGCGTGTGGCCGGTGATGAGTCCAGCTACGTGATGATGATCCCGCCGATGAAGCTGCGCGATTTCACCTTCACCTCGCTGTCCGACGCCGTCTGATGGATCGCCGGGCCTGCCTGCGCTGGTTGGCCGCTGCCGCTTCGGCGGCGGCGCTGCCGGCCTGGGCACAGGCAGGCCCGCGCAGTTCGCGCTACGACTTCTGGTTCACCCGCCTGCAGTACGACTCCGGTGACTGGGACGTGGACGCGCGCATGCCGTCCAACCTGATCACCTCGCTGATCGACTACACCTCGCTGCGCGTGGACCCGCAGGAGCACGTGGTGGCACTGGCCGACCCGCGCATGCTGGCAGCGCCGTTCTGCTACCTGGCCGGCCACACGCTGGTGGAGTTCAATGCCGCCGAGCGGCAGAACTTCGTGCGCTATGTGCGCAATGGTGGCTTCGTCTTCGTCGACGACTGCAACCACGATATCGATGGGCTGTTCGCCACCTCGTTCGAGGCACAGATGGGCCGCCTGTTTGGTTCCAGGGCACTGCAGAAGCTGCCCAACAGCCACCCGCTGTACCGCAGCTTCTTCCGTTTCCCCGATGGCCCGCCGGCCACCAGCTTCGAACTCAACGGCTGGGGCGACGACCTGGTGCACGACTACCTGAAGGGCATCGAGATCGATGGCCGCCTGGGGCTGCTCTACAGCAACAAGGACTACGGCTGCGAGTGGGACTACGACTGGCGCAACAAGCGTTTCCTGGCCGAAGACAACACCCGCTTCGGCGTCAACATCGTGATGTACGCGTTGAACAATTGATAGGACCGGCACGCCCATGACTTCCCCCGACCTCGATTCCCTGTTGCCACGCCTGGATGCGCTGCGCGCCGCGCTTGCACGCGCCGTGGTGGGCCAGCACACCGTGGTCGAGCAGCTGCTGATCGGCCTGCTGGCCGGCGGCCACTGCCTGCTGGAAGGCGCGCCCGGGCTCGGCAAGACCCTGCTGGTGCGCTCGCTCGGGCAGGCGCTGGAACTGCAGTTCCGGCGCGTGCAGTTCACCCCCGACCTGATGCCCAGCGACATCCTCGGCACCGAGCTGCTGGAGGAAGACCACGGCACCGGCCATCGCCATTTCCGTTTCCAGCAGGGCCCGATCTTCACCCACCTGCTGTTGGCAGACGAACTCAACCGCACCCCGCCCAAGACCCAGGCCGCACTGCTGGAAGCGATGCAGGAACGCACGGTCAGCTACGCCGGCACCACCTACGCACTGCCGGCGCCGTTCTTCGTGCTGGCCACACAGAACCCGATCGAGCAGGCGGGCACTTACCCACTGCCGGAAGCGCAGCTGGACCGCTTCCTGCTGCACGTGCTGGTGGATTACCCCAGCGAGGACGAGGAGCGGCAGATCCTGGAACAGACCACCGGCGGCGCCACCGACGCGGTGCCGAAGGTGATGGATGCAGAGGCGGTGATCGCGCTGCAGGCCGCCGTACGCCAGGTGCATGTCAGCCCGGATGTGCTGGCCTGGATCACCCGCCTGGTGCGCGCCAGCCGCCCAGGCGAAGGCGCACCCGCCGCGATCAACCAGTGGGTGAAGTGGGGCGCGGGCCCGCGCGCCGGACAGTCGCTGGTGCTGGCGGCAAAAGCGCGCGCATTGCTGCAGGGCCGCTTTGCCGCCACCCGCGAGGATGTGCAGGCGCTGGCCGCGCCGGTGATGCGCCATCGCCTGCTGCTGTCGTTCGCCGCCGAGGCCGAGCAGAAGCGTGCCGACGACGTGGTCGCCGCCCTGCTGCAGGCCGTGCCGTTCCCGGGTTGAGCCACCCGTGAACGCCGGTACCCCGCTGACCTTGCCACCGGAACTGCGTGCGCGCCTGCGCACGCTCCGCGTGCGGCCACGCCTGGCCAGTGGCGCCAGTGGCATCGGCCAGCACGCCAGCCGCAGCCGCGGTGCCGGCCTCGAATTCGCCCAGTACCGTGCCTACGAACCAGGCGATGAGCTGCGCCAGATCGACTGGAAGCTGTATGCACGCTCGGACCGCTTCTTCGTGCGCGAATCCGAACGCGAAAGCCCGATCACGGTCTGGCTGCTGCTTGATGCCACCGCCTCGGCCGGCCAGGCCGATCGCGCGGCACCGCAGCGCACCCGCCTGGACCACATGCGCGGTGTGGCCGCCTGCGTGGTGGAACTGGCCCTGCAGCAGGGCGACCGTTTCGGCCTGCTGGCGATCAATGGCGATGGACTGCAGTTGGTGCCCGCAGCGAACGGCGCACGCCAGCGTGATCGCGTGCACCTGCAACTGCATGCGCTGCAGGCGCGTGGCGGCTGGCCTGTGGCCGATCGCCTGCGCCCGCTGTGGGAGCGCGTGCGCCCGGGCGACCTGCTGCTGGCGATCGGCGACGGTTTTGACGAGGCCGGCATTGTGCTGCTGGAACAACTGGCCAGCGCACGCCGCGAAGTGGCACTGCTGCAGATCCTCACCGCCGACGAGCGTGACTTCCCGTTCGGCGCAGGCCATCGCTTCCGCGATCCGGAGACCGGCGAGGAACTGCTGGGCGATGGCGCGGCGATCCGCACCGACTACCTGCAACGCTTCGCTGACGCACGCAACGCATTGCAGTCGCGCCTGCAGGCCAGCGGCATCGCCAGTGCCACTGGCTGGCTCGACCAGCCGCTGGACCAACCACTGCAGGCACTGTTTGGCCGCAGGGGCGGCGCATGACCCTGCTGTTCCCGTTGGGCCTGGCCGCGCTCGCTGCAGGGTTGCTGCCGCTGCTGATTCATCTCGCCCGCCGCCATCCGTACACACCGCTGGATTTCGCCGCGCTGCGCTGGCTGCGTGCACAGATCCGGCCGCGCCAGCGCATCCGCTTCGATGACTGGCCGTTGCTGCTGGTGCGCCTGCTGTTGCTGGCCGCGTTGGCCTTGCTGCTGGCACGACCTGCATTGACCGGGCCTGCGCCAGCCCCCACTGCGTGGACGGTCGTAGCCCCAGGGCTGGACGCGACCGCACTACGCGGCACCGCCGAAGCGGGCAACTGGCATTGGCTGGCGCCCGGCTTCCCGGCCATTGATCAAGTGCCACCCGCGTCCACGGCTTCCCTGCCCAGCCTGCTGCGCGAACTGGACGCACAGCTGCCTGCGGGCACCGCATTGACCGTGCACGTTCCCGATCCCCTGCCCGGCCTGGACGGCGCACGCCTGCAGCTGTCGCGCGAGGTGCAGTGGCGTCCGCAGGCGATACCGGTGAGTGAGCAACCGAGTGCCGCAACGTTGCCGCGCCTGCGCGTGCACAGCGATGCTTCGGCCGCCGTCCAGCACTGGTTGAATGCACTGCAGCGCGCGTGGGGCAGGCAGGCGCCGCTCGCGCCTCTGGTGGCGGATGCGCTGCCCGAACGCGGCGAGATCGGCGTGTGGAGCCGCACTGGCGCACTGCCGGCGAACTGGCAGGCGTGGCTGCAGGACGGCGGACGTGTAGTGACTGCCGGCAAGCCTGCCGCCGAGGCCAGCATCCTGCTGCGCAACACCGAGGGCTCCCCGCTGCTGTGGCAGCAACGCATCGGCCACGGTGTCCTGCTGTCTCTGCCCGGCGACTGGGATGCCTCAGGCAACGCTGCGCTGCGCGATCCACAGTTGCCACGCGCGCTGCTGCTGGCTCTGCAGCCGCCTCCGCTGCCACGCCTCGGCGATGCCCGGGACCAGGCCCCCCGCCAGGCAGCACTGCCTGCGGCAACGCCGCCGCTGCGCAAGCTCACTCCGTGGTTGCTGCTGGCCATCGTGCTGCTGTTCGCGCTGGAACGCTGGATGGCCAGCAGTCATCGACGCAGGGGGCCCGCATGAACACCCTGCAGCTCGCCTGGCAGCACGCGCGCCGCCGCCGTGCGCTCGTCACCCTGCTGCTGGGCCTGCCGTGGGCGCTGGCCGCAACGGTGCTGGCGCTGCGCCTGGCGGGCTTCGATATCGCCTGCGTGATCGGCACCATCGGCCTGCTTGCCTGCGCAGCGCTCGCCACGGCGCGCTCCCGCCAGCTGGACCCGCAGTGGTTGCAGCGCCAGCTCGATGGCAGCGGCGCCAGTGAGGACAGCGCCGACCTGCTGTTTGCCGATGCGCTTACCCTCAATCCGCTGCAGCAGCGCCAGCGCGCGCATGTGCTGGCCACGCTGGAACGCGCGATGCCGGAACTGCGTCCGCGCTGGCCGCGTGGAGCATTGGCGCTGTGCTGGATCGCAGGCCTGGCCATCGTTGCGCTGGCATTCGGCTGGCCACGTTCCAGCCCCGGCTCCGCGCCGGCCCGTGCGTCGGCGCCTGGCAGCACGGCTGCCGCGGGCCCACTGCACCTGCAGTCCACCCGCATGCGCATCGACGCGCCGGCCTATACCGGCCAGGCCACGCTCACCCAGAACGCACTGGATGCCAAGGTCGCCGCCGACAGCCGGCTGTCGTGGTCGTTGCGCTTCGATCGCGCACCGGACAAGGCATGGCTGCAGTTCCACGATGGTCGCCGGTTGCCGCTGAACGAACACGATGGCCAGTGGCAGGCACAGGATGTGGCGCGCACGCCGGTGCTGTACCGCGTGGTGAGCGAGCCGGCGTTGGCCGGAACCGACCTGCATCGTCTGGACGTGGTCGCCGACCGCGCGCCCGGCGTACGCGTGCTGGAGCCGGCCGCCAGCCTGGTGCTGGGCACGCCCGGGCAACGCCAGTGGTCGTTGCGCTTCGAGGCCACCGACGACTATGGCGTAGCCGCGCAGGCAACGCTGTCGATCACCACCACCCAGGGCAGCGGTGAGAACATCACCTTCGTGAAACGCAGCGTGACGCTTGCCGGCAGCGGCGAAGCCACCGCGCGGCGTTTCGCCCACACGCTTGATCTGGCTGCGCTGGGCGCGCAACCGGGCAACGATGTCATCGCCCAGCTGGAAGTGCGCGACAACCACGCGCCAACGCCGCAGACCGGGCGCAGCAGCAGCGTGATCCTGCGCCTGCCCAGCGCCGAGGTTGCACTCGGTGCCGAACTGGAAGGCCGCATCAAGAAGACCCTGCCGGCCTATTTCCGCAGCCAGCGGCAGATCATCATCGATGCCGAAGCGTTGATCCGGCAGCGACGCAGCCTCGCCACCGAGGACTTCGTGAAACGCAGCGATGCGATCGGTGTCGACCAGCGCATCCTGCGCCTGCGCTATGGCCAGTTCCTGGGCGAAGAAAGCGAAGGTGCACCGAAGCCACCGCCGACCAGCGACCTGCCCACCAGCGATGCGCCGGCTGCAGACAGCCACGACGACGATCACGATCACGGCCATGGCGGCGAGGCCGGAGCGCACGACGCGCATGGCCACGACCACGGCGGCAAGGCGTCCAATGCCGATGCGCCACCGGTGTTCGGCAGCGCCACCGATGTGCTGTCGGAGTACGGCCACACCCACGACCATGCCGAGGCCGCGACCCTGCTCGACCCACAGACCCGCGCCACGCTGAAGGCCGCGCTGGACCAGATGTGGTCGGCCGAAGGCGAGCTGCGCCAGGGCCGTCCGGAGCAGGCACTGCCGTTCGCCTACAAGGCACTGGGGTTCATCAAGCAGGTGCAGCAGGCCGAACGCATCTACCTGGCGCGGGTGGGGCCGGAGCTGCCGCCGATCGATGAAGGCCGCCGTCTGGGTGGCGATCGCGCTGGGCTGGCCAGCCGTGAACTGCCGCTGGCCGCACGCACGCCGCCCGACCCGGCCATCGTCGAAGCGTGGCAGCGCCTCGGCGATGACACCAGCGTGCCCGACCTCGACGCACTCGCCAGCTGGCAGCAGCGCAATGCCGCCTACCTGCCCGACGCACTCGATCTGGCTGCCGCCATCGAGCAGCTGCGCATCGAACCCGATTGCCGCGACTGCCGCCAGCGCCTGCGCGCGCAGCTGTGGCGGGCGCTGCAGCGTCCATTGCCGCAGGCGATGCGGCGCAGTGCCGCCGATGCGATGGGGCAGCGGTACCTTGATGCGCTGGAGGCACAGCCATGAACGCCTCCGCTGTGAACCTGTGGATTGCGCTGGCACTCGCCCTGATCGTGGTCATCGCCAGCGTGCGCCAGCTGCGTGGCAATGCCGCGCGTCGTGGCCGCCAGTGGATCGTGATTGCGCTGCAGCTGATCGCTGCCACGCTGCTGTACTTCTGCCTGGTCCCGCCCACCGGCCAGCAACCCGCGGTCGGCCTGGTCGTGCTGGGAATCGATGCCGACAAGGCCGGCGCGCTGCCGGCCAGCGCAGGCCCGCGGCTGCTGTTGCCGGAGGCTGCCGATGTGCCCGGTGGCCAGCGCGTGCCGGACCTGGCCACGGCGCTGCGCCAGCATCCGGCTTCCACGTTGACGCTGGTCGGTGCCGGCCTGGTCGCGCGTGACCGCGACGCGGTACTGCCACGCGACGTGCGCTGGCAGCCGGTAGCTCCGACGCGCGGGTGGATCGCGCTGCAGCCACCCGTCGACACCGCGCCCGGCGCACGCTTCGACGTGCATGCACAGGCGCGCGGCGTCGCCAAGGCCAAGGCGGAACTGCTTGACCCCGCCGACAGCGTGGTCGATCGCGTGGACGTTGCCGAGGACGGTCACGTGCAGCTCAGCGGCATCGCCCGCGCCGAGGGCCGCAGCGTGTTCCAGCTGCGCCTGCTCGATGCCGGCGGTCATGTGGTGGACAGCGCGCCGGTACCGCAGCAGACCCTGCCGGCGGCACCGCTGCGCATGCTGGTGCGTGCCAGTGCGCCGGGCCCGGAGCTGAAGTACCTGCGCCGCTGGGCCGCCGATACCGGCATCCGCGTGCAGGTACAGGCCGATACCGGGGCAGGTGTCAGCGTGGGGGATGGCGCGGTCGCGCTGGATGCAGCGTCACTCGCGCGCAGCGATCTGTTGCTGCTGGACGAGCGCAGCCTGACCGCATTGAGTGCCGGCCAGCTGGCTGCCGTGCGGCAGGCGTTGCGTGACGGCCTTGGCGTTCTGTTGCGCAGTGCAGGCGCACCTGCAGCCGGCGCGCGCCAGCGCCTCCGCGATCTGGGCCTGCCAGTGCAGGGCGATGGCAGCAGCCACGCCCTCGAACTTCCCGGCGATGGCGACAGCGCGGTCCTCGCCGCACGACGCGGCCCGCTCGCCGCCGGAACGCTGCCAACCGGCTACGGCGAGGAGGCTGACCGCAGCTCGCACAGTGCGCCCCTGCCCGCGCTGGAAGCACTGGCGCTGCAGGCGCCAGGCAGCAACGCCCTGCTGCGGGATGGGACGGGCAAGGCCGTCGGCGGCTGGCGCGCTGCCGGCAAGGGTCGCATCGGCCTGCTGCCGATCACCGACAGCTGGCGCTGGGTGCTGGCCGGGCGCGATGATCGCCACGGTGAACTCTGGAGCAGCGTCGTCGCCACGCTGGCGCGTGCGCAGGGCAGCGGTGATGCGCTGTGGTCGCCGCAGACGCTCGGCTGGGCGGGCGAACGGCAGGCGCTGTGCGGCGTGCAGGCGCCACTGCAGGTCTTCAACGCGCGCGGAGACAGCGTGCCCCTGATCGTCGACGGCGCAACATCGACCCTGCGCTGCGCCGGCTGGTGGCCGCGCGAGGCGGGTTGGCAGCGCCTGCAGCACGGCGACACGACGGTCTGGCGCTATGTGTTCGACCCGAAGGCCGCACCTGCACTGCACCAGCAGGCGATGATCGATGCAACCACGCGGGCGCTGGCCGTCAGCGGGCCGACGAACACGGCGATGATGCAGCCCGTGCCGGGCTCGCGCTGGCCCTGGTGGCTGGCGTTCACGGTGTGCGCTTCGCTGCTGTGGTGGCTGGAGCGGCGGCGCTGACCCGGGGTCGGATCCCTTTCGCCCACGAAAGGGCTCTGACCCCTCCGTCATGCGTCCTTCAGCGTTTCCCCGCGCGCCGGTACACGCCGTTGAAGCGCACGTTCATGCCACCGCATTCGCTGTTGTCGGCCACGATCAGCACCTCGCCCAGCGAGTGCACGCGCACCCGGCACGTGTCCTCGACGAACTCGACATCAGCACCACGCGGCGTCGCGCGCGCTTCCACCTGGCCCATGTTCGGGCCATACGGGCGCTGTTCCGGCGTGGGGTTGGCAGAAGGCCAGTAGGCGTCGCCATCCACATGCAGTTGTCCACCCTGCACGGTGATGCGCAGGCCGTTGTCGCCGTCTTTCCAGTGGCCCACCCAGTCCTGCAGCGTTGGCACGGCCACCGGCAACGGCTGCAGCTTGCTGCGGTCCACCCAGCCGGCGCTGCCACCCACCTTGTTCGGGAAGAACGCACAGCGGTAGCGGCCAAGGTCGCGACCGGTCACCACCGTATCGCCGTTGACCACATAGCTGCGCTGGCGGCAGGCCGGTTCGCCCTTGGCGGGGCACCCGTCCATGTCGCCGAGCAGATACAGGCGCGGTGCGTCGACCACCCGCGCCAGCGCGAACCGGCTCTGTTCGGAGGGGAACGCGCCATTGCGGCACGCGCCATCACCGGCGATGCCGGCAGCAAAGGCGGACGCGGGCAGCAATGCAGCCAGCAGGCAGAACGAACGCAGGAACATGGCAGCGCTATCGGTTGAGGAACCGGCAGGATATACCGGCCTACTTCACCGGCGGTGCATCACCGGCATCCTGCTGCTGGGAGAACCGCAGCGCACGCTGCCGCTGTTCGGCACTGAGCTCAGGCGGTGGCCGGGCGATGGCGGACTGGATCTGGTCGGGGCCACCGGTGAGCTTGTTCAGGCCCCGGCCCGCCGCCAGCACGCCCTTGACCACGCCCATCATGATGTAGCCGCCGCCCATGCTGACCTGCTCCGGTGACGGTGGCTCGCTCCAGTCGCGGCTGAAGCGGTTGTCGCCGAACTTCACCGGGTTCTTGAAGCGGTACAGGTCCAGCGGCTCGTCGTCGGGCTTGAGTGCACGCACCTCGCCGAGGGTGGTGACGTTGTCCTGCGGCAGGGCGGTGGAGATCGGCGCGGTGGCTGCTGCCGGGGCATCAGCAGGGGGGACGGGTGCAGGATCGGGCACCGACACCGGCGCGGCCTGCTGCGCCTGCGCGATGCCGGCCAGCAGCATGCCGGCCAGGAGTGCTCCCTGCGTTCCACGTCGTGCCACAGCCATCCGCCCTGTTGGTTGCGTCCAGCGCCCAAGGATACGGATGCCGGCTTCAGATTTCGTTGCTGCACTGGCAGCTGTTCAGCCAGGGGAGATGCGGCGGCGCCACGGGACGCGAGCACTGAACGGTTCACGCCCTCCGTGTGCGATGTCTCACATCCTGAGACGTGGATGTGGTGCCATGTGACCCCTCGCAATCCGTCCCGGCTCCACTTTCCATGGCTTACGAACTCGCCAAGCGCACCGCCGATGCCGAGCAGAAGCTCGCCACCCGCGATGGCCTGCCCGCCCGTGACGGCGCCCTGCTCAGCGCGCGCCTGCAGCGCCGCTACCAGGACCGCATCACCGGCAGCTTTGCCATTCCCGGCCGCGAGGGCCGCTATGCCCCCATTCCCGATGCGGTACCGCCGGCCCTGGCCGCGGCCCTGAAGGCACGCGGCATCGAGCAGCTCTACAGCCACCAGGCCGAGGCCTGGGAGGCCAGCCAGCGTGGTGAGCACGTGGCCATCGTCACCCCCACCGCCAGCGGCAAGTCGCTGTGCTACACCCTGCCCGTGGTCAGCGCGGCGATGCAGGACAAGGCCAAGGCGCTGTACCTGTTCCCGACCAAGGCGCTGGCACAGGACCAGGTGGCCGAGCTGCTGGAACTCAACCGTGCCGGCGATCTGGGCGTCAAGGCCTTCACCTTCGATGGCGATACCCCGGGTGATGCGCGCCAGGCGATCCGCCTGCATGGCGACATCGTGGTGTCCAACCCGGACATGCTGCACCAGGCGATCCTGCCGCATCACACCAAGTGGGCGCAGTTCTTCGAGAACCTGCGCTACATCGTCATCGACGAAGTACACACCTACCGCGGCGTGTTCGGCAGCCACGTCACCAACGTGCTGCGCCGGCTCAAGCGCATCTGCGCGTTCTACGGCGTGCAACCGCAGTTCATCCTGTGCTCGGCCACCATCGGCAATCCGCAGGCGCATGCCGAGGCGTTGATCGAGGCACCGGTCACCGCGATCACCGAATCCGGTGCGCCCAGCGGACCGAAACAGGTACTGCTGTGGAACCCGCCGGTGATCAATCCGGACCTGGGCCTGCGCGCCTCGGCACGCTCGCAGAGCAACCGCATCGCGCGCATCGCGATCAAGTCCGGGCTGAAGACCCTGGTGTTCGCGCAGACCCGGTTGATGGTCGAAGTGCTGACCAAGTACCTGAAGGACATCTTCGACCACGACCCGCGCAAGCCGCCGCGCATCCGCGCCTACCGTGGCGGCTACCTGCCCACCGAGCGCCGCGAGACCGAGCGTGCGATGCGCGCCGGCAACATCGACGGCATCGTCAGCACGTCGGCGCTGGAACTGGGCGTGGATATCGGCAGCCTGGACGTGGTCATTCTCAATGGCTATCCCGGCAGCGTGGCCGCCACCTGGCAGCGCTTCGGCCGCGCCGGTCGCCGCCAGCAGCCCGCGCTGGGGGTGATGGTGGCCAGCTCGCAGCCGCTGGACCAGTACGTGGTGCGGCATCCGGACTTCTTCGCCGAGGCCTCGCCCGAACATGCACGCATTGCACCTGACCAGCCGCTGATCCTGTTCGACCACATCCGCTGCGCAGCCTTCGAACTGCCGTTCCGGGTTGGCGATGGCTTCGGCCCGATCGATCCGGAAGTGTTCCTGGAAGCGCTGGCCGAAACCGAAGTCATCCACCGCGAAGGCGAGCGCTGGGAATGGATCGCCGACAGCTATCCGGCCAACGCGGTGAGCCTGCGCGCGGTGGCCGACGGCAACTTCGTGGTGGTCGACCGCAGCGACGGCCGCCAGCAGATCATCGCCGAGGTCGATTATTCCGCCGCCGCACTCACCCTGTACGAAGGCGCCATCCACATGGTGCAGTCCACGCCCTACCAGGTGGAGACGCTGGACTGGGACGGCCGCAAAGCCTATGTCACCCGCACCCATGTGGATTACTACACCGACAGCATCGACTTCACCAAGCTCAAGGTGCTGGACCGTTTCGACGGTGGCGTGGCCGGCCGTGGCGATTCGCACCATGGCGAAGTGCACGTGGTGCGTCGCGTGGCCGGCTACAAGAAGATCCGCTATTACACCCACGAGAACATCGGCTATGGGCCGGTGAACCTGCCCGACCAGGAACTGCACACCACTGCGGTGTGGTGGCAGCTGCCGCAGGCGCTGCTGCTGCGCGCGTTCGCCAGCAAGCAGGATGCGCTGGATGGCTTCCTTGGCGCCGCGTATGCCCTGCACATCGTCGCCACCGTGGCGGTGATGGCCGATGCGCGCGATCTGCAGAAGTCAGTCGGCAACGGCGATGGTGCCTGGTTCGCGATCGCCGACCAGAGCGGCCGTGGCCAGCTGCGCGGCAGCGAAGGCGACCCTGGCGCGGTGGAGCTGCTGCAGGAGTTCGTGCCGACCGTTTATCTGTACGACAACTTTCCTGGCGGCGTTGGCCTGAGCGAGCCGCTGTGGCAGCGCCAGGCCGAGCTGGTGCAGCGCGCGCGCGAACTGGTGCAGCGTTGCGACTGCAAGGCCGGTTGCCCGGCCTGTGTCGGCCCGGTGCTGGCTGCACAGGAGGAAGATGAAACCTCGCCGCGCGCGCTGGCGCTGCGCGTGCTCGACCTGTTCGACGCAGAAGCCTGCCAGCACGTGCGCGACCTGGTGGTGACCACGCGCGAGCCGATGGAGCTGCTGGCACCGTGAGCCTGAGCCTGGACAAGCTGCGCCTGCTGCGGAAGCAGGCCGGCGACCCGAAAGCAGTCACGCCGGTGGCACCCGAACCGCCCCCTCCGGCGCCGGCCCCGGTAGCCGCCAACGATGCACGGCAGCCACCGGCAGAGCGCTCGGTGTTCGCCTGGGTCGAACAGGAAATCCGCCACAAGCCGACCGGCGCTGCCGCGCCTGTGACGGCCGCCGCACCGTTGCGTCGACCGGAAGTGGGCAGCCTGCACCGCCTGCTCGGCCTGCGCTCGCGTGGTGGAGCCGCACCGGCACGCGCCAGTGCCCAGGATCGCCAGCTCCCCGGCGAGGAAATCGCGCCGGGGCTGTTCCTGATCGAGTCGCTGCAGCCGCAACCGATTCCCGCAGAACCGCTTTCCCTGGCTTTCGCCAGGCGCGAGCACGAGCACGTCGCCGCGCGCGACCTGCTGTTCTTCGATACCGAGACCACCGGCCTGGCCGGCGGCACTGGCACCCGCGCCTTCATGATCGGCGCCGCCGACTGGCATGTGTGCCCGCAGCGTGGCGAAGGCCTGCGCATCCGCCAGTTGCTGATGTCGACGATGGCCGCCGAGGACGCGATGCTGGACACCTTCGCCCGCTGGCTGCAGCCGTCCACCGTGTTCTGCAGCTACAACGGGCGCAGCTACGATGCGCCGCTGCTGAAGACGCGCTACCGGCTGGCCCGCCAGCGTTGCCCGATCAGCGCGCTGGATCACGTCGACCTGCTCTACCCGACCCGCCGCCGCTATCGCGGCACGTGGGAGAACTGCAAGCTGTCCACCATTGAGCGCCAGCTGCTGCGCGTGGTGCGCGAGGATGACCTGCCTGGCTCCGAAGCCCCGGGCGCATGGCTGCGTTTCCTGCGCGGCGGCGATGCGGTGAACCTGCGTCGGGTGGCCGACCACAACCATCAGGACGTGGTCACCCTGGCCCTGCTGCTGCAGCGACTGGTGCGCGAGGAGCAGCGCGAGCGCGAAACACTGGCGCTGGTCGGGCGGTAATGGCCCAGGGCCGCGTTGACATGCCCTGACGGTGGCAGCGGTGACACTGCCGCCACCATCCACGCCTGGAGCCCGACGATGCGCCTCAATCCGCTTGCCCTGCTCGCCATCCTGCCGCTGGCCGCCTGCAGCCACGCCGGCAGCAGCACCACCCACGATGCCGCACCGGCACCGGCACCGGTGGCCGATGCCGCCCACGAATGCAGGCCGGAAGCGCTGGAAGCCTTCACCGGCAAGACCGCCGACGAGGCCACCATCAAGAAACTGGTCGCCGATAGCGGTGCCCGCAACGCGCGCGTGGTCAAGCCGGGCATGGAGGTAACCATGGACTTCCGCCAGGACCGCGTGACGGTGCAGGTGGACGGTCAGAACCGGATCGAGCGCGCCAGCTGCGGTTGATCAACCCAGTGGGTGCCGGCCACTGGCCGGCACCCCACATTGCCGGCCAGCGGCCGGCACTACCAGTCAGAGTCGCTCGGCCTTGCCGCTGGCCAGTGCGCGTGCGATCACCTGCTGCGCCTGCCGCGACGCCTGCTCATGCACGCGTGCCTGACGCTCACCCAACGCAGCCTGCCGGCTGCCCAGCGCCGCCTGGCGGCTGGCCAGTTCAGACTGCTGGCTGGCCAGGCGCTGCATGCCGCGGGTGTGGGTGGCCCGCGCGGTTTCGTTGTCCACTTCCTGCATCGCACGACGTGCCTCTGCAGCAGCCTCACGTGCAATGGCCGCATCGTTGGTCGCGCCCCGCGCCGCCTTCGCCGCTTCTGCCGCCGCTTCGCGGTTGATGTCATGCGCGGCCACCGCGCTGCGCGCAGCCTCGGCAGCGGCCAGTGCCATGCGGCGCGCCTCCTCGCCCTGCAGGCGGCCCATCTCGCCCATCTGCCTGCCGAGTTCGCCCTGCTGGCGACCCAGCGCACTCTGTTGGCGGCCCAGTTCGCTCTGCTGGCGGCCCAGATCCGCCGCGCCGCTGTAGGCACGCTGCAGGCTCTGGATCATCATCGGGTCTCGCACCACGTAGCGCTTGTCGCCCTTGCGGAACCACAGCGCCGGACCCTTGCCGAGCTGTCTGCGGGCCACCGTCACGTCGTCCATGCCGCCGTTGGCGAAGGTCGAATCGCCATCTACCAGCACGAAGGCCTCCGGCGGCGATTTGCCCAGGTCCAGGCGGCCGTAGGTGGTGATGGAAGTGGTGCGGGAGGTCGTGTGTTCACTGTGCATGCCGGTATCGACATCGACATCCGCATCCACGTCGACCGTCACATCCGCATCGTCCGGACCTGACAACGCCTCGACATCAGCCGGCTCGGCGGGCGGCGCGGGCGCCACCGGCACGGCCGGAACGCGCGCGGACGAAGGCGGTGCGGGCGGCGCTTTCGGAGCCTTCGGCGGCGGCGGCGGCACGACCTTCGGCGCCGCAGGAGGCGCGGGCGGTGCCGGCGGCACCGGCGCTGCGACCAGCCGCATCGGCGCCACGCCCACCACCAGCACCACCGCAGTCAACGCCATCGCCAGGATGCGCGGGCAGGACCGGCGCGACTGCAGCGAGAGCAGGCGGCGCTTGAGGCTGGTGGTATCCGGTGCGGCACTGGCCACGCCCAGATGCGGCTGCGGTGCCACGCCCAGCTGCAGCAGCAGACGGCCATAGGCCTGGCGGCTGGCACCGTGCTGGCCAACCACCGCTGCATCCACCGCTTCCTCGCGCGCCTGTGCATATTCACGCACCGACAGGCGCAGCAGCGGGTGGAAGAAGAACAGGTGCTGGGCCAGTGCAGGCAGCAGGCCCCATTGCAGGTCACGCCGCTGCAGGTGCTGCAGTTCGTGGGTCAGGGCCAGGTCCAGCGCGTCGCCCTGCAGGGCGTTGTCGCCCGCCGGCAGCAGCAGCACCGGGCGGAACGGCCCGACCAGCTGCGGTGCGTCCACCTGCGTGCTCATCCACAACCGCGGCGCAGGACGCACGCCGTGCGCATCGGAGGCCAGCTGCAGGGCCTGCACCAGCGCCTCGTCCTCGCAGGGACAGGCCGCTGCCAGCAGCGCGCGGCAGCGACGCCACTCACCGAAGGTACGCAGGGCCATCAGCAGCACGCCGGACATCCACAGCGTGGCCAGTGCGACGGCCCACCATGCCACCGCCGGCACGTCCGCGGCGGGCATCGGCATTGCGGCCAACAGCTGTGCCGAGGCCTCCGGGGCCAGCGGGTAGACCATGTCGGCGGCCACATCGGTCGCGCTCATCGCCACCGCCTGCGGCGCCGGCAACCAGGCCAGCTGCAACGGCTGGCTCCAGAACAGGCCGAGCACAGCCTGCAGCGAGACCAGCCACCACAGGCGGCAGCGGGTTGCCGCCGACAGCGACGGCAGCGCGCGGCATACGCCATACACCAGGGCCACCAGCAGCACGGTCTGCAGGCTGGTCCAGCCCAGCCGTTCCAACATCGGGATCAGCATCGTGGTGTCCATGGCTCAGCCCTCGTGGCGGCGCGATTGGAGTTGGGCAACCAGCGCTTCCAGTTCGGCCAGCTCGTTGTCGCTGACCTGCTGGCGCTGCGACAGGTAGGCCACGAACGGCGACACCGAGCCCTGCAGGGTGTTGTCGACGAACTGCGCCACCGCGCCCTGCAGCACGCTCTGCGGGCCACGCGTGGCCTGGTAGCGGTAGACACCGTCCTGCTGCTGGCGCTGAAGATACCCCTTCGCCCGCAGTCGCTCCATCATCGTCAGCACGGTGGAGCGGGCCAGCCCACGGGCCTCCCCGTAGCCACTGGCGACCTCGCCGACCGTGGCCGGCGCATGTTCATCGATGTACTGCAGCAGGGCCAGCTCCTGGTCCCCGATCGTCTTGCCACGCATGACACCACTCCCTTGACTACACGTGTCGCCACTGTCTGCGTGACGACAACTGTAGTCAACCCCCCGGAAGTCATGGGCCGACGAACGGTAGGCACCACCGAGCGCCTTATGCAGTGGCGTAAAGATTGTCGGTTGCGACAAATCGACAAGAATTCTCGGAAAAGTTTGTCGCTCGGCGGCCTGATACCCACTGCCGGACGCGCTAAAGCGACAAATTTAAGAAAAAGGGGGCTCCTCTAACCGCAACAGAGATGAGGGGTGACTGAGACTGACCCAAAGGCGTCGGCTAGTCCCGCACAGTCCCAGCAGCGCCGACTACTTAGCGAGGAGACCTGCCTCGCTTCTTAGAGCGGTGACACTGCCGCTCACCGAATCGCTTGTTCTGTCGATATGCCACCCACAGCGCAATCAATGTGAGCGCTATTGCACCAAAAATGAACAGACTCGCGAAAAGCGTCACTGTTGATATGTGGACAACGAATCCAGGTAGTTCATTGGACGCTCCAAAGCAGAATCATCAGGTACGCATCTGCACTCGTGATCGGGCTGCCGATCGTGCCTAGGCGGCAAGACTAACCCTATTCTTGACCCATGTGATCACGCTCGGTAGCCCAGATTTTTCTCAAACGAAGCATGGCTGCGGGCGCCGTAGCTGCAAGGTGCGTGCACCATAGCTACATTGTGGTGCGAAAGCCTTCCTCGAATTCCCACGCGCAGCGTTGGCTGGCCTGAGGGTCGATCCTGGCCTGTTCCTATCCAGTTCTGTCCAGACCTCTAACGATAGCCAGTCGCTTGTGTTTGCTTATGCCTTGCCACGCCCGTCGCTCGTTGATTGGCAACGACGAGGTGACGCAAGGTTGCTGCCTGCTTCTGGCCGCAGAGAGCCATGGGCCCCAAATCGGACCTCGACCGTCTAGGAACGAGTGGGCGATTCAGGGGGAGCTCGCCCGGGTCCTAGCCAGTTCACGGACAAGCACCCGCCGCATCACCACTCGTGTGTCCGCCTGGTTGGTTGCTCGCTACAAGCTCTCTGGCAGCCTTGCTTTGGCTACCCTCATCCGATGAGGAGCGGCCACTTACTTGCGTAGCCCCTTACGGGAATAAAGGTCCTCAATGTGACCTACAGGGTCCTCAGGGGATAGAGCGCTATAGGCCTCTTCAAGTGCGCGGACTGCGGTCTGAAGCCTCCTTTTCACGAGCTGCTCTCTCCGTTGACGATGTGCAGCCTCATCTCTTTGCGGGCTCACGCTCGACCCTTGTGGCGTGGTCCGAAATGCGCCAACCACCATTGGCGCTAGTTCCACATCCACAGCGGTCCTAGAGCGCGTCCGATAACGAATAGGCTCAAATTTGTGGCTATGAAGCACTCGGAGCTCGGCAAAACCCATATCCGAGAATGAATCCTGATCAGGGCGGAGCCCCTGATTCAAGACGGTGATGCCAAACCCGCTATATTTTCTCAAAGTCTCGGAGGCGCCCAGGATTGAGGTGCACATGAAGTATGCTGCAGAAACCAATCTCCCCCTTGAGTCGTAGCGCCTGGATAAACCATCAAAATCAAAGGAGCCGGGCTCAATCAAACTTATCAAAAAGCCGCCGAGAATAGGGTTCAAATTTCCGGACATCGAGATACTATCAAGAGCCCCAGTGACTATATCGAAGCGGCGCTCTCGACTCTTGGCGTTGGTCGTTCCCCTGACAATTTCAACAAGAGGGTCGGAAAGCAAGTCGAGCTGATGTTCCTGCTCAAGACGGACCCAGCTTTGTATGTACTTACCCAGGTCTTGAGGGGAGATATCGCGTTCACCGTGCATACGAAGCGATTGAACAAACGCACACATCCCCGCTATCCCCACTGCAAAAGACGGATCGATCTGATTATTTAGCAATGCATTAGCTTCAAGCCACCTCTGTGTAATCGTAGCTAGCGCGGCGTCATGCCATCCGAAGTTCGTTGCGCGAGCGCAAACAAACGACAAAGTCTGCCGTACGCTATCAATACCAACGGCACGCAGATCCGAACCTTCTTGGGAAGAGGTAATCTCAAACATCATAAGCCCGACGAAGCCAAGCTCGGCGGCCGGGGCAAGGCCTGAATGCTCGACCCTAAGGATAGATTGAAGGTCAGAGGAGTACCATGTCTTCGTGTTTGAGGTAGCAGGGATCGGCGCTCCTGGAACTGCTAGCATCCGCGGCACGAGGTCTGCTAGATCACGTTCTGACCCAATGATTAAGGTTGGTGTTAGCGGGGCGGCCGCGGTGTCGGCACGCCAGGCAACATACATCTCCCCTTCTCTAAGTGGCATCCGCAAGTCATCTAAAGTACTAAGCCGAGCCTTTTGGTAAAGCTCGTCGAGCCGCCCCATAGAGCGGAAGAAGTCCTTGTAGCTGATATTGACGAACTTAAGGGGCTCAATCATGGGTCGCTTTTTCCGAAGAGATTGTGAATAGCTATCTTTTTCCCGCTTTTCTTAGCTAAGGCAGCAGCGAAGAATGGATGCAGATCTTCTCGGTGGTAGATAGAGAGGGCTGTTTTTGCGCGGGTAATTGCGGTGAAAACCGCCCTTCGCTCGTACTTGGTAAAACGTGCAAAGTCATCGGCCGTCAAAATGTGACAGCACCTAAATTCAAGCCCCTTGGCGGAATGCACAGTACTGACCCATACAGGCTTAGTAGAGTCGAAGTCCGAAGCTAAGCAATTGGTAACTAAGCCTGCCAGTTCGGTCTCTTCGGACAGGGCATCGACAATGGCGCCCACATTATCTCTCAGCGGAACCATCACTCCCACCAACTGTCCCGGGTAGACATTGAGTTGCTTGGCGATACGAGTGGCTGCAGCCTCAATCTGTTCGTTGAAACCGATGCCGGCCTGAACCTCAACGTCACCCGTGTCCCCCTTGTACTGATGAGTTTCCAGCATTGGCTCGTGCCCAAATTTTCCATTCATGACCTTGTCGGCCACTTCAAGTACGGCTGGAGCGACTCGATGATGGTACTTCAAAGCTATGGAGCTGCCCCAATTGTGGTTGGCGAGCCATGCTTCCCCAGTAGCTCCCTCCCCGTAAATGCTCTGCCGAAGATCGGCGGCGCAGTTGAGGTGACGGGCAAGATATCTAAAGATGGAAAGGTCCAGCTCTGAGTAGTCCTGCGCCTCATCAATAAAGAGCACTGGATAGGCGCCTTTCCCTGCGTTCGTGCTCATAAGTTGGCACATTGCCTGTTTGAGAACCTTGTTGCGCTCATCATAGGTTTGGCCGGGGATCCGGGAAGGAAGAGTCCCGTAGTCGGCCAAGACCTGTTCAAACAGCTTTTGCTGAGTCACTATCCTATTCGCCGGATAGTGATATTGATGAGCGCCAAGTCTGATGAAATTCTGAAGAAGCTTCGTAAAACAGACGATATAGAACTCAGTGTCTGGCGACGCGATGAAGAGGTGATTAGCGCGAAGGAGAAGAATATTCGTTTTCCCGCTACCCGGGGGGCCGGAGAGCAACACGTCCTGCTCGACCTCCTCGCCGAGCACTTCAAGTTGCTCGTCCATTAACTGCCCTTCGTTGACCCACCATGTATCGGACATGCCTAGCGATCCCTCTCAGCGAAGAACTCTTCGATGACGCCGATGATCCACTCTTTGAACACGATGTCAAAGCCCTCTAGAGTTCTTAGAGCTGGTCCCAAATGGCTCCATCCTATCCCCGTATCCTCAACCCCCTTAGAAGCGCGAACGTATACATCAACTGTGTCCCGAGAGTCGTGTAGTTGTATCGCGATTTCAATGCGAATCTGAACGTCAAATCCCTTCTCGGGAGCGCGCTCAAAAGTGTAGATGACCCCCGGCTCTGGGTGGGCAGCTGGTAGAACCGAGGTTCTGCGTGAGGGAACGAGTGCGCCTAGATCGCATAACACCTGGTCAAACCTCCCCCTTGCGGCCCGGACAATCTGTTCAACCTGAATCCCTTTGAGGCGTTGCTCTTCTCGAACTAGAACTAGATCCCCCCTATTTGACCTGCCAAGGCCTGCGCGACGCGACAGCGAGGCTGCTCGGGCCTGCAAAGAAAGGCTCGCGTCATTTGCCTCGGAGAACATGAAGTCCTGCCAAGCCAAAAGATTAAGTCTGTCGCCAGGCACCTTCAGAAGGCACCTAGTAGCGACACTGCAAATCGAAGATGGTATATCGTCGGCATGCACTACTACTTGATCATTATCGATAGCGCGGACAAGGTCGGCATTGCGTGACGTTGCGCCCTCGAAGATCGGGGTGCCGGTAATCAGATCATGCATAACGGCGCCAATCTGATAAAAAGTCACCGCACGCCATCCATCTATTGTGTCCTCCTCTTGCCCGTGGATCATTTCGGGGGGGCTGTACTGATGGGTCCCAACAAACGGCTTGTTGGTGAAAAGTGATGTCGCTGAGTCATTGCCGTGCGGCTTAATTACTCCGAAGTCAAGCAAGGTCAGAACATTACACTCATCGTCAATATGTATGTTGTCAGGCTTTATGTCTCGATGCGTGAATCCCCAATCCTCCAGCTGCATCGCCGCGCGTGCCAGCTGTTCCACCAGCATCGATATCCGATCTCTGGGAACGTGTGCCAACCGCTTTGATAGGGGGTCGCCTGCGGCCTTCTCCATCACGACGTATAAATGCCCGGTTTTCTCGCACGACCCCGCGTCAAGCACTCTGACGATGTTCGGGTGATACTTCCCGACAAGTTCACGTTCCCGATTTACCCTGACAACTTGCGACTCTCTTCCGTAGGCTTCAATTAGCCCAGGATGAAAGACCTTAACGATTGCTGATGCGGCGCCGGAATGGGCAGAGAACAGGACCGCTGATTTCCCGTGGGCGACATATTCTTCAATAATCCAGCCCGCAATCTCGCCTTGCCGAATAATGTCTTGCGAAAAAACCTGTGCTTGAGCGGTATCCATAACCCTTAGTATCCTTCTTTCATGTTGCGTAACGAAACCGCTCGGCGTAGATCATGGCCTCATTGTTGGTTCTAGCAGCCTCCTGCAGCCCTGTGTTACTCAGCTGAATATAATTGAAGGACTCGAGGTCAGAGCGTATGACTTCTGCGCTAGCGCCATTCGGGATCCATCTAAACTGGCAGTGTGCAAATAAGTCCTTGCAGACTTCGCTATAACAGACAGAGAAGTCACCAACTGGTTCAATACGTATGAGAGTTGAGGTGGGTTTAACGTAACCCTTCGCGACCTCGCGATCTCCAGTACAAAAAAGCCCGAGCTCTCGATAGCTCATACCAAACTCTTCTGAGAACCATGCACATAGAGTTTCGTGGATATGGAGTGGAGTATCCCGCGGGCGCCTTGTCCGGCCAATGTTCGGGTTACCTATCAGCCCTGAGGTTCCCGAAAGGTATTTCGTGGAATGGGCCCGGTATAGGCCGAGCTGGCCTGGTGGTAGTCCGTAGTTGTCACCGTTCGCCATCGGAAATCTCTTGGTTGTCGCTAGATGTAATGCGCGATGTTAGTTCAATCGGGTCTCTTCGTGCCTTTGTGCTGATCTTCGAGTTGCCGGTTTTCATCAAGGTATCGAGTGCCTCGACTTGAGCAATAAAGGAGTCTATCGCATCCCTGTTTCCTCCCGCCGCGCTTGCGGTTGGCACCCGCCACGTTGATCCTCTTTCACTCTTCCTCACACTACGTGAAGTGATGGAGCCGGGTGGGCTTACCCTTGTTCAGCGGTCAATTTTGAATCTTTGGCCGCCTTCTGGCTCCCAAGTCCGTGAGACAGGGCATTGCCGTACGCGTTGAGGCGCTCACAGATTTCCTGTCCAATCAATCACTTATGCGACCAAAGTGGGCTGCAACTCCTGCGGCGACAAACTTTTTCGAAATTCAGCGTCAATCTTTAATCAACTGCACACGCCTAAACCTTTGACCCGCCCGCTGCATCCGATCTGCAACGCCCCGCTGGAATTCCACATGTCCCGCCCAATGCTCCGTGCCCTGCTCATGCTCATCAGTGCACTGCCCTTCGCCGCCGTTGCTGCCAGCCAGGACCAGGCCAACGACCAGACCCGCCGCCTGATCCGCCAGATCATGCTGGAGCAGCGCATCCCCGGATTGCAGGTCGCGGTGGTCAAGGACGGGCAGATCGTGCTGTCCGAGGCCTACGGTCTGGCCAATGTCGAGAACGGTGTGCGTGCCTCGCGCGACACCCGCTTCCCGCTCAACTCGGCCACCAAGGCATTCACCGGCGTGGCGGCTGCGCAGCTGGCGCAGGAGGGACGACTGGATCTGGACGCGCCGGCCTCGCGTTACCTGGATGATCTTCCGCCAGCATGGAGAGACGTGCGCGTACACCAGTTGCTGGCGCATGCCTCAGGCCTTCCGGACATCCTTGATGCGAACGGACTGCTGGGCGGTGGCTCCGAAGCACAGGCGTGGACGGCGGTGACAGCTCGGCCGCTGGAAGCGGCGCCCGGGCAGCGCTTCGCCTACAACCAGACCAACTATGTCCTGCTGGCACGGATCATCGCGCAGCAATCCGGTATGTCCTCCGAACGTTTCCTGGCCACACGCCAGTTCAGCAGCGCGCGCATGGCCCGCACCACCTTCGGCGACAGCTACGACCTGATTCCGGATGCGGCGACGATGTACAGCCTGGCCCCGCGTGCCACCGATGCTGTGGATGCACCGTCCCGCCTGTCGCACTGGTTCTACGACATACCGCCTTCGCTCTGGGCCGGTGGCGGCATCCTCACCACCGCCGACGACACCGCGCGCTGGCTCGTCGCACTGACCGAAGGCCGTTTGCTGCCGGAGACGGCACTGCGGCGGATGTGGAGCGCAGAGCGCCTCGCTGATGGCCGCGCCGGCCCGTGGGCGGGTGGCTGGGCGGTACTGCGCGCATCGCCCGACCTTCAGGTGGCCGGTATCGGCGGTGCGCGCTCGGCCTTCGTGGTCTATCCCGAGCGCGGCGTGGCGGTCGTGGTGCTGACCAATCTTGTCGGTGCCAATCCGCAGCAGTTCATTCCGCGCATTGCCGACTTCTATGTGCGCGATGCCTCAACGCCCCGTCACGAACGGGTCGGCCTTGCACGGCAGCAACGGGCTGTCATCGCAGGGCCATAGCGCGGCGGGAACGGCCCTGGCCACTTCGAAGTGATCCTGGTTCCAGTGCAGGAAACCGCCGTGGATGGCATTGCCATGGTCGAAGCTGCGTGCATCGGCGGCCAGTGGCTGTTCGGGGTCGGCTTCGGCCACCCAGCGCAGCACTGGCACTTTGTCCAGCACGCCGATGAAGGCGAACAGATCGCCCGCGCCCTTTTCCTGGTAGGCCGTCATGGTCGCCGCATCGGGCAATCCGGCCTGCGCCAGGATGGATGCGGTGACATCCTGCAGCGGTGCGGCTCCCTGTGCGATGTAGGCGCGCATGCCCGTGGTGGTTGCCGGGCAGCCCTGCAGCTGCACCAGATAGCCGGTGGTACCGCCACTGCCGGAGAACGACCGCATCCAATAGCGGAAACGCGGCCCGCTGCGATCAGTAACCATCAAATCCTGCTGGCCATCCTGCGCGGGAATGGAGAGTACCTGCACCTTGCTGGCGCTCTCCACGTTGCACTTCAACTGCGCCAGCACCTGCCTGGCAGGTTCGGGCAGCGTAGCGTAGCGGCCGCCGGGATGGCCGCTGCCGGAAGCCTTCGGCAATGCGGGCAGTCCGCGATCCGTGGGAAGGGTCTGCGCAGGCAGGGCCTCCGGTTTCGCGGCCGAGCTGGCAGTGGGCGCCACCGGCGCGACGCGCTCTCCAGCGGGCGCGCAGGCACTGCAGGCCAGCAGCAGCATCAATGGAACGCTCGGCGTCAACTGCGATCGGATCATCGATCAACGCCCTCCCATCGCCGGCGCGTCCTGCTGCTGTGCCGGCGCGGGCGCAGGTGCAGCCTGTTCGCGCGATTGCTGCTGCAGCTGGCGCAGGCTGGATTCCACCGCGGTCTCGCGCACCTCCGCCGCATTGACCCCTGCGCGCAGCGCCGCAGGATCGCCCGGGCTGCCCTGCACCAGGAACAGTGTCTCGCCAGCCGCACGGCCGGCGCTGGGATTGCTGGCCACGATCTGGTCGACCCGGGTGATGCCCGCGGCCTTCGCTTCGCGCAGCATCACCAAGCTGTAGTCCTCGGCATGCTCGGCGTAGCGTCCGCCCAGGGCCTGCAGGCGCGTACTGATCTGCTGCTGCAGGGCATGATCGCGATGCTGCGGTTGACGGGGGTCATCGTTGGCCGCGAGCGGCACGTCCTGCCCCAATTCGCGCGTCTGGCCGGGTGCAACCGAGGTCAGCACGTACTGCCAGCGGTTCTGCCCAGGCGTGCCGCGCACCGTCGACACGAAGTCGTCATACTCGCCGCCACCGATGGTCTGGCAACCGGCCGAATCGGTGTTGGAATGGCTGCCACGATGGATCTTGAAGGTGTCGTTGAGGTCCTGCACGCCCTGGGTATCACGCGCATCGAACCAGCCATCGCCATTGCTGTCGCGCTCCACCCGTCCGGCGCCCGCAGTGATCGCGTCCTGCGAAGGACGCAGCGCGAACTCATCGGGATGCCCATTGCGCGGATGGGTGGTCGCGCGCATCTCGATGGTGCCCTCGCCCAGGCGCCCCAGATCCTTGACCCGGTCGCCGTTGACGTCCTCACCCTCGGTCTTGGTACGCGGCGCCACATTGCCAAAGCCCGGGCTGCGCGGCGCGGTCTTGGCATGTCCGTCGTACTGGGCGGTCGGCTCGGTCGTGGCCTGGTTGAACTCGCGCACGTGGCCGCGGCCCTGCGCATCCTTCCACAGCACCACGATGCGGTCATCGTAGACCCCACGTCCGCGCGCCTCGGTGGTGCGGTTCTCATCGCGCAACCCCAGCACCACGCGGTCCTGGGTTGCAATTGCATCGTTCGCTGCGATGTTGCCGCGCTGGGCCACGATGCTGCCATAAACGTCGTACTGCTGGGCCTGACTCAATCCCGCTGTCTCGGCAGCATCGGGCATCCGCGGCGGGCGCGTCGCCTCGCCCAAGCGATCCAGCATCGGATTCACCGTAGCTGCATCCGCTGCGGCCACGCCCCCGTTCCGGCGCAAGCCCTCAAGCTCGGCGGCCGCACGCGCCGAGATATAGCGATCCAGCGATTCCTGCACCACTGCGCTCTGTCCGTCGTGCAGGGCCTGGAGGCGGGTGGCGGCAGCACGCGCATCGTTCCGCCGCAGCAGGGCGACGACCTCGTTGGCTGCGGCATTGATATCCATTTCGGGCATGGTCGGTCCTTGAACATGGTCGGTACAGGATCAGCCTACCAATCGCACGGTGTGGGGCCTTTGACAGGCCGCACACCTTCGCTGCCGCCGGATCCAGGCGGGAACCGACACGACTCAGCCGCGCGGCCCACCCATCACCGGCAGGATCGCCCCGCTGATGTAGCTTGCACAGACCGGCGAGGCCAGGAACACATACGCCGGTGACAGCTCTTCAGGCTGTGCAGGCCGGCCCATGTCACTGTCCCTGCCGAACTCGGCGACATCCCCGGCCTGCTTGTCGGCCGGGTTCAGCGGCGTCCATACCGGCCCCGGCGCCACGCAGTTGACCCGGATGCCGCGCGGCAGCAGCTGGCTGGCCAGGGCCTTGGTGAACGCATGGATCGCGCCCTTGGTGGCCGAGTAGTCGATCAGCGCCTTGCTGCCGAAGAGTCCGGTTTCCGAGCCGGTGTTGATGATGCTGGCGCCCTCGCCCAGATGCGGCAGTACCGCACGCGCCATCTGGATGTAGCCGCCGATGTTGGTCTGCAGCGTCTCCTGCAGGTGCGCGTCTTCCAGATCCTCCAGCCGCTCGCAGTGCAGCTGGAACGCGGCGTTGTTGACCAGGATATCGATGCCACCGAAGGCCTTGGCCACCTGCTTGACCGCCTTGTTGCAGAAGCGCGGGTCGCGCACGTCACCGGCGATCACCACACAGCGGCCACCTTCGCGCTCCACGTGCTGGCGGGTGATGTCGGCATCTTCGGCCTCGTCCAGGTGCAGGACCGCCACATCGGCGCCTTCGCGTGCGAACAGCACGGCCACAGCACGGCCGATGCCGGAATCACCGCCAGTGACGATCGCGCGCATGCCCTGCAGCTTGCCGCTGCCGGTGTAGTCCGGCGCGAGGAAGCGCGGTGCCAGCTCCAGTTCGTGTTCGCGCCCCGGCTTTGCCAGCTGGCGGGCCGGCATGGCCTCCGGCTGGCGGCGTGCGCCGGCCTGGGTCGCGGTCTTTTTCGTGGCCTTCTTGGCTGCGCGGGCGTCCTTGGCCTTTTCCTGGTCCTGCAGGCGCCGCTGCCGGGCGGCAACGCGGGCGGCGCGGGGATCACCAGCCGCCGCCTTGCGGGTTGCGGTCTTCACCACCCGCGGGCGAGCGGGGTCGGCAGCGGTCTGGGGCGCGGTGCTGCCTTTGCGCACCTTGGGTGAGGCTTTGCGGCGGGCGGGGGTCTTTCGGGTGGTGGCCATGCAGGTCTCCTCGGGGGGGAATGGGATCGGCGGCCAGCGGCCGGCACTACCGGGCGCATGCGCCGCAGTACCGGGGGCGGCATCCGCCGCGACTGCAGTGTCTCCACCCAGGCTGTTGGCGGGGGTGAGCGCACCGTGTCCACGATGTGCACGGTGTTCATTCCGCCACCACGTGCGCCGTCGCACGCTGCACGCAACCACACCAAGGAACCCTTCCATGAAGCATGCCATCGCCACCGCCACCGTCTGTCTCGCCCTCGCCGCCTGCAGCAGCACGCCGGTGGCCCAGGTGCAGCCGATCGACGGCGTGATTTCCGGCCAGTGCCACAGCGACAGGGTGCGTGGTGCGCTCGGCCTGGCCGCCTCCGCCGCAACCGTCGAGCGCGCGCGCGTGGACAGCGACAGCCTGCACGTGCAGGTGCTGCGCCATGACGGCCCGCGCGTGCCGCCGGCACACGAAGGCGGTGACCGCCTGACCATCGAGAAGGGCCGCACCAACAACATCACCGCGATCTATTGCGGCTGACGTCTGCGGCTGAGCCGGCGCGCCCTGCGCAGCACGCGCAGGGTGGCCTGTTCCCACTGGCGCGGCCCACGCAGGCCGGCCAGTTCCGCCAGTTCGCCGCGCTCCCAGCCGGCGAACACGCAGGGGTCGATGTAGGCCTTGCGGCACACCGCAGGGGTATTGCCCAACTGGGTCGCCACCTTGCACACCACCTCACGCTGTACCTTGGCCAGCGCACGCTGGCTGGCCGGTTCGGGCAACTCGGTGGCCGCGAACGCTTGCACCGCGGCCAGGGTGCCGCCCCAGGTGCGGAAATCCTTGGCGGTGAATTCCTCGCCCATCACCTCGCGCAGGTAATCGTTGACCGCACCGGAGTCGACCGGCTGGATGGCACCGTCGTCGTCGCGATACTGGAACAACGCCTGGCCCGGCAACTGCTGCACGCCGCGCACCAGCGTGCCCAGCCGGCGGTCACCTACCGTCACTTCGTGCAGCTGCCCGGATTTGCCGCGGAAGCGCATCCGTACGCGCCCGCCGCGCAGCAGGTCGAGGTGCCGGTTGCGCAGCGTGGTCAGGCCAAAGGATCTGTTTTCCTTGGCATAGGACTCATTGCCTACCCGCACCAGGGTGTCGGCCAGCAGCGCGACCACGACCGCCAGCACCTTTTCGCGGGGGAAGCCGCTGTGCTTGAGATCGCGGCTGAGCCGGCGCCGCAGCGCGGGCAGTGCTTCACCAAAGGCGATCACCCGGTCGAACTTGCCGGCGTCGCGCACTGCGGCCCAATCGGCGTGGTAGCGGTACTGCTTGCGCCCGCGGGCATCGCGGCCGGTGGCCTGCAGATGGCCATTGGCGTGGGCGCAGATCCATACGGCGGTATAGGCCGGCGGGATCGCCAGCGCGCGGATGCGCTGCAGGGTGGCGGCATCGCGCACCGCATGGCCATCGGCATCGCGGTAGCTGAAGCCCTTGCCGGCGCGGCGCCGGCTGATGCCCGGCTGGGTGTCATCGACATAGCGCAGGCCCGCAGCGCGCGCGGCCTGTCGTTCGGGGGTAGAGGGGGTCGGCATGCGTGCAGTGTCGCTGCCGCGCTGCCGCGATCCTGTCGATAACACAAGACAAACACGTGAGGATCGGTTCGCCGCTATGCTCGGGCTTTCACAATCCCTTCCGGAGTCATGATGTCGTTCCCGATTCGCGCCCGTTCGCTCTCCGCCCTGCTGCTGCCGGCCGTGCTGGCCCTGACCGCCTGCCAGGCACCGGCGCTGGATGAACAGGATTCGGCCACGGCCCATGCCCAGCAGGCTGCCGAAGCCGCCAAGGCACCGGCCGACGAAGCCGGCAAGGCCACCGAGGCACCGCCGGTCGGCACCTGCGATGCCAGCCAGGTGCAGAGCCTGGTCGGCCAGGCCTACGCCGACGCGCTGGGCAAGCAGGCGCAGGAAGATGCCGGTGCCCACCAGCTGCGCGTCATGAAGCCCAACGACGTGGCCACGATGGAATTCCTCGGCGACCGCCTGAACATCGAAGTGGACGACAAGGGCCTGGTCAGCGGCGTGCGCTGCGGCTGAGGCCGACCCCGCGCCGGCACGGGGTTGCCGGCGCGTTCTGTTGCACCTGCAACCGTGTATTGCGGCGCTGCAGCAACCTGTGATCTAGTCGAGGCATCCGGTGGCCTCACGATGCGCTCCAGGGAATGAGCGGGGACGAGTGTCGCCGCCAACCCTATACGCATCGAGGTAGAGATGGCCCCCCGCAACCGCCAAGGGCTTTACGACCCGCGCTCCGAGCGCGATGCCTGTGGATTTGGCATGGTCGCCCAGCTCGACGATCAACCTTCGCGCCTGTTGGTTGATACCGCCATCGCCGCGCTTTCGCGCATGACCCACCGTGGCGGCGTCGCCGCCGATGGCCTGACCGGCGATGGCTGTGGCCTGCTGCTGCGCCGCCCCGATGCATTCCTGAAACTGCTGGCCAGCGAAGCCGGCATCACCACCGCCGCGCGCTTCGCTGCCGGCCTGGTGTTCCTGCCGCACGACACCGAGGCCGCCGACGCCTGCCGTACCCAGCTGCAGGCGCAGGTGGAAGCGGTCGGCTGCAAGGTCGCCGGCTGGCGCGAGGTACCCACCGATGACAGCGTCTGCGGCCAGCTGGCGCGCGATACCCTGCCGCGCATCGAACAGGTGTTCGTCGATGCCGGTGTCGGCCAGGACGATGCCGGCTTCGCGCTGGCGCTGTTCCTGGCCCGTCGCCGCAGCGAGCAGCAGCTGCGCGATCACGCTGATTTCTACGTCACCACGCTCACCCCCGATGCGATCAGCTACAAGGGCATGGTGCTGCCGGACAAGCTCAGCCGCTTCTATCCGGACCTGCAGCGGCGCGAACTGGCCTCCAGCGCGATCGTGTTCCACCAGCGCTTCTCGACCAACACGCTGCCGCGCTGGCCGCTTGCCCACCCGTTCCGGATGCTCGCCCACAATGGCGAGATCAACACCATCGAAGGCAACCGCCGCTGGGCCCAGGCGCGCAGCAAGGTGTGGAAGACGCCGCGCTTCGACATCGCCGAATTCGACCCGGTGATCTCCATGCATGGCTCGGACTCGCAGAGCCTGGACAACATGCTGGAACTGATGGTCGCCGGTGGCATGGAGCTGATCCAGGCGCTGCGCATCCTGGTGCCGCCGGCCACCCAGTCGCTGGAGTTCAAGGACCCGGACCTGGCCGCGTTCTACGAGTTCCACGGCCTGAACAGCGAGCCGTGGGATGGCCCGGCCGGCATCGTTGCCTGCGACAGCCGCTACGCCGTCTGCACCCTCGACCGCAACGGCCTGCGCCCGGCACGCTGGATGCTGACCGCCGACCGCCACTTCCTGGTTGCCTCTGAAGCGGGCGTGTGGGAAGTGCCCACCGAGCGGGTGGTGCGCAAGGGCAAGCTCGGCCCCGGCGAAATGATCGCGATCGACCTCAAGCGCGGCGACCTGCTCGACTCCGATGCGGTCGACCGCATCAACCGCGGCCGCGCGCCCTACAAGCAGTGGCTGCAGCAGGGCGTGACCTACCTGCAGACCGAACTGATCGACCCGTCGCTGGTGGAAGAGCCGTTCGACGAAGCCACCCTGCGCAGCTACCACAAGCTGTACCAGCTCAGCAGCGAGGAAGTGGAGCAGGTGCTGCGGCCGCTGGCCGAGACCGAGCAGGAAGCCACCGGCTCGATGGGCGACGACACGCCGATGGCGGTGCTGAGCCAGCGCAGCCGCCCGCTGTACGACTATTTCCGCCAGGCCTTCGCGCAGGTCACCAACCCGCCGATCGATCCGCTGCGCGAAGACTGCGCGATGTCCCTGTCCACCCAGCTCGGCAAGGAGACCAACATCTTCCATGCCGGTCCGGAGACGGTGAACCACGTCATCCTCAATTCGCCGGTGCTCAGCCAGCGCAAGCTGCGCCAGCTGCTGAAGATGGACCAGTACGCGCAGGCCAACCGTCTGCTCGACCTGTCCTACAGCGAAGACGAGGGCCTGCGTGCCGGCATCGAGCGCATCTGCGCCGAGGCCGAACAGGCCGCGCGCGAAGGCATGGTGATGCTGCTGCTGTCCGACCGCTACCCGGTGGCCGGGCGGCCGATGGTGCATGCGCTGCTGGCCACCAGCGCCATCCACCACCACCTCTCGCGGCTGGGCCTGCGCTGCGACGTGAATCTCATCGTCGAGACCGGCACCGCGCGCGACCCGCATCACATGGCCTGCCTGCTCGGCTTCGGCGCCACGGCGGTGTATCCGTACCTGGCCTACCAGACCCTGTTCGACCTGGGCCGCCGCGGCATCCTCAAGCTCAGCAAGGGCGGTGAGCAGTCGCAGATCGGCCGCCGCTACCGCAAGGGCGTCTACAAGGGGCTGTCGAAGATCATCTCGAAGATGGGCATCTGTACCGTGGCCAGCTACCGCGGCGCGCAGCTGTTCGAGATCATCGGCCTGGAACCGGAGGTCGTCGATCTGTGCTTCCCGGATACCGCTTCGCGCATCGGTGGCGCGGGTTTCGCGCGCCTGGATGCCGACGCGCGCGAGCTGTGCGCGCAGGCGTGGGACGCGCAGCAGGACGTGGATGTCGGCGGCCTGCTGAAGTACGTGCACGGCGGCGAGTACCACATGTACAACCCGGACGTGGTCACCACCCTGCAGCACGCGGCGCGCAGCGGCGATCCGCGTGCCTGGCAGCAGTACTGCGATGCGGTGCATGCGCGCCCGCCCTCGGCACTGCGTGACCTGCTGGAACTGGTCCCTGCCGCCACGCCCGCACCGCTCGATGAAGTGGCCCCGGCCAGCGAACTGTTCCCGCGCTTCGATACCGCGGCGATCAGCCTCGGCGCCCTGTCACCGGAAGCGCATGAAGCGCTGGCGATTGCGATGAATCGCCTGGGTGGCCGCAGCAATTCCGGCGAAGGCGGTGAAGACCCCGCACGCTATGGCACCGCCAGGCGCAGCAAGATCAAGCAGGTGGCCTCCGGGCGCTTCGGCGTGACCGCCGAGTACCTGGTCAATGCCGAGGTGCTGCAGATCAAGGTCGCGCAGGGTGCCAAGCCCGGCGAGGGTGGCCAGCTGCCCGGGCACAAGGTCAACGAACTGATCGCGCGGCTGCGCTATGCGCGCCCGGGCATCGGCCTGATTTCGCCGCCGCCGCATCACGACATCTATTCGATCGAGGACCTGGCGCAGCTGATCTACGACCTCAAGCAGGTCAACCCGACCGCGCTGGTGTCGGTGAAGCTGGTCAGCCATGCCGGCGTCGGAACGATTGCGGCGGGCGTGGTCAAGGCCGGTGCGGATCTGATCACCATCTCCGGCCATGATGGCGGCACGGGTGCCTCGCCGGTCAGCTCGATCCGCTATGCCGGCGTGCCGTGGGAGCTGGGCGTGGCCGAGGCGCACCAGGCGCTGCTCGCCAACGACCTGCGCGGCCGTACCCTGCTGCAGACCGATGGCGGCCTGAAGACCGGGCTGGACGTGGTCAAGGCCGCATTGCTGGGCGCCGACAGCTTCGGCTTCGGCACCGCGCCGATGATCGTGCTGGGCTGCAAGTACCTGCGCATCTGCCACCTCAACAACTGTGCCACCGGCGTGGCCACCCAGGACGAGCGCCTGCGCGAGAACCACTTCACCGGGCAGCCCGAGCGCGTGGAGAACTTCTTCCGGCTGCTGGCCGAAGAAGTGCGTGGCTGGCTGTCCTACCTGGGCGCGCGTTCGCTGGAAGAGATCGTCGGCCGTACCGACCTGCTGCGCCAGGTCGAATCCGCGCCGCGCGACGGCGTGCGCGTGGACCTGTCGCGCCTGCTGGCCGACAGCCGCTACGAGGGCAGCCACTGCGCCGCGCAGCGCCTGTACGAATCGCCGGACAGCCTGGCCACGCAGATGGATGGCCTGCTGGCCCCGGCCATCGAGCACAAGCGCGGCGGCGAGCATCGCTTCCTGATCCACAACACCGACCGCAGCATCGGTACCCGCCTGGCGGGTGCGGTGGCACGCGCGCACGGCAACCAGGGCATGGCCGAGGCACCGCTGGAACTGCGCTTCCGTGGCAGCGCCGGGCAGAGCTTCGGCGCCTTCAATGTCGGTGGCCTGCACCTGGAAGTGGAAGGCGAAGCCAACGATTACGTCGGCAAGGGCATGGCTGGCGGCCGGCTGGTGGTGCGGCCGCCGCGTGGCGCGCGCTTCGAGGCACGCAGCACCGCCATCATCGGCAACACCTGCCTGTACGGTGCCACCGGCGGTGAGCTGTTCGCTGCCGGCCGCGCCGGCGAGCGCTTCGCGGTGCGCAATTCCGGCGCGCTGGCCGTGGTCGAAGGTGCCGGTGACCACTGCTGCGAGTACATGACCGATGGCGTGGTGCTGGTGCTGGGCAAGGTCGGGCTGAACTTCGGCGCCGGCTTCACCGGCGGCCTGGCCTACGTACTGGACGTGGACCGTGATTTCGTCGACCGCTACAACCACGAGCTGATCGACATCCATCGCGTGTCCGCCGAAGGCTTCGAGAACTACCGCCAGCACCTGCACCGCCTGATCGGCCGCCATCGCGAGCTGACCGGCAGCATCTGGGCACAGCAGATCCTGGACGAGTTCCGCGATTACATCGGCAAGTTCTGGCTGGTCAAACCCAAGGCCGCCAGCATCGAGTCGCTGACCGAAACCCTGCGACGCGCCGCGTGATGTTTTCCGGTAGTGCCGGCCGCTGGCCGGCAACGTTCCCCCCCGCAT
Organism: Stenotrophomonas sp. YJH_SMC_131; assembly: GCF_059367975.1. NCBI lineage: Bacteria > Pseudomonadati > Pseudomonadota > Gammaproteobacteria > Lysobacterales > Lysobacteraceae > Stenotrophomonas > Stenotrophomonas sp. YJH_SMC_131. The sequence continues at coordinate 128,312 of NZ_JCAFRJ010000007.1, read as the reverse complement.
TCCAGAGCCCGCCATGAGCCGCAAGCACGCCTTCCAGTTCCTCGACCTGCCCCGCACCATGCCGCAGCGCATCCCGGTGGAACTGCGCACGTCCGGCGACTGGGGCGAGCTGTACGGAAAGTTCGGCAAGGAGGACGCCCAGTACCAGGCGGGCCGCTGCCTGGACTGCGGCAACCCGTACTGCAGCTGGAAGTGCCCGGTGCACAACGCCATTCCGCAGTGGCTGCAGCTGGTGCAGGAGAACCGCATCCACGAAGCCGCCACGCTGTGCCACAGCACCAACCCGCTGCCGGAGGTGTGCGGCCGGGTCTGCCCGCAGGATCGCCTGTGCGAGGGCAGCTGCACGCTGGAAGAGTTCGGTGCGGTCACCATCGGTGCGGTGGAGAAATACATCGTCGATACCGCGCTGGCCAGCGGCTGGCGCCCTGACCTGGGCGCGGTGCAGCCGACCGGCCGCAGCGTTGCGGTGATCGGGGCCGGTCCCGCGGGCCTGGCCTGCGCCGACCGCCTGGCCCGCGCCGGCATTGCCGCGGTGGTCTATGACCGCTACGAGCAGATCGGCGGCCTGCTGCAGTTCGGCATTCCCAGCTTCAAGCTGGACAAGGACGTGATCCACCGGCGCCGCGACGTGCTGGAGGGCATGGGCGTGCAGTTCCGCCTCGGCGTGGAGATCGGCCGCGACCTCAGCGTGCAGCAGCTGCTGGACACCCACGATGCGGTGTTCATCGGTACCGGCGCCTACCGCTACACCGATGGTGGCCTCGACGGCCAGGACCTGAAGGGCGTGCTGCCGGCGCTGCCGTTCCTGGTGCAGAACAGCCGCATCGTCGGCGGCGATGACCCGAAGGGCCGGCCGATTGCCGGCTGGGAAGACACCATCGCCCTGCCCGACCTCAACGGCAAGCGGGTGGTGGTGCTCGGTGGTGGCGATACCGGCATGGACTGCGTGCGCAGCGCGGTGCGCCTCGGCGCGGCCAAGGTCACCTGCGCCTACCGGCGCGACGAAGCCAACATGCCCGGCAGCGCTCGCGAAGTGGCCAATGCGCGCGAAGAGGGCGTGCGCTTCCTGTTCAACCGCCAACCGCTGTCGATCGAAGCCGGCGCCGACGATGAAGTGATCGGCGTGACCGTGGTCGAAACCCGGCTGGGCGAACCCGATGCCAATGGCCGCCAGAACGCCGTGCCGATCGAAGGCAGTGAATCCCTGCTGGAAGCGGACGTGGTGATCATCGCCTTCGGCTTCTCGCCGAGCGTGCCGGCGTGGCTGGCGGACCTGGGGGTGGAAGGCCAGCCCAACGGCCGCATCGTCGCCGGGGGCAAGGACCGCCTGCCGTTCCAGACCGCGCATCCACGCCTGTTCGCCGGTGGCGACGCGGTACGCGGTGCAGACCTGGTGGTGACCGCCGTGGCCGAAGGCCGCGATGCCGCTGCCAGCATCGTCCGCCTACTGGCGCACTGAGTCCGGCAACAGCAGCTCCTCCAGCAGCGCGCGCAGTTCGCACGGCGCCACCGGCTTGGCCAGGAAATGGTCGATGCCCGCATCACGGCAGGCCTCGCGTGTGCGTTCCAGCACACTGGCAGTCAGCGCGACGATCGGCACCTGCGCACGGATGGCACAGGTATCGCCACGGATCGCCCGTGCCAGCGCGAAGCCGTCCATGTGCGGCATATGGCAGTCGGTGATGACCAGATCAAAGGGCTGCGCCTGCCAGGCCTCCCATGCCTGCTGGCCGTCGTCGCAGGCGTGTACCTGCAGCCCCAGCTCGCGCAGGCGCTGCACCAGCAACTGCAGGTTGGTCGGATGGTCTTCAACAACCAGTGCCCGCGCCGGCGGCAGCGGCCGTTGCACGGCCGTCGTGAGCACCGGTACCACCGTCGGTGCCGCACAGGCCGCCAGCACGAGTTCCAGCCATACGGTGGTTCCCTTGCCCGGCGCGCTGCGCAGGTGCAGCTGGCCCCCCATCGATGCCGCCAGCTCGCGGCAGATCGACAGGCCCAGCCCACTGCCACCAAAGCGGCGCGTGGTCGAGGTCTCGGCCTGCTCGTAGGCAGCGAATACCGCCTGTTGCCGCTCCATGCTGATGCCCACGCCCGTATCGGTCACCTGCAGGCGCAACCGCTGCCCGCCATCGCGCTGCTGCAGCACATGGGCCTGCAGCACCACGCTTCCCTGCAGAGTGAACTTGAGTGCATTACCGGCCAGGTTGAACAGGACCTGGCGCAGGCGCAGCCCATCGGCCAGCGACCACTGCTGCAGCATGGGGTCGATCTCGCTGTGCAGGTGCAGGCCGCGGCTGGCCGCGACGGGCATCAACAGCTGCTGCACCGCGCGCACCAGCGCCGCAAGATCGGTCGGCCGCAGCTGCAGTGGCGCTGGCTGCAGGCGCTGGCTGTGCAGCACATCGTCCAGGATCTGCCGCAGCATCTGCGCGGCATCACCCACGGTGGTCAGCACCTGCCGCTGGCCCGCATCCAGGTCACTGGCAGCCAATCGCTCCAGCATGCCCAGCAGGGTACTCATCGGCGTGCGGATCTGGTGGCTCATGGTCGCCAGGAAATGGCTCTTGGCCAGCGCCGCCTGCTCGGCCGCGCGGCGCGCCTCGGCCAGCGCTACTGCACGCGCCTGTGCTTCACTGACATCCAACCAGTAGCCGCTCCACTCCACGCTGCTGTCATCGCACTGCAGCGGTCGTCCCTGTGAGCGGACCCAGCGCCAGCCCTGCGCCGACCGGGTGCGGAACGTAACGTCGATGGGACCGCGCACCAGCGCGGCCGCTTCGATGCACGCCATCACCCGGCTGCGGTCGTCGGCATGCACCGCGGCCAGCAGTTGCAGATGGTCGATCCGCGCAGTCTCCACGCTTACGCCGAACAACGCCTGCACGTCACCGGCGATCTGCGCCAGGCTGTAGTGGCCGGTTGCCGAACGGCGGGCCTGGTAGACCACCGCCGGCAGGTTCGCGGTGACGTCGTGCAACCGCTGCTCCAGCACGCGGCGGCGCACGCTCTCGCGATGCACGCGCCAGTAGCCGAAGGCATGCAGCAGCACGAGCGCGAGCAGGATCAGCGACGCCGGCACCAGCCAGCGCAGCGCCGAACCGGTGAGCCGCGCGCGTGGCCGGTCCGGCAGCCAGGCGCTGCGGCTCGACGCGCGACGTGCATCGCTCTCCTGCAGGAGCCGCTGGTCGAAAGCAGCGACCACCTCGGCACAGGCCGGCACGGCCGCGAGTACCAGTGCATCGCCGAAGCCTGCGGGTGCCGCGATCACCACAGCATCACCTGGCTCCGCGCGGAGCGCGGCCTCCAGTTCAGCGAGATTGGCGACCACGGCGTCGACCAGCCCGGCACGCAGCAGTGACAGCGCGTGGTCCAGCGGCGCAGGGGCCAGCAGCTGCGCCCCCGGGGCCTGCTCGGCCAGCAATGGCTCCAGCGGCAGCCGGTCCGGGCTGGCCACGCTGCGGCCACGCAGGCCCTCCAGCCCCAGCACCGCAGCGGCGCCCTCGCGCCGCACGATCACCTGCGGCACCTCCAGGTAGGCCCTGCTGGCCACCCAGCCTGTCGGCAGCTGTGCGCGCGGCCAGCCCAGCAGCACCTGGGTGCCGGCCGGCAGTGCTCCCTCGGTAAGTACCGTCGCAGGCAACGGCTTCGCATGCTGCGCCGCCTGCATGCCCAGCAGCGGCAGGTAATCCGCGGCCAGTCCCGCAACCTCGCCCTGCTGGCTGTATGACAGGGGCGGCCGGTCGGAGCGCCATGCCACCTGCAGGGGGCCCGTACAACCGGATGCAGCGGCGATGCCGGGCAGCAACAGCGATGCCATGACGGCGGCGACGGCGCGGCGGCCGGCGACATTCACGGTAGACGTCCTCATTTCGCGGGCAGGAACCACGGCCGCGCAGCGGTACCGCTGCCAGCCACGCTAGCGAGGCAGGCTTCCGCGACAATGAGAAAAATTGGAAAAGCATCCGCATCGGCGAATGCCGACATACACTGCCGCTTCTACCCGTCCTACGGAGCGCTCGATGCGTATCGGCCTGGCCGCCAACCGTCTCCATCACCACGATGCGCGCGCGGCGCTGTTCCGCTGGCTGCGTGCCAGCGAGGCAGGCCTGCGCGAACTGGGGGCGTCACTGCATGCGGTCGGGCGCACCCACGATGCGATCGAACGGCAGGGATTCCTGGCCGGCTACGGCGGCCTGCACCGGTATCCCTACGGCCGCGAGGGAGGCCTGATGAAGCTGGTGGCCGAAGTGGTCGGCATGGGGCCGGAGCGGACACTGGACGGTGCGATCTACCTGATCGACCCGGTCGATCCGTCCTCGGTGTTTCCGGAAGCAACCGCGCTCAAGCGGCAGTGTGTGATCCACGGCAAGCCGTTCATTTCGACCGTGGCCACTGCACGCGACTGGATCGAGGTGGAGCGCATCCACGCCGGGCTGGCTGCCGACACCGGTGCCGACGACCTGCATGCCTTCCAGGGGCAGACGCTGGCGCTGATCGCGCATGATGCGATGAAGCCGGCGATGCTGGCCTTCGCTGACGAGTACTTCGATGTGCTGGCCCGGTTTGGCCAACGCGTTGCGACGGGCACCACCGGGCAGCGCTTGAACGAGCTGGCCTGGAGCCGGGGTTGGCCCAGCGATACGCCGTGGGTGACGCGTTACCAGAGTGGCCCGATGGGCGGCGATGCACAGATTGCCGACCGGGTGCTGGAGGGGCGCTGCCAGCGCGCGATCTTCTTCGAGGACCCGCATGTGGCACGCCAGCACGAGGCCGATATCCAGCTGCTGGAGCGCGCGGTGACGACGGTGACCGACCAGGCGGTGTGCATCACGGCGCCGCGGGTGGCGGCACGCTGGGCGGCAGCGGCGGCGTTGCGGGCGGGGTGAGGGTTTCGGCCAACGGCTGAGCCCCTCGTGGTGGGTCGTTCAAATCAGAAGCCGTGCTCGGCCGGGCGGGGTGGATTGCGCAGGGGTCGCTGCAAGTACGTCCTTTGTAAGCTCGGTCGCCGCATCCATGCGGCTCACGCCCCTGCGCAACCCACCCCGCCCGGCCACGGACAGTTTCCTGTGTGCCCATCACGGAAGGAAGAAGGAAGAGCAGGAGCGGGTCGCGCGCTGCGCGCGCTTTTGTAGAGCCGAGCCATGCTCGGCTGCTGTCGATCGCGAGGGCTGGATATCCGCGCCACGCGCGTCAGCCGAGCATCGGCTCTACAGCAGCTGGCGAAGCATCGCCTTCAGCCTGCGCCCTTCCAGCTGGAAGTAGTCGCGCTGCTCGCGCCACGCGGGGAAACGTTGTTCCACTTCGTGCCAGAACGCGGGCGAATGATTCGGCTGGATCAGGTGGCAGAGTTCGTGCACCAGCACATACTCGAATGCTTCAGGGCGCCCCAGCACCAGTGCCAGGTCCAGTGCCATGCTGCCATCCGGCGCCAGCGAGCCCCACTGCGAAGACATCACCTTCAGCCGCAGGCGGCTGGGTGCACGTGGCAGGGTGGGCAGGTACTTCGGCAGCCAGCGGCCGACATCGGCGCGGGTCTGTGCTTCGTAGAACTCGCGCAGCAGGCGGCGCAGGGTGGCATCGCCGGCACGGGTCGGCCACTGCACGCAGGCGCCGTGTTCGTCGATCTCCAGCCGCGCATAGCGGCCTTCCTGCCAGCGCAGCGGCAACAGGTCGCCGCGCAGTGGCAGCACGCCGTCCTCGCCCGGCTGCAACGGGGCGGGCAGGCCCTGGCTCTGGTACTGGCGCAGCTGCAGCGCCAACCAGTCGCGGTGCTGTTCCAGGAATCGCTCGCCCATCACCAGGCTGGCCCGCGGCGGCAGCGTCAACCGTGCGCCGCGCTCGTCCACGCTCAGCTTGATCCGGCGCGCGCGCGGATCGCGCACGCGCAGCACCTCGATCTCGGCATCCTCCAGGCGCAGGCGAACGGTGTCGCGCTGCACGGTAGCGGGCGGGGTCGGGCTGATCAGGCGGCGCAGCAGACGGCTCATGCGCCCAGCATAGCGCTGCTTCGGGCCGCCGGATGACCGGCGGCCCACAGGGTGCCTGTTCAGTCAGCCTTGCTGAGCTTGAACGCTTCTTCCAGCAACAGGAACAGGCGGCGGATCTCGGCGCTCTGCAGGGCGAAGCGGGCGTCGAACTCGGCGCGGCGGCCGTCTTCGTCGGCATGCTCCAGCTGGTCCAGTGCGCCGTCGAGGAACTTCAGCTTGCGCACGATCAGGTCGTCGCCGATCACGAAGGACAGGTTGTCCTCGAAGATCAGCGCCAGCTTGGTCACCTGCTTGCCGGCGTCCAGATGCTTGTCGATCTCGTCGCAGCGCAGTTCCTGGTGCTGGCACTTGACCACGGCGCCGCCTTCCACCGGATCCTTCATCTCGCACTCTTCGCCCAGGCTCAGCCCGGTCGGCAGCGGCTCGCCGGCGATCCAGCCGGTCAGGATCGAACGCGGTGCGACTTCGGCGTTCAGCGGCATCGCCGGGAAGCTGCCGAGCAGGCCGCGGATGTCGGACATGAAGTACTCGCCGGTCTTGCGGCTGGAGGTATCCACCGCCACGTAGCCGTGCTGCAGGTCGATGAAGGCATCATTGCGCGAGGACTTCACGAAGGCGCGCGGCAGCAGTTCATGCAGCAGGTCGTCCTTCATCCGCTTGCGCTCGCGGCCACCCGGGCGGCGGCCTTCCTTCTCCTCGATCTCCTCCAGCTTGCGCTCGAGCAGGTCGTTGACCACCGCCGCCGGCAGGATCTTGTCCTCGCCGCCCACGGTCAGCCACAGGTGTTCGGCGATGCGGTGGGAGAGCAGTTCCTTCTCCTCGCGGCCGAACGGCGAGATGAAGCCGCGCGAATTCATTTCCAGCGCGCCGACCGGCTTCAGCAGGGCGTGCGGCAGCAGGGTGTCGACTTCGGAAAAATCGGTGGTGGTCGGGAAACGGAAGAACGTCAGGTTGCGAAAGAACATGGAATTCCGGATGGCGAAGAGGAAGGGCGCCCGACCTTAAACGGTGGGCGTCTCGGGATCTGCGTCGGCGTCGGCCGGGGAGCCGGCCAGCCAGGCATGGGCGTCGGGCAGCGGCGCGTCGTCGCGACGGCCCAGCGCCATGAAGTCGAACAGGGTGGTGTCGGCCAGCTGCGAGGGCCGGACTTCACCCATGGCGCGCGCGATCTGCTCGATGCGGCCCGGGTGGTCCTTTTCCCATTGCTTCAGCATCAGGCCGACCTGGCGGCGCTGCAGGTTCTCCTGGCTGCCGCACAGGTTGCAGGGAATGATCGGGAACCGGCGTGCCTGCGCGTACTCGACGATGTCACTCTCGCGCACGTAGGCCAGCGGCCGGATCACCACGTGCCTGCCGTCGTCGCTGCGCAGCTTCGGCGGCATGCCCGACAGCTTGGCGTGGTGGAACAGGTTCATGAAGAACGTGGCCACCATGTCGTCGCGGTGGTGGCCCAGCGCGATCTTGGTGAAGCCATGGGTCTCGGCGTAGTTGTACAGCGCGCCACGACGCAGGCGCGAGCACAGCGAACACATGGTCTTGCCTTCCGGGATGACCCGGCTGACCACCGAATAGGTGTCCTGCTCGATGATGTGGTACGGCACGCCCAGGCCTGCCAGGTATTCCGGCAGCACGTGCTCGGGGAAGTCCGGCTGCTTCTGGTCCAGGTTCACCGCCACCAGCTCGAACGGCACTGGCGCCTTCTTCTGCAGCTGCAGCAGCACGTCCAGCAGGGTGTAGCTGTCCTTGCCGCCGGACAGGCACACCATGACCTTGTCGCCGGCCTCGATCATGCCGAAGTCGGCAATCGCCTCGCCGACCTGGCGGCGCAGGCGCTTGGCCAGCTTGTGCTGCTCGCGCTCGGCCACGCGCGGATCGCGGGCGGCGCGCGGTGGGGGATCGGGAAGGGAAATCACGGCACTCATGGGTTCCATTCTAACGGCTCGGAGCCGCCCCGGCCGGGGATCGGGATTCCCCTCTCCCGGCGGTCATCATCGCTGTGTATGCTCGGAGGCTGTGGACACCTACAGCCCCGCCGAGATCGTCGAGCGCCTCGTCGCCCTGCGCGCCGAGCACCGCCTGCTGGATGAACAGATCACCCGCATGGCCGCCAACGGCGAGGACGAGCTGGAGTCCAAGCGCCTGAAGCGGCGCAAGCTGCAGCTGAAGGACTGCATCGCCAGGCTGGAAAGCCTGCAGATTCCCGACGAGCCGGCCTGAGCGGTGGCCCATCCACGCATGGCGTAGACCTACTGCTTCGCCCCGGTAGATGCCAACCTTGGTTGGCATGTCGTTCGCCGGGCAGGACCCGGCGCTGCCTTCAATCCTGCGGCGCAGGCTCGTCCGGGCGGGCCGCTTCCGGGCTGACCCGTTCGATGGTGTGGCGCAGCTCACGGCCCAGGATGAACTTGGCATCCTTGGCCCAGGCATCCAGGCGCTCGTCGAACAGCAGCTTGCTGTTCTCGTCCGGCCACACCAGGCGCAGTTCGCGCAGCTTCTGGATGAAGCCACGGAACAGGGACTTGTCGAAGAACTCCGGCGCGGCCGGCGCATAGAGCAGGCTCAGCCGCTGCGCGGCCTGCTGGCACAGGCTTTCCAGCTCGGCAGCGCCGAGCACGCCGGGGCCGTTCTTCACCAGCACCGAGATGGCAATGTAATAGCGCTCGAACGCCTGCTGCAGCGAATGGCCGATCGCGCGCAGGCGGAACACCTCGTCGGTCTGCCCGGTATTGCGCGCCAGGATGCCGCCGTCGTCATCGTTGACGTTCTGCAGCAGGCCCTCGCGCACGAACACATCGATGGTCCGGTCGATTCGCTGGGCGAACTCGTCCTCGCTCCACGGCAGGAACAGCTCGGCCTGGAGGAACGGGTACACCGTACGGCCCAGCTGGACCAGGCCGGTGCGGCTCATGCGGCGGTTGTTCTGGAAGCAGCAGGCCACCCACGACGAGGCGGTGAACAGGTGCACCACGTTGTTGCGGAAGTAGCTCAGCAGCACTGCGGTGTCGCCACTGACGCTGAGCACATCGCCCAGCGGGTGCTTGATGCGGGTGAGGACGTTGATTTCCTCGGCGTGGGCGATGATCCGCTCCGGCGAGTGCGGCGTCACCGTCACCCGGTCCGAGTACGGCATCTCCACCAGCAGGGTCTTGCACAGTTCGATCTGCGCGATCAGGTCGGCCTCGCCCATCGCGTGCTTCGGCGTGGACAGCAGGGCCAGCGCCAGCAGGTTGATCGGGTTGACGTCGGCGGCGCCATTGATGCGCACCTGGATGCGTTCGGCCAGCGTGTCCACCGTGGTCGACAGCCAGGCCGGCTTTTCGTCCTCGGACACCGCCTCGCCCTTCCACTCCGGCGCCTTCTCGGCCAGCACGTCGTTCAGCGCGATCGGCTCGCCGAAGTTCACCACCACCTGGCCATAGTTCTGCTTGAGCACCTTGGGGATGCCCCATAGCAGCGACCAGATCGATTCCTTTTCCTTCGGCCGGCCGGACAGTTCGTCCAGGTAGCTGCCGCCTTCCATCAGCTTCTCGTAGCCGATGTAGATGGGCTGGAACAGCACCGGCTTGCGCGGCTGGCGCAGGAACGCGCGCAGCGTCATCGAGATCATGCCGCCCTTGGGCTGCAGCAGGCGCCCGGTACGCGAGCGGCCGCCTTCGACGAAGTACTCCAGCGAGTAGCCACCGGCCACCAGTTGCGCGACGTATTCGCTGAGCACCGCCGAGTACAACGCGTTGCCACGGATCGAGCGGCGGATGAAGAATGCACCGCCCTTGCGCAGCAGGGTGCCGACCACCGGCAGGTTCAGGTTGATGCCGGCCACGATGTGCGGCGGCACGATGCCACGGTCGTACAGCAGGTAGGACAGCAGCAGGTAGTCCATGTGGCTGCGGTGGCTGGGCACGTAGACCACTTCGTGCCCCGGCGCGGCGGCCTTGAACTTGTCCAGGTGGTGCACCAGCACGCCCGCATAGATGCGGTTCCACACGTGGCTGAGCATGAAGCTGGCCGAGCGCACTACCGGGCTGGAATAGTCCGCAGCGATTTCCCAGGCGTAGGCGTGTGCCTTCTTCCAGGCATCGGCCGGCTTTGAGTTGTCGCGCTTGGCCTGTGCGGCGATCGCTTCGCGTACCGGCTCGGCGGCCAGCACCTGGTCCACCAGCAGGCGCCGGGTCGACAGGTCGGGGCCGATCACCGATTCACGGATGCGTCGGAAGTGCGTACGCAGCACGCGCTGCAGCTTGCGCACCGTGCGCTCCGGCTCCAGGCCTTCATCCACGGTGTTGCGCAGGGAGATCGGCGGGGCGAAGCGGACGATGGTGCTGCGGCCGTTGAGCAGCACCGCCAGCAGGCGACGGAAGCGGCCGACCAGTGCCCAGTTTTCCGAGAACAGCACCGCGAACCAACCGCTCTGCTTGTCCGGGGCGCGGCCGACGAAGATCGACACCGGCACCAGGTGCACGTCCAGGTCATCGCGCACGCGGTGCGCCTGCAGGACCTTGGCCAGCGAGTCGGAGTGGGTCTTGGCGCCGCGCTGCTCGGGAATCAGCGAGTTGCTGGAGCTGCGCCGCGACAGCGCCAGGTAGGCGCGCTTGCGGCCGGTCGGGTCACCGGCCAGCGGCACCAGAGGCGACGGCAGGCCGGCCTGGCGGCAGGCCTTGTCCAGGATCAGCGCGTTGGACAGGCCGTAGTCTTCCAGCACGTACATGACCGGGCGGCCATCGTTGTACTGGCCCGGGTCTTCCGGTTCGATCTTCAGCGACAGCCACGGCTCGACCAGGCGGCCGAGCAGGCGAGCCCACAGCGGGCGACGGCCGGCCGGACGCGCGTGCGCGGGCGGCGGTACCGGGTTCGGGCCGGTACCGGTCGAGGGGGACGCCGGCACCGTATCGGCGGGCGTCGACTGGGATTCTTCGCCGGGGAACGGCAGCGGGTTCTGTTTCGACATCGGCGCCATTATGGCTTAGGCGGCGGCGTTGCCGCTTCCCCACCTTCGGCGGGGGCTTCAGCGGCTGCCGGCGACGCGGCCGCGCGGGCCGCGTCGGCCTTGCGCAGCAGCGCGTCGGTGTCGGCCAGGGTACGGGTCAGGTACCAGTGGCCCTCGCGCCGGCTCAGTGGCAGCTGCAGGCTCATCTCGCGGCCGGCCAGGTCGTAGTGCAGGCGTACCAGCGCATTGTCGCCTTCCACCGAGAGCAGCTCGCCCCGTACGCTGCGAAGCGCGTCATCCACGCCCAGCCCGTAGCTGCCAAGCACCGCCTTGAGGGTGTGGATGAACGGCGCCAGCTGCTGCAGGCTGCCCTCCATGCCAGCCGCCTGCAGGCCAGCCTCGTCATCGAAGCCGACCTTGCCGGCCGCGCCGACCAGCGCGGCGATGGTGCTGCGTGCACGGGCGCGGTCACTGATCGGCGCGCCCTGCGCCCAAACGGCAAGGGTTTCGACCAGGGCGATGTAATGGGCCTGCTGGCCGGGCGTGTAGCCCTTCTGATGGCGCAGGTACTGCACCCCGAAATTGCCCATCGACTGCGCGGCCTGGCGCACGGCGCTGGCCTGGCCGGCCAGCTGGCGGTCGAAGCTGCGCTGCAGTTCGGTGCTGGCATCGGGCTTGCGCAGCGCGGCCAGCATCGGCAGCAGCTGGTCCCCCAGCGGCAGCTCGGTCAGCGGCCACTGGCTGTGTCCCTCCGCCCAGGCCTGCTGCAGCCGCTGATACTGGCCTGGCGGTACCGACAGCTTTGCGTAGCCGACCAGATCATCTTCGGCCAGGCGCAACGCCATCGCCTGCACCGCAGCCACCGGCTCGGCCGCCGGCCTGGCCGGATCGTTCACAGACTCGCGGCATGCCGCAACGGCCAGCAGCAGCATGGCCGCCAGCCCCCATCCACGCGCAGACCTTCCTCGCACCGCCACGCTCATGCACTCGGACTCCCCGGACCGGCCCGCATCTTGCGGCCTGCGACGTGACAGCGGCAAGCCGTGCGGTCACGTTTCCAACCAAGGGGGTCAGATCCCTTCTGCCGGCAGGCAGAAGGGATCTGACCCCAGAACCACCAGCGGGATAAAAAAAGAGCCCGGATCACGGGGATCACAGGCTCTTCAAACCGGCACGGGGCCGGAGGACAGTGTTGTGGCACATGTCCGGTCCGAGGACCGGATGGCGGCGATCCTACGCTGCCCTTCAAGTTAAGGCAACACTTCACGTAATACCATGTATGTATTTGATTTTATTGAATCAATCGTGCTGCCAGACGGATTCAATGAAATCTACGGCGTGTTTTTCGGCGATTCGGGCATAAATCCCCGGATAGCCGGCCAGCGCGCAGCCCTCGCCCCAGCTGACGATGCCGAACTGGGTCCAGCCCTCACGCAGGCGCAGCAGCAGCGGCCCGCCGGAGTCCCCCTGGCAGCTGTCGATGCCCTCGCGGCCGGCGCAGATCACCTTGCCGCGCGACAGTTCCCCGCCGTAAGCCTGCTGGCATTCATCGAATGCCACGAACGGCACCTGCACGGTCTGCAGCTGGGTCGGGTAGACCCGGCCATCGCCGATGTCGGTGTCGCCCCAGCCGATCACGGTGAATTCGCGGCCCGGCTTGAGATAACTGGCGTCGGGCCGCAGCCGCAGCGCCACCGGCTGTGCACCGTCCAGGGGGGCGTTGAGCTGGATCAGGGCCACGTCGTGCTCCAGCGAGTTGCCGCTGTTGAATGCCGGATGCACGTGGATCGCCTTGACGTTGGAGGCGCGGGGCGAGGCTTCGGTGGACAGGGCCGCGGCGTTGCCGACGACGGCGATGCCGCCCGGCGCTTCCCCCTGCATGCAGTGCGCGGCGGTCAGCACCCACGAAGGCGAGATGAGGGTGCCCCCGCAGAAGTGGCGGTCATGATCCGAATCGCCGTCGAAGATGCCCTGGATGCTGACCATGAACGGGTACTCGCCAGCCGGCGCTGCTTCACCGCCGATGATGCGCGGTGCTTCGCGCACCTGTGGCGCAGCGAAGGCGGGTACGGCGGACGCGGCCAACAACAGGCCGATGAACAAAGAGGTGCTGCGATACATATCCCTGTACTCCTCTATCAATGGTTGGAACCAGCGCGGCCGCGGTCCGTGCCGGTGCATCGATTGGGAAGCAGGGATGAAGCCTGCAGCGCGAACGCGCGCACAGTTTCGGTGCAATGCGCTGCCTGCGACAGTCGCAGGCCAACAATTGCGAACGCCATCCCGCATGGATCGGAATGGCGTTCGTGGTGCCGGCGTGACCGGCGTCAGCGGTGGGCTCAGCGTGCAGCCAGAGCCGACGCGATTTCCTGCTGGATTGCCCGCGCAGCGGCCTGCGGATCAGCCGCCAGGCGGATCGGGCGTCCGACCACGATGGCGTCGGCGCCATCGGCGAAGGCCTGGGCCACGCCAACGGTGCGCTTCTGGTCATCGCCGACCGGACCACCGGGACGGATGCCCGGACAGACGATCGAGAACCCGCTACCGGTCGCGGCACGGATCGGTGCAGCCTCCTGGCCCGAGGCGATCACGCCATCGACGCCCGCTGCCTGGGCGGCCAACGCGCGTTCGACCACCACGTCCACCGGCTCGCGGTCGACGCCCATCTGCGCCAGATCGGCGCGCCCCATCGAGGTCAGCACGGTCACCGCCAGCAGGCGCATGTCGCTGCTGTTGGCGGCCGCGCAGGCCTCCATCATCGCCGGGTGCCAGCCATGGATGGTGGCGTAGCTGACCGGCCACTGCGACAGGCCCTTGATCACCGCTGCAGCGGTCGCCGGGATGTCGAAGAACTTCAGGTCGACGAACACGCGCTTGTCGCGGCGGGCCAGCTCATCCAGCACCTGGAAGTACTCGCCGGAGGCGAGCAGTTCCATGCCGATCTTGTAGAACGCCACGCTGTCACCAAGGCGATCGACCCAGTCCAGTGCCTGCACGCGATCAGGCACGTCCAGCGCGAAGATCAGGCGCTCATCGGCGCGCAACGGCAGCGGTGCGCGGCTCACGGGGCGTAGTCCAGGGCGGCGCGCTTGGCGTCGTGGCGGGCCTGGCGCGACTGGCTGTAGTCGTTGTTGAACTGCGCCGGCTCGAAGCCGCCGTAGGTCGGGTTCGGCAGCATCCACCAGCGCTCGCCGAACCAGTCGTGGTACTGCTGCAGCAGCGCGTCACGGCCGTCGTTGGTGTTGGCGGTCACTTCGACGAAGTCACCCAGCTGGTCGCCGAACTGCATCAGCACGCGGTACTTCTGCCCTGCCAGGCGGCGGCGGCAGTTCTTCTCGCTGCCGGCCTGCTCGCAGCCCGGCACCACCGTGCCCAGGCCAAGGAACACGCTGTCGTCGGCCACCGGCAGGCCCTGCTCGCGCAGGTTGGCCAGGGTCGCGTCCTTCAGGTGCACGGCGCGGTTGGAGATGTAGAGCAGGGTCACGCCCTTGGCATTGGCAGCCTTGGCGAAGTCGACCACGCCCGGGATCGCCTTGGCCTTCTTTTCGGCTACCCACTGGTCCCAGGTCAGTTCGTCGTATTCCTTGCCGTCGCGCACCAGGCGCGCCTGGTAGGGCGAGTTGTCCAGCACGGTCTCGTCCACGTCCAGCACCACGGCCGGCTTCAGGCCCTTGGCGTCGTTGCCGCGCTCTTCCGGCACCAGCGCATCCCAGTGGGCTTCCTTCAACGCCGCATCCAGGTGGTCGGCGGCGGCGCGGTAGGTCTGCTCGGTGATCGCCCTGTACTCCTGCGCGCGCTGCATCCACAGCACTGCGTTGAGGTTGTCGTTGGCGGTGGCATCGAGCGCGCCGTCGGCCTTGGCGGCGGCAGCGGGCGCCTGCGGGGCCGCGGCTTCGGCGGCGGGCGCCTCCACGCGCTTGCAGGCGGACAGGCCCAGCGCCGCAGTGGCGAGCAGGGTCAGGGACAGGGAAACGGGACGACGCATGGATTCACCGGCAATCAGATATACCGGCGCATTTTACCGGCAAAGCCGGCCCCGGGACGGCTATGCTTGGCGGTTGACCCGTTGCCCTTCCGGAGGCCGCCATGACCGATTCCGCCCAGACCCCTGACGTCCCCCTGCTCGACGCCGTGCAGGCCCGCCTGCTGGGCTGCCTGGTGGAGAAGGAGGCGACCACCCCGGACACCTACCCGCTGACGGTCAACGCGGCCCAATCGGCGGCCAACCAGAAGACCGCGCGCGAGCCGGTGATGAACGTGGACGCTGGCAGCGTGCAGCACGCGCTGCGCCAGCTGGAGGCGTTGGGCCTGGCCCGCCAGCACTTCTCCTCGCGCGCCGATCGCTACGAACACCGCCTGCAGGCCGCGCTGGACCTGACCCGGCAGCAGACCGTGCTGCTGGCGCTGCTGCTGCTGCGCGGTCCACAGACGCTGGGCGAGCTGGTCACGCGCAGCGAGCGCCTGCACCGCTTCGCCGACACCGACGAAGCCCGTCATGCCATCGAGCGCCTGCAGCAGCGTGCCCTGCTGGTGGTGCTGCCGCGTGCCAGTGGCCAGCGCGAAGACCGCTACATGCACCTGCTGTGCGGCGAGGTGGATGGCGCGGCGCTGGCGGCGAAGTACGCCAGCAGCAGCGGCAGCAGCGATGCGGCCGACCCGGGCCTGGCCGAGCGCGTGGCCCAGCTGGAAGCGGCCGTGGCCGAGCTGCAGGCACAGCTGGCCGAACTGCGCGTCTGAAGCAATCTACTGGGGTCGGATCCCGCAAGGCGGGCTCTGACCCCAGTGCTATCCCGGGTTGCCGGCCAGCGGCCGGCACTACCGGATGTCCTGCCGATGCAGTGCAGACCAACTGTCGGCACCCACCATGATCAAACCTCGGCCGCGCCCGGCGTGGCATACAGCCGGCTCGGGCTGTCCACGCCCGGTAGCTGGATCACCCCACGTTCCTGCATGCCCAGGCCCAGCAGGATCTTTCCGGACACCACGTTGTCCAGGTCGGTGATGCCATACAGATCGTGCAGGCCCAGCGCTCCGCGTGCATGCGCGAACACTGCCCGCGCCGCCTCGCCGGCATAGCCCTGCCCGGCAAATTCCGAAAGCACCGCATAGCCGATATCCGGCCCCGGCAGGCCATCACGCCGCACCAGCCCGGCGTTGCCCAGCCAGGCACCATCGGACAAGCGCTCGATGGCATACATGCCGAACCCGTTCAACGCATAGCTGTGCAGCACCCGCAGCGCGATGTACTCCCGCGCCTGCGCCTCACTGCGCACATCACGGTCGCCGATGAAGCGCAGGAAACCCGGATCGTTCAACAGCGCCAGCATCGGCACCGCATCGCGATCAGGTTCGATCGCACGCAGGCGCAGGCGTTCACTTTCAATCGGATGCACGCGCAGACCTCCAATGGAAAAACCGATTGTAGAGCCGTGAGCTGGGATCGGATCCCTTCCCATCGGGAAGCGGTCCGGCCCCGGTCAATCGAACAACGCCTCGATCGCCGCCAACCCGGCACTTGCCCGCTCCTTCTTCCGCGCCGCATCGGCCACCGGGTCCGCACCATCGCGCTGGATCTCCTCGGCCGGGATCTCATCGAAGAACCGGCTCGGCTTCAGCCGCACGTGCTCGCCAAACTTGCGCGTGAGCTTGCTGTAGCTCATCCACAGCTGGATCTTGGCGCGGGTAATGCCCACGTACAGCAGGCGCCGTTCTTCCTGCAGGTTGCCCTCGTCCAGGCTGACCTGGTGCGGCAGCACGCCGTCCTCGCAGCCGACGATGAACACGTACGGGAATTCCAGGCCCTTGGAAGCGTGCAGGGTCATCATGCGCACCTGGTTGCCGCCCTCGTCCTTGTCGCTGCGCGACAGCAGCGCCAGCTGGCCGGCCAGGTCGGCGGCGGTTGCACCGCGCGGGCCGCCCTCGAACCACTGCGCCAGTTCCTCGATGTTGTTTGCGCGGCGCTGGTAGCTGGCCTCTTCCTTGGCCTGCTGGCGCAGCTCGCTCAGCAACCCGGATTCCTTGGCCACCTTGCGGATCATGTCGCCGGACGTCACCTGGCGCATCTGTGCACGCAGGTCGCGCAGGATGTCGGTGAAGCGCGCCAGGCTGTTGGCCGCGCGCGGTGGGAGCTGCTGCAGGGCACCGATGGTTTCGGCCACATGCGCCATCGGCATGTCTTTCTCCTGCGCCAGTTCGGCCAGCCTGGCCAGCGTGCCGGCACCGACATCGCGCTTGGGTGACTGCACCGCACGCATGAACGCGGTGTCGTCGTCCGGGTTCACCAGCAGGCGCAGCCAGGCCAGCGTGTCCTTCACTTCCTGGCGCTCCAGGAACATGGTGCCGCCGGTCAGGTGATAGGGAATGCGCAGTAGCTGCATCGCCTTTTCCAGCGGGCGCGACTGGAAGTTGCCGCGGAACAGGATGCAGAAGTCACTCCACGGCACGTTGCGCGATTGCGCCACGAAGGCGATCTCGGCGGCGACCTTCTCCGCTTCATGTTCGCTGTTGCGGCATTCCCACACGCGGATGCGTTCGCCGTCGGCCTGGTCGCTCCACAGCTTCTTCAGGTGCTCATGCGGATTGTTGGCGATCAGCGCGTTGGCGGCGCGCAGCACGCGGTTGGAGCAGCGGTAGTTCTGCTCCAGCTTGATGATTTCCAGCGTGGGGTAATCGCGCCCCATCTGCTGCAGGTTTTCCGGGTTGGCGCCGCGCCAGGCGTAGATCGACTGGTCATCGTCGCCGACGCAGGTGAAGTTGCCCTTCTCACCGGCCAGCTGCTTGAGCAGGCGGTACTGCGCGTCGTTGGTGTCCTGGCATTCGTCCACCAGCAGGTAGCCGATGCGCTCGCGCCAGGCCAGCGCGATCTCCGGGTTCTCTTCCAGGATCTGCACCGGCAGGCGGATCAAGTCGTCGAAGTCGACCGCATTGAACGCGGTCAGCCGCAGCTGGTAGCGCTCGTAGACGCTGGCCGCTTCCTTCTCGCGGTTGCTGCGCGCGGCGGCCATCGCCTGTTCGGGCGACAGGCCAGCGTTCTTCGCGCGCGACACCAGGTTCTTCATGTCCTCGATGTCATCGGGCTTGGCGCCGTACATCAGGTCCTTGATCTGCGCGGCGGCATCATCGGCATCGAAGATCGAGAAACCGCGCTTCAGGCCCACGGCGGCATGTTCGATCTGCAGGAACTTCAGGCCCAGCGCATGGAAGGTACAGATGGTCACCTCGTCGGCGTCCTGCTCGCGCAGGCGCTTGGCCACGCGCTCGCGCATTTCCTTGGCCGACTTGTTGGTGAAGGTGATCGCAGCGATGCGGCGGGCCGGGTAGCGGCCACAGCCGATCAGGTGGGCAATCTTCTCCACGATCACGCGCGTCTTGCCGCTGCCGGCGCCGGCGAGCACCAGCAACGGGCCTTCGATGTGCAGGACCGCGGCAGCTTGGGGAGGATTCAGACCGTGCATGGGGACAGGATTGTAGCGGGGTGCCGGCAGGCCCACCTGACTTGCATGGCGCCCGCCCGTAAGGTATTGAATCGGCACCGGAACACAGGAGCGTGGTCCATGTCCCCGACTGTCATCGCCCGTCCGCTTGCGGCCGCCCTGCTCGGCCTGCTGGCCCTGCCTGCGGCCGGGTCCGGCCCGCCGCCGCGCACGGATGCCTATGAAGCGATCGTGCTGCAGTCGCACGAGTTCCTCGTCTACCATCCGGACCTGCGCTTCCGTGGGCTCGGCATGCAGGCCCGCGAACGGGGCCGCCACGAAGAAGCCCGCATCGACTTCCGCAATGCCGCGCGCTACGGCGACAAGCTGTCACAGGCAGCGCTGGCCGACATGCTCTGGAACGGGCAAGGCGGCCCGGCTGACCGCGCCCTGGGCTACGCGTGGATGGACCTGGCGGCCGAGCGCGGCACCGAGTGGCTGGTGGTGCAGCGTGAACGCTTCTGGGAGGCGCTGTCCGCCGACGAACGCGAGCGTGCGGTGCGCGAGGGCCGCGCGCTGTACGCCGAGTTCGGTGACCCCGCCGCCACACCGCGGCTGGAACGCGAGCTGCGCGCCGGCAGCATGCAGCAGACCGGCAGCCGCGCCGGCTGGAGCGGCGCCATGCGCAGCCAGGGCCGCGGCGATGCCGGGCCGCGCGTGCTGCAACCGGAGAAGCACCAGCTGGCCCGTTACTGGGATCCGGTGGCCTACCGGCAATGGCAGGACGAGGCGTTGGCGAAGTCGGGGCGATGACGTTGGTTTTTTTCCATGGCCATGGCCAGGAGGGCGATCATGAAGGCGAAACACGCTCCACTCTGCCTGTTGCTGCTTCTGTCGACGGCCGCTGCCGTCGCCGCAAAGGAATGTCCGGTTGAGGCCCCGCGACGGATTCCGCCCACCGTCCTGACCGGAGGGTTTTTCGATTCGCACCCGGACCTCTTCTGGCGAAGCATGGCCCAACGGGCCGAACAGGATAAACAGCCCGCCAGGGCCCTGGTCTACTACAAACGCTCGGCACGCTACGCCGACAAGTTCTCCCAGGCAATGGTGGCAAGGCTGTACCAGGAGGGTATCGGCACTGCGCCGGACCCGGTGATGGCCTACATCTGGATGGACCTGGCCGCCGAGCGCATGTACCACGACTTCCTGGTCCTGCGGGAACACTACTGGGCACGCCTTGATCCGCTGCAGCAGGCACAGGCGATCGAGCGCGGCCAACAGGTGTACGCCGACTATGGCGACCGCGTAGCCAAGCCCCGCATGGAACGGGCGCTCAGCGACGGGCGCCGGCAGATCACCGGCAGCCGCGTCGGCTACGTGAGCTCGGCCCTGGTCGTCGTGCAGCGCCGCGGCGACGAGCAGGGCATCGCAACACCAGGCAACATCGTCTACGACAACGACTACTGGAAGGCCGCCGACTACTGGTGCCTGCAGGACAACTACTGGCGGCCAGCGCTTGCGCCCAGCATCGAGATCGGTGCACCGCAGCAGATCCGCGACGGCGGGCCGGGTGGCGACTAGAATTGGCCGATGGCCAAGCTCTACTTCTACTACTCGGCGATGAACGCCGGCAAGACCACTACCCTGCTGCAGAGCGCACACAACTACCGCGAGCGTGGCATGCGGGTGGCGATCCTGACCCCACGCCTGGACGATCGTGCCGGCGCCGGCGTGGTCGCCTCGCGGATCGGCCTGCGCGCCGATGGCATGGCCTTCGACCGCGATACCGACCTGCAGCGCTGGGTGGAGCAGGATCTGGCGGCCAACGGCCCGATGGGCTGCGTGCTGGTGGACGAGGCGCAGTTCCTGACCCGCGCCCAGGTCTGGCAGCTCAGCGAGGTAGTCGACCAGCTGCGAATTCCGGTGCTGTGCTACGGCCTGCGTACCGACTTCCGCGGCGAGCTGTTCGAGGGCAGCCAGTACCTGCTGGCCTGGGCCGACGAGATGCAGGAGATCAAGACCATCTGCCACAGCGGCAAGAAGGCGACCATGACCGTGCGCGTGGACGAGCATGGCCACGCCGTGCAGGATGGCCCGCAGGTGGAGATCGGTGGCAACGACCGCTACGTGTCGGTCAGCCGTGCGGAGTTCAAGAAGATCACCCGCGGCGAAGGACGGATCGATCCGGCGCAGGCACCCCTGCCGCTGTAAGGGGTGTTCTTTTGCAGGGCTTGCAGCCCTGCACCCGCGGTAGTGCCGGCCGCTGGCCGGCAACAGCAACAGCAAGAGCTGGCATTGCGTGTGATGGCGGGGCGGTGTCGGAGTGCGGGGACGCTGCAAGTACGTCCCTGTAAGCTTGGCAGCCGCATCCATGCGGCTGACACCCCGCACTCCGACACCGCCCCACCTCTGACAGTTGGCCGCGGCTGTTGGTAGGTGTCGACCTTGGTCGACACATCTGTCAGATATCGAATGAAATTCCGGGGTCAGATCCGTTTTCCTTCGTAAAACGGATCTGACCCCATGAGCAATTCCGACAGATCGCGGAGGTCTGTCGAAGGCGGGGTGGGTCCGGTGGCGGGAGTGTTCGCGGCATGGATGCCGCGACCAAGCCCCCAGGGAAGGGTTTACGGCGTCTCCCGCCGCCGGACCCACCCCGCCGTCCCACGGAATGCCCGCTTTTGACGTTGACGTTGATGTCTGCAGGTGCAGGGCTGCAAGCCCTGCAAACCCAACCCCTCTTAGTACAGCGTGCGCTCCGGCGCACCCGCCGGCGGCGGGGTGTACTGGTACAGCCAGGTTTCCGTAAGCGTCTTGCCGCCACTGCGCAGGAACAGGCGGATGTCGATCTGCTCGGTACTGCCTTCCGGCGGCACCAGGTCGAACATCGCGCGATAGCCGTTGATCTCGCGCAGCGGGCGCGCCGACACGATCTCGACCCGGCCACGGCTGGCTTCCACCACCGCCTCGACCTCACCCTTGTCGATCAGGCTGGCCAGCTCGCCCCCTTCGAAGTCCACCGCGAAGCGCCAGCTGAAGTACTCGCGCTTCTTGCCGACCACACCGCCCAGGCCGGTGCGGCTGGCCACGCAGTGCGCCAGCGGCGGGCGCGCCGGCGGTTCGGCGCCCCAGTACAGGCGGTAGCCGACCAGCAGCTCCTGGCCCGGCTGCGGCTTTTCCTTCGGGTTCCAGAACGCCACGATGTTGTCGAACGTCTCGTCCACGGTGGGAATCTCCACCAGCTGCACCGAGCCCTCGCCCCATTCGCCCTTCGGCTCCACCCACAGGCACGGGCGCTTCTCGTAGAACACGCCGTCGTCCTGGTAATGGTCGAAATTGCGGTCGCGCTGCAGCAGGCCGAAGCCGCGCGGGTTGCGGTCCACGAACATGTTGAAGCGCAGGTTGCGCGGGTTCAGCAGCGGCCGCCAGATCCATTCGCCAGCGCCGGTCCACAGCGACAGGCCATCGGTATCGTGGATCTCCGGGCGCCAGTCCCATGCCATGCGGCGGTCGTTCTCGCCCACCTGGTACATGCTGGTGCACGGTGCGATGCCGAGCCGCTCGATCGGCTTGCGCGGGTACAGCGCGCTGTCGATGTCCATCAGCAGCACGTCGCCATTGGTGATCGCGAAGCGATAGGCGCCAGCCACGCTGGGTGAATCCAGCAGGCCGTAGACCACGATCGTGTCCGAATCAGCCGATGGCTGTTCCAGGTAGTAGGCGATGAAATCCGGGAATTCCTCCGGCTTGCCCATCCCGGTGTCGATCGCCAGGCCGCGCGCGGACTGGCCGTACTGGCCTTCCTTGCCGACCGCGCGGAAGTAGCTGGCGCCGAGGAAGGCGGCGAAGTCGCGGTCAGTGTCCTTGCGGGTGTTCAGGCGGAAGCCGGCGAAGCCGAGGTCGGCCGGCAGCTCGCCATCCTTGATGCCGCTCTTGCCGTAGTTGAACGCCGCGCCGTCATAGGCCAGCTCCTGCGCCTTGCCGTCGACCACGTCGAACATGCGCACCGGCGAATGGAAGTACAGGCCCAGGTGGAAGAACTTGGCCTGGAACTTGCCGGGCTGGTCGGCCCACAGCGCATGGTCCTGGCGGTAGCCGATCGACTGGTACTGGTCCCAGTCCAGTCCTTCCAGACGGCCCGGCAGCACCCGCTTGTGGCTCTTGTAGGGCGCCTGCGCCAGCGCGCGCGCCTGGCCCTTCAGGGTAGCGAAGTCGAACGGTTGCGGCTGGCCGAGGCGGCGCAGGCCCATCTGGCCGCTCCTGCTGGCCGCGCACGCGGGCAGGGACGGCAGGCCGAATGCAGCCAGGGCGAGGGAGGCATTGCGGATGAAGTCGCGTCGTTGCATGCAGGCGCGTCAGGCACAGGGAGGAAGGTCGGCCATCATAGGCAGACAAACGTTAACGGGCAGCGGAGACGCGCCCTGCCCGTTCAGCTGCCGCTGGCTGCCGGCTCAGCGCTGGCAGTGGCTGCACCAGACGCTGGCGCGCTGGCCGATGGTGGCGCGCTTCAGCGCGCGGCCACAGTTCGGGCAGGGCAGCCCGTCACGGCCGTACACCAGCAGTTCCTGTTCGAAGTAGCCCGGCGCGCCATCGGGGCTGATGAAATCGCGCAGGGTGGTGCCGCCACGGGTGATGGCATAGCCCAGGATCTCCTTCACCGCGTCGGCCAGCCGCTGGTAGCGTTCGCGCGAGATCTTCCCAGCCTCGCGCAGCGGACTGATGCCGGCCTTGAACAGGCTCTCGGCGGCGTAGATGTTGCCCACGCCCACCACCACCGCCTGGTCCATCAGGAAGGTCTTCACCGGCGCACTGCGGCCACGGCTGCGCGCAAACAGGTAGTCGCCGTCGAATCCCTCGTCCAGTGGCTCCGGGCCCAGCCCCTGCAGCAGCGGGTGGATCTCACCGGCGGGCTGCCAGAGCAGGCTGCCGAATCGGCGCGGGTCGTTGAAGCGCAGCAGGCGGCCGTTGTCCAGACTGATATCCACATGGTCGTGGGCGCGCAGCGGTGTGTCACCGGGCAGCACGCGCAGGCTGCCGGACATGCCCAGGTGCAGCACCGCGCTGCCGATGGCGGTATCCAGCAGCAGGTACTTGGCGCGCCGGCGGATGTCCTCGATGCGCTGCCCCGGCAGCAGCTCGGCCACTTCCGGTGGAATCGGCCAGCGCAGGTCGGCGCGGCGCAGGATCACGCCATGCACGCGGCGGCCCTGCAGGTGCGGCGCCAGGCCGCGGCGGGTGGTTTCGACTTCGGGCAGTTCAGGCATGCAGGGATTCTATCCCCGCTCTGCGGCCGGCACCTGGCCGTCGATGCCGGGGAATGATCCCCGGCATCGACCGGTGTCAGGCGCCCTGGCCGGCGCGCACGGGCTCCGCCGGAACCGGTGCCGCAGCGGCGGAACGGTCCGGGAACAGCGACGGCAGCGTTTCCACGAACCGGGCCAGGCACTGGTCGCTGTAGCGCTCGGCCGTCTGCTTGACCAACGCATAGTCGCCGGCCTGCCAGGCTTCCAGGGGTGCGGCCACCGGTGCGTCGACCTGGCACTGCACGCCTTCGCCACCGACCAGGCGCAACAGCTTGCGGGTATACGGGAAGCCGACGTGCTGGGTCTGGCGCAGCTCGTACTGGGTATCGGCATCGCCCAGTTCCTTGTAGATCAGGGTGAAGCCATCGGCGGTGATCTGCACCGGCCGTACCTCTGCCGGCACAGCGCCCGGATGCGCGGTGAAGTACTCGGCCAGGCGCATGCGCACCTGGTCCTGCAGGTAACCGAAGGCCGGGTTCGGAACGGTCTCCACCCGGGTTCCCTTCAGCTGGTCCTTCTTGAACGAGCTGCCGCCGAGCGTGCCGGAAAACAATGACACGGCAACCTGCGCGGCCACCAGCTTGCCGGTGGTGGAACGCTGCACCAGGCGCAGCGTCTTGTCGCCGACTGGCTGGCCATCCGCGCCCATCTGCAGCTTTACGCTCACCGGCACCCGGCTTTCCCAGGCAGGCAGCTCCGCCACGGCGGCGACAACGCCGGCATCAGCGGCGGGAACGTCTGCAGCCGTCGCCGTGTCGGACGGGGCGGTCGGGGGTGGCTCATTGGCCAGCACAGGCGAGGCGATGACGAGGCTGCCGAGCAGCGCGGCCGCCAGCAGGGGTGGGTTCGATTTCATGGGGGATCCTTGGGTCGTGTCGGGCCAGTGCAGGCGATTCCGTTCGGCATCGATCATCGCAATGGCACCGCACTCCCTTCCATGTCCTTCCCCCTACCGCGATCCATCGCGGTCGACATGCCAGATCGCCTTACCCGTGCGGATCGACCGGTACCCGGGATCGCGTCGAACCCACCATCGGCAGCACGCCGGGAATCTTTAGCGCGGAGGCGCCGCCAGTTCGCGCGCATCCAGGAAACCATCACCGTTGGCATCCTGCTTGTGGAAGCGCTGCACGATCACCTGCCGCTGCTGCTCGCGGCTGATCGCCCTGCCCTTGCCACCGGGCAGCTCCTCGGCCGTCAGCACACCATCACCGTTGCGGTCCATGCGGTCGAAGGCATACAGCATCCACTGCACGTACTCGGCCTCGCTGACCCTGCCGTCGCCATCGCTGTCCATCCGCTGCAGATAGCTGGCGGTGTCGGTGACCTGGGCCAGCGCCGCGCCCGGCAGCAGTGCCGCCAGCAGAAGCCCGTACCCTGCCCTCATGCGCCCACCAGGCTGTAGCCCTTCAAGCGTGCGGCGTAGGCCTGCAACGCCGCAATACCGCTTTCCTCGGCCTCGCGGCACCACGCCTGCAACTGGTGCAGGCGCTCGGCGGCGTCGTGGCCTCGGGCTTCCAGCAACGCCGCCAGCCGCGCGCGGTACTCAACCAGGGTGCGGATGCGCGGGCGCTGTGCCACCCATGCGCTGAGCTGGGCACGGCTGTCCGGCTTCAGCCAGCGACCATCGTTGACCAGTCCACGGCGCAGCCGGCGCGGCAGCAGGCGGCGCAGCTTGGCTCCGGCCTGGGCGGCTTCCTCGCGCAGGGCCGGCATGAACACATTGCGCTGGTAGTCGGTCATCGCCTGGAAGCGATGCGACAGCAGCGCCTTAAGGGTCTCGGCATCGGGCACGGCGATGTTCGGACGCACGTCCATGGCCGGTGCCACCCGCAGCACCTTGGCCAGGCGCAGCGCCTGCAGCAGGCGGATCGCACTCCAGCCGATGTCGAATTCCCAGCGCCGCATCGCGAAGCGCGCCGAGCTGGGGAAGGCATGGTGGTTGTTGTGCAGCTCCTCGCCACCGATCCAGAACCCCCACGGCGTGAGATTGGTGGAGGTATCGGCAGACTCGTAGTTGCGGTAGCCCCACCAGTGGCCCAGGCCGTTGACCACGCCGGCTGCCCAGAACGGGATCCATGCCATCTGGATCGCCCACAGGGCCACGCCGGGCAGGCCGAACAGCACGCTGTTGATCACCAGCAGCAGCACCGGGCCCAGCGTGGCGTGCGGGGTATACAGGTGGCGCTCGATCGCATCGTCCGGGGTACCGCGCCCGTACTGTTCGATGTCCGCGCGCATGCCGCGTGCCTCCCGGTACAGCTCCACGCCGTGCCAGAACACCCTGCCGATGCCGCGGGTGACCGGGCTGTGCGGGTCGTCCTCGGTCTCCACCTTGGCGTGGTGCTTGCGATGGATGGCCACCCACTCGCGGGTGATCATCGAGGTGGTCAGCCACAGCCAGAAACGGAACACGTGGGCCAGCGCCGGGTGGAAATCGACCCCGCGATGGGCCTGGCTGCGGTGCAGGTACAGGGTCACCGAGAAGATGGTGATCTGGGTGAAGACCAGGAGCACTGCCAGCATGGCCCACCACCCCAGGCCGAGCACACCACCGGTCAACAGGGACATCAGGGCATCAGGCATGACGGCTCTCCGGATCGACGCGGGGATGGCAGACATGATGGCCGCTTGCGTTGCAAACTGCATCCCTGCGGCGATGTATCGCATCGCCATCCGTGGCACCGTTCACAGTTGGGGACCTGAGTTGTCGAGCCTTGATCCACGCGCCAGCGCCATGACCGCCGCCCCGCCCGTCGCGGAGCTACCCCCCTTGATCGAACTGGACCGCGCCACCGTGGTGCGCGGCCAGGTGAAGGTGCTGCACGGGCTCAGCCTGCGCATCGCGCAGGGCCAGCACACCGCCCTGCTCGGCCCCAACGGCTGCGGCAAATCCACCTTCATCAAGCTGATCACCCGCGAACTGTATCCACTGGCGCAGGGCGACGGCACGGTGGCGGTGAAGGTGCTGGGCCAGAACCGCTGGCAGGTGGACCGGCTGCGCTCGCAGCTGGGCATCGTCACCGGCGACCTCAGCAGCAACCTGGCCGACATGCCCGGCCTGACCGTGGAACAGGCGGTGCTGTCCGGCTTCTTCGCCAGCTACGTGGTGCCGGCCTTCCGCGAGGTGACCGCCGACATGCGTGCACGCGTCGGCGAAACGCTGGCGATGACCGGTGCCCTGTCGCTGCGCGAGCGCGCCTATGCCGAGCTGTCGGCCGGCGAGACCCGCCGCGTGCTGATCGCCCGCGCGCTGGTCAATCGACCGCAGGCACTGCTGCTGGACGAACCCTCCACCGGGCTGGACCTGGTCGCCCGCGAGCAGCTGGTGGCGACCATGCGGGTGCTGGCGCAGCAGGGCATCACCCTGGTGCTGGTGACCCACCACATCGAAGAGATCATTCCCGAGATCGAGCGCGTGGTGCTGCTGCGCGATGGTCGCGTACTGGCCGACGGCACCCGCGCCGAGCTGCTGCGCAACGAACCGCTGTCGGCGGTGTTCGGCGGCGCGATCACCGTATGCGAGCAGGAAGGCCGGCTGACCGCGTACGCGGGGTGATCGACATGCCACTGTAGAGCCGAGCCGATGCTCGGCTGCTCCTGATCACGGCAAACAGCAGCCGGGCATCGGCTCGGCTCTACAGGATGCAATGCAGCGGGCCGGATATCCCGGCCCGCCACCGCCGTGCTCAGAACCGCAACGCCAGCGCGCGCGACTCGATCGGTGCCATCCGGCTCTGGTCCTGCAGCTGCAGGTCGCGCAGTTCGTACGGCGCACCGAAACCGGCCGGCAATGCGGCCTGGTCGAACGGCAGCACCAGCTGGCCTGCACCGGGGCCATCGAACCACGCCGCCGCATGTGCCTGCGCGACCGGCTTCAACTGGCCATCGCGGGCCGTGGCGTACAGCGTGCCGCGTGCTTCGTAGCGGCCAGCGGCGGCCACCTGCAGCGGCAGTGCCACCTGGCGGCTGGACGGGTCCGGTGCCGCCTGGCCACTGAAGCGCGCGGTCGGCCGTGCCACCGCGAAAGCCACCTTGCCGTCGCGCAGCACGCCATCGGCCTGGGCGAACACCTGCAGTTCCCACAGCCCCTGCACGCTGCCGAGATCGGCGGGGATGCGCACCTGCGCGCGCAGGCTGCCGTCGGTGGTGCGCAGCAGGCGCTGCGGCCAGCTGCGGCCATCCGGTGCGACCAGCAGGGCTTCACCGCCCAGGCCGCCACGGCGCGATGCCAGCTGCGCGGTGGTGGCGCCGTCTTCCAGCAGGCGTGCCTGCAGCTGCACGTTGCCACCAGCCAGCACCTGCGCCTGGTTGGCCTGCACTTCCAGCCGCAGCGGGCTGTTCGGCTCAAGCACCTGCACCACATAGCGGCCCTGCGCCTGCGTGCTCTGCAGCGTGTACGCACCGGCCGAACTGGTCGCGCCGGTGCGCAGCATGCTGCTGCCATCACTCACCGGCATGCCGGCATCCTGCAGCGCGCGCGCATCGACACTGCGGGCCACGCTGCTGCGGCCGGCCGGGTCGCGCACCTGCAGGGTGTTGGCCGGCAGCGCGCGGGCACCTGCGGCCGGGCTCAGCTGGATCACCGCATCGGGCGCCGTCAGCGGCAGGTCCAGGCCGCGTTGCAGCTGCGTGCCATCGACCTGCTGCCAGTAGCTGCGGCTGACCGAGGCATACGGCGTGGCCGCCTGCAGCGGTTGTGCCGGGTCCAGCGCCCAGGCAAAGGACAGCGGCGCGTGCTCGCTTTCATCGGCGGGCAGCGGCGCGGCCACCAGTGCGGCAGGCACCTGATCGCCCGCGCGGGCGGCCTGCAGCGGCTGCGCGGCCTGCGCTGCGGAAAGGGACAGCACGGCCAGCAAAGCACTGGCCAGCAGGGTGGAATGGTTCGTCATGGTCATCTCCCTCACTGGTTCAGGTCGTTGCGCAGCAGGGTGCCGAGGCCGAAGCACTCGCGCCGGCTCTGGTTGTGGCTGAGTGGTTCGGCGCCCTGGGTGCGTGCCTTGTCGGTGAACCAGGTGGTGCCGGCAGCCTTCTGGCTGCTGCACTCCAGGAAGCCATCGGAGCAGGACGACAGCCAGTTCTGGGTGAACTCCAGGCCGACATTGGCGGCGTAGCCACCGCAGTAGCTGTTGCTGTCCCACACCGCCGATTCCACATCGCTGCCGACCACCGCACGGAACGGTTTGGGCAGCGCCGGGCGACCGGCCGTGCCGTACAGGTTCTGCGCGTTGTAGGTGGCCATGCTTGCCACCTGCTGCTGGCGTACCGCGTCGTTCTTGTAGCCCAGCAGCCAGCCCAGCGACGTTTCGAAGGTATTGCCGTTGAGCACTGCATCGGCCAGCGGTGTACCGGCCGAGGACGGAGCCAGCGCATTGACCTTGCGCACCGTGCGGATGATCTTCGGATAGCGGCTGTCGTAGGTCGGGTTGGACAGGATCCAGCGCATCACGTTGCCGCCGTTGGAGTGGGTGATCACCACCAGCTGGGTGATGCCACGGCTGTCGATGAAGCCGGTCAGCTGGTTGGCCAGGCAACCGGCCGCTTCCGGTTTCCACATGTACTGGGTGAAGTCACAGTTGATGACGACGTAGTTGCTGCTGTTCGGCAGACCCTGGCGCACGGTGTCGATGATCGCCGGCTGCCAGTAGTCCTGGGTGGCATTGGTCTGCGCGCCGGTGCCATGCACGAAGGCCACGCCGACCACGTCGGCGGCCTGCGCCGGGGCGGTTGCCAGCCCGAGGAGCAGGGCCAGGACGGTACTTCCTGTTGCGGTGCTGCGCATCGCTTCTCTCCCTCTGTCAGTGGATCCCCCCGACCCGGCTGGAACTGGACGGCCTCTCGACCCCGTTGTGTCGATGCTCGCGGCGCAGGCGCGTGAAAGTCCGTGCGCTGCGCCCGGATTCAGGAGACTGACGACACTCGATGACGTTTTTCATACTGCCCCGATGACCATGCCGGGTCTGGCCGTATGACCGATGGCCACTGCGGTGTCGCATACGGGCTGCGATCATGACGCGATGTTTTTCCTCTGGAGCCGTCCATGTCGCTGATTTCCCACACTGCCCGCCCACTGCTCGGTCTCACCGTTGTCGCGGTCCTGGCTGGCTGCGCAGCCACCGCCAGCAAGCCGACCGCCGTCGAAGCCAACATCACCACCAAGGCGGTGGGCTATCTGGACACGAGCGCGGTTCCGGCCAGCCTGGACCTGGTGCCGGCACCACCGGCGGCCGGTTCGGCCGCCCTCGCCCTGGACGAACAGGTCAGCCGTGAAGCCCGCGCGCTGCGTGGCAGCCCGCGCTTCGCCCAGGCCGGCGTCGATGCGGAACTCGGCTTCCCCGAAGGCGCCAACCACTTCTCCTGTGCCGCCGACATCGACGTCGATGCAGTGAAGACCCCGGCGCTGTACCGACTGCTGGAGCGCAGCCGGATCGACGCCAGCGCCGCCACCAAGGCGGCCAAGAACCACTACCAGCGCCCGCGCCCGTTCATGGTCAACGGTGAGCCGACCTGCTCGCCGAAGGACGAGGACGGCCTGCGCAAGAACGGTTCCTATCCGTCCGGCCACACCTCGATCGGCTGGGCCTGGGCCCTGATCCTGTCGGAGATCGCGCCGGACCGCGCCGATGCCATCCAGGCCCGCGGCCGCAACTACGGCGAGAGCCGCCTGGTGTGCAACGTGCACTGGCAGAGCGACATCCTCGAAGGGCGCTTCATGGGCGCGGCCGCCGTGGCCCGCCTGCATGACAACGCTGCCTTCAACAAGGACCTGCTGGCCGCACGCAAGGAGATCGAGGCGGCGCGCAAGGCCGGTCGGCACTCCAGCCGCGACTGCGCCACCGAGAATGCGGTGCTGAAGGTGCGCCCGCAGAGCGCGCTGTAGGCCATGCCTCTGTAGAGCCGAGCCATGCTCGGCTCAGAGCAGCCGAGCGCAGGCTCGGCTCTACACGAAGCAGGAAACCAGAAGGGCCGGCATTGCGCCGGCCCTTCTGCATTGCATCAACGCAGCCACCGCATCAGAACTTCGCGGTGAACTCCACGCCCCAGGTACGCGGCTCGTTGAGGAAGCCGGTCAGGTTGTTGAAGTCGATCGCGCCGACCACGCGGGTCTGGTTGGTCAGGTTGCGACCGAACACCGCCACGTCGTACTGGCCGTAATCCCAGTTGTAGCCCAGGCGCAGGCCGCCTTCCAGCGAACTGCGGCCGCGGAATTCCGGCGACTCGTAGATGAAGAAGTTCACCGCACTGCGGTAGGCCCAGTCGGTGTAGGCGTACAGCTCGCTGCCATCGCTGAGCGGGAAGCCCACGCGCAGGGTCGCGTTGTGGATCCACTTCGGCGCCTGCGGCAGCGGGTTGCCGTTCACCAGCGCATAGGTCTGGCCGTTGATCACCGTGGTCGGGTCGGTGATGGTGCAGCCACCGCCGCAGATCGCCACCGCCAGGTTCTTGTCCTTGATCTCGGTGTCGTTGTAGCTGCTGCCGAAGGTCAGCAGGACGTTGTCGGCCAGGTAGGCCTCCAGGTCCAGCTCGACGCCCTGGCCGATGGTCTTGTCGGCGTTGAGCAGGGTGGCGGTGTTGTTGCTGCCGCCCACCGCGATCAGCTGCTGGCCATCGACGTTGTAGCGGAACACGCTCAGGCCCAGGCGCGCGCGGCGCTCGAACAGGTCGGCCTTGATGCCGGCCTCGTACGAGATCACCTTCTCCGAATCGGCCTGCGACAGGCCTGGCGCGAAGGCCAGGCGGCCCTGGATCGACGGCGCGCGGAAGCCCTTGGCCACGCGGGCATAGGCGTTGATGTCGTCGGTCAGCTTGTAGACGCCGCTGACATCCCAGCTGACGTCGTTGACGTCGGTGTTGGCCAGGTACGGGCCACTGACCGGGGTGCCGAACGGAACGGCCTGCAGCACGCTGGCGCTGAAGTCCTTCTTGTCCTGGGTGTAGCGCACGCCGGCACGCAGCTTGAAGCGGTCGGTGACATCGAAGTCACCCGAGGCGAACACCGCCCAGGCCTTGTTGCGCTGGTTCTGCACCACGTGGCCGGTCTGCGGATTGCCCGGGGCCAGCGAGTCGTAGTTGAAGTTGTTGATGGTCACGTCTTCATCGAAGTAGAAGACGCCGGCCTGCCAGTCGAAGCGGCCCCACTCGTTGGACTCGATGCGGACTTCCTGCGTCCACTGGCGGTGATGCGGCAGGCCGTCGGCCGACTCCGACGAGAATGGAATCAGGCCGGGGCCGTAGTTGCCGGCGCCAAGGAACGCCGCGCCGTAGCCACCGTCGATGTCACCGCGGTTGAGCGATTCGGCGGTTTCGTAGCCGGTGATCGAGTGCAGCGTCACCGAGCCGAGGTTCCACTGCAGGCGCGCGCTGCCACCCCAGGTCTTCAGGTCGGAGAAGTTGACGCCGTCGTTGGCCACCTTGTCGCGGTCGAAGTTCTCGACCAGCGAGTTGCCACCCTTCTCGATGATGTTGGCGCGGAACAGGCGGGCGGTGCCATTGAGCTTGCGCTTGTGCAGGTTGAACAGCGCTTCGAAGTCATCGCCTTCGTACAGGAACTGTACGCGGCCGGCGGCTTCGTCATAGCCTTCGAAGCCACTGTTGGGAGCGCCGACGCGGGTGTTGTCGACCCAGTCATCGCGGCGCTGGTAGATCGCCGAGACGCGTGCCGACCAGCGATCGGTCAGCGGGCCGCCGTAGGCGCCCTGCACGTTCCAGCTGTTGTAGCTGCCGTAGCCCACGCGCACGTAGCCGTCGGCATCCTGCGACGGTCGCGCCGAATCGAACTTGACCACGCCGGCCGGGGTGTTGCGGCCGAACAGCGTGCCCTGCGGGCCACGCAGCACTTCCACGTTGGCCAGGTCGAACAGCGGGAAGCCCTTCAGCAGCGGGCTTTCCTGCACCACGTCGTCATACACCAGCGACACCGGCTGCGACGCATTGAGGTCGAAATCGGTGTTGCCCAGGCCGCGGATGTAGAAGCGCGGGAAGGCACGGCCGTAGGACGACTCGATGTTGAGGCTGGGCACGCGTGCGGCCAGGAAACGGATGTCATCGCCGGCCGAACCGAGCACATCCAGCTTCTCGCCCTGGATCGCGGAGAGCGCGACCGGCACGTCCTTGGCGTTCTCGACACGGCGCTGCGCGGTCACCTGCAGGGCGTCGAGGGCAACCGGATCCTTGGCAGCGGGGGTTTCCTGGGCGGCTGCTACCAGCGGCAGCAGGGCGGAAAGAGCGGCAACGAGGGGGCGCGCGACCGGAAATCGGCCACGGGAAGTGCGGGTCGGGGACATGGCGGTAGGCTGTGTTTGGAGGGGTGGTAAAACGGCGCTACCAGATAATTGTTGCAATACAGCACCTACGCCGCAAATGCCCGCCGTTCATGGCCCCGTCGCCGGCACCCCCGGGCGCTCGCTAGACTCGGGGTTTCCACGCGACGGACCCGCCGCCATGACCCAGTGGTACTTCCATGCCTCCGCCCAGGCCGAGCGCATCGGCCCGCTTGATGACGGGGCCGCACGCCGCTACGCGCAGGCCAATCCACGCGCCCTGGCATGGTGCCAGGGCATGAGCGGGTGGACGCCGATCGCCGAGGTGGCCGAGCTGCAGGCTCCGGCCCCGGGCATGCCCAACACACCGCCGCCGGTCCCGGTCGCCGCCGGCGCCAGCGGCCGCGCCGACGACATCGAGTTCCGCATCGTCGGCCATGAAATGCAGTTCGTGGAGCTCGAGCTCGACCCCGGCGAGAGCGCCATTGCCGAGGCCGGCGCCTTGATGTTCAAGGACGCCACGGTGCAGATGGACACGGTGTTTGGCGCTGCCAACGGTGACCAGGGCGGCTTCATGGGCAAGATGATGGCCGCCGGCCGCCGTGTGCTGACCGGCGAGAGCCTGTTCGCCACCGTCTACACCCAGAGCGGGCATGGCAAGGGCAAGGTCGCCTTCGCCGCGCCCTACCCCGGCACGGTGCTGGCGATGAAACTGGACCAGCACGGCGGCCGCCTGATCTGCCAGAAGGACAGCTTCCTGGCCGGCGCGCGCGGCGTGCAGATCGGCGTGCAGTTCCAGCGCAGGATCATGACCGGCCTGTTCGGCGGCGAGGGCTTCATCATGCAGAAGCTGGAAGGCGACGGCTGGGTGTTCATCCACGCCGGCGGCTGCGTGATCGAGCGCGAGCTGGCCGCCGGCGAGCGCCTGGACGTGGATACCGGCTGCGTGGTGGCCTATCACTCCAGCGTGGACATGGACGTGCGCCGGGTGGCCGGCATCAAGAGCATGCTGTTCGGCGGCGAAGGCGTGTTCCTGGCCACGCTGACCGGCCCCGGCAAGGTCTGGCTTCAGTCGCTGCCGTTCTCGCGCCTGGCCGGCCGCATGTGGATGGCCGCACCGCAGGGCGGCGGCCAGAGCCGCGGCGAAGGCTCGGTGCTGGGCGGCCTGGGCCGGATGCTGGATGGTGACAACCGGTTCTGACCCACTCATTTGGTAGGTGCCAACCTTGGTTGGCACATTCCTTCAGCGCGCGACCAGGCATTTGTGCGGACCAAGGTCCGCACCCACCAGAAGCGATTCACGTTTTTTTGCTGAATAGGGAGTTCCCCCCACCCTGCCCGCCCCGCCACGGCTTCGGTATGCTGGCGCCCTTTCCTGAATCCAGCGCCGCGAGCGCACTGCCGATGAGCCTGTTCCGCCCCCGCATGCTGCTGTCCGTCGCCCTGATCGGCCTGCTGGCCGGCTGCGGTGGCGACCCGGTCCGCCCCACGCCGCCGCCGGCGCCGACCGTGGTGCCGCAGGCCAAGCCGATCAGGATCGGCATCGCCCTCGGTGGCGGCGCGGCCAAGGGCTTCGCGCACATCGGCGTGATCAAGATGCTGGAAGCCAACGGCTTCGAGCCGGCCGTGGTCTCCGGCACCAGCGCCGGCAGCGTGGTCGGTGCGCTGTATGCCAGCGGCATGGACGCCTTCCAGATGCAGAGCAAGGCAGTCGCGCTGGACGAAGCCAGCATCCGCGACGTACGCCTGTTCTCCGGTGGCCTGGTGCAGGGCCAGAAGCTGCAGGACTACGTCAACGAGCAGGTCGCCAACCGTCCCGCCGAGCGCCTGAAGAAACCGTTCGCCGCCGTTGCCACCCAGCTGGAAACGGGCGAGCGCGCGATCTTCGTGCGCGGCAACGTCGGCCAGGCGGTGCGCGCGTCGAGCAGCATCCCCGGTGTGTTCGAGCCGGTGAAGATCGGCGGCCGCAATTACATCGACGGCGGCGTGGTCAGCCCGGTGCCGGTGGATGCCGCGCGCCAGCTCGGCGCCGACTTCGTGATCGCCGTGGACATCTCCAGCAAGGCCAGCGGCAAGGCACCGACGGACATGCTGGGCATCGTCAACCAGTCCATCTCGATCATGGGCCAGCGCCTGGGCGAGCAGGAGCTGGCGCGCGCCGACATCGTCATCCGTCCGAAGGTACTGGACATCGGCGCCGCCGATTTCAGCCAGCGCGGCACCGCGATCCTGGAAGGCGAGAAGGCCGCAATGGCGGCCATGCCGCAGATCCGCGCGAAGATCCAGCAGTTGCAGCGCGCGCGCGCCGCCGCGGCGGCACCCGCGCCGGTGGCCGCACCAAAGTGCGAGGAAGCCTCGCGCCTGGGCAAGCTGATGGGCCGCAAGGACAAGTGCTGATCCATTGATGCCAGGCCACCGGGCACGCCTGGTGGCTGCTCAGGGCTCCAGCTGCGACAACGGCAACGCCTGGAAACCCTTCACCGTGCGCAGCACGAAGCTGGAATTGGCATCGGCCACGCCGCCGGCGTTGAGCAGCCGGTCCAGCAGGAAGTGCGAGAAGTGCTCCAGGTCGCGCACGTAGACGTGCAGCAGGTAGTCCATGTCGCCGGTCAGCGCATGGCAGGCCACCACTTCAT
This sequence comes from Stenotrophomonas sp. YJH_SMC_131, assembly GCF_059367975.1. NCBI lineage: Bacteria > Pseudomonadati > Pseudomonadota > Gammaproteobacteria > Lysobacterales > Lysobacteraceae > Stenotrophomonas > Stenotrophomonas sp. YJH_SMC_131. The sequence goes on along the minus strand of NZ_JCAFRJ010000007.1, from coordinate 92,790 downwards.
CCCAGCCCTGCACGCTATCCACGAAGTGGCCGATGGCGGCCTGGTCATGCTTTTCCAGCTGCACGCGCACGAAGGCCTGCAGGCCCAGGCGCAGCTGGCGCGGTTCCAGCCGCGCGCCATAGCCGACGATCACGCCCTCGCTTTCCAGCCGCTGCAGGCGGCGCAGGCAGGCCGAGGGCGAGAGGTTCACCCGTGTCGCCAGCTCGGCGTTGGTGGCGCGCCCATCCCGCTGGATTTCAGCCAGTAGACGTATATCCGTGCGATCGAACTGGACTTCTCCGGCCATTGTTGCCCCGCAACATGGTGAGTACGCAAGGATATTGCGCCAACCAGGCTAATCGACGCAACTTTTGCAACCCTGTTGCGCGCGCCCTGCCCTAGCATCGTGGGTATCCCGTCAAGGAGTGCCCCATGGACCTCGTCCAGCCCCGCCGCGTCGAACACCAGCAGACCGACAAGGGCTACGTGCCGGTGTATACCACCGCGCTCGTCGAGCAGCCGTGGGACACCTACAGCGCCGACGACCACGCCACCTGGAGCACGCTGTACCAGCGCCAGCGCGAACTGCTGGTCGGCCGCGCCTGCCAGGAGTTCCTGGACGCGCAGGACGAGATGGGCATGAGCGCACACATGATTCCGCGCTTCGACCAGCTCAACGAAGTACTGGGCGCCGCCACCGGCTGGACCCTGGTCGGCGTTGAAGGCCTGCTGCCGGAACTGGATTTCTTCGACCACCTGGCCAACCGCCGTTTCCCGGTGACCTGGTGGATCCGTCGCCCGGACCAGATCGACTACATCGCCGAACCGGACCTGTTCCACGATCTGTTTGGCCACGTGCCGCTGCTGATGAACCCGGTGTTCGCCGACTACATGGAGGCGTACGGCCGTGGCGGCGTCAAGGCCCACGCGATCGGCCCGGATGCACTGCAGAACCTGACCCGCCTGTACTGGTACACGGTGGAATTCGGCCTGATCGATACGCCCGACGGCCTGCGCATCTACGGCGCCGGCATCGTGTCGTCGAAGGGCGAGTCGCTGTACTCGCTGGAATCGACCGCGCCCAACCGCATCGGCTTCGACCTGCAGCGGATCATGCGCACCAAGTACCGCATCGACACCTTCCAGAAGACCTACTTCGTCATCGACAGCTTCGAACAGCTGATGCAGGCGACGTCGCCGGACTTCACCCCGATCTACGCGGCACTGGCCGACCAGGCGCATCTGCCGGCCGGTGATGTGCAGGGCGATGACCGCGTGTTCCAGAAGGGCACGGGTGAAGGCTGGGCCGACGGCGGCGACGTGTAAGCGCGTAACGCACACCGCTCCGCAGTGGAAACGGCGCACCCTGGTGCGCCGTTTTCGTTGTTGCCTGCACCGTTCTGTCGCGACGGCGCAGGCGAGGGCAGGACACTCAGCCGTCCACGGCCCGGCAGGAACCGCGCACCATCAGCTGCGGATGCACGCTGGCCACAGCCGGCGCCTCCGGTACGTCGGTCTGCACCAGCATCGCGGCAGCCATGCGGCCGATGTCGGAGACGTGGCGGCGTACCGACGTCAGCGGCGGCCACAGCCGCGACGCCAGCGGGCTGTCGTCGTAACTGACGATCGACAACTGCTGCGGCACCGCGATGCCCGCACGCAATGCCACCTGGTAGACGCCCGCGGCCATTTCGTCGTTGCCGGTGAAGATCGCACTGGGGCGTTGTCCGCCCATCAGCAGGCGTTCGGCGGCATGCACGCCGGACTCGAAGGTGTCGCCCGCTTCCAGCACGCGCTCGCCCGGCAGGGTCACGCCGACCTGGGCCAGCCGATCAAGGAAGCCGTGGGTCCGCTCGCGGGCAGCGCGCCGGTCACCGGGACCGGCAATCACCGCGATGTCGCGGTGGCCGAGCGAGAGCAGGTAGCCCGCAGCCGCCGCCGCACCATCGCGATCGTGGGTGACCACCGCCTGCACGTCTTCTTCCGACGCATGCGCGTTGATGCGGATGTGGCGGCAGTCGATCGCGTCGAGCATCTGCGCCAGCGCCATCGATTCGGAGGCGCGCGGGCCGAGGATCACGCCATGCAGTTTCTGCTGCTGCACGAAACGGCGCACGCCGTCCGCACAGTCCGGATCCTGGCTGTTGCACGGGTGCACCACCAGCTCATAGCCGGTGCCGCGCAGCGCTTCCAGCGCGCCGTGCTGCAGGTCGACAATGCATTGGGCGCCGGGGTCGTCATACACCAGGCCGATCAGGAAGGAGCGGCGGAACGCGAGTCCGCGCGCCAGCGGGTCGGGCACGTAACCGACCTCGCGCATCAACGCCTCGACCTTGTCGCGGGTGTCTTTGCGCACCAGCGGCGAGTTGTTGATGATTCTTGAAACCGTTTTCTTGGAAACTCCCGACAGTCGTGCGATGTCGTTGATCGTGGCAGCCTTGCCTTTCGATGCCGGCAACGCGGCATCGCTCATATTTCGCACTGACATGTATAGAACCAGGTAAGTCGGAGAATTCTAGCCTTGCACCCGTCGGATGCGAAGTTGCGGAACGTCGCAGCGGATCTGAATCGCGTCGTGTTCGACACGTTTTGCTTCGCGAGGTTCCCTTGTGATCGCTCTAGTGCCTCTGCATCTGAACCGTTCTTCTGCGCGTGTTCACCCTGAATGCGGACGCGACGCGCGCGAACGCCAACATTCCCTTAACCATGCTCCGCTACAGTCAGGTGCATGGACCTGCAGACCTCTCCGTTTCCGCCGTTCCGTGGCCGCGACCGGTTGATCGCTGCGGTCGATGCGGCGGTCACCGCCGGTGATGCCGGGCGCATCACCGCCGACCTGCAGCTGGCGCTGCAGGAAGCCATAACCGACAGCCGCATCGAATTGCCCGAATGCGTGCATCGGCCGGTCAGTGATCATTACGCGCGACGTCCGCTGTACCACAGCCGCGAACACGGCTACAGCGTGATCGCCATGAGCTGGGGCCCAGGGCAGGGCACGCCGCTGCACGACCACGATGCCATGTGGTGTGTGGAGGGAGTGTGGTTGGGCGAACTGGAGATCACCCGTTACGAGCTGCTGGAGCGCGCCGGCGAGCGCTGGCGTTTCCACCGCCACGCCACGCTGCGCGGAGGCTGCGGCAGTGCCGGCAGCCTGATCCCGCCGCACGAGTACCACACCCTGCGCAACGCCAGTGACGACGCATTGGCGATTTCTGTGCACGTGTACGAGTCGCAGATGGAGCGCTCGGCGGTGTTCGATCCGCTCGGTGGCGACTGGTACCAGCGCCGCATCCAGGCGCTGCAGGCCGACCCGGCCTGACCGGGGCAGGGCGGGGCGACGCTGCCAGCACCTTCGTGAGCCACGTGGCATCATGCGCCGCTGCGCTGCCGTACCCGGCGGCGATCCGCGATGCCCCGTCGGGCAAGGAGCAAGACCATGTCCAGCGCTGATCCGCGCCTGCGCGCGCTGTTGAAGCTGGCACCGGTGATCCCGGTGTACACCCCCGAAGATGTGAATGAAGCGGTCGACGTCGCCCAGGCACTGTTCCGCGGCGGCCTGCCGGTAATCGAGGTGACGCTGCGCACGCCGCAGGCGCTGGATGCGATCAAGGCGATGGTCGAGGCCGTGCCGGACGCGGTGATCGGTGCCGGCACCGTACTCGACGCCGCGCAGATGCAGGCAGCAAAGCAGGCCGGCGCGCGATTCGCGGTGTCCCCCGGTGCCACGCCGGCGTTGTATGCGGCCGCGCGTGATGCCGACCTGCCGTACCTGCCCGGTGCCGCCACCGCCTCGGACCTGATCCTGGGCCTGGAGCATGGCCAGGACACCTTCAAGTTCTTCCCGGCGGTACAGGCCGGCGGCGCCGCGCTACTGGCCGCCTGGCACGGTCCGTTCGCCGATGTGCGCTTCTGCCCGACCGGCGGCATCAGTGCGCAGACCGCACCGCAGTTCCTGCATCTGCCCAACGTGCTGTGCGTGGGCGGTTCGTGGCTGACCACCCCGGCACTGCTGCAGACCCGCGACTGGGAGGCGATCGAACGCCTGGCCCGCGAGGCGTCCGTGCTGGCCAGCTGAACCTGCTCCGCGAATCTTCAAAGGTTTGATCGTGATCAAAGCGCCGGCCTCGTGCCGGCGTCATTCTGTGGGCAAGCGCACTACGGAGATCCGAACATGAATTCGACCATGAAGGCCGCTGTCGTGCGTGAGTTCGGCAAGCCACTGGTGATCGAGGAAGTCTCGGTACCACGCCCGGGGGCGGGCGAGGTACTGGTCAGGATCGAGGCCTGTGGCGTCTGCCACACCGACCTGCACGCCGCCGAGGGCGACTGGCCGGTGAAACCGAACCCGCCGTTCATCCCCGGCCACGAGGGCGTGGGGCACGTCGTGGCCGTGGGAGGCGGGGTAGGGCACGTCAAGGAAGGCGACAGGGTCGGCATCCCCTGGTTGTACTCGGCGTGTGGCCATTGCGAACACTGCCTGGGTGGCTGGGAAACGCTGTGCGAGACACAGCGCAATACCGGTTACTCGGTCAACGGCGGCTTCGCCGAGTACGCACTGGCCGATGCCAACTATGTCGGCCTGCTTCCGAAGGACGTGGGCTTCGTCGAGATCGCACCGGTGCTGTGCGCCGGCGTGACCGTCTACAAGGGCCTGAAGGTCACCGACACCAAGCCCGGCGACTGGGTGGCGATTTCCGGCATCGGTGGCCTGGGCCACATGGCGGTGCAGTACGCCCGTGCGATGGGCCTGAACGTGGCTGCGGTGGACGTGGACGACAACAAGCTGGCATTGGCCCGGCAGCTCGGCGCGCAGATCACCGTGAACGCGCGTACCACCGATCCGGCCGCCTTCCTCAGGAAGGAGATCGGCGGCGCGCACGGCGCCCTGGTCACGGCGGTCTCACCGAAGGCGTTCGAGCAGGCGCTGGGCATGGTCCGCCGTGGCGGCACCGTCTCGCTCAACGGCCTGCCGCCCGGCAATTTCCCGCTGGATATCTTCGGCATGGTGCTCAACGGCATCACCGTGCGCGGCTCGATCGTCGGCACCCGGCTGGACCTGCAGGAGTCGCTGCAGTTCGCCGCCGAAGGCAAGGTCGCGGCCACCGTCAGCACCGACCGCCTGGAGAACATCAACGACGTGTTCGCGCGCATGCACGCGGGCACCATTGAGGGCCGCGTGGTACTCGACTTCGCCGCCTGACCGCCTGTGCATGGCCGTCGTCGCTCCGTCCCCCTCTCCCACGGACGCGGCGGCCATGCCGATCCATCGGTAGTGCCGGCCGCTGGCCGGCAACGCGGGCACTCTGTGGCCGCCGTACAATGCGCGCATGCCCGGCCTGCTCAAGACCCTGTTCCTGTCCATCGTCGCCCTGATCGGCGGCGTCCTGTCGCTTGCGCTGGTCAGCAGCGTCGCCAGCTGGCTGCCCCCGTTGCTGGGCCTGTCGCCGGACAACAACAGCGTGCAGCTGGGCTGGGACCTCACCTTCAGCGTTCTTGGTGGCATCGCGGGCGTTTCCTTTGCCACCTATTACGCCCCCTGCTGGCCGCGTTCGCATGGCTTCTCGATCTGGTCGCTGATCGCGCTGGGCTGTGGCTACGCGATGTGGACGGCCGGTGCGGATTTCCCGTTCTGGTTCGTCATTTCGCTGCTGGCATCGCTGCCGCTGCAACTGCTGGCCGGTTGGTGGTTCGGCCGGCGCGCCTCGCGCGACGCAGGGTAACGCCGCCTTTGTAGAGCCGAGCCCATGCTCGGCTTTCATGCACATCGACACAGGCAGCCGAGCATGGGCTCGGCTCTACAGGTCCATGCGCGGCAGCGTCTGCTTCAACTGCGCGATGCCCTGCCATGGGTCACTCTTCAGGCGTTGCGCCCTCGCCAGCGCCTTGCCCATGGGAAAGGCGTCGGCAGCACTGATACGCGCCAGTTCCTCCCAGCGCAGCGGCACTGCCACACCGGCGGAATCGCGCGCGCGCAGCGACCACGAGCACACGCTGGTGGCCCCTCGGGTGTTGCGCAACCAGTCGATGAAGATGACGCCACTGCGCTTGGCCTTGCTCATCGTCGCCACATAGCGATCAGGTTGCTCCTTTGCCATTGCCTGCGCAAAGGCCTCGCAGAACGCCTTCGCCTCGTCCCAGCCAGCCTTGGGCTGCAGCGGTACCACCACATGCAGCCCCTTGCCGCCAGACAGCCGCACGAAGCTCTCCAGGCCCACCTGCTGCAGGCGGTCACGCACATCGCGTGCACCCGATTTCACCTGTGCCCAGCTGACGCCGTTGCCAGGATCGAGATCGAATACCAGTCGATCCGGATGCTCGGTGTCTGCTACGGTCGCACCCCACGGATGCAGCTCCAGCGTGTTCATCTGCACCAGCTGCAGCAGGCCCCGTGCGTCGTCGATATAGACATAGTCCTCGCGGCCGCTCTTCTGCTGCAGGGGCACCGCGTGCACCGCGTCGCCCAGGCCGGGGCCATGATGCTTCTGGAAGAAACAGGCCTTGCCCACCCCATCGGGGCAGCGCAGCAATGACAGCGGCCGTCCGGCAATTTCGGGCAGGATCCAGCGCGCCATGCGCCGGTAATAGTCGGCCACGTCGCCTTTGCCCAGTCCCTGACTGGGAAACACCACACGCTCCGGATGCGTGATCTGGACCTCACCCCCGGCTTCAGCAACTGCTGTTGCGTTGCTCATTCCCAGGTCCTCCTTCTGCTTGTCGCTGCGCAGCCGCTTGAAACTGGCCTGGCGCAGCAGGCCTTCCTTGCCCCAGCCACGGAACGCCACTTCCGCCACCGTCACCGGCTTCACCCAGCGCACGCTGGCGGCGCGGAACGGCACATGCGCCGGAAGCTGCAGCACGGGCGTCTTTACTGCCAGTGGCTGCAATGCCTTGAGCAGCGCGCGCAGGTTCTCGTCGTCGAAGCCGGTACCGACGCGGCCCACATAGCGCAGACCCTCCTTGTCCGGCGTTGCCAGCAACAATGATCCGAAACCCACCCGCGAGCCCCTGGGGGCCGTGTAGCCGACAATCACGAACTCGTCGGTGTCTTCGTGCTTCACCTTCACCCAGCTGCGCGCGCGGGTATTCACGTACGGGGCATCCACCTGCTTGCTGACGATTCCTTCGAATCCGGCCTGGCCACTGGCATCGAACACCTGCGGGCCCTGGTCGATCACATGTTCGCTGAAGGCCAGGATGCCGGGCACGGGTCCGATGAGATCCTTCAGCAGCGCTTTGCGTTCCAGCAATGGCGCACGACTGATGTCCGCGTTGGCCACACCCGGAAGATCGAACACGATGTAGCGCAGCGGATGCTTCGAGCTTCCATCGATCACGCGCTGCAACGCTGCGAAATCGCTGCGCCCTTCCTTGTCCAGCACCACCAGCTCACCGTCCAGGCGCGCATCGCGCACCGGCAGCGCCTGCACGGCCTGCACGACCTCGGGGAAGTCATCGGTCCAATCCAGGCCATTGCGGGAGCGGAGCTTCACCTCGCCGTCGTGTAGATCGGCCAGCAGGCGATAGCCGTCCCACTTGATCTCGTGCAGCCAACGCGCGCCGTCCGGCGCGCTGTCGCGATGATCGGTCAATTGCGGTTTGAACCCATGCGGGTAGGGCGTGTCACGTGCGCCGTCCAGTTTCAGCGCGCGCGCATGCCAGCGTGCATCGGCCTTGCGGGTAGCCGTGCGTGCGGCGGGCACAGCACGCCCTGCCTTCCCCCCAGTGCGCTTCATCACGGTGGATGCGCGCTTGGGCACGTGCGCGTCCAGCAGATCGTCTGCTTCGGCATCGCGCGCCTGCTCGTCGTCGCGCTTGATCAGCAGCCACTGCACCTGGCGTCCCTTCATTGCCGTGCGCACCAGCTTCCAGCCACCGGCCAGGCGTTGTCCATGCAGTACGAAGTCGATCTTTCCAGCTGCCAGCGCCTGCAGTGGATCGCCTTCGCAGGCCCAGGTGCCCTGATCGAACACCTCCACGTGCCCCGCGCCGTAGTGGCCTTCGGGAATGTCGCCTTCGAAGCCAGCGTAGGACAACGGGTGATCTTCCACTTCCACGGCCAGCCGCTTCTCGCCGACGCGAAGCGAAGGACCTTTCGGCACCGCCCAGCTCTTCAGCACGCCGTCCATCTCAAGGCGGAAGTCATAGTGGCGCGAACTGGCATGATGCAGCTGGATGACGAAGGTTGGCCGCCGCTGCGGATCACCGCGTGCGGGTGTGTCGTCAGGCTCCGGCGTCTGCCCTGTGCCTCCGCCAAGCCGGCGCTTGCGCCGGTACTGGTGCAGCGACATGGTTCAACCTGCCTTGCGCCGTGGTGCGGCCTTCTTCGCAGCCTTCTTCGTTGTCTTCTTTGCGGCCTTCTTCACCGTCGACTTTGCAGCTGCCTTGCGCGTTGCGGCCTTCTTCGCCGGCGTGCGCTTGTTCGCATCCAGGCTCTTCTGCAGCAACGCCATGAAGTCGACAACGTTCGTTGTCGCATCCTCGTGTGGTGCGGGCTCATCTTCCACCCGCGTGGTGCCGCCCTTGGACTTGATGCGCTTGTTCAGCACCTGCTGCAGGCGCTCGCGGAATTCATCGTGGTAGTGCGATGGGTCCCAATCGCCGGACATCGACTCGATCAACTGCTCGGCCATCGCCGTTTCCTTGCTGGTGATGCGGTAGTCGGACAGCTTGCCGGCAGGCAGCTTGTAGTCCTCGGGATCCACCAGTTCCTGCGGATAGCGCAGAATCATCAGCACCAGCGCGTCCGCATGCGGCATCACCGCACACAGGTACTCGCGCGTGCGCACCACCACCCGGGCAATGCCTACCTTGCCGGTACTGCGCAGCGTTTCGCGCAGGAGCACGTAGCCCTTTTCGGCCTTCTTGCCGGGCACCAGCAGGTACGGCTTCTCGTAGTAGCGCGGGTCGATCTGCGCTGCGTCCACGAAGGATTCCACCTCCACCGCTTCGTGGCTTTCCGGCGCCGCCGAGCGGATGTCGCCTTCCTCCAGCACGACATAACTGCCCTTGTCGTACTCATAGGCTTTGACGATGTCCTTCCAGGGCACTTCCTCGCCGGTGTCGGCGTTGACCCTTTCGAAACGGATCGGCTTGCGATCGCGCGAGTCGAGCATGCGGAACTGCAGGTCAACCTTGCGTTCGCCGGACATCAGCGACACCGGCACATTGAGCAGTCCGAAGGACAGCGTACCGGTCCAGATCGGGCGGGCCATGGACGCACCTTTGATGGGGCAGGGCACCCAGCTTCGGATGGGCGGTGTAAACCACCCGTGTCGATACCGTGCACGTGGGTTCCACGCAGGTGCGGTAGTGCCGGCCGCCGGCCGGCAGAGCTCGCGGCCTCAAGTGTCCTGGGGTTGCCGGCCAGCGGCCGGCACTACTGCAGCAACGGCCTCACCGCCGCCGCCGGAATATGGTCCAGCGCGCGCCAGGCGTCCTCCACCACCGGCCGCGCCTGCGACCAGCCCAGCCGCGACTGCCCGCGCATCTGTTCCCAGTGCTCGGCCAATTCCTCGCAGGTATCGGCAGCGTCGCCGCGCGGCCAGTCGGCAGCATGGGTTGTCAACGCGAAGGCATAGACCGGGCACAGGTCACGCCAGTTGCGATGACTTTGCCCGCGACGTTCCTCGTAGTCACTGAGCATGTACTGCAGATAGTCCTGGGCCACCGCCTGCGGATCCTCATGGCGGCGCGTGCGGCGCTGCGCGGTACGTTGGCCGAGCGGATCGAGCAGGGCGTTGAACACGGACGGTGCGGGTCGTTCAAGACGGGGCATGGCCGGCTCCTGCAGCGGGGCGGGTGGGCAGGAATACGCGCGGTGCCGTTACCAGCGGGTGAGCGAGATGTTCATGACGCCAGGTTCGCGGCGGCTTTACCTGCGTCGCGGTGTAGTGGGAACCCCGAGCGCAGGTAGCCAGACCATGAGCCGAGAGACCTCCCGCGACCCGCTGCGCGCAAACCACCCGCCCATTCCGGGCGAGCAGCGCGGCAAACGCGATGCCGACAACGCCGACTACCGTGGCACCGGCGCACCGTTCTTCGATGCCGAGCACGGGAGCGACCATCTGCCGGTGAAGCACGAGGCTGAACAGGCGGCGCAGGACCGCAAGGATGGCGGTGACCGCCATCGCGGTGGCCAGGAAAGCCCGCTCAAGCGCCGCGAACGCAAGCAGCGCGCCAGCGACAACCAGGACGAAGCGCTGGAGGAGACCTTCCCGGCCAGCGACCCGACATCGCCGTTCGTGCCAGCCAAGGCCCCCGACTGACGGGTAGTGCCGGCCGCTGGCCGGCAACCTCCTGACGTCCTGCACGGCGCGATGCCGGCCAGCGGCCGGCACTACCCCTTCAACGCCACGACCATTGCAGGCCGACGTTGGCCCGCCGTCCCGGTCCCGGTTCGTAGAAGCGCCCGTTGCCATCGTTGACGATCACCGAGCCTATGTAGGCCTGGTCCAGCACGTTCTCCATCCGGGCGAAGGCGCGCAGCTCGCCACCCGGCAGGGCCCAGCGACGGCCGCCTTCCAGATGCAGCAGGGCGAAGCCGGGCGCGCGTTCGGTCGCCACGTCGTTGACTACGGTATCACTGCTGGCGGAGGCCTCCAGCGCCCACTGCCACTGGCCGGGCGACCATTGCAGCCGGGCAAAGGCCTGCTGGCGCGGTACCCCGGGCAGGCGGCTGCCGGCGGCAACCAGGGTGTTGGAGGTGAGGTACGGCGAACGCGCCTGCGCCTGCAGCCAGGTCCACGCCAGCTGCAGCTCCAGCTGCTCGGCCAGCGGCTGGCGATACTGCAGTTCCACACCCTGGCGGCGGGTGCGGCCGATGTTGCGATAGGTGCTGCGACCGCCGATATTGCTGGCAACTGCCAGCTCATCGTCGGTATCTGCACGGAACAGGCTGACATCGAGCTGGGTTCCATCCTGTGCGTGCCACTTGCTGCCTAGCTCCAGGCTGCGGCTGCGGGCGGCCGCCAGATCCAGCGCCAGACCCGCCTGACCATCGGCGCGATACCCCAGCTCGTTGAAGGTGGGGGTCTCGAATCCACGCCCCACGGCGGCATGCAGGCGCCACTGCGGGCTGGCCTCGAAGCTGACGCCTGCCACCGGCGTGGTCGCCTGGTAGCGCCGGTGGCCACTGTCATCCGGGTTGCGGGTGGTGATGTAGCGATCGTCCGAGTCGAAACGCACCGCGCTGTGGCGCACCCCGGCCAGCAGCGACCAGCGCGGACTCCATTGCCACCAGGCCTGGGCGAACTGGTCCACGTTCTGCACGGTATCGATCTGGTCACGACGCAGGCGCCCGCGCACCCCGAGGGCGCTGCCCACGAAGTTCTCGTAGCCGGTGCGGTGCTGGCGCTGGCGGTCGGCGCTGAGCCCGGCCACCAGGTCCAGCGGCCGGCCGGCGAGGTCGCCGTGCCAGCCCCAGCGCGCGTCCAGCCCGCCATACCCGCCCTGCAGATCGATCACGCCGCCGGCATGCAGCGGGCTGTTGGTCTGGGGTGCCGGCGGAATCGGCAGGTATTGGGTCACCGTGCGTTGGCCGGCATAGCCCATCAATTGCCAGCGCTGTGCCCCGGTCTCCCAGGTCCAGCGCAGGCCAGCCTGCTGCTGGCGCACCGATTTGCGGGTGTTGTACTGGTGCGCGACTGCCGTGGCCTGGCGCGGATCAGCCGCCACCTGGGCACGGCTCAGGCCCAGCGGATCCTGCGCATCGGGGGCATCCAGCGCATTGAGCAGCAACTCCAGCCGCCCACCGCCCAGATCACCACCAACGCGTGCGTTGAGCGATTCGCGGCGCGCACGGCTGTGGTCCCGCCAGCCATCGGTGCGGAAGTGGTTGGCCGCGATGTTGTAGTCCAGCGCTGGGCCGGCACCCTTGAGCTGTGCGCCGACACTGAGCGTGTTGTCGGCGCCGGCATTCACGCGCAACCGCCACGGGTCACCGGCCTGGCCCTGCGCGCTCCAGACCTGCAGCACGCCACCGGAGGAATTGCCGTACAGCGCCGAGAACGGCCCGCGCAGCACCTCGATGCGCTCGGCGCCCAACAGGCTGGCATGCGACAGCTGGCCCTGGCCGTCAGGCATGGTGGCCGGCACGCCGTCGATCAGCACCCGCACCCCGCGCACGCCGAAGGTCGAGCGTGCGCCGAAGCCACGAATCGACAGCTGCGTGTCCTGGGCGAAGTTCTGCCGGTCACGTGCCAGCAGTCCGGGGACCCCGGCCAAGGCCTCAGACAGCTGCGCACCGGTGCCCGCGCGGCTGGCGTCCATCCAGACCGTGTCCTGGCTGGCCGGCAGCGCGAACGGATCGATGCCCGGCACCCGGGCGGCCTGTACCTGCACCGCAGGCAGGGCGGTGGGCGCAGGCTCGGCCACCGCCGTCCAAGGCGACAGCAGCAGGGCGGACAGCGGCAGGCAACGGCGTCGTGCGGCGGGATTCATGATTCAGGTTGATGGATCGGGCGGCAACGCACGCCATGGTACGGGGCCGCGGATGACGATGGCGGCGGCCAGCCCCGGCAGGCTTTGTTACGATGGGCTGTTTCCGGCCGAAAAGCCGCGGACCGCGTAGCGCACTTCCTCCCCCTTTCCGTCTACCGAACGAGTACCGCCGTGTCCTTCTTTGCAAACGTGGAACTGGTCCCAGGCGACCCGATCCTGGGCCTGACCGAGGCGTACAACGCCGACGGCCGCCCGACCAAGGTCAACCTGGGTGTGGGCATCTACTACGACGAGAGCGGCCGCATTCCGCTGCTGCGCGCCGTCAAGCAGATCGAGCAGCAGCTCGCCGCTGAAGCCAAACCGCGCGGCTACCTGCCGATCGATGGCCTGCCGGCGTACACGCAAGCGACGCGTGAGCTGGTGTTCGGCAAGGATTCGCCGCTGCTGGCCGCCGGCCGCGTGACCACCGCGCAGACCGTTGGTGGCAGCGGTGCGCTGCGCGTCGGCGCCGACGTGCTGAAGAAGCTGCTGCCGCACGCCACCGTTGCGCTGAGCAACCCGAGCTGGGAAAACCACCGTGCGGTGTTCAGCGCCGCTGGTTTCGAGGTGCTGGATTACACCTACTTCGACCCGGGCACCCATGGCGTCGATTTCGACGGCATGCTGGCCGACCTGGGCAAGCTGGAAGCCGGCACCGTGGTGCTGCTGCACGCCTGCTGCCACAACCCCACCGGCGCTGACCTCACGGTCACCCAGTGGAAGCAGGTCGCGCAACTGCTGAAGGACAAGCAGCTGTTCCCCTTCATCGACATGGCCTACCAGGGCTTCGACAAGGGCATCGAGCAGGACGGCGCAGCGGTGCGCATCATCGCCGAAGCCGGCATCGACAGCTTCATCGTCGCCAACTCGTACTCCAAGTCGTTCTCGCTGTATGGCGAGCGCGTGGGTGCGCTGTCGATGGTGGCGCCGACCGCCGCTGACGCCAAGGCCGTGCAATCGCAGGTCAAGCGCGTGATCCGCACCATCTACTCCAGCCCATCCACCCACGGCGCTGCACTGGTGGCCGGCGTGCTGACCAACCCGGAACTGCGTGCGATGTGGGAGCAGGAGCTGACCGAGATGCGCGAGCGCATCCACGCCCTGCGCCACGGCCTGGTCGAGAAGCTGGCCGCTGCCGGTGCACCGCAGTTCGGTTTCATCAACGAGCAGGCCGGCATGTTCTCCTACTCCGGCCTGAGCCGTGAGCAGGTCGAGCGCCTGCGCGACGAGTTCGGCATCTACGCCGTCGGCACCGGCCGTATCTGCGTGGCCGCGCTGAACCAGAACAACCTGGAATACGTCGCCAAGGCCGTGGCCACCGTCGCCAAGGGCTGAAGCAACGCTCCAGTAGCTTGAGGACAAAGGCGCCGAAAGGCGCCTTTGTTTTTTGCGCCCTGGTCTCTGTAGAGCCGAGCCTACGCTCGGCTTGTGCGGCATGAAGGACGAAGAGCAGCCGAGCGCGGGCTCGGCTCCACGGAAGGAAGGCGCCACGAGCGCAACGCATCTGGAAACGATTACGCCTTCCCGCGCTCACGCACGCCCCCGCCAGACGGGCGACAATAGGCGTTTTCCCGCTGCCGAGACCTGCCCGCTCATGTCCCGTACTTCGTTGACCCGCTTCCTGATCCAGGAACAGCACGCCGGCCGCATCAATGCCGACCTGCGCCAGCTGATCGCGGTCGTCGCCCGCGCCTGCACCAGCATCTCCATTGCCGTCAGCAAGGGCGCCCTCGGTGGCGTGCTCGGCGACGCCGGTACCGGCAACGTGCAGGGTGAAGCGCAGAAGAAGCTCGACGTCATCAGCAACGAGATCCTGCTCGAAGCCAACGCCTGGGGTGGCCACCTCGCCGCCTGCGCCTCGGAGGAAATGGACCACAGCCAGCCGGTGCCGGACATCTATCCCCGCGGTGATTTCCTGCTGCTGTTCGATCCCCTCGATGGCAGCTCCAACATCGACGTCAACGTCTCCGTCGGCACCATCTTCTCCGTGCTGCGCTGCCCGACCAATGTCGAGCTGCCGGGCGACGACGCCTTCCTGCAGCCGGGCAGCAAGCAGATCGCCGCCGGCTACTGCATCTACGGGCCCAGCACCCAGCTGGTGCTGACCGTCGGCCATGGCACCCACGCCTTCACCCTGGACCGCGAGAAGGGCGAGTTCGTGCTGACCACCGAGAACATGCAGATCCCGGCGGCCACCCAGGAATTCGCGATCAACATGTCCAACCAGCGCCACTGGGAAGCGCCGATGCAGGCCTACGTCGGCGACCTGCTGGCGGGCAAGGAAGGCGTACGCGGCAAGAACTTCAACATGCGCTGGATCGCCAGCATGGTGGCCGACGTGCATCGCATCCTTACCCGCGGCGGCATCTTCATCTACCCGTGGGACAAGAAGGACCCGTCCAAGGCCGGCAAGCTGCGCCTGATGTACGAAGCCAACCCGATGGGCCTGCTGGTCGAGCAGGCCGGCGGCGCCGCCTGGACCGGCCGCGAGCGCATCCTCGACATCCAGCCCGACCAGCTGCACCAGCGCGTGCCGGTGTTCCTCGGTTCGCGCGAGGAAGTGGCCGAGGCCGTGCGCTACCACCACGCACACGACGACGCACAGGGCTGACAACCGATCGCCTGACAGCGGTCATGGCAGATCGATGACATGACCGTGGGGTGACACCGAGGGCGGCAAACGGCACCATCAAGCCGTTGCCGCCGAAGGAACGCACGCATGCACGAGCAGGGCCCGGTCGATTTCATCGAAGTCATCCACAACGCCGTCCCCAGCGAGGTCTGCGCGGCGATCGTCGAGCGCATGCGTGCGACGCGTGGCCTGCTGCCCGGTGCGGTGGGCAGTGGCGTGTTCCCGGAACTCAAGCACAGCAAGGATCTGCGCATCAGTGGCCTGGACGGCTGGCAGGATGTTGATCAGCAGCTGCAGATTGCGGTGTTCAACGGCCTGCTGACTTATCTACGCCGTTATCCACAGGCGTTGATCGCCCCACTGATGTTGCAGATCCAGGACAGCAACGGCCAACCGCGACGCCTGTCTGCCGAGGACTTCCCCGACATGCCGCAGCAGCAGCTGGCCGACCTGGCCCGCACCTGCCTGCGCCCGGGTGCGATCAACCTGCAGTGGTATGCGGCGGGCGAGGGCGGCTACCCGTACTGGCACTGCGAGCTGTACCCGAAGGATGCGCAGGCCGAGACCCTGCACCGGCATGTGCTGTGGACGCTGTACCTCAACGACGACTTTGACGAAGGTGAAACCGAGTTCCTGTTCCAGGGCCGCAAGATCGCGCCGCGTACCGGCAGCCTGCTGATCGCCCCGACGGCGTTCACCCACACCCATCGTGGCAACCGGCCGCAGGGTGGCGACAAGTTCATCGCGACGAGTTGGATCCTGTTCCAGAGCGCGCAGAAGTTGTTTGGAGGGTAATGCCGAGCTGCTCGTCAGCCGCGTATGTAGAGTCGAGCCATGCTCGACTGATGGACTCAGAACAACGAGCCCTGCGGCGACTCCTTCTTCGGCGGCAGCGGCTTCTGGAAACGGCTGCAATCCAGCTTCGGCCAATGGCTGTTCTGTGCATTGAAGCCCAGACGCTTGCGTGCCAGCTTGAAGCGGTTGTTCAACAGATCGGCATACACGCCCTGGCCACGCATACGCGTGCCGAACTGGCTGTCGTAGTCCTTGCCACCGCGCAGCTGCTGGATGGTGCTCATCACGTGCGCAGCGCGATCGGGATGGTGCGTATCCAGCCAGTCGCGGAACAGCGGTGCCACTTCCAGCGGCAGGCGCAGCAGCACGTAACCGGCGGTGCTCGCACCTGCGCCGTGCGCAGCCTCCAGCACGGCTTCCAGCTCGCTGTCGTTGATCCAGGGAATCACCGGTGCCACCATCACACCGACCGGAATGCCGGCGTCATGCAGGCGCTTCATCGCGCGCAGCCGTGCATGTGGCGCTGATGCACGCGGTTCCAGCTTCGCGGAAAGATGCGGGTCCAGCGAGGTCACCGAGAAGTGCACGCTGACCAGGTTCTCCGCGGCCAGCGGCGCGAGCAGATCGATGTCGCGCTCGACCAGCGCGTTCTTGGTGATCAGCGAGAACGGATGCCGGGTCTCCAGCATCACTTCAATCAGCTGGCGGGTCAGCTTGAACTTGCGTTCGATCGGCTGGTACGCATCGGTGTTGATGCCCAGTGCGATCGGCTGCGGCACATAGCCCGGTTTCGACAGTTCCTTGCGCAGCAGCTGCGGCGCATTGGTCTTGGCGAACAGCTTGGTCTCGAAGTCCAGCCCCGGCGACAGGTTCAGATAGGCATGCGAAGGGCGGGCGAAGCAGTACGAGCAGCCGTGCTCGCAACCGCGGTAGGGATTCACCGATTGACTGAAGCCGACGTCGGGCGAGTTGTTGCGGGTGATGATGCTGCGCGCGGTTTCGGCGCGTACTTCGGTGCGCAGGCGCGGGGCGAGGAACTCATCGCTTTCGTCGACCGCCCAGCCGTCGTCCACCGCCTCGCTGACGGTGCTTTCAAAGCGCCCGGCAAGGTGGGACGTGGAACCTCGGCCCTTGATCGCAATACCCATTGCGGCAGGGTACGTCGTGGCCGTCTCAATGGCTGCGACGGCCGCCTGAAGGGTTCAGGGCGAGGCTGAGCCGAGCATGGACTCGGCTCTACAGTTGATGCAGAGACCTTGTGGAGCCGAGCCTACGCTCGGCTGCAATGCATCAGAGCAGCGCCAGGTACCCGCGCACGGTGGCATCCAGCCCGTCATACAGTGCCTCGCCGATCAGCGCGTGACCGATCGACACCTCCAGCACCTCCGGCACGTGGGCCAGGAAGTCGCGCAGGTTGTCCTGCGACAGGTCGTGGCCAGCATTGACACCCAGGCCGACGGCCTGCGCTCGTCGGGCAGCAGTGGCGAACAGCGCCAGCATCGCATCGGCATCGCCCGCCGCATGCGCCTCTGCATAGGGCCCGGTATACAGCTCGATGCGGTCCGCCCCCACCTCAGCTGCCTGCTCCAGCAATGGGTCGCCCGCGTCAACAAACAGGCTGACCCGACACCCCATGGCCTTCAGCGCAGCCACCAGCGGGCGCAGGCGCTCGGCATCTCGTTCGAAGTCGAAACCGTGGTCGGAGGTGATCTGGCCGTCATCATCGGGGACCAGGGTGGCCTGCGCCGGACGGGTCTGTTCGCACAGCGGCAGCAGCCCCGGGTAGCCCTCGCGCGGCGGCGCGAACGGATTGCCTTCGATGTTGAATTCAACGCCACGCGCGCGGGTCAGCGTGGACAGGGCCAGCACGTCCTCGGCGGTGATATGCCGGCGGTCCGGCCGTGGATGCACGGTGATGCCATGCGCGCCGGCATCCAGGCAGGCCTGGGCGGCACGCACCACGTCCGGTTCGGCGCCGCCGCGCGAATTGCGCAGGACGGCGATCTTGTTGACGTTGACGCTGAGCTGGGTCATGGAACGGGACTACTTGGAAAGAGGGGACGGGTCGTGGTCGTTGTGGTCGTCAGTGCGGCGGGCCTGGGCCTGTTCGCGCAGGCGGCGCAGCTCCTCGGCATCGATCAGCGTGGCCGGGTCGCGCTGCAGGTCGCCGAAACGGGCCACGTAGCGGCCGCGCACCCAGGCCAGCAGGAAGCCGAGCGCCGCCAGCAGGCACAGGGTCATCAACCCCGCGCTCGGGGTCTTCAGCGCGAAGGCAAAGCAGCCCAGCGCCAGCAGCAGGTACAACCAGTACATAGTCGGGCTCCCCGGATGATCGCCGCAGTGTAGCGCTGCGTCAGAGCAGCGGCGAGGCCAGCCGGGCGAAGGCCTCGGGCAGGCGGTGCAGCCACAGCGAGCGGCCGGCCTGGTCGTGCACCCGCGTGGAACGGTCGAATTCGCCCTGCAGCAGTTCGGCCAGTGCAGCGACGCGGTCACGGTCGCTGATCATCATCGACAGTTCGAAGTTCAGCCGGAAGCTGCGGTGGTCGAAGTTGGCGCTGCCGACGATGCAGACATCGTCGTCGGCGATGAACGCCTTGGTATGCAGCATGCGCGGGCCGTACTCGTAGATCTTCACGCCCGCGTGCAGCAGTTCGTCGAAGTAGGACCGTGCGGCCTGGGTGACGAACCAGGAGTCGCTCATCTTCGGCACCAGCAGGCGCACGTCCAGGCCGCCCAGCGCGGCCGAGGTCAGCGCCATCCTCGCTGCTTCACCGGGCACGAAGTAGGGCGTCACCAGCCACACGCGCTCGTGTGCTTCCTGGATCGCCGCCACGTGCAGGCGGTGGATGGTCTCCCAGCCCGAGTCGGGCCCGGACACCAGCACCTGGGCGCTGATCGGTCCATCCGCACGCAGCGGCATGTCGGCCGGCCACAGGCGGGCGATGTCGAAACGCGAGTGGTCCTGGCCACTGGCATAGAGCCAGTCCTCGGCGAACACCAGCTGCAGGCTGCGCACCACGTGGCCGCGGATACGCATGTGCAGGTCGCGGTAAGCGTCGGGCCTGCGGCTCTCGTCTTCCTCGTCAGTGATGTTGATGCCGCCGGTGAAGGCGAGGCGACCGTCGACGATCACCAGCTTGCGGTGGGTGCGCAGGTTCAGCCACGGGCGCTTGAACGGCTTCAGCAGCTGTCGCGGATGGAACCAGATCGCTTCGCCGCCAGCGTCCAGCAGTGGCTGCAGGAAGCGCCGGGGCAGGGCGGAAGAGCCCACCGCATCCAGCAGCAGGCGCACCTGCACACCGGCCTGCGCACGTTCGACCAGGGCATCGCGCAGTGCGGTGCCGGCATGGTCGGGGTTGAAGATGTAGTACTCCAGGTGCACGTGGTCGCGCGCCTGCGCGATCGCGTCGAGCAGCGCGGCATAGGTGGCTGCGCCGTCGACCAGCCAGGTCACCTCGGTGGCACTGCTGGGCGCCAGTCCGGTGGTGGCCTGGGCAACCTTGGCCAGCTCGGTGCAGTCCGAATCGGGCGGGCAGACATCGCTGTAGTGCTCCATGCCCGAGCGTGCACGGCCACGACGCAGCCGTTGCCGCTTCACCTTCTGCGGCCCCAGCAGGTAGTAGATGAAGAGCCCGAGGTAGGGCAACAGTGCCAGCGAAAGGATCCAGCTCAGCGTGGCCACCGGCTCGCGCTTCTGCAGCATGATCCAGCCCGCCAGCGCGAACAGGTAGAGCAGGTAGGCCACCGCCAGGATCGTGCCGAGGTGGGCGATGCCGTCGAGCCAATGGCGCAGGGAGTCGAAGAGGGCGAGCATCCGCCGATCATAGCGGCGCCTGCTGCCGGATGGGGTCGGATGGGCTCAGATCCCTTTCCTCAGGAAAAGGGATCTAAGCCCAACCCGTGCGCCACGACGAGAACACAAAAAAACGCCCCTGTTTCCAGGGGCGTCTGCAGTCGCGTCATGACTGTTGTATTGCGGTGTAGCGTTTACTGCTGCACAAATCCGATCTTCTTCATCTGAGCATTCTTCGCGGCGGCCAGAACCTTGGCCATCACGTCGTACTCGGAATCCGGGCTGGCGTCGATGCGCAGTTCCGGCTGGTTGGTCGGGTCACGCTGGACCTCCTGCTCCATCCGCTGCTGCAGCTCGCTGGTATTGATCGGGCTGTTGTTCCACGAGACCTGGTTGCTGGCGTCGATCTTCAGTTCGATCGGCGGCGGCGGTTCGACCAGCTGCGGCGGTGGGTTGAGCACGCGCTGCGGCAGGTCCACGGCGATCGGGTACGTCATGATCGGCGCGGTCACGATGAAGATGATCAGCAGAACCAGCATCACGTCCACGAGGGGCGTGACGTTGATGTCTGCCATGGGGCCCTTGCCACCACCACTACTGAATGCCATGGCTTATTGCCCCTTTTCTTTGGTCGCAACGAAGCCGACGTCCAGCATGCCCTGTTCCTGCGCGACCTTGGTCAGGTCGTTGATGACGCGCATCTTGGTGGTGCGGTCACCACGCAGGTTCAGCGGCGGCTGCGGGGTCTGCTGTGCGGCGGTCGCCAAGCGGGACTCGAGAGTCTGCTTGTTGATTTCTTCGTCGTTCCAGTAGATCGAGCCGTCTTCCTTGACTGCCAGCGTGATCGGGTTCGGACGCTTTTCAGCATCTTCCGGCTTCTGGATCAGGTTGGCTTCCGGCAGATCCACCTTGACCTTGTGGGACATCAGGGGCGCCGTGATGATGAAGATGATCAGCAGCACCAGCATCACGTCCACGAGGGGCGTAACGTTGATGTCGGCCATGGGGCCGCCGCTGTTACCACTACTGAAAGCCATAACGGGCTCCGTCTAGATCTTGGTGACTACTTACTTCGTCGCTGGGTGACGCGCGCCGCAATTAGCGGACGCGCGAACCGGTGGCGAAGAAGTCGTGCAGGTCGTGCGCGAAGGTATCGAACTTGCTGATGGTCGCGCTGTTGATCTTGCTGAAGAAGTTGAAGGCGAACACGGCCGGGATTGCGACGAACAGACCGATCGCGGTCATGATCAGCGCTTCACCCACCGGGCCGGCAACGGCGTCGATCGAAGCGGAGCCGGTGGCACCGATCTTGATCAGCGCGCCGTAGATGCCCCACACGGTACCCAGCAGACCGACGAACGGAGCGGTCGCGCCGACGGTGGCCAGCAGGGTCATGCCCGACTGCAGCTTGTTGCTTTCGCGGGTGACGGCCTGGCGCAGAGCGCGGTCGACGAACTCCGAACGGCTCAGGTTCTCACCGACGCCGCCGGTAGCACCGCCTTCAGCGCGCTGGTGGTGGGCAGCGGCCTGGGCAGCGTCCAGGGCGATCTTCGAGAACGGCTCCGAAGCCGGCTGCTCTTCCATCGCACGGATGGCGTCCTGCGCGTTCGGGGTGTCCCAGAACAGGCTGACGACGCGGTCAGCGGCGCTCTTCAGGCGGGTGGCACGGAAGATGTTGATGACGGTCCAGTACCAGGACATGGCCGACATGGCGATCAGGGTCAGCAGCACGACCCAGGAAACCGCGAAATCACCCGGCTTGGTGGTCATTTCGTGGATCAGGTGCTCGAAGCCCATCTGCGACAGGGCGTTGGACGGATTGCCCCCGGCAGCAGCGGCGATGAAAATTTCCTGCAGCATGACGCTTACCTTTGTTGTGTGTGGTGATAAAGGGTGTAGCTAAGCTAAACAATCGAACCGGGAGCGGGGGTGGCCGGAGGGCCACCCGGACGCATCAGTTCAGCGCAAAGTTGACCGGGACGCGAACGCGACCTGCCGCCTTCTTACCGCCAGATTCAGCGGCGTTGAAGCGCCACTTGCGAGCTGCTTCCATCGCAGCACGGTCCAGGTCGCGGTTACGGCTGGACTTTTCCACCGTGACATTGGTGACGTTGCCGTTGGCATCGACATCAATGATCAGGATCACTTCGCCCTGGATACCCGCGCGGAAGGCGGCCGGCGGATAGCGCGGCGGATTCATGGCCTTCGACGAGATGTCAACGCTGGCCTCGATCGAGGTCGGCGGAGCCGGCGGCGACGGGGGCGACGGCGGGGTGACGATATCGTTCGGGCGCGGCTCCGGCACGTCCACGACCGGCGCCTGCGGCGGCGGCGGTACGGGCGACGGCTTCGGCGGCGACAGATTCTTCACCGGCGGTGGCGGAGTATCCTGCGGCGGCGGCGGCGGCGGCGGCGGTGGGGGCGGCGGCGGCGCGTCGACGATGGTCACCATGACGTTGCGCTCCTTCTCCGCGACGGCCTTGGGAGCCACGGCGGGAATGAGGAGCATCATGAAGGCGGCCAGATGCAGGGCAATTACAAACGCGATGCCGACGATGCGAGGCCAGCTCAGCCCCTTGTCATCGGGTTGTTCGTACCGGTGAACGACTAGTTGTTCCGTCATGCGCCAAGAGCTCAATAGTGGGGCCGGAATCCCGGGGGCGGGATCCCTGATCAGCGGTGCATGACACCGCAGGAACCTCCAAGCTTATACCAATCCTGAGCGCCTGCGCATCAACTGAGCAGGCATTCAGGCGTTATTCCTACTTACTTCAGGTTGATGATTTTTTTGGCATCCGCCTGGTTCTTCACGCCCTTCGCCAGCGCCTGCTGGGCGGCCTGCTTGGCCTCGGGGACGCGACCTTCGGCATGCAGGACGCGTGCCAGGTTCAGGTAGGTCTCACCGTCCTTGGAGAGCGGGGCAGCCTTCTGCCACGCATCGATCGCCTGCGGCACCTGGTCGGAGTAGTAGTAGGACTGGGCCAGCGCCAGGTAGACCTGGTAATCCGGCTTCAGGATGCCCTTCTGCAACCCTTCGTTGATGACCGCGATGACGTCCTTTTCCTTGTTCTCGGTGTTGGCATAGATCGAGTACAGCTGCTTGTACTCGCGCTCTTCAGTGAGCTGGCCGCTGCTGCGCAGCTTGTCCATCACCGCGGCGGCCTTCGGCATCTGGTCAGCCTGCATGTACATGTTGGCCAGATTCAGCTGGGCCTTCTTGTCCGTCGGGTTCTTGGCCGCCAGCGCTTCTGCGGCCTGCACGGCCTCACCGGTCTGGCCGGCTTCGGACAGGGCCGCCATCAGCAGCTGGTTCCAGTTGTCCTTCGGCTCGGCGGCGCCGGCGATGGCCTGCTTCAGCACCGGGATCGCTTCCTGATAGCGCTCCAGCTGGTACAGCGCCTGGCCCTTGGCGATCAGCTCTTCCGGCTTGGTCGACTTGCTCTCTGCGAAGTACTTGTCCAGGGTGGCCAGGCCTTCGGCGGTCTTGTCTTCCTGCAGCTGCAGCTGGCCCAGCATCAGCATCGACTGGAAGTGGCCGTTGTTGTCCAGGCCGTTGAACTGGATCACCTGCTTCAGATACGCGATGGCGCCCGGCACGTCGTCGGTCTGGTAGGCGGCCTGCGAGGCCAGCTGCGCGGCCAGCGACTTGTCGTACTCGTTGGAAGCGCTGTCGGCCAGGATCGCGTCAGCCTGTTCGCGCGTCTCCGGGAACTTTTCCTTGTTGTAGTTGTCGATCATTTTCTGCAGCTTGCTGCCCATCTTGGCCGAGGCCTTGGCGGTCGGCTCCTGGCGGGTCGCATTCGGGTACAGCGGTTCGGCCTTGGCCTGCTTGCTGCTACCGCCGCGGCTGCCACGGTCGGAGGAACGCGAGGACTGCGCAAAGGCATCGGTGACCACGGCGCCGGTCAGGGCGGTCGCGACGAGGACGGAAAGCACAGCTTTGTGGTTACGGAAAATCATCGTTCACCTCGATCGAACCGCCGGATAGCGGCAAAGTCGGACTGTCAGAAAAATCTGAGCCGCCAAACGTATCAGAAACAGATGGCGTGAGAAATCGTTTTATGTGCTGCAATACAGCATAGAACTGCGCACTCATCCGCACTTTGGCCGCAGCCCGGCCGCCTGCGCCTGCTGGTAGACCGGCGTCAGGCCCGGTGCATCACGTCGCAGCTCCTGGATCCGGTTGGCCGGATCGGGGTGGGTGGACAGCCATTGCGGGCTGCGACCGCCGCTGGCGGCCATCATGTTCTGCCACAGGTCCACGGCCTGGGCCGGGTTGAATCCAGCCTGCGCCATCAGCCGCTGGCCAATCACGTCTGCCTCGCTTTCCTGCGTGCGCGAACCCGGCAGCAGGAAGGCCGCCTGCGCGCCCATCCCACCCAGCTGGTTGACCGTGCTGGCGGCGCCATCGCCATAGGCGGCACCGGCCAGCGCGCCCAGCACGGCCAGGCCGGTCTGCGCGCCCATCTGCCGGGTGATGCGTTCTTCGTGGTGACGCGCGATGACATGGCCGATCTCATGGCCGATCACGGCAGCCAACTGGTCCTGGTTCTTGGCGACGGTGAAAATGCCGGTGTTCACGCCCACTTTTCCGCCGGGCAGGGCAAAGGCGTTCGGTTCCTTGTCGACGAACACGGCGGTCTCCCACCGTACGCCACGGTACTGAGGCGGCAACTGCGCGACCAACGCGTTGACCACGCACTGCACGTAGCCGTTCTGGCGGCCATCGGTGCTGATCTTCTCTTTCTGCTTGGTCTCGGCAAACGCCTGCGCGCCGAGCTGGTCAAGCTGTGCCTGCGATACGCCGCCCACCATCTGCCGTCTTCCGGTTGGCGAGGTGGTGGTCGCACAGGCACTGACCACGGTGGTGATGACTAGAGCCAGCAGCAGTTGTTTCATGGGTCCGCCCCCGTGTTCATGTGCGCAGTGTGTAGCGTACCTGCTTAATCTTTCGTCAAGCGGGCACGGCGTTACGTTGACCCCAGGAACACCATTGCGGCGAGCGCCACCGCGTTGTTCAGCGCATGCGCCGTGATCGCCGCCCACAGGGTGCCGGTGCGGCGGTACAGCCAGCAGAAGGCGGCACCCATGCCGCCGTAGACCAGCCACAGCTGCGCCATGCCCAGCAGCGAGTTCTTGCTGACACCGGGCACTTCATGGACCAGGGCGAACGCCAGGCTGCTGAGGATGAGGCCCAGCCAGGGGCGGCCGGCCTGCCACAGGCGCCCGAACAGGACACGACGGAACAGCAGCTCTTCGTAGGCGGGGGCGAGGACGACCGCAAACAGCACCAGGAACAACGGGAAGCGCGCGATCGCGCTCTGCATCAGTTCCACGTTGGTCGGCACCGGCTCGATGCCGAACTGCTTGGAAAGGAAGGCGACGCCGTTGCTGCCAACCACGATCAGCGTGGCCACCAGCAGGGTCCAGCCCCAGGTGGAAGGACGCTGCAGCGCCTGTCGCGAGGCCAGGCGTTCGCCGGCGTTCGCCGGGCGCCGCCAGAAGTACAGCAGCAGCGCGGCACCACCGGTGGCGATCAGGGCCATCAGGATCTGGGCCAGGGCCCCGGGCTGGCCCACTGCCGCGCCGGCGCTGTCAGGTGTGAGTGCACCGCCATTGGCCGCGACGTTGGCGCGGCTGACCACGATCGCACGGTAGAAGCCCCAGAACAGTCCGGTGACCATGCTCAGGCCGACCAGGGTGACGGCGGCGATGCCCAGGTCGATGAAGAAACCTGCCAACGGTGCCACGGCGCGCGGCGGGGTAGACGGCGGCGGAACCGGAGGCGGAGCGGCGGAGACCGGGGCGGATGCGGACATCAGGTACCTGCGTTCAAGGGACGAAGGCCGGTGCAGCTCCCCGCGCACCGGCCAGGTCCCGATTGTGTCAGATATCCAGGTTGGCGACCTTCAGCGCATTGTCTTCGATGAAGTCACGACGCGGTTCGACCACATCGCCCATCAGGGTGCTGAAGATCTGGTCGGCAGCGACCGCATCCTCGATGCGCACCTGCAGCAGGCGACGGGTCTCCGGGTTCACCGTGGTATCCCACAACTGCTCCGGATTCATTTCACCCAGACCCTTGAATCGCTGGATCTGGCGGCCGCGCTTGGCCTCCTCGAGCAGCCAGTTCTGCGCTTTCGCGAAGCTGTCGACTTCGATCGACTTGGCGCCGCGGGAAATCGTTGCACCTTCGCGCACCAGCCCGTGCAGCAGCTTGGAGGCCTGGTGGATCGCGCGCAGTTCGCCACTTTCGAACGCCGACAGCGGCAGCACCTGGATGTGCTCCTCGCCCATGTGGCGACGGGTCACCAGCACGGCGGCGGGGCGCTCCTCGTTGGCCTCCTGCAGTTCCAGGCTGAAACGCGGGCTGCCCAGGCTGCCCTGGTTGAGGCGCTTGGCCAGCGCATCCAGGCCTTCGCCTTCGCCCGCATTGCGCAGGCTGTCCATGTCCATCGGCACGAAATCGACCAGCGCTTCGAGCAGATTGCGGTCATAGCGGTGGGCATTGCGTTCGATGGAATCGAGCGCGGCGGCATAGGCCAGCAGCAGCTTTTCCAGCGCCAGGCCTTCGATGCCCGGTTCGCCGGTGGCCGGCACCAGCGCGGCGTTTTCCACCGCACTGCTGGCCAGGTAACTGTCCAGCGCCGGGTCGTCCTTCAGGTACAGCTCCTGCTTGCCCTGCTTGATCTTGTACAGCGGCGGCAGGCCGATGTAGACGTAACCGCGCTCGATCAGCTCCGGCATCTGACGGTAGAAGAAGGTCAGCAGCAGGGTGCGGATGTGGGCGCCGTCGACGTCGGCGTCGGTCATGATGATGATCTTGTGGTACCGCAGCTTGTCCGGGTTGTACTCGTCACGGCCGATGCCGGTGCCCAAGGCCGTGATCAGCGTACCCACCTGGTCGGAGGACAGCATGCGGTCGAAGCGTGCGCGTTCCACGTTGAGGATCTTGCCGCGCAGCGGCAGCACCGCCTGGTTCTTGCGGTTGCGGCCCTGCTTGGCCGAGCCACCTGCCGAGTCACCCTCGACGATGAACAGTTCGGACAGCGCCGGGTCCTTTTCCTGGCAGTCGGCCAGCTTGCCCGGCAGGCCGGCGATATCCAGCGCGCCCTTGCGGCGCGTCAGGTCGCGGGCCTTGCGCGCCGCTTCGCGTGCACGCGCAGCGTCGACGATCTTGCCGGCGATCGCCTTGGCTTCGTTCGGGTTTTCCTGCAGGAACTCTTCCAGGCGCGCGCCGAAGGCGTTTTCCACCGCCGGGCGCACGTCGGAACTGACCAGCTTTTCCTTGGTCTGGCTGGAGAAGCTCGGGTCCGGCACCTTCACCGACAGCACCGCGATCATGCCTTCGCGCATGTCATCGCCGGTCAGGTTGATCTTGGCCTGCTTGGCGATGCCGTTCTGCTCGATGTAGTTGTTGAGCACACGGGTCAGCGCACCGCGGAAGCCGGCAAGGTGGGTGCCGCCGTCCTTCTGCGGAATGTTGTTGGTGAAGCAGTACATCGTCTCCTGGTAGGAGTCGGTCCACTGCAACGCCACATCCACGACGATGCCGTTGTGCTCGCCGGTGACCGAGATGACGTTCGGGTGCAGCGGGGTCTTCAGCTGGGCCAGATGCTCCACGAAGCTGCGGATGCCGCCTTCGTAGTGGAAGTCATCACGGCGGCCATCGCCACGTTCGTCGGCAAGGACGATCTTGACGCCGGAGTTCAGGAACGACAGCTCGCGCAGGCGGCGAGCCAGGATGTCGTAGTGGAATTCCACGTTGTCGTGGAAGGCGACCGTCGACGGCCAGAAGCGCACGGTGGTGCCGCGCTTGGTGGTGGTTTCCAGCTTGGCCAGCGCGGTCACGGCGGCGCCGTTGCTGAATTCCTGCTGGTAGTGGAAGCCGTTCTGGAACACGTCCACCAGCAGCTTCTGCGACAGCGCGTTGACCACGCTGACGCCGACGCCGTGCAGGCCGCCGGACACCTTGTAGCTGTTGTCGTCGAACTTGCCGCCTGCGTGCAGGACGGTCATCACCACTTCGGCAGCCGACACTTCGCGACCGAGCTTGGCGCTCATCTGCTCGTGCTTGCCGGTCGGAATGCCGCGACCGTTGTCGGATACCGAAACCGAGCCATCGGCGTGGATCGTCACTGCAACGTGATCGGCGTGGCCGGCCAGCGCTTCGTCGATCGAGTTGTCGACAACCTCGAACACCATGTGGTGCAGACCGGTGCCGTCATGCACGTCGCCGATGTACATGCCGGGTCGCTTGCGGACAGCCTCCAGGCCTTCCAGGGCGGTGATGCTGTTGGCGTCGTAATTGCCGTTGTTTGCCGGGGTGTTCTGTTCGTCGCTCATTGCGCTTGCCGTAGGCTCCGCAGGTCGGCCACCGCTTGGAGCGATGCGCCGAGAATGAAAGGATTTCAACCCGAATTATACCAGCCGGGGTCGAGCGGCCCTGGTGTGCCCACTATGGCACAGCCACGATCTGTGCATGTTCCACGTGGAACCGGGCGATGTGGGTCAGTTCCTGCAGCGCCGCCGGCGTTTCGGTGGCGGTGATGAAGATCTGCGCCGGCCCACCGAGCAGGCGCTGCAGAACCCGCGCCTGGTGGGTGCGATCCAGCTCCGAGCCCAGATCGTCCAATGCGATCACCGGCCATTCGCCGCGCTGTTCCGCGTAGTCCTCGGCCTGCGCCAGCAGGCAGGCCAATGCCGTCAGCTTGGCCTGGCCGCGGGACAGCGCATCGCGACCCGGAATGCTGTGGAAATCCACGCTCCAGTCTGCCCGGTGCGGACCGACCGAGGTGTATCCGGCCTGGCGGTCACGTTCCCGGGCCAGAAGCAGCGCATCGGCCAGAGGGAGCTCGTGCCGACGCCAGCCCGGGCTGAGTTCCAGTGCCTGGATGCCGAGCTGCGGGGCCAGGCTGGAAGCCAGCGCCACGGTGCGCTGCTGCAGACGCTCCAGGTAGTGCTGCCGACGGCTGGTCAACGGTTCGCCGGCTTCAGCCAGTTCGTGATCCCAGGTATCCAGCATCCGCGACGGGCCACCTTGCTTGAGCAGGGCATTGCGCTGTTTCAGTGCCCGCGAATACCGGCGCCACAGGGACAGGAAATCAGGTTCCACGTGGAACAAGCCCCAATCGAGGAATCGGCGGCGGGGTTCACCACCACCGCTGACCAACGCATGGCTGCCTGGCTCGAATGTGACTACCGCAAGCGCTGCGCACAGATTGCCGAGCTGGGCCACGTCTTCGCCGTCCAGGCGCCCCTTCCAATCCTGACCACTGTGCCGCAGGCCGGCCTTTCGGCGGTGCGGCGGGTGATTGGCACGTTGTTCGTCCCATTCCACGAAGATTTCCAGCGCTTCCTGGCCCTGGCGCACCAATCCATCGCGGACACGACCACGGAAGCTGCGCCCATAGGCCATCAGGTGCAGGGCCTCGAGCACGCTGGTCTTGCCGGCACCGTTGTCGCCGGTCAGCAGGTTCAATCCCGGCTGGGGCGACAGCTCCACCGCATTGAAGCGACGCAGTTGGTGCAGGGCGAGGCGGCGGATAAGCATGGGGCGCGAAAGACCATCCGCACGGGGCGGCAGAGGGGCAGGGAATTCATCAGCTTACTGCATCGGTCAAGCCGGACGTGCCCGGCCAGCTATCCGGCCAGCTATGGAGCAGTTACCGCAGGTCTGCCTGCGCCCTGACCGCTGGTTCCACGTGGCGCTGTTTCCTCATCCCAGCAGATGCGGGTCTCGGCAAGCCCGGAAATCCTTCGATTCTGCGAAGGGTAGCGGGGGTGTGAGCCTTGGATTTCGCCGATTTCAGGCGATGCCGTGGACAGCGCTTGCCTCGTCGCCGACGAGTACCAGCGGATGAACCTGCAGATTCCTTGAAATCTACGGTCCCATGCCCTGGGCGGTTCCACAGATTTCAAAGAATTCAGACCGATCGTTCCACGCTGTCCACAGCTGCCCTGTATGACTTATACACAAGGTATGGGCAATCTGTGGATAAAAAAGCCCTTTTGCCATGCCTTCGAAACTATCCACAGGTTCCCCCCCAGGCTGGGAGGCCGATATACAGGGGGTTTCAGGTGCATAAATTTCTTTTAAATCAGTCAGATAAGGTGTTTTTCCACGAGATCTGGCTCTACCATCACCACCATGCTTTAGATTTATACCCAGATTTAGAAGCTAGGCTTGCCCCAATCTGCATCGAATCTTCCCTGTGGACAGCGGCGTTTGCAGAGGGAAGTCCATCACGCCGCGATGCAGGATCATCGGTCCCTGTCTGGCCAGATCTGGGGACAGGCGACGGGTATCGGATCCTGCACCTGGACTTTCGATCAATCGCGACTCGTCATTGCTACGATCCAGCGATCCTGTTTTCAACGATCGAGACGAACATCCCGGAAAGGCAACGGATTTCAACCGAGCCCATCGACGGAAGTGACGTCGTCCCCAGAACTGCGTCTTCTCGATGCTCCACGTGGAACCTGCAAAAAAAAACGCCCGGGAAGATCCCGGGCGTCGTTCGGTTCCACGTGGAACAGCAGCTGTCAGAGACGCAGCGGCATCACCACGTGGCGCGACTTCTCGCTGCTGGATTCACGCACCAGTGCCGAGGAGTTGGAATCGCGCAGCTGGATGATGACTTCCTCATCGCGCAGGGCGGAGAGGGCATCCAGCAGGTAGTTCACGTTGAAGCCAATGGCCAGATCGCTGACCGAGGTATCGGCTTCGATCTCTTCCTGGGCTTCTTCCTGTTCCGGGTTGTGCGCGCTGATCTTCAGGTTGCCCGGCGAGACTTCCACGCGGATGCCGCGGTACTTCTCGTTGGACAGGATCGCGGCGCGCTGAAGCGAGGCGCGCAGCGCTTCGCGATCAACCTTCACTTCACGGTCGGCACCGATCGGAATCACCGCTTCGTAGTCCGGGAAGCGGCCGTCGATCAGCTTGGAGGTAAAGGTGACATCGTCGCGCTTGACGCGCACGTGGCTGCGGCCGACTTCCAGCTCGATCTCGCGATCGCCGCTTTCCAGCAGTCGCTGCAGTTCGGTCACACCCTTGCGCGGCACGATGATCTGGCGCTTGGACCCGCTGGGCTTGGCCAGATCGGTTTCACACAGCGCCAGGCGGTGGCCGTCGGTGGCAACGGTACGCAGGGCATCGCCGCGCAGGTCGAACAGCAGGCCGTTGAGGTAATAGCGCACGTCCTGCTGGGCCATCGCGAACGCGGTGCGCTCGATCAGCTCCTTCAGGGTCGCCTCACCGATGGCCACGCGCTCGGTGGCTTCCACTTCATCCACCGACGGGAAGTCGTTCGAAGGCAGCGTGGCCAGGGTGAAACGGCTGCGACCGGCCTGCACGGTGATCTTGTCTCCGGTCTGCGAGACGGTGATCCGGCTGCCGTCGGGCAGGGCGCGGATGATCTCGAACAGCTTGCGGGCGGGAATGGTGGTTTCGCCGTCCTGGGCATCTTCAACCGCGATCCGCGACACCATCTCCACTTCCAGGTCGGTACCGGTCAGCGACAGCTGGCCGTTCTGCACCTGGACCAGGAAATTGGCCAGAACCGGAAGGGTCTGGCGGCGTTCGACCACGTTGACGACCTGTGCCAACGGCTTGAGAAAGGCTTCGCGCTGCAGTGTGAAACGCATGTGGTTCCGTGCCCCTATGCTTTAAAAAATGTGGAATAAATCAAAAGCTTGGTGGTGCTGGTAGAGACAGAATCGCTGGAAAACAATGCTAAGTCTTTGTAATTAAAGGTATTTCAGACCTCGAAACCCTCTGCATTACCGACCCCCAAGGGGTGGGGAAAGCTGTGGATAAATCTGGCGCGATTTCAAACGGCATTTTTATCCACAACGTGTCCCGCGCTTGCTACCGGATTCTGCACCGTTTTGTGCGATGACGCCTCATCGGCATCCGTGCATCATTCGCTCAGCTTCCGGATCAGCTTGTCCCAGTCCTCACGGAGCTTGCCGTCGGTCTCCATCAGGGTCCGGATCTGGCGGCAGGCATGCAGCACCGTGGTGTGATCGCGACCGGCAAAGGCGTCGCCGATCTCGGGCAGGCTGTGCTCGGTCAGTTCCTTGGTCAGGGCCATGGCGACCTGGCGGGGACGGGCCAGCGAGCGGGTCCGACGCTTCGACAGCAGATCCTTGATCTGCAGGCCGTAGTAGTCGGCAACGGTTTTCTGGATGTTGGGAATGCTGATCGCCTGCTGCTGGGCGCGCAGCAGGTCACGCAGGGTTTCCTGGGCGAATTCGGTGGTGATCGCGCGGCCGGTGAAGTTGGCGCGGGCGGTCAGGGTATTCAGCGCGCCCTCGAGGTCGCGCACGTTGGAGCGCATCTTCTTGGCGATCAGGAACGCAACATCATCGGGAATCTCGGCACCGCGTTCGCGCGCCTTGGCCAGCACGATCGCGGCGCGGGTCTCGAAGTCCGGCGGTTCGATCGCGACCGACAGGCCCCAGGCAAGCCGTGACTTCAGGCGCGCTTCCAGGCCCTCGACTTCGCGCGGATAGCGGTCGCAGGTCAGGATGATCTGCTGCTTGCCATCGAACAACGCGTTGAAGGTGTGGAAGAACTCTTCCTGGGTGCGGTCCTTGCCGGCGAAGAACTGGATGTCATCGATCAGCAGCGCATCCACCTGCTGGAACTGGCGCTTGAACTGATCCATGGTCTTTTCCTGCAGGGCCCGGATCATCGCGCTGAAGAACTGTTCCGAACGCAGGTACAACACCTTTGCACCTGGATTGGCCTGGCGCATGGCGTTGCCGGCGGCGAACATCAGGTGGGTCTTGCCCAGGCCCGTACCTCCGTACAGCAGCAGCGGGTTGTGCGCCCGGTCGCCCGGCTTCTGCGCTGCCTGGAAGGCGGCGGCCAGGCCCAGCTGGTTGCTGCGGCCTTCGACGAAGTTGGCGAACGTGTAGTGGCTGTCCAGATTGCCGGCGAAGGGCACCTGCGGTTCGCTGGACACATGCGCCGACGGCGTGGAAACCGGCGCGTTCTGCGCCTCCACAGGGCGCGGGCGCGAGCCGATTTCAAGAAAAACGTCGCTGAAACCGGCGAAATGCGCCAGCAGCTCGCGGATCCGGGCCAGGTACAGCTCGCGGACCTGGTCGACGATGAAGGCATTCGGTGCATACAGCACCAGGCTGTCCACGCGCAGATCGGCCTGCAGCGGCTTCAACCAGGTATGAACGTCTTCCGGCGGGAACTCCGCTTCGAGGCGCTCGAGACTACGGGACCAGGCATCCATCAGCAATAATCGTCCGGTGGCCGGGGCATGGACGCGACAAGGCGCCCAAACACAGGCCGGAAAGGGGGGAAATGGATGGCTCAGACTACCACCGAGCGCCCGCCTTCGGAATGCTTGTCCCCTACTTATTCACAAAAACATCCACAGCTATTGCACAGCCCGGTGAATTCGCGTAGCTGCCAGGGGTTGACGCGGGGTAGGGTACCTCTCTAGAATTTCCGGTTCTTTCCGTCCCATTCATACGAGAGGCCCCCAATGGCCACGAAGCGCACCTACCAGCCCAGCAACCTCAAGCGTAAGCGCGACCACGGCTTCCGTGCCCGTATGAAGACCGCTGACGGCCGCAAGATCCTGTCGCGTCGCCGCGCCAAGGGCCGCAAAGTCCTGAGCGCCTGATTGCCATGCCGCACCCCGCGGCAGACGCAATCCCTTCGACAGTGAATACTGCAGACCCGCGCAAGCGATTCCCTCGCTCTGCGCGGGTTCGCACGCGTGCCGAATATTCAACGGTCTTCAACGGCGCCCGCCGTGTGTCCGATCCGCTGATGACCCTGCACTGGCTGCCGGCTGACCGGCCGGCCAGGCTGGGTCTGGCGGTTTCCCGCAAGGTTGATCCGAACGCCGTGGGGCGTAACCGGATCAAGCGCGTCCTGCGCGACATCCTGCGTCAGACACGTACCGAAATCCAGCCAGGCGACTTCGTCGTCGTGGCGCGTAGTGCTGCGCGTTCCGCCAGCAACGACGAGATCCGCCAGGCCTTCCTGCGCCTGCTGCGTCGCCTGCGTGCATTGCCCGCGCCGGGCGTGGACGGCACAATGCCGCCGCCTGATGGCATCGCAACTCCTTCTTTGACCGAGCCGGCATCGCGTCCCGGCCCCGCCGAGCCTGTCCGCTGATGAACCAGACCCGCGTATTCCTCATTTTTGCCTGGCTGATGGTGGCCGTGCTGCTGTGGATGGAGTGGAGCCGTGAAAAGGCTGCTCCGACCCCGGCACCGACGACCACGTCGGCCCCGGCTGCTGCACAGAGTGTTCCGGGCGCGACCCCGGGCAGCATCCCCAGCGCGCAGGTCCCGGGTGCGCCGGGCCAGGCCGCTGTGCAGGCCCAAGCCAGCGCCACCCCGGCCAGCCAGCGCGTGACCGTCACCACCGACGTGCTGCGCCTGGTACTGGACGGCGGCCGTGTGCTCGATGCCGAGCTGCTGCAGTTCCCGCAGACCAAGGACGAAGGCAGCCCGCCGGTTCGCCTGCTGACCGAAGACCCCGCGCATCCGTACAGCGCGATCAGTGGCTGGGCCAGCGAAGACAAGAACACCCCGGTTCCCGGCGCTGACGGCTTCAAGCTGGTCGGTGATACCAAGGACTTCGTGCTGGCCAAGGGCCAGAACGAACTGCAGATCCCGTTCGTGTGGACCGCCGACAACGGCGTGACCATCAAGCGCACCCTGACCGTCTCGCGCAACGAGTACGCCGTGCGCTTCAAGGACGAAGTCAGCAATGCCGGCGCCGCACCGTGGAACGGCTACGTCTACCGCACCCTGGACCGCACCCCGACCATCCTGTCGCGGAGCATGACCAACCCGGATTCGTTCAGCTTCAACGGCGCCACCTGGTACGACAACGACAAGAAGTACCAGCGTCGTGCGTTCAAGGATTACCTGGACGACGGCGCACTGAACCAGAACATCACCGGCGGCTGGCTGGCGATGCTGCAGCATCACTTCTTCACCGCCTGGATCCCGCAGAAGGACCAGACCGCGCACTACGTGCTGTCGCAGGTGGCCGGTCGTGACCTGATTGAAGCGCGTGGCCCGGCCTTCACCGTGGCCCCGGGCCAGTCCACCAGCACCGAGGCCCGCCTGTGGGTCGGCCCGAAGCTGGTCAACCTGATCGCCAAGGAAGACGTGCCGGGCCTGGACCGCGTGGTCGACTACAGCCGCTTCTCGATGATGGCGGTGATCGGCCAGGGCCTGTTCTGGGTGCTGAACCAGGTGCACAAGCTGGTCGGCAACTGGGGCTGGGCGATCGTCGGCCTGGTGGTGCTGCTGAAGCTGGTGCTGTACCCGCTGTCGGCGACCCAGTACAAGAGCGGTGCCAAGATGCGCCGCTTCCAGCCGCGCATCGCGCAGCTGAAGGAACGCTATGGCGATGACCGCCAGAAGTTCCAGACCGCGATGATGGAGCTGTACAAGAAGGAAAAGATCAATCCGATGGGCGGCTGCCTGCCGATCCTCATCCAGATGCCGATCTTCTTCGCCCTGTACTGGGTGCTGGTGGAATCGGTCGAACTGCGCCAGGCGCCCTGGTTCGGCTGGATCCAGGACCTGACCGCACGCGACCCCTACTTCATCCTGCCGGTCATCAACGTGGCAGTGATGTGGTTCACCCAGAAGCTGACCCCGGCACCGGGCATGGACCCGATGCAGCAGAAGATGATGCAGTTCATGCCGCTGGTGTTCGGCGTCATGATGGCCTTCATGCCGTCCGGCCTGGTCCTGTACTGGGTGGTCAACGGTGGCCTGGGCCTGCTGCAGCAGTGGTGGATGACCAAGCGCCATGGCGGCGAGCCGGTTGCGGCCACCACCGCTCCGGCCCCGGTCAAGAAGAAGTAATCGGTAGAGCCGGCCGCTGGCCGGCTGACCCCAGCAAAAGCCCGCCGCAAGGCGGGCTTTTCGCATGCGGCGGTAGAATCGCCGGCACACCGTTCCTCCCACCTTCGAGTCCGCCATGCCGCGTGCGTCGTCGTTCCGCCTGTTCCTGCCCTCGCTGTTGTTGACCCTGGTTGTTGCCGGCTGCGGCGACAAGGACGCGAAGGCGCCGGCGACCACCGTCACCCAGCCAAGCGCGCAGGCCGCGGCCGCCGCCGATCCGGCCGCCGCGCCGTTGCTGGCGGCGCTGCAGAAGCAGCTCGACGGCTACCGCCGGATCATCGTGCTGCTGGCAGACGAGGAACAGCAATCGGCCGCCGACCGCGGCACCTCCACGCGTGTGGGCCAGCAGCTGTTCCACGATGGCCTGGAACAGCGCACGGCGATCGCCGCGCAGTTCGACACCCTGCTGCGCGGCTCCAGCCCGCAGCGCTTCGCCACCCTCGGCACCGTGCTGGACTACATCGAGTCGGCGCCGGAACTGTTCGACGCCGACCGCCTGGCCTTCCGCGAAGTGCTGCGTGATCTGCATGAGCGGGTCGGCACTGATTCGTCGCTGCCGGCGGTGAAGCTGCACCAGCGCATCGGCGAGGACCTGGAGGCACTCGACGAGATCGAGCGAAACTACAACCAGGAACTGACCCGCATCTTCAGCCGCTTCGAGCGCACCCGTGCCATCGAGCTGAAGCGTGAGAAGTGGGACGACTACATCGCCCACCTGCACAAGGACTACAGCCGCGAAGCGATCCTGCGCGACTACGGCGTGATCGAGCCCTACCCGATGTCGATGAAGGACAGCGACCGCGAGATCTTCGGCCGCGACCTGCCGGCCAAGACCGTGGTGCTGACCTTCGACGATGGCCCGCACAAGGCCTATACCGATGAAGTGGTGGCCATCCTCAAGCGCTACGACGTGCCGGGCGTGTTCTTTGAAGTGGGCCGCAACCTTGGCAAGGTCGAGGCCGATGGCAAGGTCAGCCTCGGCCCGATGGCGAAGATCAGCCGCAACCTGATGGAAGAGGGCTATGCGGTCGGCAACCACAGCCTGACCCACGCCCAGCTGTCGCGCACCACCGGTGACGCGCTGCGCCAGCAGGTGCTCGACACCGACACGCTGCTGAAGGATGTCGACAGCAAGCGCGCGCCGCTGTTCCGTTTCCCGTATGGCGCGCGCAATGCCGAAGGCCTGCAGCTGCTCAACGAGGCCGGGCTGAAGTCGATCATGTGGAACATCGACTCGATGGACTGGGCCGACCCGGTACCGGAATCGATCGTGCAGCGCGTGCTAGACCAGGTGAACAAGGAACAGCGCGGCATCATCCTGTTCCACGACATCCACGATCGTGCGGTGAAGGCGCTGCCGCAGATCCTCGACCGGCTGATCGCCGATGGTTACCAGTTCGCCGGCTGGAACGGCCGTGACTTCACTGTCGCCCGTGCGCGCAAGGGTGAAGCCGGTGCCGCCACGGTCACCACCGGCTACGAGAAGTCCTGGGCGATCGTGGTCGGCATCGACAACTATGCCAAGTGGCCGAAGCTGGAGTACGCCAGCCACGACGCGCAGGCGGTGGCCGATACCCTGACCGGGCAGTTCGGCTTCCCGTCCTCGCAGGTGATCGTGCTGAAGAACGAGCAGGCGACCCGCAACAACATCCTCGCGGCCTTCCACGATCGCCTGGCAGATGACCGCACCGGCAAGAACGACCGCGTGTTCGTGTTCTTCGCCGGCCATGGCGCGACCCGCCAGCTCGCTTCCGGGCGCGACCTGGGCTACATCATTCCGGTCGATTCGGACCCGAAGGAATTCGCCACCGACGCCATCGCGATGACTGACATCCAGAACATTGCCGAGAGCATGCAGGCCAAGCATGTGATGTTCGTGATGGATGCCTGCTACAGCGGCCTGGGCCTGACCCGCGGTGGCCCGTCGTCGTCGTCGTTCCTGCGCGAGAACGCGCGTCGCAGCGCGCGGCAGATGCTGACCGCCGGTGGTGCCGACCAGCAGGTGGCCGATGCTGGCCCCAACGGCCATTCGGTGTTCACCTGGGTGCTGTTGCAGGCGCTGGCCGGCAAGGGCGACCTCAACGGCGACGGCCTGATCACCGGTACCGAGCTGGCCGCCTACGTGGCGCCGGCCGTATCGGCGGTCTCGCACCAGACCCCGGCCTTCGGCAGCCTGCCCGGTTCGCAGGGCGGCGAGTTCGTGTTCCAGGTGCCGGACAGCCAGGAATTCCTCAACGCCGATACGCGCCAGCTGACCGCCGATGCGATCGCGCTGAACAACAAGGTGGATGCGGCCAGCGAGGCCAAGGGCAGCCAGGCGCCGGTGACGGTGGCCGACCTGCAGGGTGGCAAGGCCAAGCTGGTGGTGCCCACCGCTGGCCCGGCGTCAGACCGCCAGCGCGCGCAGCAGGCCAACGACCGCGGCCTGCAGCTGTACCGCGAGAAGCAGTACGACGAGGCAGCCGCGCAGTTCGCCGAAGCGCTGAAGCTGCGTCCTGATTTCGCCCAGGCCGCCAACAACCTCGGCTTCGTCTACTACCGCCAGCAGCGCTATGCAGAAGCCGCGCGCTGGCTGGAGAACACGCTGAAGATCGACCCGTCGCGCGCGGTGGCCCATCTGAACCTGGGCGATGCCTACTTCAACGCCGGCGACAAGGCCAAGGCGAAGCAGGCCTACACCACCTACCTGGCGCTGCAGCCGCAGGGCAGCGGCGCGGCCCAGGCGCGCGCGCAGCTGGAGAAGCTCTGAGCCATGAACGACGCGATCCGCACCGACACCATCGTGGCCATCGCCAGCGCCCCCGGCGCCGGCGGTGTCGGCCTGTTGCGCCTGTCCGGTCCGCGCGCTGCGGCGATTGCCAATGCGCTGGGGGCGCCTGCACTGCGCCCGCGCCACGCGCACTACGCGCGCCTGCGTGATGCCGACGGCGAGGTCATCGACGATGGCATCGTGCTGTGGTTCCCGGCACCGAACAGTTTCACCGGCGAAGAGGTGGTGGAACTGCAGGGCCATGGCAGCCCGGTGCTGCTGCAGCAGCTGGTCGCGCGCTGCATCGCGCTCGGTGCGCGCCAGGCGCGGCCGGGTGAGTTCAGCGAACGGGCGTTCCTCAACGGCAAGCTGGACCTGGCCCAGGCCGAGGCCATCGCCGACCTGATCGCCGCGGGCGACAACCGTGCCGCACGCGCGGCGCGTCGTTCACTGGATGGCGTGTTCTCGCGCCGCATCGATGCGGTGGTCGAGCAGCTGGTGCTGCTGCGCATCCACGTGGAAGCGGCCATCGACTTCGCCGACGAACCGCTGGATACCCTCGGTGGCGCGCAGGTGCGGCGTGGGCTGGAACAGGCGCGCAGCGATCTGGCCATTCTGCGCCGCGATGCCGAACGCGGCCGTCGCCTGCGCGATGGCCTGCACGCGGTGCTGATCGGTCCGCCGAATGCGGGCAAGAGTTCACTGCTCAACGCGCTGGCCGGCAGCGAACGCGCCATCGTCACCGACATCGCCGGCACCACCCGCGACACCCTGCGCGAAACCATCCGCCTGGATGGCCTGGAGCTGACCCTGGTCGACACCGCCGGCCTGCGCGACGGCGGCGACGCCATCGAACGCGAAGGCATGCGCCGCGCCCACGTGGAAATCGAGCGCACCGACCTGGCGCTGATCGTGCTGGATGCGCGCGATCCGGCGGCCGGTGAAGCGGCGCTGGGCGAGGCCGTGGCGGCGGTACCGCACAAGGTCTACATCCACAACAAGTCGGATCTGCTGGCGGCGTTGCCGTCGCTGGCTGATCCGGATCGGGTGTTCGTTTCGGCCGCCACCGGCGCCGGGCTCGACGATCTGCATGCGCGCCTGCGTTCGATTGCTTCGGCCGGTGCCGGTGAGCAGGTGGACGGCGAGTTCTCCGCGCGCACGCGCCACGTGGATGCGATTGAACGCGCGCAGGAACATGCGCAGCGCGCCGATGGCGAGCTGGCGCACGAGCACCTGGAGCTGGCCGCCGAGGAACTGCGGCTGGCCCACGATGCGCTGGGTGAGGTCACCGGGCAGATGAGTGCCGATGATCTGCTGGGGAGGATCTTCTCCAGTTTCTGCATCGGCAAGTAACTGTAGAGCCGAGCCCATGCTCGGCTGTTCTGCCCGTCAGCCGAGCATGGGCTCGGCTCTACAGGGACTGGCTTCCCCCACCTGTCACATTGCCGCCGCATACTGACGCCCATCACATACCGCTTGGGGAAGTCGCAGTGAAGTCGTGGGGTTGTGCGTTGCTGTTGTCGCTGGCCGTGGCACCATCGGTGGCCATGAGTGCTGAATCCTCCACCCCGGCCGTGCCCAAGGTGTCGGTCTACGGCCATCGCGGGGCAAGCGCACTGCTGCCCGAGCACACCCTGGCCTCGTATGCGCAGGCCATCGCCGATGGCGCCGACTACATCGAACCGGACCTGGTGATGACCAGGGACGGGGTGATGGTGGCCCGCCACGAGAACGAGATCGGCGGCACCACCGACGTCGCCTCGCATCCGGAGTTCGCCAGCCGCCGCACCCGCAAGGTGATCGATGGGCAGCAGGTCGAGGGCTGGTTCACCGAGGACTTCACCCTGGCCGAG
Source organism: Stenotrophomonas sp. YJH_SMC_131 (assembly GCF_059367975.1). Classification (NCBI taxonomy): domain Bacteria; kingdom Pseudomonadati; phylum Pseudomonadota; class Gammaproteobacteria; order Lysobacterales; family Lysobacteraceae; genus Stenotrophomonas; species Stenotrophomonas sp. YJH_SMC_131. The sequence continues at coordinate 52,609 of NZ_JCAFRJ010000007.1, read as the reverse complement.
CTGAAGACCCTGTACGCCCGTGAGCGCCTGCCGGAACTGCGCAGCACCGCCTACGACGGCCAGTTCCGCATCGCCAGCCTGGACGAGATCCTGGCCTTCCTGGTGCAGCAGGCCGGGCGCGCCAACCGTGGCATCGGCCTCGTGCCGGAGATCAAGCACCCGACCTATTTCCAGTCCATCGGCCTGCCGATGGAAGACAAGCTGCTGGCCGCACTGCGTGGCAACGCGTACACCAATGTCGGCCCGGTCACGATCCAGTCATTCGAGACTGCCAACCTGCGCTACCTGCATGGCAAGATCGGCCGGGGCAGCAACATCCGCCTGCTGCAGCTGCTGTGGAAGGGCGATACCCAGCCGGCCGACATCGCCAAGGCCGGCGGCACGCTGACCTACGCACAGATGATGACCCCGGCCGGGCTGAAGGACATCGCCGCCTACGCCGATGGCATCGGCCCCGAGCTGCGCTCGATCATTCCGCTGGATGCCAAGGGCGCGCTGGGTACGCCGACCTCGCTGGTACATGATGCGCACGCGGCCGGCCTGATGGTGATTCCGTACACCTTCCGCCCGGAGAACCATTTCCAGCCCAGCAACCTGCGCAAGGGCGCCGACAACGCGCGCAACGTCGAAGGCTCGATCGCCGAGATGCGCGCCTACCTGGCGACCGGCATCGATGCCTTCTTCACCGATGATCCGGCGCTGGGCCGGCAGGCGGTGGATGGGATGGGCACAGCGGGGAACTGAGCGATCAACGCGCCGGGCATGGCCCGGCGCTACCCGGGGGCCGGTGTGCTCTGGTAGGTGCCAACCTTGGTTGGCACGCAACAACCGCGCCGACCAAGGTCGGCCACTACCGGTTCATGAGGTTGCCGGCCAGCGGCCGGCACGACCGTCCCCTCAACCGCGCGGCTCGTCCGGCCGGCGGAACGGGATCACCACGTAGTCCTGGCCCTCGCGCGGCTGCCACAGCACCGGCACGCGCTGCGGTGACGGCGGCTCCAGCTCGTCGTCGGCCAGCGGCTCGGCCTCGTCTTCTTCGTCTTCCCAGCTGTAGCGCTGGCGCGGCGGCAGCGGATCGGCGTTGCGGAACAGCAGCGCGGCGATGATGCCGGCGAAGGCGCCGCCCATGTGCGACTGCCAGGACACGCCATCGGCATGCGGCAGGATGGTCATCAGCATGCCGCCATAGAACAGCATGCCGATCAGGCCGGTGGCGATTGCCGCACGGTCGCGGCGCAGCAGGCCGAGGCTGGCCAGCAGGAACATCAGGCCATGGGTCACGCCACTGGCACCCAGGTGCACGCTGCCCGGATTGCCCAGCATCCACGCGCCGAGGCCTGAACCCAGCCACAGCAGGGGCAGGGCGCGCACGGTGGCTTTGGGATACACACTGCCGGCCAGGGTGCCGAGGATCAGGATGGCGATGCTGTTGGCGGCGATGTGCTCGACCGAGGCATGCAGCATCGGGCCGCCGATCAGGCCGAGCAGGCCCTTGGCTTCCAGTGGCGCAACCGCCCACGGTCGCCAGTCGAACGTGCCCTGCAGGGCGAACACGGCCACCAGCACCAGCACGGCCGCCAGGCTGACATTGAACGCCCGCAGGATGCGCGAGCGGTCATTGCGGGGGGCCGGCACGTCGCCGGCGGGCAGGGGCGTGTTGTTGTCCATACCTCAGCAATGGCGGTGGCTGGCGCGAAACCAAGGCCACTGTTGCGGGAGAGTGGGTGCGGCCGGCGGGACAATCCCGCCGGCCGCGCCTTCCCACCGCTCAGGCTCAGGCGTGGCCCGAGCCTTCCTTCGGCGGGTACTTCAGGCTCAGCACCACGGTGGCGGCGATGATCACCGCGACCACGCCCAGCGACACCGGGGTCGGGATCTTGAACAGGTCGATGATCATCATCTTGATGCCGATGAAGGCCAACACCAGCGCCAGGCCGTACGGCAGCAGGTGGAAGCGGTCGGCCATGCCGGCCAGCAGGAAGAACATCGCACGCAGGCCCAGCACCGCGAACACGTTGGAGGTGAGCACGATGAACGGGTCGGTGGTGATCGCGAAGATCGCCGGGATGCTGTCCACGGCGAAGATCACGTCGGTGACCGCGATCAGGATCAGCACCGCGAACAGCGGGGTGAACCAGCGCACGCCATCGCGCTTCACGCTCAGCGCATTGCCGGCGTAGTCCGGCAGCAGGCGCAGGTGCTTGCGCATCCAGCGCAGGGCGGGGTTGGTTTCCAGATCCGGTTCCTGGCCGGCGGCGAACCACATCTTCCAGCCGGTGAACAGCAGGAAGGCACCGAACACGTAGAGCAGCCAATGGAACTGGCTGATCAGCACGCTGCCGGCGAAGATCATGATCGTACGCAGCACGATCGCACCCAGGATGCCGATGATCAGCACCTTCTGGCGCTGCTCCTCCGGTACTGCGAAGTAGCTCATGATCATCAGGAACACAAAGATGTTGTCGACCGCCAGCGCCTTCTCGACCAGGTAGCCGGTCAGGAATTCGAGGCCGACCTTGTTGGCCACCACCTGGCCGGCGGTCTCATTCAGGTAGTACCAGAGGCCAGCGTTGAACAGCAGGGCCAGCGCGACCCAGCCGATCGACCACCACAGGGCTTCCTTGAAGGTGACCTTGTGCGGTCCACCATGGCGCATCAACACGAGGTCGACCAGCAGGGCGATGACCACCACCGCTGCGAAGCCGCCCCACAACCACACGTTACCGATCGTCTGCATTGGGAATGTCCGTTGGAAAGATGAATGCCAGGCCGGACGGCGAGGATCTGCAACGGAGGATCGGGAGGGGGATCCAGGGACAGAGCTTCGCCAGTACGGCGAAGGTCTCGCTCGCAGTTCCAGTCGGCTGGAACTGCCGTTGCACCGGAGCCTGCGGGCTCGAAATGACGGCGACAACGTCTGGGAGCTACTCCCCTTCTGGCGCCGATTCTGCCGTCTGGCTGGGCCGACGTCAAATGGGGGACGAGGGGTCGGATCCCCGTAGGGGCTCTGACCCCATTCCCGAGCCCGTTCCGGCCTGGTGGGTGCCAACCTTGGTTGGCACGCCGGCGGGGGTCAGAGCCCCTTCGGGGATCTGACCCCGGCGCCCGGTTTACAATGGGTGGATGAATACCCCCCTTCCGATTGTCCGCCTCAAGAATGCGTGGCGCTCCAGCCACCCGTGGATCTTCCAGAAACTGGTCGAGAAGCCGACCGTCCGGCCCAAGCCCGGTTCCATCGTCGACGTGGTCGGCATTGATGGCGAGTTCGTTGGCCGCGGGTTCTACAACGGGCATTCGCGTATTGCCGTGCGCATCCTTGAGACCGACCAGAACGTGCCGGTGGATGCCGGCTGGTTCTCGCGCAAGATTGCCCAGGCGGTGTCGCTGCGCCGTGAGGTGCTCAAGCTCGACGCGGTCTCCGACGCCTGGCGCGTGGTGCACAGCGAAGGCGACGGCCTGTCCGGCCTGGTGGTGGATCGCTACGGCGACCTGGTGGTGGTCGAATTCTTCGCCGCCGGCATGTTCCGCCACCGCGAGTGGATCTACGACGCCCTGCGCGAGCAGTTCCCGGGTTGCCGCTTCCACAGCTTCGCCGATGAGCACGTGCAGAAACAGGAAAGCTTCGATTTCCACGGCAATACCACCACCGAAGCGTCGGTGATCACCGAGTACGGCATCAAGTTCCGCGCCGACCCGGCAGGTGCGCACAAGACCGGCTTCTTCGCCGACCAGCGCGAGAACCGCGAGTGGCTGAGCCAGCAGGTGGAAGGCAAGCGCGTGCTGGATCTGTGCTGCAACACCGGCGGTTTTGCGGTGTACGCGGCGGCGCGAGGCGCCTCGGAAGTGGTCGGCATCGACATCGATGAAGACGTCATCCAGATCGCCAAGGGCAATTCGCGCCTGAACAACGTGCGCCCGAAGTTCGTCCAGTCCGACATCTTCCCGTGGCTGCGTGATGCGGCCAATCGTGGCGAGCAGTACGACGTGGTGATCCTGGACCCGGCGAAGATGACCCGCGACCGCGACCAGGTCATCACTGCGCTGAAGAAGTACCTGGACATGAACAAGCTGGCGCTGGGCGTGGTCAAGCCGGGCGGCCTGTTCGCCACGTTCTCCTGCACCGGCCTGGTGGCCGAGGACCAGTTCCTCGACATGCTGCGCCGCGCGGCGTATTTCTCCGGCCGCACGATCCAGATCCTGAAGGTGGCCGGCGCCGGTCCGGACCACCCGTTCATGGCCCACGTGCAGGAATCGCGTTACCTGAAGGCCGTGTTCTGCCGCGTGGTGGACTGACCGCGTCACTGCCGATCTCTGTAGAGCCGAGCCCACGCTCGGATGATCTGTCTGGCAGCCGAGCATGGGCTCGGCTCTACAAAAAGGCCGGGTGCAGCGCTATGGTCGGGCTCTTCCCATTGCCGGTGAGAGCCCATGCCATCGTTGCGCCACCTGTCCGTCGTGCTCGCCGTGGCGCTGTGCGCGCCGCTTTCGGCTCACGCCATCGAGTTCAGCGCCGAGGAACTGGCCCGTGCCAAGGCGCTGCAGCAGCGCCTGGTCACGCTCGACAGCCACCTGGATACGCCGGCAAATTTCGGCCGGACCGGCTTCGACATCGAGCAGCGCCACGACCGCAACGCGCTTTCGCAGGTGGACTACCCGCGCATGGTCGAAGGTGCGCTCGATGGTGGTTTCTGGGCGATCTACACCGACCAGGGCGATCGCAGCGCAGCGGCCCACCTGGTCGAGCGTGACCACGGCCTGCAGCGACTGCTGGAAATCCGCGAGATGCTGGCGGCCAATCCCGCGCGCTTCGCGCTGGCACTGACCGCCGATGATGCTGCGCGGATCAAGGCCGCCGGCAAGCGCGTGGTCTACATCAGCATGGAAAACGCCAGCCCGCTGGTGGAAGACCCGAGCCTGCTCTCGTTCTACCATCGCGCCGGCCTGCGCCTGCTCAGCACCGTGCACTTCGCCAACAACGAGTTCGCCGATTCGGCCACCGACCCCAAGGGCGCGGAGTGGAAGGGCCTGAGCCCGGCCGGCAAGGAGCTGGTGCGGCAGGCAGTGAAGCTGGGCATCGTGATCGACCAGTCGCATGCCTCGGACGCGGTGTTCGACGACCTGCTGGCGATGATGCCGGTGCCCTTCGTGCTGTCGCACAGCTCGGCCAAGGCGGTGTACGACCACCCGCGCAATCTTGATGACGCGCGGCTGCGCAAGCTGGCCAAGGCCGGCGGCGTGATCCAGGTGAACGCCTATGGCGGCTACCTGATCGACACGGCGAAGACACCCGAGCGCAAGCAGGCCGAAGAAGCGCTGAGCAGGCAGCTGGGCGGCTGGGAAGGCATGGGCATCGAGCAGGGCGTGGCCCTGCTGAAAGCCGAACAGGCACTGGACCATGAACACCCCGTGCGGCATGCCAGCCTGGACGACTTCTTCGCCCACTTCGAGCACATCCTCAAGGTGGTCGGCCCCGAGCACGTGGGTATCGGCCTGGACTGGGATGGCGGCGGCGGCCTGAGTGACCTGCCCGATGTCAGCCAGCTGCCGAAGATCACCGCCTGGCTGCTGCGCAAGGGCTATACCGAGCAGCAGATTGCCGGCATCTGGGGCGGCAACCTGCTGCGGGTGATGCGCCAGGCGCAGGATTACGCCGCAAAGCAGGGCGGTTGACCGCCCTGCGGTGGTGCCGGCCGCTGGCCGGCACAACAGGATACGAGTTGCCGGCCAGCGGCCGGCACCACCGGCGAGCCGGTTATTTCGCGATCAGTGCGTGGCGGCGGCTGTACAGGAAGTACAGCACCAGGCCGGCCACGTTCCACAGCAGGAAGTACAGCTGGGTGCTGTGCGGCAGGCTGAGGAACAGGTAGATGCAGCCCAGCGCGGCCAGCGGGCCGACCACGAAAGCAGCCGGCGTACGGAAGCTGCGCTCGCGGTTCGGTTCGCGCAGGCGCAGCACCACCAGGCAGACGCCCACTGCAGTGAACGCGGCCAGGGTACCGGCATTGGCCAGCGCGGCGATCTCGTCCAGGCGGGCCACGCCGGCCAGCGCCGACACCACCACCGCAGTGAACAGCGTGGTCGCCACCGGCGTGCCGGTACGCGCGTTGACCTTGGACAGGCCACGCGGCAGCAGGCCGTCGCGGCTCATCACGAAGAAGATGCGGCTCTGGCCGTACAGGAAGGCCAGCAGCACGGTCGGCAGCGCGATGATCGCAATCACGCCGATCACCATCGCCGCTGTCGGATGGCCCAGCTGGCGCATGATCAGCGCCAGCGGCTCGGCGCTGTGCCCGAACACGGCGTAGCTCATCGCACCCACTGCGGCCAGCGCCACCAGCACGTAGACAATGGTGCAGCCGATCATCGAACCGATGATGCCGATCGACAGGTCACGGCCCGGGTTCTTGGTCTCCTCCGCAGCAGTGGAGATCGCATCGAAGCCGTAGAAGGCGAAGAAGATGATCGCCGCTGCCGCCATCACGCCGTGCTCGACGCCATCGGGGCCCATCGACTTGGCAAAGCCATACGGCATGAACGGCTGCAGGTTGGCGCTGTCGAACGCAGGCAGGGCCACGGCCACGAAGATCGCCAGCGCGATCAGCTTGAACACCACCAGGATGGCATTGAGCGTGGCGCTTTCCTTGGTCCCGGCCATCAGCATGCCGGCCACCAGCCAGGTGATGATGATCGCCGGCAGGTTGATCATGCCGCCTTCCACGTGCGGGCCGGCTGCCAGCCAGGCCGGCAGGTGCACGTTCCAGCCGAACTGGGTGTGGACCCATTCGAGGAAGCCGACGAAGTAGCCGGACCAGCCCACCGCCACCGTACTCACCACCAGCGAGTACTCCAGGATCAGGCTCCAGCCCACCACCCAGGCGAACACCTCGCCCAGCGCACTGTAACTGTAGGTGTAGGCGCTGCCGGCGGCCGGCATCATCGTCGACAGCTCGGCATAGGACAGCGCCGCACAGGCGCAGACCGCACCGGCGATGGCGAAGGAGATCAGCACGGCCGGGCCGGCCAGGTTGGCACCGACGCCGATCAGCGTGTAGATGCCGGTGCCGACGATGGCACCGATGCCCAGTGCGATCAGGTGCGGCCAGCTGAGCGTCGGGATCAGGCGCCTGCCGGCTTCGTGGACGGTGACGGAATCTAGGGACTTGCGCCGGAACAGGGACATGCAGGCCTCGGAAGGGGTGACTAAGAACGACAAGTTCCCGAGTGTGACCGAACGCAGCGCAGCATTACCACTGACGGGGGTCATGCATGGCGGGGCACGCGCTGCGCCCCGGCCAGGCTGCCGGAATCGGCATAATCCGGCGGCAGCCACCGGTGTACGTTCGTCCCGGCCCCCGCTAGGACTCGATGTTGGCCATGCCGCTGTCCGAATAGCGTTCGCCGGCCGCGGCATGCAGCGGGAAGGCCGCATCCAATGCGTCCAGCGTGGCCGCATCCAGTTCCACCTGCAGTGCAGCGAGGTTCTCGTCCAGCCGTGCCCGCCGCGTCGTGCCCGGGATCGGCACGATGTGCCCGCCGCGCGACAGCACCCAGGCCAGCGCCAGCTGCGAGGCAGCGATGCCGCGCTCGGCGGCCAGCGCCTGCACGGTGTCCACCAATGCCAGGTTGCGCTGGAAGTTTTCGCCTTCGAAGCGGGGCGAGGTGCGCCGGTAATCGTCGGCGTCGAAGTCGTCCGGGCTGCGGATGGCGCCGGTCAGGAAGCCACGGCCCAGCGGCGAATACGGCACGAAGCCGATGCCCAGCTCCGCCGTGGTGGCCAGCACTCCGTTCTGCTCCGGCTCGCGCGACCACAGCGAGTACTCGCTCTGCACCGCCGTGATCGGGTGCACCGCATGGGCGCGGCGGAGGGTGGCCGCCGAGGCCTCGGACAGGCCCAGCCAGCGCACCTTGCCCTGTTCCACCAGGCGTGCCATGGCACCCACGGTGTCCTCGATCGGCACGGTCGGGTCGACGCGGTGCTGGTAGTACAGGTCGATGTGGTCCACGCCCAGGCGACGCAGGCTGGCCTCGCAGGCGGCCTGCACATAGTCCGGGTGGCCGTTGATCTGCCGCGCCTTCGGGTCAGCCGGGTCCAGGCCGATGCCGAACTTGCTGGCCAGGAACACCTGGTTGCGGCGGCCGGCAATCGCGCGACCGACCAGCACCTCGTTGGTGTGCGGGCCATACACATCGGCGGTGTCGAGCAGGGTCACGCCACGGTCCAGCGCGTGCCGGATGACGGCAATGCCGTCATCGTCACTGCCGCGGCCGCCGTAATACGCGCTCATGCCCATGCACCCCAGGCCGAGGGCGGACACGGTGGGGCCGGCGGGGCCGAGAGTACGGGTCTTCATGTGGATCTCCTTGGGGAAGGCGCCACGTCTGGATGGGCAGTGGCGAGGGGCACAGCATCCTCCACGCCATCATGTGGATAAACTGCGTGTCACCGGACTTACCTTGAAGGCTGCCTTCACAATGGATGCCTCCGTCCCGCTCACTGCTGTGGTCGCTTTCGTCCACGTGGCCGAGCACGCCAGCTTTACCCGCGCCGCCGATGCCCTGGGTGTGTCGACCTCGGCGCTGTCGCAGAGCGTGCGCGCGCTGGAAGCGCGGATGGGCGTGCGGCTGCTGCAGCGGACCACGCGGCGGGTCAACCTGACCGAGCACGGCGCGCGTTTCCTGCAGCGCGTGCGCGGCGGCCTGGACCAGATCGACCAGGCATTTGCCGAACTGGACAGCGCGCGCTCGGTGCCTGCCGGGCGGCTGCGCGTGACCCTGCCGCGCATCGTCGCCGATCGCATGGTGCTGCCGCGGCTGCCCGACTTCCTTGCGCGTTACCCGCAGGTGCAGGTGGAACTGTGCGTCGACCCCGCGCTGACCGATCTGGTGGCCGAGGGCTTCGACGCCGGCATCCGCCTGGGCGAATCACTCGCACAGGGCATGATCGCGGTGCCGGTCGGGCCACCCGAGCGGCAGGTGGTGGTAGCCACGCCGGCCTATTTCGAACGCCATGGCGTGCCGCAGACCCCGCATGACCTGCAGGGCCACGCCTGCATCGTGCACCGGCTGGCCAACGGCCGGCTGATGCCCTGGGAGTTCAGCCGCGACGGCCACGACCTGGACGTGCAAGTGAGCGGGCGGCTGGTGTTCAACGATGCCGGCGTCGCCCATGGTGCCGTGCTGGCGGGTCTGGGAATGGCCCAGGGCTTCGCCTCGTTGATGGCCGACGACATCAACGCTGGGCGACTGCAGAGCGTGCTGCAGGACTGGCAGCCGCCATTCCCCGGCTTCCACCTGTACTACCCCGCGCGTGAGCAGATGGCGCCCAAGCTGCGGGTGTTCATCGACCACCTGCGCGCGGAGATGCACGACCGGTAGATGCCAACCTTGGTTGGCATGCTTCAATCGACCACGCGCGCCGCTACGCCTCCCGGCCAATGGCAGCCATCCTCCTGCCACGCCTCGCCGTCATCGTGGAAGGTGGTGCGACGGCCATCACGGGCGCGTTCGTAGCTCAGATCCAGTACCAGCGCGCCCTGCGTGCTCAGCAGGTAGCGGCCGTTGAGGCGCCCGTCGATGCGCTCTTCCCACACGCTGTCGAACTGGTACGGGCGATCCTCGGCCAGCACCGTGGTCTCCATCGAGATCCGGTGCAGGGGCAGGCGCTCGCGCTGGCCGGCGTAACGCACGTCGGCCCGGCCGTCTTCCAGCCAGCGCCATTCCAGGTGGATGTTGTCGTTGCGACCGCCCGTCAGGCAGCGATGGTCCTGCACGGTGCCGGCAGAGGCGGCACCGGCCAGCAGCAGGGTCATGCCGAGCAGTGGCAGCCGCCCGTTCATCCGTTCAGCCCCAGGCGGATGCCGAACCCCACCAGGAACAGGCCGGCCACGCGGCGCAGCGCATCGCTGATCCGCGGGTGCTGGATCAACCGGCGGCGGGCCAGGTTGCCCACGCCGATCAGCATCGAGCAGTAGGCGATGCTGACCACCAGGATGATGCCGGCCAGCGCGGCGAAGGTGGCGATGCCCTGGTGCGCCTTCGGATCGATGAACAACGGCAGGAAGGCCATGTAGAACAGGATCGCCTTCGGGTTGAGCAGGCTGACCAGGATCGCCTGCTGGAAGTAGCGGCCGGGTTGCATGCGGATCGGGCCGGCGTCGCCGCCCTCGTGCTTGGGCGTGCGCAGCAGGCTGATGCCGACCCACACCAGGTAGGCCGCACCGAGGTACTGCACGGCGTGGAATACCAGAGGATTGGCCTTGAGTAGCGCCGCCACGCCGGCCAGCGCCAGCCACATCAGGATCTGGTCGCCGACCAGCAGGCCGGCCAGTGCGGTGTAGCCGCCGCGCACGCCGCCACGGCCGGTGGCAGTCAGCAGCGTGAAGGTACCGGGACCGGGCAGGGCGAGAAACACCAGCACGGCGACCAGAAACGTCCACAGGTCCTGGATGCCCATCCACGGCATGGCGGTGCTCTTCTGTTACGGGGGGCCGCCATTGTCGGCCAGCGCTGCGGCGGGCGACAGGGGGCCGGTGGGGCCAACCGGCATCCCGGACAGCAGCGGTTGCAGGTGCTGGCGCAGCTGCGCGTGCAGCTGCCGCACGGCGGGTGAGAACTGCTTGCGATGCGGGCACACCAGCTGCAGCGGGATGCTGCTGCCAACGCCGTCCAGCAGCACCTGCAGGCGCCCGGCCAGCACATCCTCGCGCAGGTCCAGCCAGGACTTGTAGGTGATGCCTTCGCCGGCCACGGCCCAGCGCCGCACCACGTCGGCGTCGTCGCAGACCAGCGGGCCGCGTACCGGAACCACGCTGCGGCGCCCGTCCACCTCGAACGACCAGCGATCGTAGGCGCGGCCATTGAGTTGATAGAGCAGGCAGTCGTGCTCGCGCAGATCCTCCAGGCGCGTGGGCGGGCCACGCCGCTGCAGGTAGCCGGGTGAGGCGGCCAGCACGCGCCGGTTGCCTTCCAGCAGGGGCAGGGCTACGTAGTTGGCGTCATCGAAGTGGCCGATGCGGATGGCCACGTCGACCGGTTCGCGGAACACGTCGGCGACCTCGTCGGACAGGCGCAGGTGCAGGCGCAGCCGCGGGTGCGCGGCGCGGAACGCGCTCAGCCAGGGCAACAGCAGGTTGCGGCCGAAGTCCGACGGCGCCGACAGCTGCAGGATGCCGTGCAGCTCGGTGTCCTCGCCCTGCACGCGGGCCTGGCCTTCGCGCAGGGTGGCCAGCACCTCCTGCGCATACGGCAGGTAGAGCGCGCCCTCGCCGGTCAGGCGCAGGCTGCGGGTCGTGCGCACGAACAGGCGCAGGTCCAGCTCGCGCTCCAGCCGTGCCACCGCCGCAGCGACCTGCCCGGGCAGCAGGTCGGCCTCGCGGGCGGCCTGCGAGAAGCTGCCCAGCGCGGCAGTGCGGACGAACAGCTGCAGATCGTCGATGCGGATCATCTTCATCGCCAGAGTGAAAGTGCTGCCCGATTCTGCGCCTTTCCGAGGGAGCGCGCGCGGCGCAACCTGTCGCCTCCTTCCCCACTGGACCGCTGCCATGCGCGCCATTGCCTATACCCACGCCGGCCTGCCGATCGATGATGCCCGGGCCCTGATCGACATCGAACTGGAGCTGCCGCAGCCCGGCCCCCGCGACCTGCGCGTGGCGGTACGCGCGGTGGCGGTGAACCCGGTCGACACCAAGGTCCGCCGCGGCGTGGCCACCGATGGCCCGCGCGTACTGGGCTGGGACGCGGTCGGCATCGTCGACGCGGTGGGCAGCGAGGTGACCCTGTTCCAGCCCGGCGACGCGGTCTACTACGCCGGCGTCATCGACCGCCCGGGCAGCAATGCCGAGTACCAGCTGGTGGACGAGCGCAGCGTCGGGCGCAAGCCGGCCAGCCTCGATGATGCCGCCGCCGCGGCGCTGCCATTGACTGCCATCACCGCCTGGGAGCTGCTGTTCGACCGCCTGCGCATCCCCGAGGGTGGTGGCGAGGGCCAGACCCTGCTGGTGATCGGTGCTGCCGGTGGTGTCGGTTCGATCCTGGTGCAGCTGGCGCGGAAGCTGACCAGGCTGACCGTGATCGGCACCGCCTCGCGTCCGGATACCCAGGACTGGGCATACGCAATGGGCGCGCACCACGTGATCGACCACCGCCTGCCGCTGGCCGAGGGACTGGCGCGGCTCGGCATCAGCGAAGTGCAGCATGTGGCCAGCCTGACCCACTCCGACCAGTACTACGCGCAGATCGTGGAACTGCTGGCGCCGCAGGGCCAGCTGGGGCTGATCGATGATCCTGGCCAGGTGGACGTGATGGCGCTCAAGCGCAAGGCGTTGTCACTGCACTGGGAGTCGATGTTCACCCGGCCGCTGTACCGCACCGCCGACATGCAGCGCCAGCACGACCTGCTGAACCGTGTGGCCGAGCTGATCGACACGGGCGTGCTGCAGACCACGCTGGGCGAGCACTTCGGGCGCATCGACGCGGCCAACCTGCGGCGCGCCCACGCGCTGCTGGAGAGCCACCGCGCCAAGGGCAAGATCGTGCTGGAAGGCTGGTAAGGCCGGATCGTTCCCGCACCCTTGGGGTCAGATCCCTTTGCCCCGGGAAAGGGATCCGACCCCTGCCTCAGGCCACGCCGTTGTCGACGTGGGTGGTGAAACCCGGCTGCTGTCGCAGGCGCTCGAACCACGCCGCGAGGTGTGGCAGCACGGGCTTGTTGCCGGGCGTGCTGCGCCAGCGTTGGGTCGACAGCCCAAGCACGATGTCGGCCAGAGTGAAGGTGTTGCCCGCCACGTAGCCGTCGGTAGTGGCCAGCTGTGCATCAAGGACAGCCATCAGCCGGTTCCACTGCGCCAGGCTGGCTGCGGCGCGGGCGTCATCCGGGTAATCCGGATGCTGGCGCACGCGCGCCATGAACACGTGGCGCCAGGCACTGTTGAGGTCGCTGGCCTGCCAGTCCATCCATTGTTCGACCCGCGCACGATCCTGTGCCGCGCGGGGCAGCAGGTCATCACGGCCAGCGCGTACGGCCAGGTAGCGGCAGATGCTGTTGGATTCCCACAGCACGAAGCCGCCATCGCGCAGCACCGGCACCTGCCGGTTCGGGTTCAGTGTGGCCAGCAGGTCCGCCGGCGGCGCTGGCTCGTGGTGAAGTGGCAGGTCGAGGCCGGCGCACAGCCAGAGCACCTTGCGCACGTTGATGGAGGTGGGTTTTCCGTACAGAGCGAGCATGGGGGCTTCCGGGGCAGACCGACCCAGCCTAGCGCAGCGGGGCTAAACTGGTCGCATGAATATCGAAGTCCTCATGATCCTGGCAGTGGTCCTGCTGCTGGCGACCCTGGTCGCGCTGGTGCTGCTGTGGCGTCGCAGTGCTGGCGGTGCACCCTCCGACGAACTGCAGCGGCTGCTGGACAGCGAACGCGAACAGCATCGCCTCGCCCTGGTCGATGCCGGCCAGCTGCGCGGCCGCCTCGATGCGCTGAGCGCTGAACTGGAGAACGAACGGAGCCGCAGCCAGCAGCACGCACAGGCCGTAACTACGCTGACCGCCCGGGTGGAGCGCGAAGCAGCGCTGTCGGCCAGTCGCGAAGCACAGCTGGCCGAACGTGAAGCGGCCCTGGCGCAGGCGCGCGCTGCCGTTGCGGAGACCAGCAGCGAGCTGCAGCAGGTGCAGCAGCGCTACCAGCAGTTGCACGGTGAACATGCCCGCGCGGTGGCCAATCTGCAGCACTCCGAACGGGCCAGTGCCGAACTGCGCAGCTATCTTGATACCGCCAAGGAAAAGCTGTCGGGCGCCTTCGCCGAACTGGCGGGCAAGGTGTTCGACGAACGCGGACAGCAGTTCGAGAAGAACGTGCGGCAGGCGACAGTGCAGTCACGCGCGGACATCGAGGGGCTGCTCAAGCCGTTCGCCGACAAGCTGGGCGATTTCCGCACCCGCGTCGATACGCTGTATGGCGAGGAAGCGCGGCAACGCGCCAGCCTGCTGGGTGCGGTGGGCGAACTGAAGACGCTCAACCAGGACATGGCGGCGCAGGCATCGGCGCTGACGAATGCGCTGAAGGGCAATGCCAAGGTCCGCGGCGACTGGGGCGAGCTGATGCTCGACAACGTACTGCGCGGATCGGGGCTGGAAGAGGGCGTGCACTACCAGCGTCAGAAGCATGCCGTGGATGACGAAGGTGCGCGCCTGCGACCGGACGTGGTGGTGCAGTTCCCCGACGAACGCAGCGTGGTGATCGACAGCAAGGTGAACCTGATCGCCTGGCAGGAAGCCATGAATGCCACTACCCCGGAGCAGTCGGAAGACGCGTTGCGCAGGCACGCGGTTGCGCTGCGCCAGCACGTTAAGGACCTGGGCGAGAAGAATTATCCGAAGGCGTTGGGCAGCGAGACGCTGGACATCACCATCGCCTTCGTTCCCATCGAGGGTGCCTTGTCAGCCGCACTGGGCGCCGATGGCAGCCTGCAGGCGTTCGCCTTCGACAACCGCGTGGTGTTCGCCTCGCCCAACACCCTGATGGCGCTGCTGCGCGTGGCCGAGCGCCTGTGGACGCGCGACAAGGTGCAGAAGCAGGCGCTGAAGATCAGTGAGGCCGGCGGTCTGGTGCTGGACGCCCTGACCGGGTTCCTGCAGGACTTCACCGCCATGGGCAAGAAGCTGGACGATGCCGGCAAGGCCTACGCCGATGCGCGCAATCGCCTGATCGATTCGCCGCAGTCGGCCATCAGCCGCGCCCGTCGGCTTGCCGAACTGGGCAGCAAGGCCAAGCGCGCGCTGCCCCCGGAGCTGACCCCGGACCCGATGCAGCAGCTGGGCGCGCCGGAGGACGACGAGGACGGCAATGCGGGTTGACACGTCCCGTGCACCTGCGCCTGGCTATGCTGGGCACCCTGAGTCCGTGGCGGGTATCGACATGTGCTTGCGCTCCTGTGCCGTTCTTGTCCTGGCTGCGTTGCTGGCTGCGTGCAGCAGCACGCCCCCGGTCGCCGACACGGCTACGGCCGCTCCTGCGCCGGAAGCCAGCGAGGCCTACCGCGAAGCACGTGACGTCGACTGCCAGGCCGCTGGCGGCACGCTGCAGCGGCTCGGCCGCCTGCAGCGCGAGCAGTGCGTGATTCCCTATGCGGACGCCGGCAAGGCCTGCAGCCGCAAGAGCGACTGCACGGGCCAGTGCCTGGCCGGAGCCGAGGTGGCCGCCGGCAGTGCCGCCACCGGTACCTGCCAGCGTGATGTGCGCCAGAACTTCGGGTGCCGCCAGCGCATCGATGATGGCAAGGCGCAGGGCACGATCTGCGTGGACTGAATCCTGCCTGTAGAGCCGAGCCCACGCTCGGCTGCCATACCATCAGCCGAGCATGGGCTCGGCTCTACAACAGCGCGCGCGGCGCTATGCTGGTGGGCCATTCCCCGCCGTAGCCGGAGCCCCCGCGTGAGCACCCCGATCCAGGACATTCCCCTCACCACCATCGACGGCCAGCCGTCCTCGCTTGCCGACTACCAGGGCAAGGTGCTGCTGCTGGTCAACGTCGCCTCCAAGTGCGGCCTGACCCCGCAGTACGAAGGCCTGCAGGCGCTGTATGCGGAAAAGCACGCGCAGGGCCTGGAAGTGCTGGGCTTCCCCGCCAACAACTTCCTTGGCCAGGAGCCGGGCAGCGAGGCCGAGATCCAGCAGTTCTGCCAGCTCACCTACGATGTCAGTTTCCCGATGTTCTCCAAGATCAGCGTGGCTGGCGAGGACACCCACCCGCTGTACCAGCAGCTGACCGCCGCGCAGCCGCAGTCGATCGGCGAAGGCCCGCTGCGTGAGCGCCTGGCCAGCAAGGAGATCCCGATCCATCCGGCACCGGCGGTGCTGTGGAACTTCGAGAAGTTCCTGGTCGGCCGTGATGGCAAGGTCGTCGCACGCTTTGCCCCGGACGTGGCCGCCGATGACGCGCGCCTGCGCGAGGCCATCGAGGCCGCGCTGGCGGCCTGAGCACGGCGTGCCAACCAGGGTTGGCACCCACCGGAAAAGAAAAACCCCGCCGAGGCGGGGTTTTTCATGCACCGTCGCGCGGCCTCAGTGGGTCCACTGCGGCATCGGCATCGCATCGACGGGGATCGGCGAATTGGCATCGTCATGGCCGCGGTCGCGCTTGCTGCGCAGATCGTTCTCGATCTGGTAGTTGCGGCGCTGCATCCAGGCATCGCGGACCAGGGCGTATTCGTCCACTGCGGTGTCGCGCAGATCGTCGATCGCCAGCAGCTGTGCGCGGGTGTCGACCAGCTGCAGGCCCTGCAGGCCGATGCGGATCTTGTCTTCCTCGACGCGCCGGATCGGCGACAACGGGATGTCACCGGCCAGGCCGAACACGTCGCGTACGGTACGCGGGCCGAAGAACGGCAGTTCCACGTAGCGCGAACGACGCCAGCCCCAGGCACCCAGGGTCTGGCCGAAGTCTTCATTGCGACGCGGCACCATCGCCTTGCTGGCTGGATCGAACAGGCCACCGATGCCCAGCGTGCTGTTCATCAGGAAGCGGCCGAGGCTGTCCCACGCATCGGCACCACGGCCCTGCAGCAACTGGTTGGTGATGGTCACCGGCGCACGCAGGTTGCTGAAGAAGTTGCTGACGCCGGTGCGCGCGAAGCGCGGCACCACATGGGTATAGGCGGTGGCCAGCGGGCGCGCCACGCCGCGGTCGACCGCATTGTTGAAGGTGTGCACCTTGCGGTTGAACGGTTCCCACGGATCGTAGGCCGCCGCGTTGCCGGTGTTGCCGGTACCACCATAGAGGGCGTCGAAATCATCGTCGCCGGCGGCGGCGGTGGACGCTGCGGCCTTCGGTGGCCTGGCCTCTGCGCCCTGCGGCGCAGCCGTCGGCGCTGAAGCGGTGGGCGCGGCAGAGTTGGCCACGGAGGCGACCGGAGCAGCGTCGACCCCGCCGGTATCGGCCGTTGCGGCCGGAGCAGCAGGGCCGGGCGCAACCACGGTGCTGGCGACCGGTGCATCGCTGCGCGCGGGCTTGCCGGCACAGGCGGTCAGGGCGGTGGCCAGGAGGATCAGGGGGAAAGTGCGTACGACGTTCATGTCAGCTCGCAGCAGAAGTAGCGTTGAAATCCAGGTTGGGCGACAGCCGGTAGGCTGCGCTCAGCTCGTTGAAGCCGGCGGGCGCGCCGGAAATGGCCAGCGCATGGCCCGCCTTGCGTGCACGGGCCGCCAGCTCGGCCAGCAGCGCCAGGCCGGCGCTGTCCACGCGCTCGACCTCACCCAGCTCCAGCCGCGCCAGCTTGGCCGGCAGGGCCTGCAGCTGCGGCCACAGTGCGATCACCGCGGCACGGTCAAGCACCCCGCGCAGGCGCAGGGTGTCGCCTTCCAGCAGCGCAAGTGCGTTACTTGCCATTGCCCGCGGGCCCGGCCTGCATGCTGCCGCTGTGCAGCTCGCTGGCCACCTGCTTGATGCCCTTCTGGCGCAGCGGGGTATCGAACTGGTTGCGGAAGGTCTGCACGTAGGAGATGCCTTCGATGTTGACGTCGAAGATCTTCCACTGGCCGTTCACGTTGCGCATCCAGTATTCGACCGGGGTCGGTTCGTTGCCGGCGCGCACCAGTTCGGTGCTCACGCGCACGCCACGGTTGCCCGGCAGCGGGCTTTCACCCTTCAGGCGGAAGCTCGGCTTGCCCTGGATGTTGAGCAGGGTCGAACCGTAGCGCTGCATCAGGCTGTCGGCCATGGCATCGGCGAACAGCTTGATGTCGGCATCCGAGGCGCCGCGGGCGTGCGGGCCCAGCACCAGGCGCGCGGCATAGTCGCGATCGAAGGTGCGGTTCAGTTCGCTGTCGATGTAGCTGCGCAGGCTGGCCGGGTTGCTGCTGAACTCGCTGCGGCGCTGCTGCAGGGTGGTGAGGATGCGCGTGCTGGCATCGATCACCACCTTGCCGGCCTGGCCCTGCGCCGCGGCAGCGGCGGGGGCGGGAGCGGTGGCCTGGGCCTGGGCGAGGAATGGAGTAGCCGCCAGCAGCGCCGAGGCGAGCAGGGCCGGGATCAGTTTCATCTTCATGGTTGCGGTTCCGTTGCAGGCGCCTGCGCGCCATCGTTGGGCTTCTGGCCTGCGCCACCACCGGCGCCGCCACTGAACATGTACTTGCCGACCAGCTGGATCAGGTCCACCGCCGGCTGGGTGAAGACGATCTCGTCACCGGCCTTGAGCACGTCCGGGTCACCGCCCGGCTGCAGACCGATATAGCTCTCGCCGAGCAAACCACTGGTGAAGATGCCGGCCGAGGTGTCCGCCGGCAGGTCCTTGACCTTGCTGTCCATGCGCAGGGTGACGATGGATTCGAACTTCACCGGATCCAGGTCGATCGAGGCGACCTGGCCGACGGTGACGCCGCCGATCTTCACCGGCGCCTGCTTGCGCAGCTGGCCGACCTGGGAGAAGCGCGCCTTCAGCTCGTAGCCCTGGCTGCCCCAGCTCCAGCGCTGGTTGGTCGAGGCCACGGCCAGCACCATCAGCGAGGCCAGGGCCAGCAGCAGGAAGGCGCCGACGGAGAATTCGAGTCTGGGACCGCGGATGGCCATGTGGATTACCTGATCGAGTCGTGGTGGCCGCGCGCGCCTGCGCACCGCCGGTGGAGGGGTTAGGTGAACAACATTGCCGACAGCACGAAGTTGAACATCAGTACCAGCAGCGAGGCGTTGACCACCGCACGGGTGGTCGCCACCGAGGTGCCCTCGATGGTCGGCTCGGCGTGGAAACCAACGTAGGCGGCGACCAGCGCGGCGGTGCCGCCGAAGATCGCCGACTTCAGCATCGCCACGCCGAAGTCATCCCAGAAATCGACGCTGTTGCGCAGCGCCGACCAGAACACGCCATTGTCCAGGCCCAGCACGTGTACCGCTTCGAAGTAGCTGGCACTGATCGCCAGCGAACAGAAGATGCCGGTCAGCAGGGGCACGGTCAGCACCGCCGCCCAGAAGCGCGGCGCCACGGCCTTGGCCACCGGGTCGATCGCCATCAGCTCCAGTGCCTTGATCTGGTCGGTGGCGCGCATCAGGCCCAGTTCGGCGGCGATCGAGCTGCCGGCGCGGCCGATGAACAGCAGCGCGGTCAGCACCGGCGCCAGTTCGCGGTACAGCGACAGGCCGAGCAGGGTCGACAGCGCGTCGGCCGCACCGAAGGTGGTCAGCGTGCGGTAGCCCTGCAGCGTCAGCACCAGGCCGACGAAGGCGCCACCGACGGCGATGATCGGCAGCGAGCGCGCGCCGATCTTGTAGATCTCGCGGGTCAGTTCGGCCAGGAAATCACGGGTCGGCAGCGAACCACGCAGCACGGTCAGCGAGAACAGGCCGGCGCGGCCGAGCGAGCGGGTGGCTTGGACGAACGGCATCAGGCGACCCTCGCGCGCGGTGCGGCATCGAACGGGATGGGGCCGTCAGGCTGGCCGTGCAGGAACTGCCGCAGCAACGGGTCCTGGCTGGACTGCAGCGCCTCGGGCGTGCCCTGGAACACGATGCCGCCATTGGCGATGGCGATCACCTGGTCGCAGATCGGCAGGGTCTCGTGCACGTGGTGGCTGACGATGATGCTGGTCAGGCCCAGGCTGTGGTTGAGGCGCTGGATCAGGCTCATGATCACGCCAGAGGCGATCGGGTCCAGCCCGGTCAGTGGCTCGTCGTAGATCATCAGCGGCGGGTCCAGCGCCAGCGCGCGGGCCAGCGCGACGCGGCGCGCCATGCCACCGGACAGCTCGCGCGGCCAGGCATCGGCAGCGGCCAGCAGGCCCACCGCATGCAGCTTCATTTCCACAAGGCGGCGCAGCACGGCGGTCGGCAGGCGGGTATGCGTGCGCAGCGGCAGCGCGACGTTTTCGGCCACAGTGAGGTCGGTCAGCAAGCCGTTGCCCTGCAGCAGTACCCCCACACTCTTGCGCATTTCCAGCAGCGCGCCGCTGTCCTGCGGAATCGGCTTGCCGAACAGGGTGACCTCGCCAGCCACCGGGCGCAGTTCGCCGGTCAGTGCCGCCAGCAGGGTCGACTTGCCGCTGCCGGACGGACCCAGCACGGCCGTGATGCTGCCCTTGGGCACCTGCAGCGACACGTCGCGCAGGATCGTGCGCCCGCTCCGGTCGATGCGGACGTTGGATAACTGCACCAGACTGGAGGTGGAAGCCGACATGGGCACCATTAACGTTTTTTAGACATCGAAGGATCGGGCCCGTCGGCTGAACATAAGCAGACTGGACGGTCCAGTATTGTGGCACGGCAAGATCCCTGCCAGGCCGGGATAATCGGCCGGCAGCCCGGAACAATCCGTACCGGCGATGGGCCGGCCATTGAATACTGCCTGCCGTGCTGCACACTGTGCATGATGAGTGACCCGGGCAGCGATTTCCGCCTCTACCATTCCAACTCCCTGGACGTGCTGGCCGCGCTGCTGGCGCGCAACGTGCGTGCGCCGGTTGCGGGTCAGCCGCTGCTGGCGCCGGAGGTGGTGCTGATTCCGCAGGTGGCGATGCGGCGTTGGCTGCAAGCAACACTCGCTGCCGAATATGGCGTGGCCGCCAATCTTGAGTTCCTGACCCCGGGCGAGTTCGTTGCCCGTGCACTCAACGCCAATGTGCCCGGCGAACGCGACGACCTGGACGCGGCCGCCCTGCACTGGAAGGTGTACCAGGCACTGCGCGACCCGGCGTTGCTGGCGCAGCCACCGATGCGCGCGCTGCAGTCCTATCTTGCCGGTAGCGATGCATTGAAGCCGTGGGCGTTGGCCGGTGAACTGGCGTCGGTGTTCGAGAAGTACCAAGCCTGGCGCCGCGACTGGCTGCTGCGCTGGGAGGCCGGCGCCGACCCGGCCGACCCGCAGGCCATCCTCTGGCGCAGCATCGCCGCTGGCCACGACTACCGCGCGCGCCGCATCCAGGCTTACCTGGACCGCTTCGAGGGCGCCGGCCAGCCGTTGCCGCAGGGCCTGCCACCACGCATGTCCGCGTTCGCGACGCTCAACATCTCGCCCGATGTGCTGCGGGTGATGGCCACCCAGGCGCGGGTGGGCGAGCTGCACTTCTATATGCCCACGCCGGTGCAGTCGTACTGGGGTGACCTGCAGACGCTGGCCGAGCGCCTGCGCAGCGGCGCGCCCGATCCCTTCGGTGAAGCGGCCGGTGAGAACCGCCTGCTGGAAGCCTGGGGCGCGGCCGGGCGCGATTTCATGGCGGTGCTGGGCAGTTACGAGGTGGTGCACCCGGCCGGCGAGATTGCCGCGTATTCGGATCCGGAGGACGACACCCGGCCGACGCTGGCCGAAGGTGGACTGTCCGACAGCCTGCTGCATCGCCTGCAGCGCGATCTGTTCCACCGCCGTGCGCTGCCCTCGGGCGAGCTGCGCGACGGGCTGCGCAGCGACGATCCCAGCCTGCAGGTGCATGCCTGCCATACCCGCCTGCGCGAACTGCAGGTGCTGCACGACCAGCTGCGCAGCCTGCTGCAGGACCCGCGCTTCGACCCGCCGCTGCAGGCGCGGGAGATCGCCGTGCTTGCACCGGACATCGACCCCTATGTGCCGTATCTGGAAGCCGTGTTCGGCGGCCGTGGGGGCGAGGACGAGCACATTCCCTATGCGCTGGCCGACAGCAGTCCGCTCGCCGGCGAGCCACTGGCCGACGTGTTCGTGCACCTGCTGGGCCTGCCGGTCTCGCGTTTCGGCCTGAACGAAGTGCTGGACCTGCTGGCCAGCGCGCCGCTGGCCGAAGCGGCCGGCCTGGAGGCGGTGGACTTTGATCGCCTGCATGGCTGGCTGCAGCAGGCTGGCGCACGCTGGGGCCTGGATGCGAAGCACCGCAACCAGCACCAGGCCCCGGCCGACGACGCCTACACCTGGCAGTTCGCGCTGGATCGCCTGGTGCTCGGTCATGCCACCGGCAGCGAGGCCGACCTGGCCGGTGTTGCCCCGTGGATCGAGCTGGAGGGCGGCGCATTGGACGCCCTGGACCGGCTGCTGCGCCTGTTGCGCGTGTTGGCGGTCTACCAGCGCCGCCTCGGCGAACTGCTGACGCCGGCGCAGTGGCGGCAACGCCTGCTGTCGCTGCTGGACGCGCTGCTGCCGACTGCGCCCAGTTCGCCCAACAGCCAGCGTGCCCTGGAGCGCCTGCGCAAGCTGCTCAACCAGTTCGCCGATGATGCCGCCAAGGCCGGCTTCACGGACGGGGTGCCGCCGGAGGTCGTGCGCGCGCACTTCGCCGGAGCACTGGGCGAGGCCGATACGCGCGCGCCGCTGCTGACCGGTGGCATCAGCTTTGGCCGCATGGTGCCGATGCGCCTGCTGCCGTTCCGGGTGATCTGCGTGCTCGGTCTCAATGATGGCGATTTCCCGCGCCGTGACCCGGCTGCCGGTCTCAACCAGCTCACTGCCGAGCTGGACACGCCGCGCCGCCGGCCCGGCGACCGCTCCACCCGCGAAGACGACCGCTTCCTGTTCCTGCAGCTGTTCGCCGCCGCGCAGGAGGTGTTCTACCTGAGCTACCTCGGTGCTGATCCGCGCGATGGCAGCGCGCGTGAGCCGTCGGTGCTGGTCAGTGAACTCATCGATGCCGCCGCTGCGTATCACCTCGATCCGCCTGCGGCGGTCCGCGACTTCACCGTGCGCCACGCACTGCAGCCGTTCTCTCCGGCGGCGTTCGGTGACGGTGATCCACGCCGCTTCAGCTATCGCCGCCAATGGCATCCGGCCGCCGGTCGCCTCACCGGCGCGCGCGGAGGCCTGCAGCCGTGGTTCGATGCCGCGTTGCCGCCGCTCGACGATGCGGTGGAAGACGACGTTGCACTCGATACCCTGCGCCGCTTCCTGTGCGATCCGGCCGGGCAGTTCCTGGCGCAGTCGCTGGGCCTGCGCCTGGCCGACGATGTCGAGGAGGTCGATGACCTGGAACCGCTGGTGCTGTCCTCGCGCGGGCCGGAAAAGCGCAGCGTGCAGGCGGCGGTGGTACGCGCCACGCTCAGTGGCGATACCGAGCCGTTGTATCCGCGGCTGCGCGCGCGTGGCCTGCTGCCGTCGGGCCCCCTGGGTGAGCGCCAGTTCGAGGTGGAGCAGTTGAAGACCCGCCCGTATGCCAGTGCATTGCTGGGCTGGATGCGGGGCGAGCCGCTGGAAAGCCGCCGCTATGAAGTGGAGATCGATGGCGTGCGCCTGCATGGCCGTGTGGCCGATCGACACCCCGACGGGCTGGTGCGCCTGCGCGCTGGCACCCTCAATGGCACTGCGGTGATCCGCCAGGGCCTGGATTGGCTGCTGGCCAACGCTGCCGGCGATGCCCTGCCGCTGGTGCAGTTCCATGATGGCGGCGACGCCGGTCCCGGCCCGCATGTACTGCCGGCACTGAGCGCTCCTGCTGCACGCGCGGCATTGCGCGCATTGCTGCAGTTGCGCCAACGCGGACTGCGTGAACCGCTGCGCTTTGCCCCCTACACCGGCTGGGTGCTGTACAACGCGCCGGCCGAAAAGCAGCGCAGCGAAGGCTGGAAGCAGTGGCACGGCAGCGACCGCAGTTGGGGTGAATCCAGCAGCGACGCCTGGCAGCTGCTGCTGCGCGGTGCCGATCCATTTGCCACCGACGCCGGCTATGCCGATCTGCTGCGCAACAGCCAGGTGGTCTTCAGCGCGGTGCGCGAAGGCCGCACCCTTGGCGCCGATGCACGCCAGGAGGGCAGCACATGAGCACCGCCATCGTCGATGAGGACTCCCAGCGCATGGCGGGCGATCCCTATCTGGCCCTGCCGCTGGATGGTATCCGCCTGATCGAGGCCAGCGCCGGTACCGGCAAGACCTTCACCCTGGCCACGCTGTTCACCCGCCTGGTGGTGGAGCAGGGCCTGCGCATCGGCCAGATCCTGGCGGTGACCTTCACCGATGCCGCCACCCAGGAACTGCGCAAGCGCATCCGCGAGCGCCTGTCGCTGGCCGCGCGCCTGGTCGATCTGGAACCGGCCGAGGGCGAAGCACCGGACACGAGGCTGACCCGCCAGGTGCTGCAGCGCCATCTGCAGGGGGGCACCGAGAGCGCCGCCGCACTGAAGCGCCGCCTGCAGGTGGCCGCCGATGAGATCGACCTGGCGTCGATCTTCACCATCCACGGCTTCTGCACCCGCGTGCTGCGCGAGCATGCGCTGGAGAGCGGCCATACCTTCGATCCGCCGGAACTACTGGCCAGCGACCGTGAGCTGTTGGAGGAACTGGCGGCCGATCTGTGGCGGGTGCACGCCAACGACGCGGCCACGCTGGAGCCGCTGACCTGGCTGTGGTCCAACCCGGACGCGCTGGCCACCGATCTGCGCGCGTTGCTGGCTGCGCCGCCTCTGCGCCCGTTGCCACGGCCGGTGGCGCTGGCCGATCCACAGCCGGCATTGCGGGCCGCCGCCACCGAACTGCAGCAGGCGCTGCGCGGGCATGGCGAGCAGTTCTTCATCGACCTCTGCGATGCCGTCGACAACAAGTGGATCAACGGGGTGTCCTACAAGCTGGGTTGGCTGCACACGCTGGGCCGGCAGCTGCTGGCCTGGGCCGAGCGGGGCGACCCGCGCGAGCTGCTGGCCAGCGAGCGCCTGCCGGCACTGCTGCCGGAGGTGCTGGCCGACAAGACCAACAAGAAGTTCCCCGACCGCACGCCGTCGTCGCCAGTGCAGGTGCCGTTGGCGCGCTATGTCGCGCTGCTGGCCGAACGCGATGCCTGGCTGCGTGGTACCGCGCTGAATTTCCTGCACGCGCTTCGCGCCGAAGCCATGCAGCGCCTGCAGGCGCTGAAGCGCACGCGCCGGGTGCAGACCTATGACGATCTGATCGATGGCGTGGCACTGGCCCTGGAAGGCCCGCAGCGGCTGCCGCTGGTAAGGCAGCTGCGCGCGCAGTACCGCATTGCGCTGGTCGATGAGTTCCAGGACACCGATGATCGCCAGTGGAACATCTTCCACACCGTGTTCGGCAATTCGCCGGAGGTGCGCGAACTCGGCCTGGCACCGGCGCTGTTCCTGATCGGCGATCCCAAGCAGGCGATCTACGGGTTCCGCGGCGGCGACATCCACACCTACCTGAAGGCCAAGCAGGTGGCGCAGCAGGCGCCGGTGCTGGACCAGAACTTCCGCTCGCGACCGTCAGTGCTGCGCGCGTTGCAGGCGCTGTACGACAACGGGGGTGAGGACGCCTTCCTCGAGCGTGACATCCAGTTCGAGCCGGTGCGTCCCGGTGGCGTGCGCACCGATGAGGACTATCTGCACGACGGCCACGCCGCCAAGGCACTCACCCTGCGCGTGCTGCGCAGCGGGGGTGACAAGGCGATGAGTGCCGATGCCTCGCGTGAGGCAGCGACCCAGGCCTGCGTGGCTGCGATCCACCAGGCCCTGGTCGAGGCGCGTGCGGGCAAAGCGGTGTTGCGTGGGCGCCCGGTGCAGCCTGGTGATATCGCGGTGCTGGTGCGCTCGCATCGCGAGGCGACGCTGGTGCAGCGCGCGCTGGCTGCGGTTGGCATACCCGCAGTGGCGGCGGGCAAGCAGAGCCTGTTCGCCACCAGTGAGGCACGTGATCTGCGCGCGCTGCTGCTGGCGCTGCTGCAACCGGCAGACGAAGGCCGCCTGCGTGCAGCGCTGGCCACGGTGTTGCTGGGCCAGCGGGCCAGTGCGATCGCGGCGATGGAGCGCGAGGGCGACCTGCAGCGCGGGTTCCAGGCGCAGCTGCTGCACTGGCGCGAGCGCTGGCAGCGCGGTGGTCCGTTCGCGGTGATCGCCGATGTCTGTGCCGCGCACGGCGAACGCCTGCTGGCGCTGATCGACGGCGAGCGCCGCCTGAC
Organism: Stenotrophomonas sp. YJH_SMC_131; assembly: GCF_059367975.1. Lineage (NCBI taxonomy): Bacteria > Pseudomonadati > Pseudomonadota > Gammaproteobacteria > Lysobacterales > Lysobacteraceae > Stenotrophomonas > Stenotrophomonas sp. YJH_SMC_131. The sequence goes on along the minus strand of NZ_JCAFRJ010000007.1, from coordinate 26,801 downwards.
CAACTACCTGCAGCTGGGCGAACTGCTGCAGGAAGCCTCGGCGCAGGCGCTGGGCATGCATGGCCTGCTGGACTGGCTGCAGGGGCAGATGGCCAGCGCCGACCAGGATGACGAGCAGCAGTTGCTGCGCCTGGAATCGGATGCGCGCCGCGTGCAGATCATCACCCTGCACAAGAGCAAGGGCCTGGAGTATCCGCTGGTGTTCCTGCCCTTCGTCGGCATCGACGGCGGCGCACCGAACACCGCCTCGCACTGCACCGTGCACGTCGATGGCCAGCGCCAGCTGCACTGGAAGCTGGACAGGGACGAGGCCTGGGAAGCGGCCAGCACACAGCGCGAGCGTGAGCAGCGGGCCGAGGATGCGCGCCTGCTGTATGTGGGACTGACCCGCGCCGAGCATGCGCTGTGGATCGCCGTGGGTGATCTGGCCGGGCTTGGCAAGACGCGCCTGGCGCCGCTGCTGGGCGACCTGCAGGCGCTGCGCGCGCACGCCGACGTGCACATCGATGACAGTGAGACAGTGGCCGCGCTGCCGCAGCTGGCGGCCGAAGTGGAAGGGGATCTTCCGGCAGTGCGTGCACTGACCCGGCGCGTGCCGCACGACTGGTGGGTATACAGCTTCACCCAGCTGGCGCATGCCGACGCGGGCGCTGGCAGTGATATTGAAGCCGCCGCCACCGAGCTGCCGGCGCCCGCCGCCGACGAACCCGCGGGCCCGGAACTGCCGCTGGAGCCCGCGCTGCCGGAACCCGCCGCCGTCGAAGACAGCCCGCCGGTCGACCCGCGCTTCATGGGCAGCCGCTTCGGCAACGTGCTGCACGAGGCGATGGAGAACGTCGACTTCGCTGCGTGGGGGGGCTGGCAGCCGGGCCTGGAAGCGCCCGAGGGCCAGGCCGAGGTGCTGCGCAAGGCGCTGCACGATGAAGGCTATGCCGACGTCGACCTGGACGATGGCGTGGCGGTGCTGGTGCCGTTGGTCGGCCACACGCTCACCGTGCCACTGCCCGAGGGCGGTGCGCTGCACAGCCTGGGCGAAGGCGAGCGGCGCGCGGAAATCGACTTCCATTTCGCCATCGAACCGACCACGGTACCGGCGCTGTTGCAGCTGCTGCATGCACATGGGGTTTCCAGTGCGCGTCGCGGCTTCGGCCAGCGCCGCCGCCTGGAAGGGCTGATGACCGGCATGATCGACCTGACCTACGTGCGCGACGGGCGCTGGTACGTGCTCGACTACAAATCCAACCGGCTGCCCGGCTACAGTCCGGACCTGCTGGCCATTGCCATGCGCCACAGCGAGTACGACCTGCAGGCGCTGATCTATACCGTGGCCCTGCATCGCTGGCTGCGCTTCCGTCTGGGCGCGGCCTACGATTACGAGCGCGACATGGGGGGCATCCGCTACCTGTTCTGCCGCGGCCTGGATGCTGCCGGCAACGGCGTGCATGTGGACCGCTTCCCGTTCGCGCTGGTGGATGCACTCGACGCACTGTTCGCAGGTGGCGAACAGGCCCAGGCCGAACTGGCCGCACGTGCCCGTGGGGCCAGCGCATGAGCCTGCTGAAGGAACTGCACCAGAAGGGCCTGCTGCGCACCCTCGATCACGCGTTGGCGACCAGCCTGCAGCGGTTGCGCGGCGACACGCCGGACAGTGTGGCGTTGGCGGCCGCGCTCGCCTCGCTGGCGGTGTCGCAGGGCCACGCCGGGTTTGATCCGGCACAGCCGCAGCGGTTGCTGGACGGCGTGCCCGAGTGGCCTGCCGCGCAGGACTGGCTGGCGCAGCTGCGCGCATCGCCCTGGGTAGCGACGCCGGAGCAGGCCGATGCCATCGCCGAGGATGCGCCGCTGGTGCTGGAGAACGGCCTGCTCTACCTGCGCCGCTATCGCGAGTACGAGCGGCAGTTGGCGGCCGGGCTGCAGCGCATCGGCCGGCATCCGCTGCCGGCACCGGACATGGCCGCGCTGGCACCGTTGTTCGCGCAGCTGTTCCCGCAGGCACTGGGCAGCGAGGATCACCAGGCACGCGCCGCCGGCGTGACCCTGCGCCATCCGCTGGCGCTGGTCACCGGCGGTCCCGGCACCGGCAAGACCACCACCATCGCGCGGCTGTTGCTGCTGCTGGCCGCACAGGCCCGGCACGCTGGCCAGCCGCTGCCCGAGGTGGCGCTGGCCGCGCCCACCGGGCGCGCCGCCGAACGCATGGCCGAGAGCCTGCGGCTGGCCGTGCAGCGCCTGCAGGAGCACGGCGTGGACCCGGCGCTGTGCGCGGCACTGCCCAGTTCCGGCACCACCCTGCATCGCCTGCTCGGCGTGATCCCGGATTCGCCGCGCTTCCGCCACCACGCCGACAATCCGCTGCCGGTGGACGTGGTGGTGGTCGACGAAGCCTCGATGATCGATCTGCCGATGATGGCCAAGCTGGTCGATGCGATCGCCAGCGGCACGCGGCTGATCCTGCTCGGCGATCCCGACCAGCTGCCGTCGGTGGAGGCCGGCGACGTACTCAGTGCGATCCTGCGTGCCAGCGGTGATGGCATCGGCACCCGCGCCGATGACGCGCAGGCGCTGCGTGGATTGCTGGCGCCGTCCACGCTGCAGCCCCAGGCCGAACCGAACACCTTCGCCGGCCGCCGCGTGCAGCTGCAACGAGGGTACCGGCAGAGCGATGCACTGGTGCTGGCCCCGTTGGCAGATGCCGTGCGCGAGGGTGACGCCGTCGCCGCTTTGCAGCTGCTGCGCGGCGGTGAACTGGCAGGCGTGCATTTCAATGAAGGTGAGGCAGACCCGCTGCGCGGCCAGCGCGAGCACCTGCTGGGCCATTGGCGTGCGTTGGCCGACGCCGCCGATCCGGTGCTTGCCCTGCAGCAGGCCGGGCGACTGCGCGTGCTGACCGCGCTGCGCGAAGGCCCGCAGGGCGCGCGTGGCCTCAACAGCCGTATCGAGCAACTCCTGGCCGGCAACACCCCGGGCTACTTCCAGGGCCGCCTGCTGCTGGTGACCGAGAACAGCTACCGGCACCGCCTGTTCAACGGCGATATCGGCATCTGCCTGCGCGACCGCAGCGGCGCGATGGTGGCCTGGTTCCCCGGCGACACCGTCGAGCAGCCGCGCGCCTTCCACCCCGCAGCACTGCCCGCGCACGAAAGCGCCTTTGCGATGACCGTGCACAAGGCACAGGGCTCGGAGTTCGATGAAGTGTGGTTGCAGCTGCCACGCCAGGACAGCCGCGTGCTGTCGCGCGAACTGGTCTACACCGGCCTCACCCGCGCCCGCCAGGTGCTGCATGTGGCGGGCAGCGCAGAGGTGCTGCAGGCCGCATTGAAACGCCACGCCAGCCGGTTGGGTGGCCTGGCCTGGCGGCTGGGTGCGGAAGCGGTGGCCGAAGCACCGGCGCGCCTCGAACAGCCCACGGTGCAGGGCCAGTTGTTCTGAATCGGGGTCGGATCCCGTTCCCACCGGGAACGGGTTCTGACCCATTCACCTGATCGCCAGGCAAAAGCAGTCGAGCATGGCTCGACTCTACAAATGCGTACTTCGATCATTCCGACGTTCATCCACGCATGGCGTGGACCCGCCCCGCCAACCCACGGATAGCGCGCATTTGACGTTGCCGTTGATTCGGCAGGTGCAGGGCGCAGCCCTGCCGCCGCACCTATTCCGCGATCAACACCAGCCCATCCGGGAACACGATCGCCGCTTCATCGGCACTCACGTCGAAGAAGCCCACGCCGTGCTTTTCGGCCAAGTCCTGCACGCGGCCATGCGCACGCTCGGCCACCGAATAGGCAAACGCACCGTAGATCACCTGCTGGCCGATGCTGTACTCGGTCACCTCGGCGCGGTCGTCATCGTCGTTGCTCAATGGGCCGTTCAACGGCGGGAAGTCCTGCGCCATCTCCGCGAACCACGCCTGCAGCGCCGCGCTGCTGACTGCCGGGTCGTCGTACTCGTGGCGCTCGTTCCACTGCGTCTGCTTTTCGAACCAGGCGATGAACGCTGCCGCCTCGCGTGGCGCGGCGCTGGCCTCGAACACCATCATGTCGTAACTCATTGGAGCTTCCTGGGCAGAGCAGGGGTCAGAGCCTTCGCTCGCGGCGAAGGATCCGATCCCGGCAACGGGGTCTGTGGACGCACAGGGTATCGCGCTACGGCTGTTCGGCTGCACTCATGGCCAGGCCCGGCGCCAGCGCCTTCGCCTCCGGAAACAGCGCGAAGCGCAGGCCGATCAGGCCCATCAGCGCCTCGTCGCGTGCCTTGCAGGCGGCTACGCTGCCGACCCGTCCCAGCGAGGTATCCAGCCGCTCGCGCAATGCGTCGGCCGCCACCATCGGCTTGCGTGCGGCAATCTGCCGCCGGTAGTGCGCGGCGATCTCCTCAAGAATGTGCTCGACCGCTTCGCGGCTGCGCTCGGGCAGTTCCAGCCGCGCGCGGCGCAGCTGCAGGATGTTCAGGCCAATGCGCGCTTCGTTGAGCATATCCACCGAGGCGATGTCGCTGCCCTCCGGGGTTGCCGCCAGGCGCGGCGCGAGCAGGCCCAGCAGGTCGAGCATGCGTGCGGCGAAGCGCTGGCGGTCCTGCTGGCCGCGCCCTTCGGCGGCCTCGGCCAGCGTAGTCCAGCCCTGCCGCACCAGCCGGCGCGCGGTCCACTCGGCACCCACCGAACGGAACAGGCGGGTCATCACCACCGCAAAGCCAATGCCGATGAACATCGCGATCGACGAGTTGAGGAAGGTCTGGATGTTGGCGCTGTAGGTGTTCTGCAGGCTCAACAGCGCGGCCAGGTTCACCGTCAGCGGCAGTGCGAACAGCGCGCTCTTGGGGTGGTGCAGCATCAGCCCCAGCGGCAGGAACGCCACCGCCAGCACCAGCGCCAGCAGGCCGAAGTCGTGCACGGCCGGGAACACGCCGAACAGGTACACGCCTGCCACCACCGAGGCGACCATGGCCCACACCAGGAACGACACCATGCTCGGTGCCGGGTCGTCCTGCGCGGCGAAGAACGCCGCGGTCACCGCGGCCATCATCGCGCCGTTGCCACCGCCCTCCCAACCCAGCGCGATCCACAGCACGCAGTAGCTCATCAGTGCCACGCCGGCACTGAGCGCGGAGAACAGCGCCATGCCGTAGTCGACGTGCTTGTCGGCGGCCACGCGTTCGGTACGGATGCGGTAATGCGCGCGGTCCAGCGGCGCGGTGCCGTGGTCGATGGCGTGCTGCAGGGTGCGGCAGTCCTGCCACAGGTCCACCAGTTCCTCCAGGCGCAGCAGCAGGCTGGCCAGCTGCAGATGCTGCAGGTCGCGGTCCACCTGCGGCTTCAGCGCGCTGATGCGCGCGCGCAGGCGGGCGTATTCACTGGCGTTGGTCGGGCCATCCAGCCAATCGTGGATGTCATCGACCAGCGCCGGCAGCCCTTCGGGCAGGGCTTGGCCGTCGCTGCGCAGCGCACTCAGGCGATCGGCAATCGAGGACAGCACTGGCAACAGCAGCAGCATGCGCTCACGCAGGCGCTCCATCGACACCGCAGACCCGGCATGGCGCGGATCATCGCGGCGCAGGAATTCGATCAGTGCCTCGAACTGCACCAGGTCGGCGGCCAGCCGGTTGCGCGGCGCGTGCGCGCGTCCACGTTCAAGGATCTGCCGGCACCACTGCGCGGCGTCCTCCATCCAGTTGCCGATGCGCGCGCGCAGCATCGGGCGTACCGAGGCCGGGAACAGCAGCGAAGCGGCCAGCACCGCCACGACCGTGCCGAGGATGATCTCCTCGCTGCGTGCCACCACCGTGTCGAAGATGGTCTCCGGCGAAGTCACCGCAGGGAAACCGATGAAGGCGGTGGTGTAGCCGGCCAGCAGGAACGCGTAGCCGCGCGGGCCGCGGTTGAGCAGGGCCATGAACAGGCAGCCGGCCAGCCAGATCGACATGGCCGCGCTCAGCACCAGCGGCGTCTCCACCAGCGCCGGCAGCACCAGCAGGGTGGCCAGGCCGGCCACCAAGGTGCCGACGATGCGGTACACGCCCTTGGCCCGGGTCGGGCCCAGCAGCGGCTGGCTGACGATGTACACCGTGCCCATCGCCCAGTACGGGCGCGACAGGTTGCCGGCCATGGCGATGTACAGCGCGGCCACTGCGGCCAGGTAGGTCTTGATCGAGAACAGCCAGGCCTGGCGGTCGGTCAGCGCGTTCATGGTTTACTTCGCTGCGGTCGAGGCGTTGGGCGCGGTGGCGCTTGCCTGCCAGCCACCGCCCAGCACCAGGAACAGGTGGATCTGGTCGCGCGAGACCTGCGCTTCGGCGGCCGCCAGGGTGGCATCGCTGGTGGCCAGGCTGCGGTCGGCATCCAGGCTGGACAGGTACGGCGTGCGGCCGCCCTGGTACAGCCGGCGGTTCTGCTCGGCGGCCAATGCGGCCTGTTCCTGCGCAGTGCGCAGCGACTGCAGCCGGCGCAGGTCCTGCGCATAGCGGTCCAGCGCGGTCTGGGTCTCGCGCAGCGCCTGCAGCACGGTGTGGTCGAACTCGGCCAGCGCGGCATCGGCGCCCGCCTCGGCGGCGTGGATGCGTGCGTGCGTGCCGGAGGACGGCAGCGTCCACGAGATCAGCGGGCCGATCGACCACTGCTGGGTCATCGGCGTGCCGAAGTCTTCCAGCAGGCCGGCGGCACCCACCGAGGCACCCAGGCGGATGTCCGGGTACAGCTCGGCGGTGGCCACGCCGATCCGCGCGGTGGCCGAGGCCAGCTTGCGTTCGGCCTGGCGCACGTCCGGACGGCGCTGCAGCAGCGCACGCCCATCACCGACCGGCAGCGGCTGCGCCAGGCTGGGCGCGTGCGCGCAGTCGATCACGCCGGCCGGCAGCTGGCCCGGGGTCTGCCCGAGCAGGGCGGCCAGCGAATAGGCGGCCGCCGAACGCTGCGCGCGCAGCGGCGGCAGCGCGGCTTCCAGCAGCGCGACCTGGGCATTGGCGCGGGCCAGTTCCGGCGGCGTGCCACGGCCAGCCGCGATCAGGCGCTCGGTGACCGTACGGCTGCGTTGCTGCAGCTGCAGCGAATGTTCGGCCACGTGCAGCTCGTGGTTGGCGTGGCAGATTTCCAGATAGCTGTCGGCCACCTGCGCGACCACGCTGACCTGGGCCAGGTCGCGCGCGGCAGCAACGGACTGCTCGTCGGCACGCGCTGCCTCGGCGCCGCGCTTGAGCTTGCCGAACAGGTCGAACTGGTAGCTGACCGCGAACTTGCCATCGGCCAGGTTGATCACCGGCAGCTCGTGCTCCTGCAGGAACGATTCGGCCGACAGCTGCGCGCGGCTGACCCCGGCCTCGGCCTCGTACTCGAAGCCACCGGCGTCCAGCGCCTGCTCGTACACCGCCGCGGCACGGCGCAGATGTGCATCGGCGGCCTTCAGCTCGACGTTGTCACGCAGCGCCTGCGTGATCAGGCCGTCCAGCACCGGGTCGTTGTACAGCGACCACCAGCGGTCGGGCAGCGCCTGGTTGGCGGCCACCTGCGGGTTCTGCGTATCGATGAAGGCCGCATTGGCCTGCGGGCGCTTGAAGGCCGAGCCTTCCGGCAGGGCGTAATCCGGGCCGACGGTCTTGCAGGCCGCCAGGCTGGCCAGCGCAACGATCAGGCCGAGACGGGGCAGGGCGGCGTTCACAGGCCCGCCTGTGTCGGCGCAGTGCCGGCCTTGTCGTTGTGCGGATGGCGGCCGGTGTCCACGGTCACCGTGGCGGTACGGCCGGCGATCAGTTCCACGCCCTTGGGTACTTCGTCGATGGCGATGCGCACCGGAATGCGTTGTGCCAGCCGCACCCAGTCGAAGGCCGGGGTCACGTTCGGCAGCAGGGTGCTGCCGTTGCTGCGGTAGCGGTCTTCGATGCCGGCGGCGATGCTCTCCACATGGCCACGCAGCGGGGCCGACTCGCCCATCAGGCGGATGTCCACGCGCTGCCCCGGGGCCACGCCGCGCAGGCGGGTTTCCTCGAAGTAGCCATCGATGCGGAACGAGCCGGTATCCAGCAGCGCCAGCACCGGCTTGCCGGCTACCACGTAGTCGCCCACGCGCAGGGTGCGGTCGTTGACCCGGCCATCGGCCGGTGCGCGCACTTCGGTGCGGCCCAGGTTGAGCTCGGCCAGGTCGACCGCCGCCTGTGCGGTGGCCAGCGCAGCCTGTGCGGCCTGCAGCTTGGCGCGGCGCACTTCGGCGTCCTCGGCGGCGACCAGGTCCTGCAGGCTGCGGTCACGGCCGATCTCGCGGCGCAGCTGCGCCACCGATGCCTGGCGCTCGGCCAGGTTGGCGCGGGCCTGCTCCAGCGCGATGCGGTAGCGGGCGCGGTCGACCACGAACAGCAGGTCACCCTTCTTCACCGCCTGGTTGTCGGCCACCTGCACCGTTTCCACCAGCCCGGACACGTCCGGCGCCACCTGCACCACGTCGGCGCCGACATGGGCATCGCGGGTCCACGGCTCATCCATGTAATAGACCCACAGCTGGCGCAGCACCAGCAGGGCGATGATCACGGCTGCGCTGGTGAGCAGCACCGGCAGGGTCTTCTTCACGATCTTGTTCACGATTGCATCCGACGCAGGAGGTGGAACAGCAGGCCAAGCACGATCCCGTACAGGGCCAGGTTGAACAGCGCCGGGTGCCATACGTGGCGATAGGCGCCGGCACGCTGCAGCAGCGCGTGCAGGCCGCTGTTGACCAGGTAGGCCAACAACATCAGCCCGAGCAGGGTCGGGACGAACACTCCGTGGAGACTGAATTCACCGGGCATCGGTAGGGGCGGGGGCGAGGTGGGGGAGGGGAGGGGAGGAACAACGAAACAACGGCAACGGGTAAAAGCCGCTGGCGTGTGCACGGCAGCGGCGGTATTCGGGGGCAGCGGTCTTACGTGATGCGGTCGGCGGCCTCGGCCAGCAGGCGCCATGCCTTCAGCACGGCGTGCAGTTCATCCATGGAAAGCTCGCCGAACACGTCCTGGCGCAGGCCGATCAACTGGTCTTCCAGCTCGCTGACCAGCGCATGGCCCGCGTCGGTCAGCCACAGCAGGTTGGCGCGGCGGTCGCTGGCGTCGCTCTCGCGGCGGACCAGGTCGCTGGCGCACAGCTTGTCCAACAGGCGCACCAGGGAAGGACCCTCCATGCCCAGCTGCTGGGCCAGCGCCACCTGGCGGATGCCACCGCCGGAGCGGCCGATCATCAGCAGGGGCATGGTGCAGGCGGTGGAGATGCCGTAGCTGCCGAGCCGGCTGTCGGCCAGGCGCTGCCACTGCCGCCCTGCGTACAGCAGGCCGGAGCTGAGCTGCATCTGCAGCACGGTGCGCTCGTCGAGGGGTCGGTCCATAAGAGATAGATAGGATACTACTAATTTCATTCCTATCAATAGGTATTGCTGAATGGGTGGGTAGGAATACTGAGGAAAGCGTTGCGCCCGCTTGGTGTCGGGTGGGGCAGCGGGGGCCGGACGGTGCAGGACACGCCGTGAACCCCCCTCCGGGGTCCGGCCCAGCCGCTGGCGGCTGGGCGTTCGGGCGCTTGCGAGGCATGCCTCGCAAGCAAAGCGCCCTCACCCTTGGGGGCTCGGCCGCGGCATCCATGCCGCGGACGGTCCTGCCCCGCCCGGCCCCCGCTGCCTTCCCATCACCCCGCGAGCGCGGTGGGTTGGCTCTTAGAAGCAAGAGCAGAAGCAGTGCGGACCAACGGTCCGCACCCACCAAAGCAGAAGACACCACAGCAGCGGCGCGCTGCTTCCGAAGTCATGAACCCCCGCTTTTGCCCCCGCTTTCGGGCGGTCCGGCCGCGCCTGCGGGAAATTGTCGGAGAGGGGGAGGGGCAGGCCGGGCAGGACCGTCCACGGCATGGATGCCGTGGACGAGCCTACAGGGACGTACTTGCGGCGTGTCCTGCCCGGCCTGCCCCTTCCCCCTCTCGCTCAGCAGCAACGAGGCGCCGGAAGAACCCCCCGATGAACCGTCCCAACAGGACGACCCACCCCCCGGTCGGGTACGATGCTCGCCCCCCGTTCGGGACGCTGTACGCAATGAGCAAGAACAACGAAAAGGCCGCCCGGCAGGGCGACGTGACCCAGGACCAGGCCGAGGATGCCGTGCGCACCCTGCTGCGCTGGGCCGGTGAGGACCCGTCCCGCGAAGGCCTGCTGGATACCCCCCGCCGTGTCGCCGAAGCCTATGGCGACTGGTTCAGCGGTTACCGCGACGACCCGCGCGCCTACATGGAGCGGACCTTCGAGGAAGTGGCCGGCTACGACGAACTGATCGTTCTGCGTGACATCGAGTACGAAAGCCACTGCGAGCACCACATGGCGCCCATCATCGGCCGCGTCCACGTCGGCTACCTGCCGGCCGGCAAGGTGGTGGGCATCAGCAAGCTGGCCCGCGTTGTCGAAGCCTACGCCCGCCGTTTCCAGGTGCAGGAGAAGATGACCGCGCAGATCGCCCAGTGCATCCAGGATGTGCTGCAGCCGATCGGCGTCGGTGTGGTCGTCGAAGGTGCCCACGAATGCATGACCACCCGCGGCATCCACAAGCGCGGCGTCAGCATGGTCACCTCGAAGATGCTGGGCAGCTTCCGCGACGACGCGCGTACCCGCGCCGAGTTCCTGCGCTTCATCGAAGTGGGCGGCAAGCGCTGAGCCGCTTGACCGCACTGCGCCGGCCTCTGCGGGCCGGCATGCCCACGGCTGCCCGCGCGGCCGCCGCGGGCGGCTGCTCGTCCCCGCCAGCCCTCATGACTCCTTTCGCTGCATGAAGCACCGCGAACGCATCTCCCGTTACCGCCATCTGCGCGAACAGCCCCAGTGGAAGCTGCTTGCCGCCGACCACGCCCCGGAAATCATCGGCCTGCTGCAGGGGCTGCTGATGGACGGCGAGCGCACGCTGCCGTCGTCGGTGCTCAACGAGCGCCTGCAGCGTGCGCTGGACCAGCTCAACGGCGACGAACTGTCGCGTGAGCTGCCGCGTACCGCGCAGGCCTACATCGCGCACTGGCTGGCCCAGGGCTGGCTGGAACGCCGTCTGCCCGAAGGCGCCGACCAGGAGCAGTACGAGCTGTCGACTGCGGCACTGCAGGCCATCCGCTTCGCCGATGGTCTTGAGCAGGCGCGCGTGGCCGCCACCGAAAGCCGCCTGGCGCTGGTCATCGAACAGCTCTCGCAGTTGGCCGCGCAGACCGAGTCCGACCCGGATGCACGCCTGTCAGCACTGCGCGACGAGCGCGACCGCATCGACGCCGAGATCGCCCGCGTCGGTGCCGGCCGCGTGGTCGCGCTGGATGGCAAGCGCGCGCTGGAGCGTGCGCGCCAGATCATCGGCCTGGCCGACGAGCTGACCGAGGATTTCCGTCGCGTGCGCGACGATTTCGAGCAGCTCAACCGCGACTTCCGCGAACGCATCATCGACGACGAGGGCGAGCGCGGCGATGTGCTGTCGCAGCTGTTCGAAGGCGTGGATGTGATCGGCGAGAGCGATGCCGGTCGCAGCTTCCAGGCCTTCTGGCGCCTGCTCAACGACGCCGAACAGAGCGCCCAGCTCGATGCCGCGCTGGAAGCGGTGCTGGCGCGTGGCTTCGCCCGCCGCCTGGACCGCAATGAACGCAACTTCCTGCGTGGCTTCACCAGCACCATGCTCGAGCGCGGTGGCCAGGTGCACGACGTGCTGCAGAATTTCGCGCGCAGCCTGCGTGGCTTCGTGCAGAGCCGTGGCTATCTGGAACAGCGCCGCCTCAACCAGCTGCTGAAGCAGGCGCAGTCCGAAGCGCTGGCCCTGCGCGACGAATTCCCCGCACAACGCGGCATCGGCCGCGACCTGCAGCTGACCACCAGCCGCCTGCGCTCGTGGTCGCAGTGGAAGCTGCACGATCCGCGCAGCGCCCAGGTCGATGGCAACGTCGAGTACAACGACGCCGCAGCCATCAGCCTGGAGAGCGTCGGTGATCTGGTCGCTTCGTCTGAAATCGACTTCCGCACCCTGCGCCGCGACCTGCACGACCTGCTCGATGCACAGCCGCGGCTCAGCATCGCCCAGGCACTGTCGCAGCGCGAAGCGCCGCAGGGTCTTGGCAGCGTCATCGGCTACCTGTCGCTGGGCACGCGCTTCGGCAACGTGATCGCTGGTGAGCAGGAGCTTGCCGAATGGCGTGGTGGCGACGGCCAGGTCCGTCGCGCCCGCATCCCGCTGGTTTGGTTCACCCAGGAGAGACGCCATGAGCTGGCATGAAGATCCCATCGACGCACCGCAGGCCGACGTGGCGGAAGACGCCTACGAAGCCGAACCGGTGGCGGCCGTGGCGCAGCCCCGCCGTGGCAATGACGTGTATTACCTGGGCGACACCGGGCGCCTGCCGCTGGATGCACGCCGCGCGCTGTGCCAGCTGCTGATCGGCCCCAGCATCGACCAGCTGCGCCACGCCAAGCTGTGGCCGGCACTGATCCGCAGCGAGGCGGCCATCCGCTCCTCGCTGGCGGACCTGTTCCTGGAACTGGTGCTCGACCGTGACAGCGGCGTGGCCTTCACCCGCCAGGCCGATACCGAAGACGTGGATGCGCCGGTGCTGCTGCGCACCTCGCCGCTGACCTTCATCGATTCGGTGCTGCTGCTGTACCTGCGCCAGCAGCTGGCCGAGGCCGATGCGCGCGGCAACCGCGCGGTGGTCGCCGACGCCGAGATGGCCGAAGCGCTGGCCATCTACGAGAAGAACCTGTCCACCGACCGCGCCGGCTTCAACCGCCGTGTCGCCTCGGCGGTGCAGAAGATGAAGGACAACCACATCCTGACCCGCCTCAGCGGCCAGGAAGACCGCCACGAAGTCTCGCCGGCGCTGAAGCTGCTGTTCTCCGCCGAAGACGTATCCCAGCTTTCGGCGGTCTACCGCCAGCTGCGTGAAACCCCGGCCGCCGAGGCCTGAGAGACCCGACCATCGCATGGCTATCTCCAAGCACACTCCCGCCCTGTTCAACGAAGGCCTGCCGGACCCGCGCCTGCAGCAGTTCCGCATGCGTCGCCTGCAGGTACACAACTGGGGCACGTTCAACGGACTGACCGAAGTACCGATCGCCGAGCGTGGCTTCCTGTTCGTCGGCCGTTCCGGCTCGGGCAAGTCGACCCTGCTCGATGCCATGTCCGCGCTGCTGACGCCGCCGGCCATCGTCGATTTCAACGCCGCCGCGCGTGAAGCCGAGCGCAGTGGCCGCGACCGCAACCTGGTGTCCTACGTGCGTGGCGCGTGGGCCGACCAGCAGGACAGCGGCACTGGCGAAATCGCCACCCAGTACCTTCGCAAGGGCGCGACCTGGACTGCGCTGGTGCTGGAGTACCGCGCCGGCGATGGCCGCGTGGTCAGCCTCGTGCGCCTGCTGTGGATCTCCGGTAACGGAACCTCGGCCGGTGACGTGCGCAAGCACTACATGATCGCCGAGCGTCCGTTCGACATCGCGAAGGATCTTGGCGGCTTCGACCTGGACCTGCGCAAGCTCAAGCAGAAGCTGTCCGACCTGCACCACTTCGACACCTTCTCCGGCTACGCCGAGCGCTTCCGCGACCTGCTCGGCATCGACAACGAGATGGCGCTGCGCCTGCTGCACAAGACGCAGTCGGCGAAGAACCTGGGCGACCTCAACGTCTTCCTGCGCGACTTCATGCTCGACACGCCGAAGACCTTCGACGCCGCCGAGCGCCTGGTCAGCGACTTCGCCGAACTCGATGGCGCGCACCAGGCCGTGGTCACCGCCCGCCGCCAGGTGGAGACCCTGCTGCCGGCACGCGCCTACTACAACGACCTGAAGGAAATGCACCGCCGGCGCGGCGACGACGAAGCCCTCAAGCTTGGCGTCGACAGCTTCCGTGAAAGCCGCCGCCAGGCGCTGATCGAAGCGCGCCTGCGCGAGATGGACGTGCGTGACCGTGGCCTGCTCGGGGAAGAAGCCCAGCGCCGTGCCGCACTGGACAACCACACCGAGCGCCTGGCCGAACTGGAACTGCAGCGTCGCCAGCAGGGCGGTGAGCGCATCGAGGAACTGGAACGCGAGCAGGGCCGCGCCGAAGCCGAGCGTGACCGCCGCCAAGCCAAGCGCGAGCAGGCAAGCCTGGCCGCGCAGCAGCTGGGGGCTGAACTTCCGGACGACGCACACGGCTTCGCCGAGCTGGTCGAGCGTGCGCAGAACGAACTGCAGGACCGCCAGCGTGCCTCTTCGGCGCTGGACGATGCGATCAGCGATCGCCTGGGTGGCAAGCGCGATGACGAGCGCCGTTTCGGCGAAGTCCGTGCGGAACTCGAAGCGATGCAGCGCACGCCCTCCAACATCCCTGCGCCGATGCAGAAGCTGCGCGCGCGCCTGGCCGAGGAAACCGGCATTGCCGAGGCGGCGCTGCCGTTCGTCGGCGAGCTGATCCAGGTCCGCTCGGAAGAGCAGGGCTGGCAGGGTGCCATCGAGCGTGTGCTGGGTGGCTTCGCGCTGTCGCTGCTGGTCGATGACAAGCACTACAACGACGTCGCCGAGTGGGTGAATCGCACTCACCTGGGCATGCGCTTCACCTACTACCGTGTGCGCCGCAACGATGATGCGTTCGCGCGCGAGCCGTCGGCGAAGTCGCTGCTGCACAAGCTGGAGCTGCGCGAGCACGTATTCGAAAGCTGGCTGCGCCGTGAGCTCGGCAAGCGCTTCGACTACGAGTGCGTGGATGCCAAGCAGCTGCGCAACGTCGACCGCGGCATCACCCGAGAAGGCCAGGTCAAGCATCCCGGCGACCGCTTCGAGAAGGACGACCGCAGTGCGGTGGGCGACCGCCGTCGCTGGATCCTCGGCTTCAACAACCACGACAAGGTGGGCGCCTTCGAGCGCGAAGCCCAGGAACTGGCCAAGCGCATCGCCAGCTGCGAGACCGACATCGCGCGCCTGCGTGGGCAGCGTGACCGCGACAACGAACGTCGCCTGGCCTGCCACGAGCTGGTCAGCATCAGCTGGAACGAGATCGACATCGCCGCCCCGCAGCAGCGCCTGACCGATATCGAGGCCACCCTGCGCGACCTGCGCGAAGGCAATGCCGACCTGGCCAAGCTGGCCAAGCAGATCGACGCCGTGCGCGCCGACATCGAGCAGGCCCGCCGCACCTATGAAGACGTCCGCGTCGAGCGCGGCCAGCTGGTCAAGGAACGCGATCGCCTCGACCGCGCCCGCCAGCAGAGCCGTGCGCTGGTGCTGCCGAGCCTGGCCCAGGAGCAGGAAGCCGGGCTCGCCGAGCGCCTGCAGGAGCAGGGCCCGCTCAGCCTGGAAACGCTGGAGGCGCACATGCGCCAGGTCAGCAACGCGCTGAACGAGCAGCTGTCGACCTCGCAGCAGGACCTCAACCGCATCGAGAACCAGCTGATCGGTTGCTTCCGTCGCTTCATCCAGCAGTGGCCGGAGGAATCGGGCGACTTCACCGTATCGGTGGCCTCGGCCGAGGATTTCCTTGCCCGCCTCGAGCGCCTGGAGCGCGACGGCCTGCCGCAGCACGAAGAGCGCTTCTTCGATCTGCTGCAGAACCAGAGCAAGAACAACCTGCTGGCCCTGCAGCGCCACAGCGCCGAGGCCCGCAAGTCGATCGGCCAGCGCCTGGACGAAGTGAACGCCAGCCTGGAGCAGGTGCCGTTCAACCGTGGCACGCTGCTGACCATCGAACTGAGCGACCGCCGCCTGCCGGAAGTCGGCGAGTTCCACCTGCAGCTGCGCGAGGTGCTGGCGCAGCAGCAGACCGAGCAGCGCGAGCTGGCCGAATCGCAGTTCACCGTGCTGCGCCAGCTGGTCAACCGCCTGGGTTCGCAGGAAGGCGAGGACAAGCGCTGGCGCGAGCTGGTGCTGGACGTACGCATGCACGTGGAGTTCATCGGCGTCGAGCTGGATGCGGAAACGCGCCAGCAGGTCGAGATCTACCGTAGTGGCGCGGGCAAGTCCGGTGGCCAGCGCCAGAAACTGGCCACCACCTGCCTGGCTGCGGCACTGCGCTACCAGCTCGGCGGCGCCGACAGCCAGCTGCCCAGCTACGCCGCCGTCGTGCTCGACGAAGCCTTCGACAAGGCCGACAACGAGTTCACCGCGCTGGCGATGAACATCTTCGACAACTTCGGTTTCCAGATGGTGGTCGCCACCCCGCTGAAGTCGGTGATGACGCTGGAGCCGTTCATCGGTGGCGCCTGCTTCGTCGAGATCAGCGGCCGCCACGACTCCGGCGTGCTGCTGATCGAGTACGACGAAGAAGGCAAGCGCCTGAAGCTGCCCGAGCGCAGCCGCCAGCAGGCCAACGAACCGGAAGAAGCCGAAGCCTGACCCGGTCGATTGAATGGGGATGCCGGCCAGCGGCCGGCACTACCCATGGGCGGGGTTCACGACCCGATCGGATGGGGATGCCGGCCAGCGGCCGGCATTACCCATGGGCAGCGTTCATGACCCGGTAGTGCCGGCCGCTGGCCGGCAACCGCATTCACGCACCGCGGAAGGTATCCCACGCCATCCGCGCGATCAGTACCACCACCAGCCCCACGAACAACTTGCGGATGAACGGCGTGCCGCCCTTCAACGCCAGGCGCGTGCCCACCACCGAGCCGATGATGTTGGCCGCCGCCATCGGCAGCGCGAACAGCCACAGGATGTTGCCGGTCGGTACGAAGAACGAGATTGCCGCCACATTGGTCGCCAGGTTCACCACCTTCGACGCCGCTGACGCACGCAGGAAATCCAGGCCGAAGAAGCGCACGAACAGGAAGATCAGGAAGCTGCCGGTGCCCGGCCCGAAGAAGCCGTCGTAGAAGCCGATCGCCGCACCGATCGCCAGCGCGATCGCCAGTTCGCGGCGGCCGATCTCCTGCGGCCGGTGCAACGCGCCGAAGTCCTTCTTCCACAACGTGTAGGCCAGCATCGCGATCAGCAGCACCAGCACCAGTGGGCGCACCGCGTCCTTGGGCAGCAGGCTCACCGCGGTGGCCCCGGCGAAGGAGAAGATGAAGGCGGTACCGGCCGCGAACAGTACCGGCTTCCACGGGAAGCGCACGTTGCGCGCATAGCGCCAGGCGGCCGCACCGGTACCGAACATCGAACTGAACTTGTTGGTACCGAACAGCATCGCCGGCGTCTGCTGCGGCAGCACCGTGAACAGGCCGGGCAGCTGCACCAGGCCACCGCCACCGACGGCGGCATCCACAAGGCCGGCGATGAAGGCGATCACCACCAGCCACCACAACTCAGGGGGAACCAGTTCCAGCACGGCGATCAATCAAGGAGGGGGCGCGACAGCATACGCCTGTCCTGCTCCGGGCGACTGCGGCCCCGCGTGGATCAATCCCGGCAACCCGGCGACAATGCCGGCATGAGCCGAAAACCCGCCGATCCCTGCCCCTGTGGCCTTCCCGCCGACTATGCTGCCTGCTGTGGCCGTTTCCATGCCGGTGAAACCGCGCCTGATGCAGAGCACCTGATGCGTTCGCGCTACAGCGCCTATGTGCGTGGCCTGGCTGACTACCTGCGCCAGTCCTGGCATCCGGACACGCGTCCGGCCGAGCTGTCGCTGGACGATGCCCCCGGCCAGCGCACCCATTGGCTGGGCCTGACCGTGCACGAGCACACCATCACTGGTGCTGACAGCGCCGAAGTCCGCTTCACCGCGCGCTACCGCATCGGCGGCGGCAGCGCGGTGAGGATGACCGAGCACAGCCGCTTCCAACGCATCGACGGCCGCTGGTACTACCTCGACGCGGTCTGAGCACTACGCGCCGTGCGCTGCCAGAACGCGCTGGCCGCCGTGCGCGCGCACCTGGTTGCGGCCCCCGTCCTTGGCCACATACAGGGCCTGGTCGGCGGCCTTGACCACGGCCATCGGCCGCGGATCCACGCGGCTGTCGGCCAGCCCGATGCTCACCGTTACCTGCACCACCTGGCCGCTGCCACCGCGTCCGCGCCGCTGGCGGCCGGCTTCGTCGTCACGGCTGCGGGTGCTGCGGTCGCGAAGCTGCATGCGGGTGTCCTCGATGCTCTGCCGCAATGCTTCCACGGCATCGACACAGGCTGCCGCCGGCCGGTCCAGGAACACCACCGCGAACTCCTCGCCGCCATAGCGGAACGCACGGCCACCGTCGCCCACCCGCGCCAGCCGCGACGCCACCAGGCGCAGCACATCGTCGCCGGTGTCGTGACCATGGGTGTCGTTGAATGACTTGAAGTGGTCAACGTCCACCATCGCGATGCTGTAGGTACCGCGTGCCCGCTGCAGGGTCTCGTTGAACGCCCGTCGCCCCGGCAGGCCGGTCAGCTCATCGCGGAAGGCCATGTGGAAGGATTCCTGCAGCATCGCGCCCAGCATCAGCAGCAGGGCGGCACTGCTCAGCGCCGGCAGCAGCACCGGCTGCAGGAAGATCCGCGGCAGCATCCACCACAGGCACAGCAGGGCCAGCAGCATTGCCGTGTGCAGTGGCCGCGGATGCCGCCACGCCTGCCAGCCCAATGCTGCGGTCGCCAGCAGGAACAGCAGCGCCGGCAACTGCGCCAACGCGTTCCAGTTGGCGGGAATCCAGGCCCAGTGACGGTTCGACAGCAGATCGTGCATCCCCTGCGGCTGCTGTGCCGCCAGCAGCAGGAAGATCATCAGCGCCGCGCCGCACACTACGCTGCGCAGCAGCAGGTCCTGGCGTCGGCGTCCGCGTTCCGGCCATAGTGCCAGTCCGGCGAACAGCAGCGGCACCCACGCCGAGATCGCGTGGAAGCGCAGCGGGGTCAAGGCGTCGACATGGCCGCTGCGCAGGTAGCCACCGACGTCCCGGTGCAGCAGGGCGAATACCACCGCCACCACCAGCAGCAGGCACAACGTGCGCATCTGGTGGTAGAGCAGGGCCAGGCCTGCACCGAGACAGGCCAGCAGCCAGGGCAGGATGCGCTGCGCCGGGCTGGCGACATCCTCGGTGCCCAGCGCCATCCACAGCACCAGGACGACCAGCACGGCGGGCAGCACGAACAGGTAATGCGCAGGCTGGCGGAGCGGATGCAGGGGCACGCGGTAAGTCCAGTGCGGTGACGATGCGGCCGCAACATTGCCGTTAGCGGCGTCCCCACGCGCTTCTTGAATGCGCGTGCCCGCTGTCATGTGAACGTGGTGATGTGGTGCCATGACGTTGCGCTCACCGTCCTGCGCCGATGCTTCCGGCATGGACAGCGTACCCACCGCCGTCGCTGCCCCGCAGCGCGATCTCGCCCGCCGCTTTGCACAGGTGCGGGCGCGCAGCCTGCAGCTGGCCGCGCCGCTCAGTGCCGAGGACGCCATGCTGCAGAGCATGGCCGACGCCAGTCCCAGCAAGTGGCACCTGGCCCATACCACCTGGTTTTTCGAACGCTTCGTGCTGGCCGGTTTCGCCACCACGCCCGCGCATGACCCGGCCTGGGACTATCTGTTCAACAGCTATTACAAGAGCATCGGCCCGGCGCATGCGCGGCCGCATCGCGGGCTGCTGTCGCGGCCCTCGCTGCAGCAGGTGCGCGACTACCGGCAACAGATCGACATGCAGGTGCAGTCACGGCTGGCAGCCGGTGACCTCGACGCGCAGGCGCTGCACCACCTGCAGTTGGGTCTGCAGCACGAACAACAGCACCAGGAACTGCTGTTGACCGACATCAAGCATGCGTTCTGGTGCAATCCACTGCAGCCACCGTATCGCGAGGACCTGCGGCCCGTCGCCAGCACCGCCACGGCGCAGGGCTGGATCGAATCGCCCGAACGCATCGTCACCGTCGGTGCCGCGGCATGGCCCCGGCACGCCGCCTTCGCCTACGACAACGAATCGCCGCCACACCGCGTGCTGCTGCCCGCGCATGCCTTGGCCGAACGCCCCGTCAGCAATGCCGAGTACCGCAGCTTCATCGAGGCGGGGGGCTACCGCGAGCCGCGCTGGTGGGTCAGCGAAGGTTGGGCGCTGCGTGAAGCCGAAGGCTGGCAGCACCCCCTGTACTGGGATGATGCCCTGCAGCGCGAGTACACACTGGGTGGTTGGCGCGAGCTGGATCCGCATGCGCCGGTCTGCCACCTCAGTTACTACGAGGCCGATGCCTGCGCCCGCTGGGCCGGTGCGCGCCTGCCCAGCGAGTTCGAGTGGGAAGCGGCCGCCGCGTCGCAGCCCCTGCGCGGTCATTTCGCCGATGACGATCACCTGCACCCGCAGGCAGCCGGGGGCAGTGGGCTGCGGCAGCTGTTCGGTGATGTCTGGGAATGGACCGCCAGCGCCTATGGTGCCTACCCGGGCTTCCGCTCTTTTGACGGCAACCTCGGCGAATACAACGGCAAGTTCATGTGCGGGCAATGGGTGCTGCGCGGCGGCAGCTGTGCCACGCCCCGTGGCCATGTGCGCGCCAGCTACCGCAATTTCTTCATGCCGCCGGCGCGCTGGCAGTTCTCCGGACTGCGCCTGGCCAGGGACCTCATATGAGCACGGTGCATGACGCGCTGCAGGCGCTGACCGACCTGACCCCCAGCCGCCAGCAGATCCTGGCCGATGCGCTGGCCGGTCTGTCATGCGCATCGCGGCAGCTGCCTTCCAAGTACTTCTACGATGCCTGCGGCTCGCGTCTGTTTGAACAGATCACCCAGACCCGCGAGTACTACCCCACGCGCACCGAGCTGGCACTGCTGGCGCGGGTGCTGCCCGATATCGCGCGCGTGGTCGGCCCGCGCCTGCATGTGGTGGAGCTGGGCAGCGGCAGTGGCCGCAAGACCGCGTTGCTGCTGGCCGCGCTGCAGGATCCGGTGGCCTATACGCCGATCGAGATCTCGCGGGCCGCACTGCTGTCCAGCATCGACCACCTGGCGCCGGCGCTGCCCGAGGTCGAGATGCTGCCGGTCTGCGCGGACTTCACCCGCGCCGTCGCCGTGCCCATGCCCGAACGCGAACCCGCGCGACGGCTGCTGTTCTTCCCCGGTTCCACATTGGGCAATTTCGCCGAAGCGGAGGCCGTCGCCCTGCTGCGGGCGATGCGTCAGACGATGGGCCGCGACGGCCTGGCCCTGATCGGCATCGACCTGCACAAGGACACGGCGCTGATCGAAGCGGCCTACAACGATGCGCAGGGCGTCACTGCGGCATTCACCCTCAACCTGCTGGCCCGCCTCAACCGCGAGATCGGAAGCGATTTCGATCTCGATGGATTCCGCCACCGCGCCCGTTACAGCACCGCGCGGCTGCGCATCGAAACCGACCTGGTCAGCCAGTGGCCGCAGGACGTCCACCTCGGTGGCCGCACCTTCCACTTTGCTGCCGGTGAACCCATCCGCGTCGAGTACAGCCACAAGTACACCGATGACAGCTTCGAGGCGCTGTTGCAGCAGGCGGGCCTGCAGGTCGCACAGCGTTGGGATGCCGAAAGTCCCGCCTATGGCCTGCGCCTGCTGCGCGTTGCCTAGGGGGACGGCCAGCCGGTGCCCCTTCAGGTTCGGCCGCACTGCTGCCCCTAAGATGGCCATGCAACGGCAACACGGAGGACGCCATGCCCATTCTGACCACGCTCGGCCTGGCGGCCGCCCTCGCGTCGACCCCGACGCTGCCTGCGGCCCCCGCCGCCAGCAACGATCCGGCGTTCAGCCGCTGCCTGGCGGGCTTGCAGGCCACCGCCGCAACCCAGGGCATCGGCGCCGACCGTTTCAACGAGATCACCACCGGACTCACGCCGGACCCGAGCGTGCTCGGACTGCTGGACGCACAGCCGGAATTCACCACGCCGATCTGGGATTACCTGGCCGCGCTGGTCGACCGCCAGCGCGTCGATGATGGCCGCACCCTGCTGCAGCAACATCGCGATCTGCTCGATCGCGTCTCCGCGCAGTATGGCGTCGACCCGGCCACCATCGTCGCGGTCTGGGGGGTGGAGAGCGACTATGGCCGCGTCTTCGGCAAGCGCCCGCTGCTGCAGTCGCTGGCCACGCTGTCCTGCGCCGGCCGCCGCCAGGCCTTCTTCCGTGGCGAACTGCTGGCGCTGCTCAAGCTGATCGACCGCGGCGACCTGCAGGCCCAGGGGCTCACCGGTTCCTGGGCCGGCGCCTTCGGGCATACGCAGTTCATGCCCAGCACCTACGCACGTATCGCGGTCGATGGTGACGGCGATGGCCGCCGCGATCTGGTCGGCAGCATTCCCGACGCGCTGGCGTCCACCGCCAACTACCTCAAGCGTGCGGGTTGGCGCAGTGGCGAACCGTGGGGCATGGAGGTCCGTGTTCCCCCCGGCTTCAATGCCAGCCAGGCGGGCCGCACCCAACGTCGAGCCCTCGCCGATTGGCGCGTGCAGGGCGTGACCGCGCTGGATGGCAGCGCGCTGGGGCCGCCCAATCTGCCGGCCGACGCGCGCGCCGCCCTGCTGCTGCCGGCCGGCATCAAGGGCCCGGCGCTGCTGGTGTTCCGCAACTACGATGCGATCTACAGCTACAACGCCGCCGAAAGCTATGCACTGGCCATCGCCACGCTGGCCGACCAGCTGCGTGGCGGCACCGGCCTGGCCACCGCCTGGCCGACCGATGATCCCGGCATCGGCCGCGATGAACGCCGCCAGCTGCAGACCCTGCTGCTGGCCCGCGGCCACGACATCGGCAGCGCGGACGGCATGATCGGCACCGCCACGCGCCGCGCGATCCAGGCCGAGCAGCAGCGCCTGGGCTGGGCCAATGCGGATGGGCGCGCCGGCCAGCGCATCCTGCGCGCGTTGCAGCAGGAGGCAGCCGCAGGGACGCCTGCCACCCGCTAGACCTTGCCGATCACAGGCTGGCCGCGACATCATCGCCGCGGTCTTCAAGGAGCGTCATAGCATGCAGTCGAACCCGGACATCAGCACCGGCCTGTACCACGGGCTCGAGGCCTGGCAGATACGCACGCCCAGCGCCACCGCGGTCATCAGCGTGTTCGGCGGACAGCTGCTGTCGTTCATCCCGGAGGGGCAGCCGGACCTGCTGTGGCTGTCGCCGAAACGGGCCGGGCTGCCCACGCCGATCCGGGGTGGCGTTCCAGTGTGCTGGCCGTGGTTCGGTCGCCAGGGCCAGGATGATGACGTGCCGGCACACGGCCTGGTACGCACCGCGCGCTGGGAGCTGCTGCAGGCCCGCCAGGACGATGACGGTGAACTGGAGCTGCAGCTGGCGCCCCTGTCGATTGCCGAGTGTGGCCTGCGCCTGCAGATGCAGCTGCGCATCGGTCGCCAGCTGCGCCAGCAGTTGACCACCGAGAACACCGGCCCGTCCCCGGTGGCTTTCACCCAGGCCCTGCACAGCTACTTCCGGGTAGGCGATGCCCGTCGTGTCGAGGTTGATGGCCTCGATGGCCTGCACTATCTGGACAAGTACGAGGATTACACGCAGCTGCGCCGGCAGCAGGGGCCCTGGTCGCTGCGTGACCCGCGCGATCCGGGGCGCAGCGACCGCATCTATACCGGTGCCGGTGGCCACTACGTGCTTCGCGATCCCGTCCTGCAGCGGCGGATCGAGATCCGCAGCGAAGGCAGCCAGACCCTGGTGGCGTGGAATCCGGGCGCGGAGGCGGCGGCGAAGATGGCCGATGTCGGCGACGGTTGGCACGATTACGTGTGCCTGGAAGTAGCCAATGCCGGGCCGGAGCAGATTGCCCTTGCACCCGGCGCGCGCCACCAGCTGGTGCAGGTACTGGCCAGTGAACCGCTGCAGGCCGTGGCGGGGTGTTCGGAGTAACCATGGGATCGACAGGAATGGATGGCATGCAGGACGCACAGTGGTGGTACGCCAACAGCAAGCAGAGCGAAGGGCCGGTGGACCTGGCCGGGCTGCGCCGTCTGCAGCAGGACGGCACGGTAACCGCCCGTACGCTGATGTGGCGGGAAGGAATGGCATCGTGGCGGCCGCTGGCCGAGCTGGATCCTTCGGTGGCGCCGATGGATCCGACCCCGCCGTCGATTGAACCGGCGCAGGCCGTCAGCGCCAGCGGCGCATCGACCGCTGATCCGTCCGACCCCTATCGTGCGCCGGCAGCTTCGCCGGTGGCCGCGACCGCGCCGCAGCTGGAAGGCGACATCGCCTTGTACGCCGCCGTGGTCGGCGGCAACTTCCCGATCTATCGACAGCGCTGGCGGCTCGACCAGGGCATTGCCGACGGCAACGGCACCTGGCACTGGCCGGCGTTCCTGATCGGCGTGATCTGGATGGTGTACCGCAGGATGTACCGGCTGGCGGCGATCTGGGCCGGCGTGCTGGTGTTCTTCAGCATCGCCGAGGCGTTGCTGGGCGTTCCGGAAGGCGTGTCGACGGTCATCACCCTCGTCATCAACATCACCGCCGCGGTGTATGCCAACCGCTGGTACCTGGCGCATTGCCAGCGTGAGATCGCCCGCGCGCGCGCGTTGGTGGGAGATGACGAGGCGCGCCTGCGCAGCGAGCTGGCCAGACGGGGTGACACCAATGCACTGGCAGCGGCGGTGGTGGCCATCGCCGTCGTTGCGGTGATGCTGGTGGGGCAGGCGCTGGCAGGCTGAGGCCGGGAAGGCTTCAGATCCAGCGGTGGCTGCCGCTACCGCGGGATCATCCTGGGCAAGGAATCGCCGACATGAATCATCTGGATACTCCGCCGGTTTCCCCGGCGGATGACAATCCCTATCTTGCGCCCGCCACAGAGGTGGACGACGCGCCCGCTCCGTCCGACGCGGACTACCTGAACCTCCTCGTCGGCCCCAACGCGGCGCTCTACCGCCAGCGCTGGCACCTGGGCAGCCCGGTGCCGAAGCCGCCGCGACCGTGGCACTGGCCCGCCTTCCTGGTGCCGACGTACTGGCTGCTGCACCGGAAGATGTACCTGGCAGCCATCCTCTTCGAGCTGGTCCTGATCGGTATCGCGCTGCTGGCGGCCCGCGCCAACCCGCTGCTCACGGTGGCGTTGCTGGCGGTGCCTCGGTTCGCCATCGCGGTGACCGCCAACACCCTGTACCTGCGCTACTGCACGCGACTGCTGGGCAAAGTGAAGGCTGCCCACGCCGGGCAGCACAACCGCATCCGTGCCGAACTGCAGCGTCGTGGCGGCACCAGCGTGTGGGCGGTGGTGATCGGCATGGCGGCCAACGCGGTGATCAATACCGTCGCCCGCATGGCGGCCTGATCATGCCGGCCTGATAGGGTTGCTCAGGCCGCTGTCCGTGCCCGCAACACCAGCAGGCACAGTGCACCGGCCAGCAGTCCCCAGAACGCCGAACCGATCCCGGCCAGGGAGACCCCCGAGGCGGTGACCAGGAAGGTGACGAGTGCAGCCTCGCGGTCGCGCTCCACCGCCAGGGCGCTGGCCAGGCTGTTGCCGATGGTGCCGAACAGCGCGATACCGGCCACGCAGGCCACCAGCTCCCTGGGGAAGGCTGCGAACAGTGCGGCCACCGTGGCGCCGAACAGCCCGATGACAATGTAGAAGGCGCCGGCCGCCATCGCTGCGGTGTAGCGGCGCGCCGGATCCTCGTGCGCATCGCGGCCCATGCAGATGGCGGCGGTGATCGCCGCCAGGTTCAGTGCATACGCACCGAACGGCGCCAGCAGCGTATTGACTGCACCGATCCAGCCGATCAACGGCGACACCGGGGCGTCGTAGCCGGACGCGCGCATCACCGCCACACCGGGAATGTTCTGCGAGGCCATGGTGACCACGAACAGGGGCAGGGCAATGCCGGCCACGGCGGTCCACGACAGCGAGGGCGTCACCCACTGCGGGATCGCCAGTTGCAGATGCACCTGCTGGGCGTGCAGCAGGCCACGGCTCGCGGCGACGGCGATGCCGACCAGCAACGTGGCGATCACCGCATAGCGCGGGAACAGCCGGCGCCCGGCCAGCCAGGTGGCGAACATTGCCAGCGCGAGCACCAGCTGGGTGTTCATGGCGACGAACACATCCAGCCCGAAGCGCAGCAGCACACCGGCCAGCATGCCGGCGGCCAGCGCCATCGGTACCCGTTGCATCAGTCGCGCGAAGACCCCCGAGAAACCCGCAAGCAGGCCCAGCACGGCGGCCAGCAGGAATGCGCCCGTGGCCTCGGAGAGCGAAGCACCGCCGGCACCCACCACCAGCATCGCCGCACCCGGGGTCGACCACGCTGTCACCACCGGCACCCGATAGCGCAGCGACAGGCCAATGCAGGTCACGCCCATGCCCAGCCCCAGCGCCCACATCCAGGAGGCGATCTGCGCCTGGTCCGCCCCGACGGCCTGTGCCGCCTGGAACACGATCACGGCCGAGCTGGCGAAGCCCACCAGTACCGTAATGAAGCCAGCGACGATTGCCGGCATCGAAAGATCGCGCCACCACGCGCGCCGCACCTGCATGCTCATTGTCCTGTCTCCACTGTGCATCCCTGCATTGTGCATCCCTGCATTGATTAGGGTTGCGGCGTTGACCGCGCAACGCGCGGGCAACGCCGCAGTGATCTTCGAGCGTACGTGATGCGTGATGGCGTGGTGCTTCTGTCATCACGCTGCAAAAAAAGCCTTGACGAAATCCGCAGGATCTCTAGAATTCGCTCCCTTGCTGCAGCGCATCGCTTCCCCGGAAACGACACGCGAACAGCGACGCCACCACCGGCGAACGAATTGATCGAACGAAGGTGTTGACGGACTCGAAAAGTCCGGCATAATAGGCGGCTCGCAACGACGAAAGGCCCTCGGGTCCAACGACGAAGCGGCATCGGCAACAACGTCCACTCCGGTGAGACGGCCTTGAAAAAAGGTGTTGACGAAGCGGAAAAGCCGGCTATAATGGGCGGCTCGCTACGAAGGAAACTTCGCAGCACACGGGAACGGCGCTGAGG
>NZ_JCAFRJ010000006.1:0-341318 GCF_059367975.1 Stenotrophomonas sp. YJH_SMC_131 | reverse complement strand
GCGGTGTTTGCGGCCCATGGGCCGCACCGTCGGCGAACGCCCGGCGCGCTGCGCCGGGCCGGGGATCCGCCCGGATTATGAATCGACGATCAGCGCGCCGGCAGGTATTGCTGCGGGTCGACCGGCTTGCCGTTGTAGCGGATCTCGAAGTGGACCATGTCGCGGTTCGCACCGGTGCGGCCCATCTCGGCGATCTGCTCACCGGCCTTCACGCTCTGCCCCTCATTCACCAGGCGCTTGCGGTTGTGGCCATAGGCCGACAGCCACTGGTCGCTGTGCTTGATGATGATCAGCTCGCCGTAGCCGACCAGGCCGGCGCCGGAGTACACCACCACACCGTTGGCGGTGGCCTTGACCGGCTGGCCGCTGGTACCGGCGATGTCCACGCCCTGCTTGGTCGCATCGCCGGCAACGTAGCGGCCGACGATCGCGCCATCGGCCGGCCAGCGCCAGGCGATGTTGCTCTTCACCGGACCGGCCGGCGCCGGAGTTGGCGCCGTGCTGCCGGCGCTGCTGCCACCCGAGCGCGGCGCGGTGACCACCGTGGTCGGCGCGCGGCCGCCGCTGGCACCGGCCGGATACAGCCGGATCACCTGCCCCGGATGGATGGTCGAGGGGTTATCCAGGCTGTTCCAGGCAATCAGGTCGGCCGGGGTGATGTCATGGATGCGGGCCAGCGCATAGATGGTGTCGCCCTTGCGCACCACCACGGTCTGCCCGGGCTTGGGCACCGAGGTCTTCGGCGTGGTCACGCCACCACCGGTGCTGCCACCACCAGGACGAACCACAGTGGCGGTGCCGCAGGCGGCCAGGGTGGAAACCAGCAACGCCAGCGCGCCGATGCGCACTCCCTTGCTCAGACGATCAGGACTCATGCGAACTTCGACCTCCATACAAGCCAGGCGATCAGCACCACCACCAACGCGGTGGCGATCCAGCCCAGCGGTTCAATCCAGCGACGCAGTGCCGCTTCAGCACGCGCACCACCGATACGGATGACCGCAGCCAGCACGAACACGCGCTTGCCGCGACCGATCAGCATGCTCAACAGGTACTGCGGCATCGGTACGCCGACGATACCCGATGCCCACGTGAAGACCTTCATCGGGATGGGCATGAAGCCGCCCAGCACCAGGAAGGTGAACACCGCCCACGGCGATTCGGCCATCTTCGCCTGCACGGTGGTGATGCCCTGCTCGATCGCCGGCAGCATGCCCAGCACTTCAAACAGCGGCTTGATCGCCTCGAAAGCGTAGTGACCCAGCGCGTAGCCGACCAGCGCACCGACCATCGAGCCGGCCAGGCTGAGGGTGGCAAACCACCAGCCGCGCTTGGGCTGGGCCACGCACATCGGCGCCAGCATCACCTCCGGCATCACCGGGAAGATGATCGCCTCGAAGAAGCTCAACACCGTCAGATAGGTCGGCGCGCGTTCGTGCGCCGCCCACTTCATCGCCCGCTCGTACAGCGGCCCGAAAATCTTCATGCAACCCTGCTCCGTGGATTAGTCGAGCATGCCAGACAGCAGCGGCACGAACGTGACCGGCGCCAGCACGTGTTGTTCGATGCTGCCGTCGGCCTTGCGGTCCAGCTGTACCAGCGACTGCGCCCCAGGGCCACCGACCGGCGCCACCAGGCGGCCGCCTTCGGCCAGCTGCTCGATCAGGGCGTCGACCAGTGCCGGCGCCGCCGCAGTGACCACGATGGCATCGAACGGGCCGTGCTCGGCCCAGCCGACGCGGCCGTCGTCGTGCTTGGTGCGGATGTTCATGCCCAGCGCACGGAAGCGCTTGCGGGCCTGGCGCAGCAGATCACCAATGCGCTCCACGGTGTAGACCTCCAGGCCCAACGCGCCAAGGATGGCGGCCTGGTAACCGGAACCGGTACCGACTTCCAGCACCCGCTTCGGCGCGACCTGGAGCACTGCCTCGGTCATCCGCGCAACCACCCAGGGCTGCGAGATGGTCTGGCCATGGCCGATCGGCAGCGCGGTGTCTTCATAGGCACGCGAGGCCAGGGCTTCATCGATGAACAGATGGCGCGGCACCACCCGGATCGCGTTCAAGGTCGGCTCGTCGACGATGCCGGCTTCGCGCAGGCGGTCGACCAGGCGGTCACGCACGCGCTGCGAGGTCATGCCGATACCGACGGCTTCCGGCTGCAATCGCAGGCGTGGGCTCATGCCGGCTGGTCCAGCGCGGCGCTGAGGCCGCCGACCCAGCTGGCGACCTTCTCCAGCGCCTGGTAGCGGGTGAGGTCGACCTGGATCGGGGTGATCGAGATGTGGCCGGTGCGCACCGCGTGGAAATCGGTACCGGGACCGGAATCCTGCTCACGGCCGGCAGGGCCGATCCAGTACACCTCGTTGCCGCGCGGATCCTTCTGCGCGATGCAGCCTTCGGCACGATGGCGGTTGCCGAGGCGGGTGACCTCGAAGCCCTTGACCTCGCTCCACGGCAGGTCCGGCACGTTGACGTTGAGGATGGTGTCGGCCGGCAGCGGATCGGCCTTGAGCCGGGCGACAATCTCCACCGCAGCACGCGCGGCGGTCTCGAAGTGCTTCGGATCGTGGTTGCGGCTGACCAGCGAGACCGCCACCGCCGGCAGGCCGAGGAAGCGACCTTCCATCGCCGCCGAGACGGTGCCGGAATAGATCACGTCGTCGCCGAGATTGGCGGCGTTGTTGATGCCGGACACGACAATGTCAGGCTCGAATTCAAGCAGGCCGGTCAGCGCCAGGTGCACGCAGTCGGTGGGTGTACCGGCCACCGAAACGGTGTAATGGTCGATGCGCTTGAGCCGGATCGGCAGGTCCAGGGTCAGCGAGTTGCTGGCGCCGGAGCGATCGCGGTCGGGCGCAACCACCGTGACTTCGTGACCGGCCTCGCGCAGGACCGCGGCAAGCATCCGGATGCCTGCGGCGTCGACACCATCGTCATTGCTGACCAGGATTCGCATCTTCGATTTAACCGCTTGATTTTCCAAGAATTCGATTCCATCACCGTGCAGTGTGGGCGGGACCGTCGCGCTCCCCTGCGGAAGCGGTCGACCCTGCAAGGGCATCGTCTATTGTGCCGCATGCGGGCCGCCGGTCCTACCCTGTCAGCGGTCACGGCCGACATCGAACCGTCATAGGCAGACCTGCGCAGGCGGTTTACCCTGTGCGCATGTCGCACCCTGATGACGAAGATCCGGCCGCCTTGTTCCGTGCGGCCATCGGCGAAGTGAAGCCGCTGCGCAAGGATGCCGAGCCGGCACCTGCCGCGCCCCGGCCGAAACCGCGTGCGCGCATGGCCGAACGTGACGAGGCCGAAGCGGCCGGCGAGTTCGCCCGGCTGCTGCGCGACAGTGCGCCACTGGAAGCCGGCGACGTGGCCAGCTATCGCCGCGACAACCTGCCACCACGCCTGTTCCAGCGCCTCAAGCGCGGCCAGTACTCGGTGCAGGACGAACTGGATCTGCACGGCGCCACCGCCGCACAGGCCGAAGCCCTGCTGCGCCAGTTCCTGCTGGAAGCGCATGCACACGAGTACGGCTGCGTGCGCATCATCCACGGCAAGGGACTGCAGTCCGATGGCGGCGCACCGGTGCTGAAGAACCTGGTCGATCGCCTGCTGCGGCTGCGCAACGACGTGCTGGCATTCCATTCGGCACCGACCGGACAAGGCGGCACCGGCGCGGTACTGGTGCTGCTGGCGCGGCGTTGAAAAGGGGACGGAGGGAATTAAGTCGTTTGTGCCACAAACGACTTAATTCCCTCCGTCCCCTTTTTTTATGTCAGGCCTGCGAGGCGTCTTCGACGGGGCCGAGTTCGTGCAGCACGGCGGTGGCGTAGCAGCCTGGCGGCAACGCGAACGACAGTTCCAGCACGTCGTCGGCCAGCCACTGGTGCTGCAGCAGCGCCGGACGCAGGCGCAACGCGCGGCGCTCCTGCTTCAGGCGCGCATCTTCCAGGCCGGCCCGCAGTGCCTTCGACTCGTCGTCGTCCAGCGCGGCCAGCTCCAGCTCACGTGCCGCGTCGGTGCTGCGCAGCTCGCCTTCGCCCCACAACGGCGCGCTGGGATGGATGTCGAAACGCGCCAGCCGCTCGGCCAGCACATCCGTGTACGGCTCGGGGCCGAACACGCTGCGACTGCCATCGAGCATCCAGACTTCGCCATCGAGCGGCTGGTCCCAGCTGCCCTGCTCCACGCGCGCGGCCAGCACGCGGTTGAACAGCGCCGAACGGGCTGCAGAGAGCAGCAGCGAACGCTGGTCCTTGCGCATGCGGCGGCCACCGAACATCGCCAGTGCAGCCGGCACGTTGCCACCGTCGCGGCCGAAACGCTGTTCACCAAACCAGTTCGGCAGGCCGCGCGCGGCAATCTGCTGCAGGCGCTCGCTGATCGCGGCGGGATCGCCCTGCACCTCGCGCAGCACCAGCTTGAAGCGGTTGCCGGCCAGTGCGCCGCGCTGCAGCTTGCGGTTGTGCCAGGTCGCTTCGAGCACTTCGATCTCTTCGTTGGCCAGCTCGGCCAGGTCCGGCGCAATGCGCTTGGGCAGGTGCACGCTGAAACGCTGGGTGGTGACCGCGTGGCGGTCTTTCATCCCGGCGTAGCTCACCGCCATTTCCGGCAGGCCCGCCCATTTTGCCAGCACCTTGGCCACATGCACGGTGTTGGCGCCGCGCTTGCGGATGTGCAGCAGCAGATGCTCGCCTTCACCGCTCGCCTCGAACGCCGGCAGTTCATCCACCTGGAAATCGTCCGGCGTGGTGCGGATGCGCGCCGTCAACAACGGCGCACCAAACGCCAACGGCAGCGGGATCATGCCGCCACCAGCAACACGACCGCCTGCGCGGCGATGCCTTCACCACGGCCGGTGAAGCCCAGCTTCTCCGAGGTGGTGGCCTTGACGCTGACCGCGTCCAGCGGCAGCTGCAGCAACCCACCGATGCGCTCACGCATCGCAAGCGCATGCGGGCCGACCTTCGGCCGCTCGCAGATCACGGTGATGTCGGTGTTGCCGACGCGCCAGCCGCGCTCACGCAGCAGGCTGTCGCAGTGGCGCACGAACTCGCTGCTGTCGGCCCCCTTCCAGCGGTCGTCACTGGGCGGGAAATGCTGGCCGATGTCGCCCAGCGCCAGTGCGCCGAGCATGGCATCGCACAGGGCATGCAGGATCACGTCGCCGTCGCTGTGTGCGAGCACGCCGCAGCTGTGCGGCACGTTCACTCCGCCAAGCATGATGTGGTCGCCTTCACCGAAGGCATGGACGTCGTAGCCCTGGCCGATGCGGACGGGCGGGAACGGTGCGGTGCTCATGGATGCAACCCTTGCTGCAGGGCCGCGCGGACGGTCAGCCGGCGCGGCGGGAAAGTACGAATTCGAACCGGTCCAGATCGGCCGGGGTGGTGACCTTGAAGTTGTCCTCGCTGCCCTCGACCAGCAGCGGGCGCTGGCCCTGGCGCTCCATGGCCATGGCCTCATCGGTGACTTCAACACCGGCGGCGGCGGCTTCGGACAGCGCGCGGCTGAGCTGGTGGCGGCGGAACAGTTGTGGTGTCAGTGCGCGCCACAGCCGCTCGCGCGGCTCGGTGCCATCGATGCCACCGTCGTCGCCCGCACGCTTGAGGGTGTCGCGTACCGGTGCGGCCAGGATCGCCCCGACCGGATCGGCACGACCGACTTCAAGCAGGCGGCCGAGATCGACCAGGGACAGGTTCGGCCGCGCGGCATCGTGGACCAGCACGAATTCATCAGCGCGCACCGTCTCCGGCAGCGCCTGCAGGCCAGCCAGCACCGAAGCGGCACGGGTCGCGCCACCGATGCAGGTCAGCACCGGCTTGCCCGCCCACTCGTTCCAGCCCGGCCAGTCGGCATCGTCCGGGCCGATCACCACCATCGCCCCGGCCACGGCCGGGTGCGCCAGCAGGGCGTCCAGGGTATGGGCAAGCAGGATCTGCCCCCCTGCCTGCAGGTACTGCTTGGGCAACGGCGCGCCAAAGCGGGTGCCACGGCCAGCAGCCGGAACCACGACCCAGATCGCCGCACTCATGGCACGTCCGCCGGGTGGTCGCCAACCTGCGCACTGACACCTGCCGCAGGCTGCGCCGGGTGCACCGGCGCATCCTCGACCACGCGATAGAACTTCTCGCCGGGCTTGATCATGCCCAGCTCGCTGCGCGCGCGTTCCTCGATGGCGGACTGGCCTTCCTTGAGGTCCTTCACTTCCGCAGCGAGCGCATCATTGCGCTGCTGCAGGCCCTCATTGTCCCGCTCCTGGTTGGCGACCTGGGCTTCGAGCATCATCACTTCACCCGAATTGCCCGGACCAAACCAGAAGCGGTACTGCAGCCAGCCCAGCAACAGGGCCAGCACCAGCAGCATCCAGCGCCAGTCGCGCATCGGCTCAGCGCTTCAGCGAAACGAACGCGTCACGACCGGCGTAACGCGCGCCGGCGCCGAGGGCTTCCTCGATGCGCAGCAGCTGGTTGTACTTGGCCACGCGATCGCTGCGGCACAGCGAACCGGTCTTGATCTGGGTGGCGGTGGTGGCCACTGCGATGTCGGCGATGGTGGTGTCTTCGGTTTCGCCCGAACGGTGCGAGACCACGGCGGCGTAGCCGGCACGATCGGCCATGGCGATCGCTTCCAGGGTTTCGCTGAGGGTGCCGATCTGGTTGACCTTGATCAGGATCGCATTGGCAGTGCCCGAGTCGATGCCTTCCTGGAAGATCTTCGGGTTGGTCACGAACAGGTCGTCGCCAACCAGCTGCACCTTCTTGCCGATGCGGTCGGTCAGCAGCTTCCAGCCGGCCCAGTCGTTCTCGGCCAGGCCATCTTCAATCGTGATGATCGGGTACTGCGCGGCCCAGTCGGCGAGGAAGTCGACGAACTGCTCGGAGGTCAGGCGCTTGTTCTCGCCGACCAGGTTGTACTTGCCGTTCTCGAAGAACTCGCTGGAGGCCACGTCCAGGCCCAGCAGCACGTCTTCACCGGCGGTGTAGCCCGCCTTGCCGATCGCTTCGAGAATGGTGTCCAGCGCTTCGACGTTGCTGCGGAAGTCCGGCGCGAAGCCACCTTCGTCGCCGACCGCGGTGCTCAGGCCGTGGCCCTTCAGCACCGACTTCAGCGAATGGAAGATTTCGGTACCGGCACGCAGCGCTTCGGAGAACGAGGTGAAGCCGACCGGCAGCACCATGAACTCCTGGAAGTCGACGTTGTTGTCGGCATGCGCGCCGCCATTGATGATGTTCATCATCGGCACCGGCAGCGCCGGGGTCACGCCGGTCCTGGCGGCCAAGTACTGCCACAGTGCCTGCTTGTTCGATGCAGCGGCGGCATGCGCGGCGGCCATCGAAACACCCAGCAGCGCGTTGGCACCCAGGCGGCCCTTGTTCTCGGTGCCGTCCAGATCGATCAGGCGACGGTCGAGGCCGGCCTGGTCGGTAGCCTCAAAGCCCTTCAGCGCGGCGGCAATCGTGGTGTTGACGTTGTCGACGGCCTTGCGCACGCCCTTGCCCAGATAACGGGTCTTGTCACCGTCACGCAGCTCGACCGCTTCCTTGGTGCCGGTCGAGGCGCCCGAGGGAACCGCGGCACGACCGAACGAACCGTCCTCCAGGATGACTTCGGCTTCCAGCGTGGGGTTGCCACGGCTGTCAAGGATTTCACGGGCGTGGATGCTGCGGATCGTACTCATGGTCGGGCCGGTTACCTGTCTGGAGAGGGGGCGACAAAACGAATGCCGCGTGATTATCCCCGGCTGCCCGCCACTTGCCAAATGGCCTGGGCGGCATCAGCCCCAGCTGGACCCGATCACGATCAGGGCCAGCGACACCAGCATCACCAGCAACGCACCGGCCACCGCCGCCGCGACGGGTCCACGACGGCGTCGCCAGGCGAGCACCATCGCCACCAGGCTGCCGACGAAAGACACACCCAGCGCGACCAGCGCGGCCACGATCCAGTACTGCATGGCCTGGATGCCATGGTTTCCGTCACCCGGCGAGCCGAAGCTGGCCGCAAAGGCCATTACTCCCAGCAGCAGGGACGCCCAGGCGAGCACGGACAGCCCCAGCGCGACCAGGCCCCAGGGCCAGCCGCGCGCCGACGTGCTCGTATTCATCAAAGCAATCCGTAGAACAGGGCGCCGAGCCACAGCGAAAGCAGGATGATCGCAAAGCCAGCCGCCACCTTGCCGCGATTCAGCCGCCAGGCCAGCACCGCGGCCGCGAGGCAGCCCGCGGCACCGAGCAGCTCCGCGACCAGCAGCGCAATGAAATACGCACGCAGATCAAGCGCGCTGCTGCCATCACCCGGGGGGCGCACCGACGCCGCACCGATCAGCACCAGGCCAAACATGCCCACGGTGAACAGCACGGCCAGGCCCAGTGCGATCAGGCCCCAGGGCCACTGTTTCCAGTGCCGGCGATGACGCTGGGCTTCCAGCGCCACCCTCGGGTCACGACTCACGCGAAGCGCGAGAAGCCGTGCTTCTTGGTCACCGCGTCGAGCTCCATCAGGGTCTCGAGCAGCGCTTCCATCTGGTCCAGCGGCCACGCGTTGGGGCCATCGGACAGGGCCTTGGACGGATCCGGATGGGTCTCGGCGAACAGGCCGGAGATGCCCACCGCGACGGCAGCACGGGCCAGCACCGGCACGTGCTCACGCTGGCCACCGGAACTGGTGCCCTGCCCGCCCGGCAACTGCACCGAGTGGGTGGCATCGAACACCACCGGGCAACCGGTATCGCGCATCACCGCCAGCGAGCGCATGTCGCTGACCAGGTTGTTGTAGCCGAAGCTGGCACCGCGCTCGCAGACCATGATCTGCTCGTTGCCGGTGGCCTTGGCCTTCTCCACGACCGGCTTCATGTCCCAGGGCGCCAGGAACTGGCCCTTCTTGATGTTGACCGGCTTGCCGGCCGAGCACACCTTGCGGATGAAGTCGGTCTGGCGGACCAGGAACGCCGGGGTCTGCAGCACATCCACCACCGAGGCCACTTCGTCCATCGGGGTGTACTCATGGACGTCGGTCAGCACCGGCACGCCGATCTGCTTCCTGACCTCGGCCAGGACCTTCAGGCCCTCTTCCATGCCCGGGCCGCGGAACGCGGTGCCCGAGGTGCGGTTGGCCTTGTCGAAGCTGGACTTGAAGATGAAGTTGACGCCGAGCTTGTCGGTGACTTCCTTCAGCTTGCCGGCGGTATCGAGCTGCAGCTGCATCGACTCGATCACGCAGGGGCCGGCGATCAGGAACAGGGGCTGGTCCAGCCCGACCTCGAATCCACACAGTTTCATGGCGTTTCCTTGTTGTCCGCAGCACCGGCCGGGCCGGTGCGCTGGGGGTTGAAGCATGCAGGATGGGGGCCGAAGCCCCCATTCACAAGTCAGGCGCGCGCTTCGGAAAGCAGCTTGCCGCCGGCCTTGCGCTCGCGCGCGGCACGGATGAAACCGATGAACAGCGGGTGGCCGTCACGCGGCGTGGACAGGAATTCCGGGTGCGCCTGGCAGGCCAGGAACCACGGATGCGCGTCGCGCGGCAGTTCGACCACTTCCACCAGGGTGTCGTCCATCGACTTGCCGGCGATCACCAGGCCGGCATCTTCCAGCTGGGTGCGGTAACGGTTGTTGAACTCGTAGCGGTGGCGGTGGCGCTCGGCGACGACGTCCTTGCCGTACAGCTCACGGGCCAGCGTGCCCGGCTTCAGGCGCTGTTCCTGCAGGCCCAGGCGCATGGTGCCGCCGAGGTCGCTCTTGTCGTCACGCTTCTCGACATCGCCGGTGGCGGTGCGCCATTCGGTGATCAGGCCGATCACCGGGTTCGGCGACTGGCGGTCGTTCTCGGTGCTGTTGGCGCCTTCCAGGCCGACCACGTTGCGCGCGTAATCGACGACGGCCGCCTGCATGCCGTAGCAGATGCCGAAGTACGGCACGTGCTGCTCGCGGGCGAACTTCGAGGTCAGCACCTTGCCTTCGAAACCACGGTCACCGAAGCCACCCGGCACCAGGATGCCGTCGACATCGGCCAGTGCGGCCATGTCGGTGCCTTCCAGATCCTGTGCTTCCAGCCACTTCAGGTTGACCTTGGTGCGCTGGCGCAGGCCGCCGTGCTTCAGTGCTTCGCCGACCGACTTGTAGGCATCCTGGTGATCCACGTACTTGCCGACCACGGCGATGGTCACTTCATCCAGCGGATGCAGGGTCGCATCGACTGCGTCCTCCCACATCGACAGATCGACCGGACCGGCCTTGTCGGCCAGCTTCAGCTGGTTGACCACGATCTCGTCCAGGCCCTGCGCGTGCAGGCCCGACGGAATGCGATACAGCACGTCCACGTCCGGCACGCTGATCACTGCGCGCTCGGAGACGTTGGTGAACTGGGCGATCTTGCGGCGCTCCGAATCCGGCACGGCCTGCTCGGAACGGCACAGCAGCACGTCCGGCTGGATGCCGATCGAACGCAGTTCCTTCACCGAATGCTGGGTCGGCTTGGTCTTCAGCTCACCGGCGGCGCCGATGTACGGCACCAGGGTGAGGTGCATGAACAGCGCCTTCTCCGGGCCACGCTCGGTGCGCACCTGGCGGATCGCTTCCAGGAACGGCAGCGACTCGATGTCGCCGACGGTGCCACCGATCTCGACCAGCGCCACGTCGTAGCCTTCGGTGGCTTCGTCGATGCAGCGGCGGATCTCGTCGGTGATGTGCGGAATGACCTGCACGGTCGCGCCCAGGTAGTCGCCGCGGCGCTCCTTGCGGATCACGTTCTCGTAGATGCGGCCGGTGGTGACCGAGTTCTTGCGGCTCAGGCGGGTGCGCACGAAGCGCTCGTAGTGGCCCAGGTCGAGGTCGGTCTCGGCGCCGTCATCGGTGACATACACCTCACCGTGCTGGAACGGGCTCATGGTGCCCGGGTCGACGTTGATGTAAGGGTCGAGCTTCATCATCGTCACCTTCAGGCCCCGGGCTTCGAGAATGGCGGCCAGCGACGCGGCGGCAATGCCTTTGCCGAGCGAGGACACCACGCCGCCGGTTACGAAAATCAAGGGAGTCATGGCTGCAAGCATCCTGTCTGGAAATGGAAAACGGCAACACCACGCGCACCCGGAGGGCGGGCATGGTGCTCGGAGGGGGTTTTCCGGTTCGCTGGGACAGCGAGGGAGGTGCGGATCCGTGCGGCGGCAGGCGCCGGACGGGGACCATCGTGCGAGGTCGGGGCGGCCGTGCCGGCCAAATCGACCGTCACCTGCGACCCGCCATGCTGGAAGCCACGCTTGGCCGCTCCAGCCCATTCGCAAAGGGTGGACACGCACTTACTCCCGGAAAGCCATAGTTTACAGATTGATGGCCGCCAACCCAAGGGGCAGACGCCACGTTCCTAAAAAGAAACGCCCCGCTGAGCGGGGCGTTCCGTTGCGCCCCCCTTGTCGCAAGGGCGCTTGGCAGGTTGCGGGATCAGCGCTTCTTGCGCGCTTCTTCCTCTTCTTCCTTCTGCGGGGCCGGCTGGCCCTGCGCCTTCATTTCGGCATTGGCCTGGGCACGACGCTTGGCCTTGGCATCGGCCTCGGCCTGCGCCTTGTCGGCCTGGTCACCCTGCTGCGGGGCCGGCTGGCCCGCGTTCTGCGCCACCACCAGCGGCACTGCAACGGCGGCAGCGGCCAGGATTGCAACGGTCAGCAACTTCTTCATGAGGTCCTCCTCGCGGTATGGCTTGGATGTTTCGACCCGATGGGGCCGCCGGCGTTCAGATTCCAGCGGCTGCCATTTTACCCCCTCCCCGGCGCCGAGGCTGAACCGCAGGCGTGCAAAATCGCCGTCCAGACCGCACACTTGCGCGTCGCTCCGCGCTTTAGAAGATAGATGAACGCCCGCTATAACGCCGCCGATATTGAAGTCCTGTCCGGCCTTGACCCGGTCAAGCGCCGTCCCGGCATGTATACCGACACCGCGCGCCCGAACCACCTGGCGCAGGAAGTGATCGACAACTCGGTGGACGAGGCCCTCGCCGGCCATGCCCGCTCGATCGAGATCACCCTGTACAAGGACGGCAGCGTGGAGGTCAGCGATGACGGCCGCGGCATGCCGGTGGACATCCATCCGGAAGAGAAGATCCCGGGCGTCGAACTGATCCTCACCCGCCTGCATGCAGGCGGCAAGTTCAGCAACAACAACTACACCTTCTCCGGCGGCCTGCATGGCGTCGGCGTCAGCGTGGTCAACGCGCTGTCGACCCTGGTGGAGGTGCACATCAAGCGCGAAGGTGCCGAACACCGCATCACCTTCCGCAATGGCGACCGCGCCACGCCGCTGGAGGTGGTCGGCACCGTCGGCAAGAAGAACACTGGTACCCGCGTGCGCTTCTGGCCGGACCCGAAGTACTTCGACACGCCCAAGTTCGCGGTGCGCGCGTTGAAGCACCTGCTGCGCGCCAAGGCCGTGCTGTGCCCGGGCCTGACCGTCAAGCTGACCGACGAAGCCACCGGTGAAGTCGATACCTGGTACTACGAAGACGGCCTGCGCGACTACCTGAAGCTGGAACTGGGCGAGCGCGAATCGCTGCCGGCCGACCTGTTCGTCGGCAACCTCAAGAAGGACACCGAGGTGGTGGACTGGGCCGTGGCCTGGCTGCCGGAAGGTGAGCTGGTCCAGGAAAGCTATGTCAACCTGATTCCGACCGCCCAGCATGGCACCCACGTCAACGGCCTGCGTACCGGCCTGACCGAGGCGCTGCGCGAGTTCTGCGACTTCCGCAACCTGCTGCCACGCGGCGTCAAGCTGGCCCCGGAAGACGTGTGGGACCGG
The DNA here is from genome assembly GCF_059367975.1 of Stenotrophomonas sp. YJH_SMC_131. Taxonomy (NCBI): domain Bacteria; kingdom Pseudomonadati; phylum Pseudomonadota; class Gammaproteobacteria; order Lysobacterales; family Lysobacteraceae; genus Stenotrophomonas; species Stenotrophomonas sp. YJH_SMC_131. Next base: position 328,534 of record NZ_JCAFRJ010000006.1, on the reverse strand, counting down.
GTGTCGTTCGTGCTGTCGCTGAAGATGACCGACCCGCAGTTCAGCGGCCAGACCAAGGAACGCCTGTCCTCGCGCCAGGCCGCCGGCTTTGTAGAGGGCGCCGCGCACGATGCGTTCAGCCTGTTGCTGAACCAGAACGTGGAGCTGGGCGAGAAGATCGCGCAGATCGCCATCGAGCGCGCCAGTGCGCGCCTGAAGACCGAGAAGCTGGTCGTCCGCAAGAAGGTCACGCAGGGCCCGGCCCTGCCTGGCAAGCTGGCCGACTGCATCAGCCAGGACCTGTCGCGCACAGAGCTGTTCCTGGTGGAAGGTGACTCGGCAGGCGGCAGCGCCAAGCAGGCGCGCGACAAGGATTTCCAGGCGATCCTGCCGCTGCGCGGCAAGATCCTCAACACCTGGGAAGTGTCGTCCAACAGCGTGCTGGCCTCCGAAGAAGTGCACAACCTGGCCGTGGCCATCGGCTGCGACCCCGGCAAGGACGACATCACCGGCCTGCGCTACGGCAAGGTGGTGATCCTGGCCGACGCGGACTCCGACGGCCTGCATATCGCCACCCTGCTGACCGCGCTGTTCCTCAGGCATTTCCCGGCGCTGGTCGATGCCGGCCACGTGTTCGTGGCAATGCCGCCGCTGTTCCGCATCGACGTGGGCAAGCAGGTGTTCTACGCCCTGGATGAGGAAGAGAAGCGTTCGATGCTGGACAAGATCGAGCGCGAGAAGATCAAGGGCGCAGTCAACGTCACCCGCTTCAAGGGCCTGGGCGAGATGAACCCGAACCAGCTGCGCGAGTCGACCATCCATCCGGATACGCGCCGCCTGGTGCAGCTGACCGTGGACGATGGCGAGCAGACCCGTTCGCTGATGGACATGCTGCTGGCCAAGAAGCGCGCGTCCGACCGCAAGGGCTGGCTGGAGTCGAAGGGCGATCTGGCCTCGCTGGAGGTCTGATCCGGAGCGGGGTCGGATCCCTTTCCGCAGGAAAGGGCTCTGACCCGGTTGGCGGCAGTGGGGTCAGAGCCGTTTCCTGTCAGGAAACGGATCCGACCCCATGCGCTCCGACCCCATCCGCCCCCATCGGCAAACCCGGCAGCGCCATAATGCGCGTCCACCCGTGTGGACCATCGTATTGGCCAGCCACTCGCTGCTGTTCCCCGGCCTGCCGCTGCACAGTGCACGGCTGGTCCTGAGCCCGATCCGTCGTGACGACGCCGCCGCGCTGTTCACGCTGCAGTCCAACCCGGATGTCATGCGATGGTGGAACCATCCAGCCTGGACGCGACTGGCCGAAGCGCGCGAGCAGATCGACGATGACCTCGCCGCCCATGCCATCGGCACCCAGCTGAAGCTGGCCGTACGCGAGTCGCTGGAAGGTCCGCTGCTGGGCATCTGCGTGGTATTCGCGGTGGACCGCGATGCGGCGCGCGCCGAGATCGGCTACCTGCTGGCACCCGATCGCCAGGGCCAGGGCTATATGCACGAGGCCCTGCAACAGGTACTGGCCTACCTGTTCCGCACCCTGCACCTGCATCGGGTGGAAGCCGAGATCGACCCGCGCAATGCGCCGTCCGCGCACGTGTTGGAACGCCTGGGCTTCCACCGCGAGGGGGTGCTGCGCCAGCGCTGGCGCATCCAGGGGCAGCTGGCCGACTCGGCCGTCTACGGCCTGCTGGCCGACGACGCCGCCGCAGCCACCCTCCCCGCTTGACCCAATCTGGCCAGTAGCGGGCTCAACGCACGGCCATGCCTTTGGACACATACGGCATGGCCCGCCACCGGCCTAGCATCGGAACCCCCTTCCGCTGCCGAACCGGTGCCATGAAGTCCCTGCTGCACACTGCCGCGCTCTGCGTCGGCCTGCTCATCGCCCCTGCCAGCGTGCTGGCCGCGTCCGACGCCGAGGGCAAGCCCGACCCGAAAGACGACAAGACCGAAGCGCCTGCGCTGCCCGCCGACGCCTCGGCCCGCCAGAGCATGCGCCTGGCCGGCCGCACCCTGGACTACACCGCCACCGTCGGCACCCTGCCGGTACGCGATGCCAAGGGCAAGGTGATCGCCGATGTGGTGTTCACCGCCTACACGATGCCGGGCAAGGACCGGCCGGTGACCTTCGCGCTCAATGGCGGCCCCGGTGCGTCGTCGGTGTACCTCAACATGGGCGCGATCGGGCCCAAGGTGGTGACCTTCGGCTCCGAGGGTGACAGCGCATCGGCGCCGGCCACCCTGCACGACAACCCGGGCACCTGGCTGGACTTCACCGATCTGGTGTTCATCGATCCGGTCGGTACCGGCTTCAGCCGCGCGCGGATCGGCGACGATGAAGCCAAGAAAGCGCTCTACAACCCCAGTGCCGACGTCGAATACCTGTCGCGCTCGATCTACGACTGGCTGCTGCGCAACCAGCGCATGGCCTCGCGCAAGTACCTGACCGGCGAGAGCTACGGTGGCTACCGCGGCCCGCGCATCACCCACTTCCTGCAGACCCGGCTGGGCGTGGCAATGAACGGACTGGTGCTGGTCTCGCCCTACCTGAGCCCGACCCTGGAAGACAACGCCGATGTCTCGCCGATGGCGTGGATGCAGACGCTGCCGTCGATCGCCGCGGCGCACCTGGAGCGCCAGGGCAAGCTGACCGATGCGGCGATGCGCGAGGTGGTGGAGTACACCCGTGGCGATTACGCCACCGCGTTGATGAAGGGCCGCAGCGATCCGCAGGCTACGGAAGCCATGCTGCGCCGGGTCACCGCGCTGACCGGACTGGACCCGCAGTTCGTGCGCCGCGCTGGCGGGCGCCTGGAGACCCAGGCCTACCTGCGTGAAGTGTTCCGCGACAAGGGCACGCTGGGCAGCCGCTACGACTCCAACGTGACCGCGTTCGATCCGTTCCCGAATGATCCGGAGCAGCGCGCCAACGATCCACTGCTGGACAGCATCATCGCGCCGACCACCACGGCGATGGTCGACTTCGTGACGCGCGTGGTCGGCTGGAAAGTAGATGCGCGCTACCAGGCGCTGAACTACGACGTGAACCGGCTGTGGGACCGCAATGGCGAACTGCGCCAGGGTGCGGTGACCCAGCTGCGCCAGGCGGTGGCGATCGACCCGCATCTGCAGGTGCTGATCGTGCATGGCTGGAACGACCTGTCGTGCCCGTTCATGGGCTCGATCCTGACCGTGGACCAGATGCCGACGATGGGCAGCAATCCGGACCGGGTGCAGGTGCGCAGTTATCCGGGCGGGCACATGTTCTACAGCCGGGCGGACAGCCAGGCGGCGTTCCGCAAGGATGTACAGGCGTTGTTCCAGCGTAATTGAAGGGGTTTGGCCGGGCCTGCGGCCCGGCACCCGCTGACAGCCACGGCAACGGCAACTGCAAAAGCTGGCTTCCTGAGGGCTGTTGGTGGGTGCCGACCGTTGGTCGGCACGGGGGCGGATCCCGTTGCTTGGCAACGGGCTCTGACCCTGGTTCTGCTCTGGCAGGTGTCGACCTTGGTCGACACGGTGGGTGCGGAAAATTCTTGCCCATGAAAAAGCCCGCCTGATACGGCGGGCTTTTTCGTTTGCAACCTTGGCGTGGCGATCAGGTCCAGCCGAACAGCTCGAACAGCTTCAGGATCAGGTACGCACAGCCACCGGCCGCCGGGATGGTCAGGATCCAGGCCCAGACGATGCGCTCGATCACGCCGAACTTCAGCGAGCGCGGGTTCTTGGCGAAGCCGACGCCCATGATCGCGGTGGAGATGCTGTGCGTGGTCGAGACCGGCATGCCGAAGTGGGCCGCCAGGGTCAGGATGGTTGCCGAGCTGGTCTCCGCGGCGAAGCCGTGGATCGGGTGCAGCTTGACCATCTTGTGGCCCAGGGTCTTGATGATCTTCCAGCCGCCCGAAGCGGTACCGGCCGCCATCACCACCGCGCAGGTCAGCACGATCCACATCGCGATGCCATCACCGGCATGCGCGTCCGGGTGCATGAAGGCCAGCCAGGACGGCAGGTCGTTCAATGCGCCGGTGGCTTCGGCACCGATCAGGGTCATGGCGATGATGCCCATGGTCTTCTGCGCGTCGTTGTGGCCGTGGGCGAAGCCCATGTAGGCCGCCGAGGCGATCTGCGCCTTGCCGAAGAAGGCGTTGACGATGCGCGGACGCGCCAGGCGGCCGATGGCACCACCGATCTTGGCCAGGCCGGCGATCAGCGCCCACAGCAGCACCATCACCACGATGCCAAGCAGGAAGCCGGCAATCGGCGAGGTGATCATCGGCACGAACACCTTCCACAGCAGGCCCTTGTTCTGCGCCCAGCTGCCCAGGCGCTCGGACCAGATCAGCGCGTCCCAGTTGTTGTGGGCGGCAGCCAGGCCGGCGCCGCAGAGGCCACCGATCAGGGCGTGCGAGGACGAGGACGGCAGGCCCTTCCACCAGGTGATCAGGTTCCAGATGATGCCGCCCAGCAGGGCGCACAGGATCACCTGCGGGGTGACCTCGACCACGTTGGTGTTGAGCAGGCCCGAGGCGATGGTCAGCGCCACCGCGGTACCGGTCAGTGCACCGATGAGGTTCATGAAGGCGGCCAGCATCACCGCCCAGCCGGGCGAGAGCACCTTGGTCGCCACCACGGTGGCAATGGAGTTGGCAGTGTCGTGGAAGCCGTTGATGAACTCGAAGACGAGCGCGGCCAGGATCACCACCAGGACAAGGGTCAACATGCGGCGGCGTCCGTCAGCTGTTCTTCAACACGATCTGGTACGCCACCACGCCAGCCTCGCGGCAGCGGTCGATGGCCTTTTCCAGGATCTCGAAGAATTCCTTCAGCAGGAACATCTGCAGGTTGTCCAGGCGGCCCGAATAGATGTCGCGGTACAGCTCGAGCATCAGGCGGTCGGCCTCGTTCTCCAGCGAGCGCAGCTTCTCGTTGAGCGCGGTCATCCGGTCCAGGTTCATGTGGCGCAGGTCGGCCACCATCTCCACCACCACGCCGGCGGCCTGTTCGAGCATCGCCGCGCGCGGCGCGAAGTCGATGTGCTCCAGGTGCGTCGTGGCCAGCGAATAGCGGTCGGCGAACTTCTCGATCTGCTTGGGAATCTTGTACAGCGCCGAGCCCAGCGCTTCGATGTCTTCGCGCTCGATCGGGGTCATGAAGCTGTCCACCAGCGCCTGGCTGATCTTGTCCGAGGCCGCGCGTTCGCGCAGGCGGGCCAGCTTGAAGGCGTCCAGCGCGGGCTGGCGGTCGGCCTCGCGCAGCATGGAATGCAGCGCCTTGGCGGCGTCGGAAGCCGCGACGGCAGCCTCATCGAGCAGGGTGTAGAACTGTTTGCCGGAACCGAAAATGGTCTGCAGAGAGAACATTGAGAAACCTGTCAGCCGTCGCGGGAAGGACGGCACCAGATGGAATTATGACGGCTAGATGACCATCACGGGTATCCCCGCCCCCTTTCGAGGCCTTGGAACCCCCAACCTGAACAGGCGGTTGCCACCCTGCCATGCCCCTTTGCTAAGATGCCAGCGCGCCTTCGGGCGCACCTTATGGACGACGACCCTTATCCCCCTGCGCCGCGCCGGATCCCGTTCCTGAGCGCCTGCCGCCATCGCCAGCACCCGCCCTCCCTGCCACCAACCGGGGACGACGCCCGTGTTTGAAATGATCCTGATTGTCTTCGCGCTTGTTCTGCTGAACGGCTTCTTCGCCATGTCCGAGATGTCGGTCATGACCTCGCGCAAGAGCCGCCTGAAGCAGATGGCTGCCACCTCCAAGCGCGCGGCCAAGGCGCTGGAGCTGTCCGAGAAGCCGGAGAGCTTCCTGTCCACCGTGCAGATCGGCATCACCGTGATCGGCGTGCTGACCGGCTACCTCGGCGGTGAGGCGCTGGGCGAGGCCTTCGCCGGCTGGATCCAGGGGCTGATGCCGGGGTTTGCGTACGCGGGCAACATCGGTACCGCGCTGGCCGTCAGCCTGATCACCTTCATCACGCTGATCTTCGGCGAACTGGTGCCCAAGCGCCTGGCGCTGACCCGCTCGGAGGCCATTGCCGGCCTGGTCGCGATGCCGATGAGCTGGCTGGCCAAGCTGGCCCTGCCCTTCGTCTGGCTCCTGTCCAAGACCACCCAGCTGGTGCTGCGCCTGTTCGGCCTGGGCAAGGACGAAGTCGCCTCGGTGACTGAAGAAGAGATCCGCATGCTGGTGGCCGAGAGCCACGAAGCCGGTGTGATCGACGCCCACGAGCGTGACATGATGAACCGCGTCATGCGCCTGGGCGACCGCACCGCCGACAGCCTGATGACCCCGCGCAACCGCATTGCCTGGCTGGACACCCAGGCCGGGCTGGAGCGCAACCTGGAAATCATGGCCGAGCACGAGTTCTCGCGGTACCCGGTGTACCGCGACAACGACATGGACGTGGTCGGCGTACTTGAACTGAAATCGCTGGCCACGCGCATGGCACGCGGCGACAACGCGCTGTTCCAGACCCTGCGCGAACCGCTCTACGTGTCCGAATCGACCCACGCGATGAAGCTGCTGGAGATCTTCCGCGAGGAACAGCAGTCGATGGCGCTGGTGGTTGACGAGTACGGCGAGATCCAGGGCCTGGTGACCATCAGCGACCTGATGGGCGCCGTGGTCGGCCGCCTGCAGGCGGTGGAGAATGCCGATGAAGATGCGCTGGTGGTGACCCGCGAGGACGGTTCGCTGCTGGTGGATGGCTCGCTGCCGATCGAAGACCTGCGCGAACTGATCGGCAGCAACGAGCTGCCCGATGCCGAGGACGGCGATTACTACACCCTGGCCGGCATGTGCATCCACTACTTCGGCCGCATCCCGCACGCAGGCGAGTACTTCGACTGGGCCGGCTGGCGCTTCGAAGTGGTCGACCTGGACGGTGCGCGGGTGGACAAGCTGCTGCTGCGCACGCTGTCCGACGAGCAGGCCGATGAGCTCACCGCCTGAGGCTGGCCAGGGTCCAGGCGCCGAGCGCCCGGCCTACCGCAACGAGGGCATCCGCACCCTGCTGGAGATGTTCGCTTCCGGCGACCCCGCCGAGCACATGCCGCTCGGCCAGATCCTGAGCAACCTGCAGCAGAGCGCGTTCGGCGTGTTCCTGTTCGTGGCGATCCTGCCCTCGTTCATCCCGATCCCGGGCATGGGTGGCGCGGTCAGCGGCCCGCTGGTGATCCTGATCGGCCTGCAGATGCTGTTCTGCCTGCGCCGGCCGTGGCTGCCCGGCTTCATTGCCCGCCGCGGACCCAAGCGCGGCACCATGCACCGTTTCCTGGACCGCATCGACCGCCCACTGCGGCGCCTGGACAGGATGCTGAGGCCACGCCTGCCGCAGCTGTTGACACCCCTCCCCGCCCACGCCTTCAGCGGCCTGCTGCTGGTGCTGCTGGGCCTGCTGCTGTCGTTGCCGATCCCCTTCACCAATTTCCTGTTCGGCTTCCAGCTGCTGCTGTTCTCGCTGGCGCTGCTGGAACGCGATGGCGCGCTGATGCTGTTCAACTGGATCGCCGCGTTGGCGGCGATCGCGTTCTTCGGCTTCAGTTCGGGACAGCTGGTGGGCTACACGGTGGACCTGTTCCAGCGCTGGTTCTGAGCCGGAATCCGGTAGAGCCGGCCGCTGGCCGGCTGCCACGTTTCCAGGTCTGCCGGCCAGCGTCCGGCACTACCAATACCGGATATCGATCCTCACCGAAGATCGATGAAGCCATTGTCGGCCAACTGCGCCGGCTCGTCCTGCACCGCCGACAGCACGAAATTCAACGCCTTGCCCAGCAGCGTGCCCGGACCATCCCAATACTCGGCCGAGTCGGCCCGCACGTGGATCAGGCGCAGGTTCGGGTCGTCCTTGCCGCCCGGGAAAAACAGTTTCATCACCGGCGACCACAGTTCCTCGATCTTCGCGCGGTCATCAACGATGCGCGCGCGCCCTGCCACCGATACGTAGGTGTTCTTCGACGGCGAGGCATAGGCCACGTTGACGTGCGGATCAAGCGCGATCTCGGCAACCTTCGGGCTGTCGGCGGTGATGACGAACCACAGGTCACCGTCGAAGGTGACCTGCTGGGTGGCCAGCGGCCGGCTGTAGAGTCGTCCGTCGACGCCGGTGGTGGTGAACATCGCCACCTCCACGTCCTTGATCAGTTCGGCCAGCTGGGCGATGTGTTCGGCGCGGGTATCCGCCATGGGAGGCTCCAATGGGTAGAGCCCCCATCAGACCCGTCGCGGCTGCAACGGGCCGTGACGCCATTGTTCAGCCCGCGTGGCGGGCGTGCCAGGCCTGCATCGCCAGTTCGAACGAACGCAGGCGCGCGCGGTGGTCATACAGGTTGGCGGTGAGCATCAGCTCGTCCGGCGAGTGACGCTCAACGAACGCGGCGATGCCATCGGCCACCTGCTGCGGATCGCCGAGCACGGTGCAGGCCAGGGCCCGCTCTACGCCGAGTTTTTCGTGCGGCTCCCAGAAGGCTTCGATGTCGTCGATCGGCGCCGGAATCTTGCCCGGCCGGCCGCGGCGCAGGTTGACGAAACTCTGCTGCTGGCTGGTGAACAGGCGGCGCGATTCGGCCTCGCTGTCACTGGCGACGACATTCAGGGCCAGCATCGCGTGCGGCTGCTTCAACGTGGCCGAGGGGCGGAACTCGCGGCGGTACACCGCCAGCGCCTCGTCCATGGCATCGGGCGCAAAGTGCGAGGCAAACGCATAGGGCAGGCCCATCGCGGCGGCCATGCGCGCGCCGAACAGGCTGGACCCCAGGATCCAGGTCGGCACCCGCAGGCCACCGCCCGGAACCGCCTGCACCGCCTGCCCGGGCTGTACCGGCTCGAAGTAGTGCAGCAGTTCGCGCACGTCCTGCGGGAACTGGTCGGCGCTGTCGAAGTAGCGGCGCAGTGCACGCGCGGTGGGCTGATCGGTGCCCGGCGCACGGCCGAGGCCGAGATCGATGCGGTCCGGATACAGCGAAGCCAGCGTGCCGAACTGCTCGGCCACCTGCAGCGGCGCATGGTTGGGCAGCATGATGCCGCCGGCACCGACGCGGATACGCCGGGTGCCGCCCGCGACGTGGCCGATCAGCACGGCCGTGGCCGCGCTGGCGATGCCGGGCATGTTGTGGTGTTCGGCCAGCCAGTAACGGCGGTAGCCCAGCGCATCGGCGTGCTGGGCCAGTTCCAGCATGTTGGCGAAGGCGGCGGTGGTGTCACTGCCCTCGCAGACCGGGGCCAGGTCAAGGATCGACAACGGGATCATCAGCGGTTTTCCGTCTCAGGATCTCCCCTGCATGGGGTCGGCCAGGCGCAGCGGCCAGTGACGGTGGCGGGATGCTGATTCCCGCGGAGCCGGTTCAGGGCCTGCCGGACCGTGTACAGCCGAGCCCATGCTCGGCTGCTGTTGATCAACAAAAGGCAGCCGAGCATGGGCTCGGCTCTACAGAAGCGTGTCAGAACGCGCTGGGGCGCGGCTCCGGCAGCGGCTGGTCGACCATCGGCTTCAGTTCGGCATCCAGCGCCACGCGCTCGTCGAACACGAAACAGCGGCCTTCATAACCTTCGCCGCCGACCTCCTCGAAGTAGCCGAGGATGCCGCCATCGAGCTGCAGCACGTTGTCCATGCCATCGTTGGCCATCCACAGTGCGGCCTTCTCGCAGCGGATGCCGCCGGTGCAGAAACTGACCACGGTGCTGTCCTTCAGCGCCTCGCGATGCGGCGCCAGCGCCTCGGGCAGGTCGGTGAACTTGTGGATGGGCAGTACCAGCGCATCCTTGAACGTGCCGTACTCCACTTCCTGCAGGTTGCGGGTATCGAGCATCACCACCGGCTTGCCGGCGTCATCGTGGCCCTGCCGCAGCCAGCGCTGCACGGTGGCCGGATCGACCGCCGGTGCACGCGGATAGTCCAGCGGCTGGCCGTCATCGCGGCGGAAGCTGATGATCTCGTCCTTCACCTTGGCCTTCAGCCGCGCGAACGGCTGGTGCTCGCTCAGGCTGGTCTTGACCCGCATCCCGGCGAAACGCGCATCGGCATGCAGCGCGGCGTAGAAATCCTCGACCGCCTCCGGCGCGCCGGCCAGGAACAGGTTCAGTCCCTCGCCCGCCACCAGGATCGTGCCCCGCAACCCGGCCGCCTGGGCACGCGACAGCAGCTGGTCGCACAGGGCCTGGGGGGCGTCGATGACGGCGAAATGGTAGGCAGCGGTGTTGGCGATCATCCTGCCATTTTAGCGCCTCCAGCCCGCACAGACAGATTCAGGGGGGGCAGAGCCCTCTGCGCAGCAGAGGGATCCGACCCCAAGCCCGGCAGACACCCGGAATCTGTCAGAGGCGGGGCGGTGTGGGCAGGCGGGACCGTTGGCGCCATGGATGGCGCCATCGAGCCCCCAAGGATGGGTTTACGGCGTGTCCCGCCTGCCGACACCGCCCTGCCCGCCACGGATTGCCTGCCGTTGCTGTTGCTGTTGCTGTTGCCGGCCAGCGGCCGGCATTACCGCGGGTGCCGGGTGCAACCCGGCCGCGCCCCCTACCCCCGCAACAGCATGAACGGCAGCAGCACCAGCGCCGCCGCAGCGGCCATGCCCAGCAGCACCAGCACCACGAACACCGGCCGCCGCCGGAACAGGCTGCCAAAGGTCTCCGCCGTGCCATCCCGCAACGCCTGCTCACGCTCGGCCCGCACGCGCACACCGCGCGCCGCCTGGTACCCGGCCATCAGCGCCTTCGCGCGCGGATGATCGGCGTCCTCGCGCAGCCACAGGCCACCGTTGGAAATGCCCCAAGGGCTGGGTTCGGTGCGGTACCAGGCGATGCCGTGCTGGTCGAGCAGCGTGCAGACATCGGCATATTCGTCGTCGCCGACATTGCGCAGATTGAGCAGGAGTTTTGCCATGCCGCCATGATACCCGGCGCCGATGCGCTACCCTTGCCGCCCTCGCCCTGCGCCCTTCTGGAGACGCCCGATGCGCCGCCTGCTGCTTCCCCTGCTGCTGTCCCTCGCCGCCGCTGGCTGCTCGAGCGAGCCCTCCGGTCCGCCGCCGGGCGGCACCCTGACCACCTTCGAGCGCATCGATACCGTCGCTGGCACCGGCACCAAAGCCGTTCCCGGCAGCAAGGTCACCGTGCACTACACCGGCTGGATCTACGACAACCGCACCGAAACCAAGCACGGCAAGACCTTCGACAGCTCCTTCAAGCACGGCCAGCCGTTCACCTTCGCGCTCGGCGCCGGCCAGGTCATCCGCGGCTGGGATGAGGGCGTGGCCGGCATGAAGGTCGGCGGCAAGCGCACGCTGATGATCCCGCCGGATTACGGCTACGGCGACCGCCGGGTCGGCCCGATTCCGGCCGGTTCGTCGCTGGTGTTCGATGTCGAGCTGCTCGATGTCAAGCCGTAATACCGCATTGCCCCATCGGGTCGCCGTCATCGGCGGTGGCCCGGCCGGCCTGTTCGCCGCCGAGCGCCTGCGCGCCGCGGGGCTGGACGTGGACCTGTACGAGGCCAAGGGCTCACCCGGCCGCAAGTTCCTGATCGCCGGCAAGGGCGGTCTCAACCTCACCCATTCCGATCCGCGGCCGCTGTTCGACAGCCGCTACCGCGAGCAGTCCACGACCGTGGGCCGCTGGCTGGATGGCTTCGATGCGCAGGCATTGCGCGACTGGGCTGCCGGCTTTGGCGTGGAGACCTATGTGGGCAGCTCCGGCCGCGTGTTTCCGGTCGACCGCAAGGCTGCGCCGCTGCTGCGCGGCTGGGTGCGCCGACTGAAGGAACAGGGCGTGCGCCTGCATGCCAACCACCGCTGGATCGGCTGGGGCAACGACGGCGCGCTGCGCTTCGCCACCGAAGCCGGCGAGATCGATGTCCACGCCGATGCCAGCGTGTTGGCGATGGGTGGCGGCAGCTGGCCGCAGCTGGGCAGTGATGGCGCCTGGGTCGCCCCCTTGCAGGCACGAGGCGTGGACATTGCGCCGCTGCAATCGGCCAACTGCGGCTTCGACATCGACTGGACGCCGTTCTTCGCCCAGCGCAATGCAGGCGCACCGTTGAAGCCGGTGGTCGCGCACTGGCTCGACCTGGCCGGACAACCGCAGTCGCTGCAGGGCGAATGCGTAGCCAGCGAGTACGGCATCGAAGGCAGCCTGATCTACGCGCTGGCCGCAGACCTGCGCGAGACCATCAACCGTGATGGCCATGCCATGCTGTGGCTGGACCTGGTGCCGGGACGCGATGAAGCACGCCTGCTGGCCGATCTTTCGCGGCCGCGCAAGGGTCGCAGTTTTGGTGAGCATCTGCGCCGCCAGGCCGGCCTGGATGCGGTGAAGGCCACCCTGGTGTTCGAGATCCTTGGCAAGGATGCGGGCCACGACCTGCCTGCCGTGGCTACCACGCTCAAGCGCCTGCCGTTGCGCCTTCTGCGTCCACGGCCGATGGCCGAGGTGATCAGCACTGCCGGCGGCGTGCGCCTGGATGCGCTGGATGATGGCCTGATGCTGCGGGCAGCACCCGGCGTATTCTGTGCCGGCGAGATGCTGGACTGGGAGGCCCCCACGGGGGGCTACCTGCTGACGGCGTGCTATGCCAGTGGCCTGCGCGCCGCCGAGGGCGTGATCGGGTGGCTGGCTGGGCGGTGACGCCCGCATTGTGGAGTCGAGCCATGCTCGACGGCCTTTGATTCAGGCGATGAAGCAGTCGAGCATGGCTCGACTCTGCAATCCCCGGCGCTCACCACGGCCTGCGCATGCTCACCGAAGCCAGCGCCACGCCGCTGGGATGCGGGTAGGCTTCCTCCCGCACGGCAATGAATCCCTGCCGTTGGTAGAACGGCACCGCATTGAGCGAGGCTGACAGCACCACCTCGCGCTCACGATCGGCCATCGCCAGCAGACGCTGCATCAGCGCCTGGCCGATGCCCGTGCCGCCACGATCCGGATCGACGAACAGCGCATCGACTTCATTGGCGTCGGTATCAAACACGCCGAACCCGAGCAGGACACCCTGCCCGTCCTCGGCCACCACGCAGCCTCCCTGCCCCAGCAGCCGTGCGTACTGCGACGGCGGCGGCGAAGCAGACCACGGATCGATCACCTCCGCCGGGTAGTGGCTGCTGCACGTCTCGCGAACGCAACGCGTGCGCAGTGCCCACAGCATGGCGACATCGTCGATGGTGCCGGTCCTGAACCGCATGACATCTCCCTGTAGAGCCGAGCCCATGCTCGGCTCGGCTGTTCTTCGTTCCAACATCGCGATGAGAGAAGCAGCCGAGCATGGGCTCGGCTCTACAGCAACACATTATCGCGACTTGCTGGCGCGCAGCGCCTGGATCTTCGGCGGCGGCTGGAACGAATCGCTGCGTGCATCGGCCCAGAATGCATGGAACACCGCATGATCCGGCACCTTGTGCAGCAGCTCGCCCGGTTCCAGGTAGCGGTACAGCGACGCCAGCGAGCGGATCTCGACAGGCGAAACACGACGCAGGATGTGCTCCGGCCCCAGTTCGGCCGGATCGTTCAGGCCGGCCGCACACAACAGCTCCTTCAGGGCGTGCAGCGTGTGCTCGTGGTAGCTGTACACGCGGGTGGCCTTGTCCGGTGCATCCAGGTGCTTCCAGCGCGCCGGGTCCTGGGTGGCGATGCCGGTCGGGCACTTGTCGGTATGGCAGCTCAACGACTGGATGCAGCCCAGCGCGAACATGAAGCCACGGCCGGCATTGCACCAGTCGGCACCCAGCGCGATGGTGCGCGCGATGTCGAAGGCGCTGGTGATCTTGCCCGCCGCGCCGATGCGGATCCGCTCGCGAAGGTCCAGGCCGACCAGCGTGTTGTGCACCAGCAGCAGTGCTTCGTGCATCGGCACGCCGACATGGTCGACGAACTCCGCCGGTGCTGCGCCAGTACCGCCTTCGGCACCGTCGACCACGATGAAGTCCGGCAGCAGGCCGGTTTCCTGCATCGCCTTGGCAATGCCGAACCACTCCCACGGGTGGCCGATGGCCAGCTTGAAACCGACCGGCTTGCCACCGGACAGTTCGCGCAGACGGGCGACGAACTGCAGCAGTTCGACCGGCGTCGAGAATGCCGAGTGACGCGACGGCGATACGCAGTCCACGCCCATCGGCACGCCACGGGTGACCGAGATCTCGGCGGTCACCTTTGGCGCCGGCAGCACGCCGCCATGACCGGGCTTGGCGCCCTGCGACAGCTTGATCTCGATCATCCTGACCTGATCATGGGTGGCGTTGGCGACGAAGCGCTCTTCACTGAAACCGCCCTTTTCGTCACGGCAACCGAAGTAGCCCGAGCCGATCTCCCACACCAGATCGCCGCCCATCTCGCGGTGGTATGGCGAAATCGAACCTTCACCGGTGTCGTGGTAGAAGCCACCACGTCGCGCGCCTTCGTTCAGTGCGCGGATCGCGTTGGCCGACAGCGAGCCAAAGCTCATCGCCGAAATATTGAACACGCTCGCCGAATACGGCTTTGTGCAATTGGCGCCGATCAGCACGCGGAAATCGTGCTTGGCGATGGCGGTCGGCGCCAGCGAGTGGTTGATCCACTCGTAATCCACCGCGTAGGTGCTGCGCAGGGTGCCGAACGGCACCGTGTCCATCTCGTTCTTGGCCCGCTGGTAGATCAGTGCACGCTGCTGGCGCGAGAACGGCACGTCCTCCAGGTCGCTCTGCACGAAGTACTGGCGGATTTCCGGACCGATCGATTCCAGGCCGTAGCGGAAGTGCGCCATCACCGGATAGTTGCGGCGCAGCGTGCTGCGCTTCTGCAGCAGGTCCCAGGTCCCCAGTGCCACCATCGCGGCGGTCAGGCCGACGCCCCAGTACCAGGCCGGCCAGATCGTGGCCAACCACAGGCAGATGGGGAACATCAGGATGGCGAGCAGGTAGACGATATACCGGTGCATGGCGTTCCTTGGTTGCAACTGCCTGCGAGTCTACCGTGCTGCCCGCCGCCCGGGTTTACAGGCGATCGTCAACCACGTTGCGTGGCCAGGCCGATTTGACGTCGTAGACCAGGCCGCCCGGCGCCAGCAGCGACCGGATACCGGCCTCGTCCATCGCCTTGAAGCGGGCATGGGCAACCGCCAGCACCACCGCGTCATAGGCCCCTGCCACGGGTTCGGCCAGCCACTGCACGCCCTCATCGGCCAATGCCGCCGGGCCGACCCAGGGATCACTGACCTCGACCTGAGCGCCGGCATCACGCAGGCGCTGCGCCAGCTCCAGCGCGCGGCTGTTGCGCAGGTCCGGGCAATCCTCCTTGAAGGTCACACCGAGCACCAGGATGCGCGACTGCACTGGTTCGCGGCCGCGTTCGGCCAGCATCGCCAGCACCCGCGACGCCACATGCTCACCGACGCGGTTGTTGACCTGCCGCGCGGTGTGGATCAGGTCCGGGTGGTAGCCCACGCTCTCGGACTTGTGCAGCAGGTAATACGGGTCCACGCCGATGCAATGGCCGCCGACCAGGCCCGGCCGGAATGGAAGGAAGTTCCACTTGCTGCCGGCGGCATCGAGCACATCCTGGGTATCGATGCCCAGCCTGTCGAAGATCAGCGCCAACTCATTGACCAGCGCGATGTTCACATCGCGCTGGATGTTCTCGACCACCTTGGCCGCCTCGGCCACGCGCATCGATGGCGCGGGGAACGTGCCGGCGGCAATGATGCGCTGGTACAGGCCATCGATCACCGCAGCCACTTCCGCTGTCGACCCCGAGGTGATCTTGCGGATGTCAGCCAGGCGCCGCTGGCGGTCACCGGGACTGACCCGCTCCGGGCTGTAGCCGCAGTAGAAGTCTTCGTTGAAGCGCAGGCCCGAGCCTTCTTCCAGCAGCGGCACGCAGACTTCTTCAGTGGTGCCGGGGTACACCGTGGATTCGTAGATCACCAGGTCACCCGCGCGCAGATGGCTGGCGATCAGCCGCGTCGCCGAACGCAACGGCTCCAGATCGGGCTGCTCATAGGCATCGATCGGCGTCGGCACGGTGACGATGTAGACGTTGCATGCATCAAGCAAGGCCGGATCGCTGCCGTACTGCAGCTGCCGAGCACTGGCCAGCTCGTCGGCCTCCACCTCCAGCGTATGGTCCTGGCCACCGCGCAGCTCGGCGATGCGATCGGCATCGATGTCGAAGCCCAGCGTCGGCCAGTGACGACCGAAGGCCACCGCCAACGGCAGGCCGACGTAGCCCAGGCCGATCACCGCAAAACGCGGGGTCTCCGCTGCCGCAAGGGACGCGCTCACTGGCATGTCCCGCGCAACGGCATGCATGCCGCCATGGATTCGGCCGACCTGCTCATTCGCTGCACCACTCCGTGTAATTCCACGCCAGAAAGGCGACAGCGTAACGGCCCAGGCGCCTGCCCGCCAAGACGGGATCAGGAGCCCAGTGCGACTGCGGCCGGTTCCAGTTCGCCATCGGCGCCGGTCCAGGCCTGCCGCAGGCGCTCGAAGCCACCGCTGCCAAGCAGGAAGCCCGGCCACGCCGATTCAACGATCTGTGCCAGCAGCTCCGCATCAATGCGCCGGGTTCCCATCGACCAGCGCGGAAACGCCCGCTGCGCCACCGGCGCGCGGCACAGCACCTTCAGCTGGCCGTGGCTGCGCGCATTGACGATGCGCTGGTACACCGAATCGATACCGTCCTCCGGGCCTTCCAGGTACTGCAGGAAACGGCTGCCATCGAACATCAGCACACCGGTGACACCGGCTACACGGTTGAATGCCGTGGCATCGGCCAGCAGGCGGTCAAGATCGGTTGTCTGCAGATCGGCGCGGGCCTCACTGGCATAGGCAATCGCGTGCAGCGACATCGTGCGGCTCCCCCCCTGGGAACGATGGTTGGGACTATGACATGAATGGGAGCGACAGTTAAACACGCTGCCGCTCCACGGCAATCCAGCTGCGATTCTGCAGCTGGGCTACAATCGGCGCCGCGCTGCAGGCCCGGATGGCGAAACTGGTAGACGCATCGGACTTAAAATCCGCCGGGGGCAACCCCATGCCGGTTCGATTCCGGCTCCGGGCACCAACCGCGCTGCGCGAGTACACCTTAGATTGCACGCGAGTAACGCGGCTGTTCATGCGCCGCGCGCAGGTAGGGGTCGAAACACATTGCCAGCAGCCGCAGCAGCGGCCGACCCGGCTCGCTGGCGCGCACTACACCGTCGCGGTATTCGGCCAGGCCGTCTTCCTGCAACCGCTGCACCGAACGCAGGTCCTCGGCGAAGTACTGCTCGAAATCGACGCCATGGCGCTGGCCCAGCACGGCACCGTCCACCTCGCCCTGGCACATCAGCTGCTGGATGAGTTCAGCGCGCAGCTGGTCGTCGGCGCTCAGTGCCACGCCGCGCCAGACCGGCAGCTGGCCCTGGTCCACCGCGTCCTCCCACGACGGCAGGTCACGCGGATTCTGGCTGTAGGTGGCACCGATATGACTGATCGCACTCACGCCCAGGCCGAGCAGGTCGGTATCGGCGTGGGTGGTATAGCCCATGAAGTTGCGATGCAGCTGGCCGGCACGCTGCGCGCGCGACAGGTCCTCTTCCGGCAGCGCGAAGTGATCCATGCCGATGTACTGGTAACCCGCAGCAGAAAGCTTCTCCACCGCCAGGCCCAGCAGCGCCAGCTTGTCTTCCGGTGAAGGCAACCGGCGCTCGTCGATCTGCTTCTGCGCGCGGAACAGGTGTGGCAGGTGTGCGTAGCCATACACCGCCAGGCGATCCGGTCGCAATGCCAGCACTCGTTCCAGGGTGCGGCCGAATCCCTGCAGGCTCTGTCCAGGCAGCCCATAGATCAGGTCGACGTTGACAGAGCGCATGCCGCTGTCGCGGCAGGCATGCAGGATGTCCAGCGTCTGCTGCACGCCCTGTATGCGGTTGATCGATTCCTGCACATGCGGATCGAAATCCTGCACGCCCAGGCTGGCCCGGTTGAAGCCCAGCCGCGCCAGCATGGCGACATCGCGGGTATCGATGAAGCGCGGATCGAGTTCGATCGAGAAATCGCGCTGCGGCGAATCGCTGAAATCGAAGCGCCGGCGCAGCCCCTCCACCAGCGTGGTCATCGCCTCGGCCTCGAGGAAGTTCGGCGTACCACCGCCCAGATGCAGCTGGATGACCTCACGGCCGTCCTCGAACTGCGGCGCCAGCAGGTCGGCCTCGGCCAGCACGCGCGCGACGTAGCTGTGGCCCCGACCGCGGTCGCGGGTGATCACCCGGTTGCAGCCGCAGTAGAAGCAGGGGCTGGAGCAGAACGGCACATGCACGTACAGCGACAGCGCGCGCGCCAGCTGGTTGCTGTCGGCGATCGCCTGGCGCAGCGCCGGCGCGTCGAAGCCATCGTGGAAGTGCGGCGCGGTCGGATACGAGGTGTAGCGCGGCCCCGGCCGGTCATGCCGGCGCAGCAGGTCGGGGTCGAAGGTCCAGGCCAGGCCACCGGCGGCGGGAGAGAACGTGTCCATGCCGCCAGCATCGCGCCGGACGGCCATGACCGCCTTGACCCAGATCAATCGCGGGTGGGGATTCCCAGCACCGGCAGGCCCACCTGCGGCCAGCGCAGCATCTGGTAGCGCTTCCAGAAGGTGTCACCGATGCGCGCGGCGACGTCGTTGGCCAGCTCCTGCATCGGCGGGTTGCCGCACTCGGCGGTGGTGATCCGGAACAGCACCAGCCAGCGATCGAACAAGTCCTTGTCCAGCTCGATGGCCATGTGCTTGGACATCGGCGAGCCCTTGAAGCGGCGCGTGCCGCGCAGCATCGCCGACCAGAAATCGACCAGCTGCGCCAGATGTTCCGGCCAGTCCTGGACATGCGCCTGGAACACCGGCCCCAACCGCTCTTCCTCGCGCACGCGCGCATAGAAGTCGTGGACCAGGCGGGTCACTTCCTGCTCGGTGCACAGCCCGGGCGAGGCGACGGGCAGGACAGGTGGCGGTATTGCGTTCATCGGGGTACCCAAAGCGTGCCGGCAGTGTGCCGCAGCCGGCCGGCACCGCCGTTGATCCAGATCAATGTCGGCGCAGTCCGCTGCACCTAGGCTGCCACGATTGCAGGAAGCATGCCCTGCGGATGCTGCGCCGGCCTCGGCGGAGTATACGCGCCGCCCTCATTCCGATCCGGGACAGCATGAACAGACCCTCTCCCAGCCGCCGCCAGCAGCTGATCCAGCACTGGGGCGCCATCCTCTGGCCCAGCTTCATCGCTGCCGGCCTGGCCAGCGTGGTGTTCTTCGCCTTCGTCGACCCGCTGCGGTTGCAGGCGATCAGCTTCCCGGGCAAGGCGATCAGCCGTGAACTGGGCTATACGGCAGGATTCTTCATGTTCTGGTCGGTGACCGCACTTTCCAGCGCAGTCACCTGGTACCTGCAGCGGCCCCTGCCGAGCGATGACGACGACGAGCTGCCGCTGGGATGAGTACGCCCTGTACCGGAACCGGAACCCCACGCCCCTGGCGTTGGCGCGGCGCGCTCAGCGCGCTCTTGCTGATTCTGTTCTATGCCCTGCCATGGCTGCGCTGGAATGGACACCAGGCCCTGCTGCTGGACATCAACGCACGGCGCTTCGACCTGTTCGGCTGGACGTTGTGGCCCGGCGATGTCGGCGTGCTGATCGGGTTGCTGGCGGTGCTGGCGGTGGGCCTTGCGCTGCTCACCCACCTCGCCGGCCGCATCTGGTGCGGTCATGCCTGCCCGCAGACGCTGTGGCGTCGTGCCTTCGACTGGATCGCGCACGGCATGGCCAAGGTCTTGCCAGTGCCAGCCGTGCGCCCGGCCACCCAGGTCGCCTGGGGGTTGCTGTCGCTGTGGACTGGCATCACCTTCGTCGGCCTGTTCAGCCCGATCGCCGGACTGCTGACCGCCGCTCCGCATGCCGGCTGGAGCGGCTGGGAAACATTCTGGGTGCTGTTCTATGCCGCCGCCACCTGGGGCAATGCCGGCTTCCTGCGCGAGCAGGTGTGCCGTTCGCTGTGCCCGTTCGCGCGCATGCAACCACTGCTGATCGATCCACATACACCACGCATGCTGTACGACGCGCGCCGCGGCGAACCGCGCGGCATGCGCCCTCCGGGCATGGGGGGCGTGCTCGGACGCGGACGCGGCCTGCTCGACCCGACCACCGCACAGGACTACGTGTTCCGCGCCGCACATCCGCTGCTGGCCGGACCGATGCCCACCTTCAGCGCCGATCGCCTGGGCGACTGCACCGACTGCGCCGCGTGTGTCAGCGCCTGCCCGATGCAGCTGGACATCCGCCAGGGACCGCAGGCCGATTGCCTGGCCTGCGGCGCCTGCCTGGACGCCTGCTCGCGGCAGCAGCACCAGGCCGGTTTCGGCCCGGGGCTGGTGCGCTACTGCAGCCCGCAGGCCATGGCCGGGCAACCGCGGCAATGGTGGCGACCGCGGACCCTGGCACTGCTGTCAATGCTGCTGGCGCTGTTGGCCTGTGGCGCCTGGCGCCTGCTTTGAATCAACGGGTCAACGCGGCCCGTTGGCGTGCGGCGGCACCAGCTGTGCACGTCGGACGATGCCGAGCTGTTCGATGATCAGCGCCATTTCATTGGTGACTTCGGTACGCTCGGTCCCTTGCGGGACCAGGCGGTCCAGCACCTGCTGGTAGGTATCCCAGAACGCCGGACCGCATCCGTGTTTGTGATAACTGGCTTCCAGTTCGCGGCGTACCCGTTCAGCCAAGCCATGCATGCCGTATTCCATACGACCTCCGTTGGACTTGTTCTGCATCGTTGACGGTCTACCGACTCACTTGCGAGCTACTGAAAGACTCCCGGGCTTCACGCCCGGTTGATGCCAATTAGTCATAGATTTCACGACAGGTCAATTACATGCAGCGACTTTCGTGATCGAAATTATTAATCGTTCACGAAACCACATACGGGATGACAGGCTTCCCGGATGGGCCGGAGCCGACAACCTACCCGATTCCTCCAGCCTCTGCCCTGGTAGGCCTCATCGATAGCCCGACCCCGTTCCATCGAAGTTTCCTATGTTGCTAAGCATACTTAGCAAATGGCACTTAGAGTGCTATATGCGACAAAAGGCGGCGCAGTTGAGGCTTATTCGCCCTGCGTGGCTTCAGTTGCCGGGAACAGGTTGGGATAGCGCTGATGCAGGATGTATTGGCGTAACGCAGGAATCGGGAAATCCTTGGGCCATTGCGACACTGCAGATCGGCTTATGCCAAAGAAGCGCGCCAGTTCGGCATCGGTGCGGAAACCCAGCCGGGTGCGCACCTGCCCCTTGCTCCAGAATTCGGTCACGGTCGGCCCTTCTGTTAACCAGACTTATTCTTGGAACAAGGGATCTTTGCGATCCACGCGTTAAGCTGGCTTGCATAGATGAATACTCTCGGCCAACGACTCGCCATTGCCATGAAGAAAGCCGGGCACCCTCGCCCGGCCGATCTGGCCCGCGCCGCCGATTCGACGACGGCAACCATCAGCAACTGGCTCAACGACCACGTCAGCCCCGCCCATGTGAAGGCCGAACAGCTGTTCCGCATCGCCGATGCGGCCAAGCTGGACGCGCGTGAACTGCTGTATGGCGTGAGCGGGCTTGGCGTCGGTGAGCGGGGCAATACCTATATCCCCAGCCAGGCCCACCTGGATGTCTGGCAGGACGCCTACGAACTGGTCAGCCATCTGGTGGAAGAGAAGGGCCTGGAGATCGACCACCGCCGCCACGCGGCCCTGGACCTGCTGGCCTTCGAACTGCTGATGGACGGCTTCAGCCGCAGCAAGGTCATCCGGGTGCTGACGACCTCGATGACGTGAATGCACTACCGCTGGTAGCATGGTCGCCGATGGGGATGGGGCTCCCCCGATAACCGCCTGAAAGGGCTGATGGCTCCTGCCAGGACGAACCGGCGTTCGTCGATGGCAGGCCGTGCCTGCCCTCGGCGTTCGCCATCGAATCAGCGAACCCGTACCCGAGGCACGTGATGCACGCATTGAACAACTACTTGCTGGTCTTCATCGGCGGCGGGCTCGGCGCCTGCCTTCGCCATGCCTGCAACCTGATCGGTACGCGGGTGGCAGTCGGCAGCCCGTGGCCATGGTCGACCTTCCTGATCAACATCAGCGGCGCGCTGCTGATGGGCGTGCTGGTCGAAGCCTTCGCCCTGCGCAATGGCGCCTCGCCGCAGCTGCGCCTGCTGCTGGCCACCGGCGTTCTCGGCGGCTACACCACGTTCTCCACCTATGCGCTGGAAATCGGCGTGCTGCTGCAGCGCGGCCAGCACGGCCTGGCAGCGTTGTACGCCGGCGGTTCGGTGGCACTGGGCCTGGTCGGCCTGTTCGGTGGCATGAAACTGGCCCGGCTGGTGCTGGGCTGAGACTCAGGCCGCGCCGGCGCGGGCCTGCCCGCGCCACTCGCGCGGCGACTGCCCGGTGTGCGCCTTGAATGCGCGCGACAGCGCGGCTTCGCTGCCGTACCCCACATCGTCGGCAATCCGCTTGAGCGGTCTGCCCTGGCGCAGTGCCTGCTGCGCCAGGCCCACCCGCCAGCCCTGCAGGTATTGACCGGGCGTGGTGCCCATCGCCTCACGGAAACTGGCAGCAAACACGCTGCGTGACATGCCGGCGACCTCGGCCAGGTCTTCCAGGGTCCAGGACTGTGCGGGCGCTTCATGCATCGCCACCAGCGCCAGCCGCAGCCGCGGATGCCCCAGCCCGGCAAACAGGCCACCACGCATTTCGCCCCCTTCCATCAGCTGCCGCAACACCTGGATCATCACCACCTCGAACAGCCGGTTGACCATCGCCGCACGCCCGCAGCGCTGCTCGAAGGCTTCCTCGAACAGCAGTTCCAGCGCTGCGTTGCCGCCGTACAGATCGGCCAGCGGCAGGCAGATGAAATCGGGCAATGCGGCGCTGATCGGGTTGAGCCGTCCACCCTCGAAATGCAGGTTGGCGCAGGCCATGTCGGCGCCGTGCTGCGGATCGGTACTGAACCGATGCGGCATCGGCCGCGGGTACAGCAGCAGGCTCGGCACCTCGACCTGCACGGTCTGCTGGCCGTGGCTGACCTGCAGCGGGCCACGTCGCACCAGGTGCAACTGCCCGGCTTCATCCTCGCCCTCCAGCGTGTTGATGCCGCACAGCGCGCCGGCATGGAACACCGAGGCGGTGACCGAAAAACGTTCCAGCAGAATGGCGAGACGGTCGACCATGACGGGACTCCGGGTCAAGCGAGACTAACGCAATGTGACAGATCGTATCGGAATCGGCGGTTGAGGGGGCGGCACTGGCTGAGTGATCCGTCTCGAATTCATGCAGCTGCGCCAGCATGACGACGGCCGCCTGGTGCTGCGCTACGCCGGGCCTGCCTCGGTATAGCGCATCACCACGAAGCGCTCTTCCGCGGCCGGTGCAACGAAGTGGCGGGTGATACGTTCGAACTCCTCGTCGCTGGCCTGGAACGGATGTTCGCCGAGAGCATTGCGCGCGCGCAGCCGCGCCTTGCAGACCTCATCGGCAATGTCGAGGAAATGCAGTTGATGTGCAGCGCCAACCGGCGAGAACACTTCACGTGCCCACGCGCGGCTGGCTGGCGTATTGAATGGAAAATCGAGCACCACCGAAACACCGGCCTGCAGCAATGTGCGCAGATGATCGGCCAGCACATTGCGCAACGTGGCTGCACGCTGCAGATAGTCGGCAATGGAATGGATTTCGCCCGGATACTGCGCCGCCAGCCACGTGTCTTCACCGATCAATACGTGGCGCGGCTTCAACGCCAGCTGCTGCGACAGGGTGGATTTGCCGGCACCGATCTTGCCGCACACCAGGTGCAGGGTCGGCGCAGCGTCGTTCGATGAAAGGTCGTGCATCTGCATTCTCCTTGGTGGATTCATTACCCGGGAGAGCGCTGCATGCAACCCGCCCTCCTGGGCAGGTTGCTTGGCCGAGATGACCGCGCGCTACCCCGCCTTCCCGTGGGGAATGCGGATAATCGACGCGATGCTGTGCAGAGCCATGCCGCCAGCGTAGAGCGCAGCACCGCCGACCGGCAATGCCCTGCGGCACTGCAGCGCGCGCAAGGTTGTGCAGGGATCTATGCTCGGCGCCATTCCCGCATGGAATGACCCCGATGCGAACCTTGTTTCGATGTGCGCTTGCCCTCTGCCTGCTGCCCTGGATGACATTGCTGGCTGCACCACCGCCGGCACCGCGCACGCTCAGCGGCGAGCGGCAGGGCGCACCGTGGCGGCTGGATGTTCCGGCCAGCTGGAACGGCGACCTGGTGATGCTGGCCCATGGCTACGAACCGGTCGGCATGCCACGCACCGCACCCATGGCGGCCAATGACAGCACCGCGCCACTGCTGGCAGCAGGTTACGCCGTCGCGCAGAGCGCCTATGCCAGCCAGGGCTGGGCGGTGGCCGATGCGATCACCGACATGGAACGCCTGCGCCAACAGGCAGTGGCTGAACTCAAGCATGTCCGCCACACCTGGATGCTGGGATTCTCGATGGGCGGCGCCGTGACCATCGGCAGCCTCGAGCGCTTCCCGCAGCACTACGCAGGTGGCGTGTCGCTGTGCGGCGCCAATCTCGGTGGCGAACAGATCGCGACCGATCTGCTGACCACGCTGGTCGCATTCGATTACTTCTTCCCTAAGGCCGATGGGCTGCCGGCCGCCGGCCTGGTAGCGCGCGAAGTCGCCGCGCTGCCACAGGGCGAGTTGTACCAGGGCATCGCCAATGCCCTGCAACGTGATCCGTCGCACGCCGCAGTGCTGGCGCGGCGGCTGCAGGTGTCCCCTGATGCACTGGCCGGCGCCATCAGCCTGCACGCACTGGTGCTGCACGAACTGGCCACGCGCAGCGGCGGCATGCCGGTCGGCAACCTGGGGGTGGTGTACAGCGGATTCGGTGACGACGCCGCATTCAATGCCGGCGTTCAGCGCATCGATCCCGTGCCTGCGGCACAGGCGCATGTCCGCGACACGCTGGCAATGACCGGCGCACTGAAGCGACCGCTGGTGATCCAGTTCAACCACAACGACCCGACCATCGTGCCGCACATGCAGACGGTGTATCCGCAATTGGCCGTACGGGCTGGCGCACGCCCGCTGCCACGCGTGTTGCCGCCGGTGGGCGAAGGACACTGTGGTTTTTCTGGGACACAGGTGGTCGACGCCTTGAAAGCAGTGCAACGCTGAGTCCATCGCGTGCCGCAACGCATCACCACCGTGCGGGAAGGGGCTGCTCGGGTGGCGTGTGTCGTTCAGCCGCCAAGGCCTCGGCCTGACCAGCATGGTGCTGCACGATGCACGCCGCCCGATCGGCATGCAGGGCCAGGCGCTGACCGTGCGAGCGCAACCATGACGGGCCCAGTCAGCCGCCCAGCGTGCCCATCGTGAAGGTGTAGCCCGAGCTCATCAGGAATTCGCGCATGCGCATTTCCGCGCGCCGCGGTGAGGCCAGGCTGGCCGGCGCATACAGCGCATACACCAGGCCCGATCCCTCGATATGCTCGCGGCGGACCTCGCAGCGGGCGGTTTCCGAGGCAATCACCCATCCGTCCTTCAGCCGCTCCGGCCCGATGGATTGCCCGTTCTTCAAGCGAAAGGTCAGCCAACGCACATCTGCCATGACTTTGCTCATTTCCGTTTCGCTCCGTGGCTGAAGCGACGCGTGATGTCCTTGCTCGCCATTGCGGCTCCCTGAGACGTGGAACCCGACCATAGCGCCTTTCCATGTCGTGGGTGGCTGAGACTGGCGGCCGCGGCATGCGAGCTGCCGCACGGGTTCCCTCGCGGCGTCGGAAATGGCGACGGCAGGGAGCGTCCTGCCGGCGCAGTTCACGGGCAGGGAACCCGACTCACGCAGCGCGGTCGCTGCCCTGGTTCAAGGCGTGCAGCGCATCGGCCAGCGCCTGGATTTCGGCACGCAGGGCCAGCCGCTGCAACCACCGCCCGGGGATTCCGCGCGCACCATGGAATGCGCCCGCCAGCTGCCCCGCGATGGCGGCCGTGGTGTCGGCGTCCTCGCCAAGATTGGCCGCCTCGAGTACGACGGCTTCAAAGGTGTCGTGGCGATCAAAGCACCAGAGTGCAGCTTCGACACTGTCGACAACATAGCCATTGCCACGGATCTGCTCACGCGCGGCACCGCGGTAGCCGCCCGCCGCGATCTGCTGCAGCCGCGCGCTCTCGACGGGGACATTGCTGAGATCCAGCACCGCGTCACGGGTGCCACCTGCCAACGCCCGCTCCAGCGCGACCGCCAGCAAGCGGCACGCCTCCAGGCACTCCTGCGCAGCGTGCGTCGTTCGCGAACTCAGCTCGGCCATTGCCTGCAGGTCGGGGGTCCCGGCGTAGCGCAATGCCACCGGCGCCAAACGCATGATCGAGCCATTGCCAGCGCTGCGTGGATCGTCACTACCCGCCAGCGGATGGCCATCCTGCAGGAACCGGTCGATCGCAGCCCGCGTTGCCATACCGATATCGAAGCACTCGCCGGTCGCACTCCAGTACCCATGCCGGTACCAGTTGGCGTAGCGGTTCATCTGATCGTGCACATCGAAGGTGTCACAACGCACCAGGCTCTCGGCCAGGCACATCGCCATGGAGGTATCGTCGGTCCATTGCCCCGGCTGCAGCTGGAACGGCCCACCGCCCACCATGTCGGTGATCGGGGTGAAGCTGCCACGAGGCTTGAACTCCAGCGTGGTACCGACGGCATCGCCGCACGCGAGGCCGAGCAAGGCGCCGCGGAAGTGATCAATCTGGTTCATCAGACCAGTGTAGCGCCACCGGATCCGCCATGACTGGCCGCCAGGCCGCGCAACGATCGCGCAAGCGGGAAAGCAATCGTAGCCAACAAAAAAGCCCTGACCGGAGTCAGGGCTTTTCAATTGGAGGCCTCAAGCGGAATCGAACCGCTGTAAACGGATTTGCAATCCGGTGCATAGCCACTCTGCCATGAGGCCAACGTACTGCGCGCCAGGAACGGAACCCTGACAAGACAAAACCCCATGATGGGGCCTGTCGGAACATGGAGCGGGAAACGAGACTCGAACTCGCGACCTCAACCTTGGCAAGGTTGCGCTCTACCAACTGAGCTATTCCCGCGTAAGCCGACATGCTACCGGAAATCCGGAAAACACACCAGCGATTTCACCTTTCTGACTGCGCGCAAAGCCTTGCGGCTCAACGTGCCCCGCCTTGCCGTGGCGGGAGAAAAACAAGGCCCCTGCCGGGGCCCTGTAGAATCTGGAGCGGGAAACGAGACTCGAACTCGCGACCTCAACCTTGGCAAGGTTGCGCTCTACCAACTGAGCTATTCCCGCAGATTCCGTTCGACCTGCGTCGAAGGAGCGCTATTGTGTCCAAATTCCTTCACGCCGTCAACAGTCTTCACATCATGCGGTCACGGGCGTCCGCACTGGGGTACGCTGCCCCGCCCAGCCCCATGCGCCCATGTTCCTTCGCGGCAAACCCTTGTTGATCGCCCTGCTGCTGCATCTGCTGGTGGCGCTGCTGTACTGGGCACTGATTCCGCTGGGAATGAACTGGTATCGCGACCATTTCGGCTTCACCGCCCATCGCGACATCGGCCTGGGCATCGCCCAGTTCCATCTGTTCTGGATGTTCATTGGCGCCCAACTGCTGATCGCAGTGTTGCGGCCATTGTTCGCCAAGCTGCTGGTGCTGGCGGCGCCGCTGGCGTTCGCCAGCTGGACGCTGATGCACGACCATCCGCTGCGCCTGGTGTACTTCACCGTTGGACCTGGCCTGCTGGCACTGGCCGCAATCGCCGCAAGCCTGCGCTATTCGTCGCGGGCAACCTCCCGCTACACCACGGACACCACCGATGCCTAGACGTTACATCCGCCTGTTCTGGCTGCTGGTCGCGCTGACCTGGCTGGCGCTGATCGCCGCACTGGTCAATGCCGGCTTCACTCCGGACTACTGGCTGCTGCACCACCTGGAAGGCGCCGAACTGCCCTACCCGACCAGCACCGTCATCGTCTTCGCGTTGCTGGGCACGGTCGAACTGGTGGTAGCCGCCTTGATCGTGCGGCCGTGGAGACTGAAACGCCTGTGGCTGCGCCTGCTGATCGCCTTCGCCCTTCTGCTGCTG
The DNA here is from genome assembly GCF_059367975.1 of Stenotrophomonas sp. YJH_SMC_131. NCBI lineage: Bacteria > Pseudomonadati > Pseudomonadota > Gammaproteobacteria > Lysobacterales > Lysobacteraceae > Stenotrophomonas > Stenotrophomonas sp. YJH_SMC_131. The sequence continues at coordinate 300,447 of NZ_JCAFRJ010000006.1, read as the reverse complement.
TGGTCGGTGCCGTGGATGCTGTCGGCGATGCATCAGCCGCCGGTACAAGGCATGCATCTGCTGTGGCTGCTGCTGTTGGACGTGGGCCTGCTGCTGGCGCTGTGCATGGTGTCGGCGGTGAGCGCGTGGCGGGCGTTCAGGCGTCGAGGGCGCGCGGATGTGCCCCCGTTGCAGCACTAGGCCTACTTCCGGAACTCCACCCGCACATGCTGGCCGAAGCGCGCCTTGGCCTCGCCATCGAACTCCAGCACGCACTCCACCACCTTGGCCACGCCACGCCCCGCGTCTTCAGGCAGGCGAGCCTGCGCGAACACCGGGCTGATGCGTACCACGCGTGCGGGCGGCAGCGTGCTGGCGTTCTCGGCACCATCGCTGTCTGGCACCACGGTGGCCCTCATGCCCACCTGCACGGCATCGGCGTAGGCCGCGCTGAGTTCGGCACGTACCTGCAGCGGGCGCGCCGGCAGCAGTGATATCGCCGGCTTGCCGGCCTGCACGAAGGCGCCGAGGCCCGGCACCTGGCCGACCACGGTGCCGGCTTCCGGCGCGCTCAGCGACATCTGCTGCAGTTTCAGCCTGGCGTGTTCCAGCTTGTGCTGGGCCATGTCGACCTGCGCACCGGCCACGTCGACATCGGCGCGTACGCCAGCCAGCTGCTGCTTGGCCGCATCGGCCTGCTGGTTGGACGACACGCCTTCGCTCGCACCCGTGGACAGGCGGGTGGCATTGCGCTCCAGTTCGCGCAGCTGCGCCTGGCTGCCCTTCAGGCGGTCATTGGCCAGTGCGAGATCAGCGGTGGCCATCGCCACTTCCTGCTGCAGCAGCGCACCGTCCAGCGACAGCAGAAGCTGCCCCTTCTTCACCGTGGCGCCCTCCTTCACCAGCGCGGCGGTGATCGAACCATCCACCGGCGGCGCCAGCGCGATCAGGCCACCCTCGACATCGATGATGCCGCGCGCCACCGCAACCTTGCCGGCGGTGGCAGTGCTGGCTTTACCTGCAGGTGCCTGGGCGGGCGCGTCCCTGGAACAGGCGCAAAGCAGCAGTGCCGCGGACAGTACCAGGCTGAGGGGAAGCAGGTGCGACGTCTTGGTCATGGGGCGGACTCTACGGTTTCGTTCTGGCGGTGGTCATCACGGACCATGCCGTCTTCCATGGCGATCACCCGATCGGCATGCCGGATCAGGCGCGGATCGTGGCTCACGCACAGCACGGTGGCGCCATGCGCACGTGCGTAGCGATGCAGGATGTCGATCACGCGCTGGCCATTCTCGGCGTCCAGCGCGCTGGTGGGTTCGTCGGCGAAGATCAGTGTCGGCGACTTGGCGAAGGCACGGGCGACGGCCACACGCTGCTTCTCACCGCCGGACAACTGCGCCGGGCGCATGTGGCTGCGGTGGCTGAGGCCCACTTCTTCCAGCGCCTTGCGCGCCAGCGGCTCGCTTTCGCGATTGCGCATGCCGCGGTAGCCCAGCGGCAGCTGCACCTGCTCCAGCGCAGTCAGTGCCGGGAACAGGTTGAAGCCCTGGAACACGAAGCCGACATGGTGCAGGCGGAAGCGCTCCACCTCGCCGCGGGTCATGTGCCCCACGTCCTGACCCAGCGCGTGCACGCGACCGCCATCCGGCGCGGACAGGCCCGACAGCAGCGACAGCAGCGTGCTCTTGCCGCACCCCGAAGGGCCCGAGACCAGGGTCAACTCGCCCGGATAGATGTCCAGCGACAGGCCGCGCAGCACCGGCACCTGTACATCGCCGGACATGAAGCCTTTTTCCAGTGCGTCGGCCTGCAACGTGGGGGCGACGGCATGTTTGGAGGTCATCGGCCGGTCCTCAACGCAGCAGCAACGATGGATCGGAGCGGACCACACTGCGTACCGCCATGATGCTCGACAGCATGGCCATCACCGCGACCAGCGCCACGCAGCCGATGATGACCATCGGCGTCAGCTGCACCGGCACGCGCTGGGACTGTGCGATCAACAGCACGACGGTACTGAACGCCGCCGCCAGCAACATGCCCACGCCACCGATCAGCAATGCCTGCTCGAATACCACCCGTGCCAGCGCGTAGCGACCTGCGCCGAGCGCGTTGAGCGTGGCGTACTCGCGCACCGAACCAGCCACCACCGAGGCGAACGACTGGTTGGTGATCACCGCGCCGACGAAGCAGACGATGACCGCCATGAACAGCACCGCGATGCCGGCGCCGGTGTCGAACAACCAGTACTGCTGCGAACGGCTGGCGAACGCCGGCGCGGTCCAGAACTCGACCGGCGTGGCCTGGCCCATCGACGCAGCGAGGCGGTCGCGCACGCGGTCGGCCAGGTCCGGCGAGCGCAGGCCCGCCACGAAATAGGTACTGCCCTCGTGCGGATCGGTACCGGCGATGGCACGCGCGGTATCCAGCGAGGCCAGCACGTTGACGCCACCGAGGCCACGCAGGCCGGGTTGCGCGGCGACCACGCGCACCGCCTTGCCATTGATCCATGCACGGTTGCTCTGCAGGTCCACGCCGAGCGTATCCAGGTCGGCGCTGTCGACGATCACCGCCCCCGGCTCGCGCAGCTGCGCGCGCAGGTCGGCAGGCAGGATGCGCGCGAACATCATTGCGTCATCGCCGGTGGAGATGCCGGACAGGTACACCGACACGTTGCCGGTACCCTGCGCACCCGAGCGCCATTCGCCATCGACCCACTCGTAGGGTTCGACGCGGGTGACATCCGGGTCCATGCGCAGGTGGCTTTCGACGTCGGCGCTGATCGCATGGCCGTAGTTGACGCTCTGGGTGCCGGGGAAGCCGGCCCAGATGTCGGCCGAGGACGCTTTCACGTAGATCGCAGCGGTACCGAAGATGCCCAGCACCAGTGCCGCCTGCACGATCAACAGCACACCGGCGAAGCACATCGCCAGCACCACCGGCAGGAACCGGCGCCATTCATAGGCCAGGGTCTTGCGGGCCAGCGCGATCATTGCGATTCGCCCTCACCCTCGACAGGCAACGGAGCACCACCGAGGGCGCGGTAAAGCGACGCAAAGGCCAGCACGCGCGCACCCTGTGCACCGATCAGGTCGGCCTGCGCGGCGAGTGCCGCACGCTGCCCGTCAAGCCCGTCGAATTCGCTGGACAGCCCCAACTGCACCTGCCGCGCCTGCCGCTTGACCTGTTGCCCGGCGGCATCATCGGCCGCGCGCAGCGACTGGATGCTGCTGTCCTGGCGCGCCAGGCTGCCGAGCGCGCCTTCCACTTCGCTCACGCCTTCCAGCACCGCCTTGCGGTAACCCAGCAAGGCGGCATCCAGCTGCTTTTCATCGGCATGGAAGCGTGCGCGGCGCTGGCCCCAGTCCCACAGCGGAATATCGATGTACGGGCCGATCGACGGGCTCGAATCGGAATTGGAGCGGGCGTTCTGGGTGAGGTTGTAGGCGTACAGGATGGAGCCACCGAGGCTGACACGCGGATACATCGCGGCGCGTGCCGAACCCTTGCTGGCAGCAGCCTGCATCACCTCCGATTCGGCCAGCAGGATCTGCGGCCGATGGCGCAGCAGATCGGCCGGGACCTGCTGCAGCGAGAACGCACCCAGCGTCGGCGGCGTGCGATAGGCACGCCAGGCCGGGTCCGGGCCATCGCGTCCCAGCAGCAAAGCCAACGCATGGGCAGCGTTGTCCGCGTTTTCCCGTGCCTGTGCCGTGGCCGCGCGGGTGGCGGCCTGACGTGCACGCAGGCGATCAAGTTCGCCGGGCTCATCAAGGCGCAGGCGCTGGCGTACCAGGGCCAACTGTTCGCCGCGATCGTCCACCGCCTGCTGGCGGGCCAACAGGTCCTGCTGGGCCTGCGCCACGGTCAGATCCAGATAGCTGCGCACCACGTCGGCGATCACCGCGACCTGCGCGGCACCACGCAGCGCCTCGGCGTTGCCGGCCGACGCCTGCGCGCTCAACTGCGCGCTCTCGGCGGCGCCGAACAGGCCCAGGTCCCAGATCGCTTCGATACCCGCGTGGAAGTAGGTGTCGACCGCAGCGGCATCCTGCACCTGCTTGGCGCTGGCGGTGATTTCCGGCAGGAAGCGCGAATCGGACGTGCCGGCGACAATCCGCACGGCCTGCAGGCGCAGCGTGGCCTGCTGCAGGTCGAGGTTGCCGGCGATGGCCTGATCGACCAGTCCATCCAGCGCTGGATCGGACAACACTTTCCACCACTGTTTGGCGTCCACCGCCACGCCTTGGCCCTGCGGCACCTGGGTCCAGGTGCTGGGCGTGCGATCAGGCAGATCCGGAACCGGCACCGACATGCAGCCCGCCAATGCGAGACTTGCGAGCAGCGCGCCGGGTCGCAGCACTGCCTGCAGGGAGAGTCCGCGCCCCGTCCTGGGCACTGCCACTGAAGTGATACGCCTGACCACCAGCCCGCCAACGTGTAGAAGGAGCATGAAGGCTACCGTGCGATTGTGGAGCGAACATGGAGAAATGGTCCGAAAAAGGTCACAGCACCCGTGCGGTTCAGGCAACGCCGGCGCAGGCCTTTCGCCAGCCTTTCAGTGCCTGCAGCAGGCGGAACACTGGTGCGGATTCCAGGTCATTGCGTCTGTTGCAGCCCCTCATGCCAGGTGCTTCCGATCGTCCCCACGATCGCTGCGCCCCCCGTCATGCCGATTGCGACACCAATATCGGAATCGCCCCCGCTGCAGACTTACCACGCCCACCATGAAAATGTCGTGGCCCGCCTGTAGCGACCCGCCTGGCCAACGTCATGACAAACGAAAAACGCCCCCTTGCGGGAGCGTTTTTCTTGAATCTGGAGCGGGAAACGAGACTCGAACTCGCGACCTCAACCTTGGCAAGGTTGCGCTCTACCAACTGAGCTATTCCCGCAGATTCCGTTCGACCTGCGTCGAAGGAGCGCTATTGTGTCGATATTGCTGCACGGCGTCAACAGGAATTTTCACGTGAACCGAAGGACGGCGTTCAGGCGCCCCCTGCCTGCTCGCTTTACCTGCGCAGGCCACGTCGGTGGAAATAGACCTGCTCGGCGATGCGACGCGTGGCGGCCGTGTGCAGCAGTGCATTGAGCGGCCAGTCGGCCTGCAGATGGTCCATCGCCCAGCGCAGCAGGCGCTTGCCACCGAAGGCCGGGGCCGCCTGCCGCGCCACCCGCTCGGCGTCCGGCCCCTGGCCGCGCAGATGCCGCGCGATCGCCTCGCCGACCGTCCAACCGTGCCGCCACGAGGAATGGATGCCGCCGGCCGAGAGCGGCGAGACGATGCCCGCCGCGTCACCGGTCAGGATCAGGCGGGGCCCGCTGATCGGGCCGTCCGGCCGGCCGCAGGGCACCAGACCGGCGCGGGTGGCCGAAGGACGCGCCGAGGCCGGAATGCCGACCACATCGCGCACATGCTCAAGGAAATCATCGATATCTGGCGGCCGCACCCGGTCCGGATCATGGCGCACTGCCAACCCGACCTGCAGCCCGGTCGGATTCTGCGCGACCCAGCCGATGTAGCCCGGTGCGTGGCGCTTGCTGACGAAGCAATGCAGTGCATCGCCCTGCGACACCTGCAGGCCGGCGAACTCACGCTCGACGCCGTAGAGGTTGTCACGCACCTGGCCAAGCCCGGTGCGTTGTGCCACGCGTGAGCGTGCGCCGTCAGCGCCAACCAGATAGGCGCAGCGCCCTGCCCCTTCCACCTGCCAGCCGTCACCACTGCGATGGGCGTCGGTGAAGGACTGTTGCAGGCGAAGGTCGACGCCATTCGCGCGCAGCTCACGGGTCAGCCAGCGCATCAGGTTCGGCGTATCGGTGGTGAGGAAGTAATAGCCCGGTGCGGCCAGCAACACGCTGCGCAGGTTCGGCGCATACAGGCGCACGTTTGCGACTCGCTGCACCAGATGCTCGGGCATGCGCCCCAGCCAGGTCTGCTCCATCGCTTCCTTCACCACGATGCCGGTGGTGTGCAGGCGCTCACCGGGGTCGGCCTTGCGTTCCAGCACGCAGACGCGCAGCCCGTACTGGACAGCGGCCAATGCGCAGGCGGCGCCGGCGAAACTGGCGCCGACGATGACCACATCGTGGTCGTAAGCAGAGGATTGATGAGGCATCGCGGCATCGCCGGGCTGGAACGGAGATACAGCTTCGCGAGCACGCGTGGTGAGGCGATGGGGTGGCGGTGAAGCAGGGATGAAGTGCCCTGCACACAAACGAAAAAACGCTCCCTTCCGGGAGCGTTCTTCTTGAATCTGGAGCGGGAAACGAGACTCGAACTCGCGACCTCAACCTTGGCAAGGTTGCGCTCTACCAACTGAGCTATTCCCGCTTGGGAGGCGAAATTCTACCTGTTCCAAGGATGGCGTCAAGCGGTTTTTCCGGGGCCTGCGAGGCGCCTTGCACCGCGTATCCATGCATGGCGTGGATCTACCACGGCATCCCCGCAAACCGATGGATCCGCACCATCCGTGGACGCAGCATTTCCAGTAGGTCCACGCCATGCGGGGATAGGCGCATCGATGGGGTCAGAGCCCTTTCCTTCGGAAAGGGATCCGACCCCGGGGCTCAGACCCCGGGCTCAGTTGCCCAGCTTCTTCTGCCGCGCACGCTCGCGCGCAGCGCGCTCATCGTCGCGCAGGCTCGGCCAGGCGGCGTGCAGGTACTGCAGGCCCGACCACAGGGTCAGCACGGCGGCAATGGCCAGGGTCCAGTCGCCGATATGGAACACCGGCCAGCCCATCCAGATGTCTTCCACCGGCACGTTCGGGGCCACCGAATACAGCAGGCACAACAGCGCGACCATCTGCGCGGTGGTCTTGACCTTGCCGATCATCGCCACGCGCACCTTCGCGCGCTGGCCCAGCTCGGCCATCCATTCGCGCAGCGCGGACACCGCGATCTCGCGGCCGACGATGACCGCCGCCCAGAACGCCATCCACGGCGTCGGGTGACCCTGCACGATCAGGAACAGCGCCACCGCTACCATCAGCTTGTCCGCGACCGGGTCGAGGAAGGCGCCAAAGGCCGACTCCAGCTGGTAACGGCGTGCGATCCAGCCATCGAGCCAGTCGGTGATCGCGGCCAGGCCGAAGATCGCCGCCGAAGCGAAGTTGGTCCAGGTGTAGGGCAGGTAGAACACCAGCACCAGCACCGGGATCATCACGATCCGCAACAACGTCAGCCAGGTGGGCAGGGTCAACTTCATGCTTGCGTGCTTCTCTCTCTACTCGGCCGCATCAGGCGTGGCCAACCCGTGCAGGTTAGCGTAGATACGTGCCGCGAGGGCGTCATTGATGCCTTCCACCTTGGCGATCTCGGCTTCGCCAGCGGCTTTCAGGCCCACCAGGCCGCCGAAATGCTTGAGCAGGCTGGCGCGGCGGCGCGGCCCGATGCCGGGGATATCCTCCAGTTTGCTGGTCATCCGCGCCTTCTGGCGGCGCCCCCTGTGGCCGGTGATGGCGAAGCGATGCGCCTCGTCGCGCACCTGCTGGATGAACTGCAGCGCCGGGCTGGCCGCGCCCGGGCGCAGCTCGCGGCCATCGGGCATCACCAGCGCCTCGTGGCCGGCACGGCGCTCCACGCCCTTGGCCACGCCCACCAGCAGCACGCCTTCCACGCCCAGATCGGCCAGTGCGGCCTGGGCCTGCGACAGCTGGCCGGCGCCACCGTCGATCAGCAGCACGTCCGGCAGCACGCCCTGCTCTTCCACTGCGCGGCGGAAACGGCGGTCGATGGCCTGGCGCATGGCGGCGTAGTCGTCGCCCGGCTCGATGCCGCTGATGTTGAAACGGCGGTACTGCGCGCGCACCGGGCCGGCGGCGTCGAACACCACGCACGAGGCTACGGTGGCCTCGCCCAGGGTGTGGCTGATATCAAAACACTCGACACGCTTGACCGGCTCGGCCAGGCCCAGCATCTCGCGCAGCGCATCGCTGCGTGCATGCTGCGCGTTGCGGCTGTTGAGTTCGGTGGCCAGGGTCAGCTGCGCGTTGCGGCTGGCCAGCTCCACATAGCCGGCGCGCTCGCCGCGCACGTTCCACTTCAGCTGCACCTTGCGCTCGGCCGAGGCCGACAGCGCGGCGACCAGCAGGTCGGCGTCGGGAATCTCGCGGTCCAGCAGGATCTCGCGCGGCGGCTCGAATTCGATGTAGTACTGCGAGACGAAGGCGGCAAGCACCTCTTCCGGGCTTTCCTCGCCATTGGTGCGCGGGAAGAACGGGCGGGTGCCGAGGTTGCGGCCATCACGGAAGGCCAGCAGCAGCACGCAGGCCTGCGAGCCCTGCATGGCCACGGCCAGCACATCGAGGTCCGCGGCGCGGCCATCCACGTACTGGCGGGTCTGCATGCTGCGCAGCGAGGAGATCAGGTCGCGCAGGCGCGCGGCCTGCTCGAACTCCAGCGCCTCGCTGGCGGCCTGCATCTGCTCGCCCAGTTCGCGGGTCAGCTCGTCACTCTTGCCTTCCAGGAACAGGGCGGCGCGGCGCACCGACTCGGCGTACTCCGGCGCCGGGACCAGCTCCACGCAGGGCGCGCTGCAACGCCCGATCTGGTATTGCAGGCACGGTCGCGAACGGTTGCGGAACACGCTGTCCTCGCAGCTGCGCAGCTTGAACAGCTTGTGCATCAGGTTCAGCGTCTCGCGCACGGCGGTGACGCCGGGATACGGCCCGAAGTAGCGCCCGGGAATGGCACGCGGGCCACGATGCAGTGCGATGCGCGGCCAGTCCTCGCGGGTCAGCAGCACATGCGGGTAGGTCTTGTCGTCACGCAGCGAGACGTTGTAACGCGGCGACAGCGACTTGATCAACTGGTTTTCCAGCAGCAACGCCTCGGCTTCCGAGCGCGTCACGGTCACGTCCATGCGCGTGATCTGCGAGATCATCGACATGATCCGCGCGTTCTTCGGGCTGCCGTTGAAATAGCTGCCGACACGGTTGCGCAGCGCGCGCGCCTTGCCCACGTACAGCAGGGTGTCGTCGGCGGCGTACATGCGGTACACGCCAGGGGCGGTGCTGAGCTGGGCCGCGAAGGCCTTGCCGTCGAAGGCCGGGGCGGGAACGTCGGTCATTCGCTGATCGGGACTTCGCTGAGCACGCCGCTGTCGGGGTCGAATCGCAGCACGGCATGGGCGTCAGTCTCGGCGATCCACACCGCACCGGCGCCCACCGCCAATCCGGCCGGGCCATGCAGGCGGCGCGGCAGCGGCTGGGTGGTCAGTTCACCGCCGCCCAGGCGCAGCGTGCGCAGGCGACCGTTGCCGGTATCGGCAATCCACAGCAGCGGAGCGTCCGCGCTCAATGCGATAGCCTGCGGATACTGCAGGCTGGCCTGCGCACGCGGGCCGTCTTCGCTGCCGAAGCGCCAGGGCCCCTGCCCGACCAGCGTCTGCACCAGGTCGCCGCGCAGTTGCAGTGCACGGATCGAGGATCCCAAGGCGTCGGCGACGTACAACACCTGCTGCACCACGGCCAGCGCAGTCGGTTGGGCAAAGGCAGCCAGGTGGCCGCTGCCGTCACGCTCTTCGATGGAACCACTGCCGGCGCGCCATTGCAGGCTGCGCTGGCCCAGGTGGTAGCTCCAGATGCGGTTGTCGCCGGCCATCGCGATGTGCAGCTGGTTGTCGGCGATGGCCAGGCCGACAGGATGGTCCAGCGAGACCTGCCGCGCCTGCGCCACCGGACCTTCCATCGGCGCACCGGGACGTCCGTTGCCACACAGCGTGTCGACGATGCCGGTCAGCAGGTTGATGCGGCGCACCGCATGGTTGCCTGTGTCGGCGACGTACAGCGAATCGCGCTCCAGCACCAGCGCCTGCGGGCGGTGGAACGCCGCTTCGGCCAGGTTGCCGTCCATGAAATCGGCGGTACCGAGGCCGAACTGGCGCAGGATGCGGCCGCCATGGCTGCATTCGAGAATGCGGTGGTGGCCACTGTCGGCGATGTACAGGCGTTCGGTGCTGACCGCCAGGCCCAGCGGGAACCGCAGCGCCTGGCGTGGTTCCGGATGCAGTTCGCTGCCGCCGCGCGGCGGCGCCGAAGGCGCGCCCTGGCACAGCGTGTTCAGGGCGCGCTCCAGTTCACCGGGTGCTCCCTGCCCGACCAGCCGCTGCTGCTCGCGACCCTGCGCGTCCAGCAGCACCACGGTCGGCCAGGCGGTAACGCCGAAGCGGCGCCAGCCATCCCAATCGGCATCGAGCAGTACGGGCATGGCCAGACCCTGGCGGCGCAGCAGCTTCAGTGCGGCACTGGCGTCGCGCTCGAAATCGAAGCGCGGCACCTGCAGCACCAGCGGCTGCAGCTTGCCGGGGTGGCGCGAGAGCCATTGGCCGAACTCGGCCAGGCGTTGCGCACTCCAGGCGGAGGCCGCATTGACGAACAGCAGCGCGACCGGCCGGCCGCGCAGTTCGGTCAGGGTGCAGGGGGTGGCATTGAGCCAGGTGGCGAACTCGGGCAGGTCCGGGACGGGCTGGACGTTCATGACCCGATTATGCCGGAGTCGGCGTCATGCAACAGTCGTGCCACCGCACGTTTTGCAGCATCGTCGACCAGCGACCAGACCTGTTCGAAATGATCGCTGCCGCCGGTATAGGGGTCAGGGATGGCTACCCGCCCCTGAACACCCGACCAGGGCAGGTACAACGCCAGCCGTTCACGCTGGGCCGCCGACGCCAGGCGCCCTGCATCACGCAGGTTGGCCTCGTCGGCACACAGGATCCAGTCGAAACGGTCGAAATCCACGGCCTGCAGCTGGCGTGCTCGCAGGCCGCCGATGTCCACGCCGTGCCCGGCCGCGCAGGCGATCGCGCGGCGGTCCGGCGGCTCGCCCACGTGCCAGTCGCCGGTGCCAGCCGAATCAACCTGCACCCGCCCGGCCAGCGGCGAGGCATCCAGGCGTGCGCGCAGCGCGCCTTCGGCCATCGGCGAACGGCAGATGTTGCCGAGGCAGACGACCAGCAGCCTCATCGCGGCGCCATCGCCTGCAGCAGCCCCTCGGCGCGCTCCAGGTCCTCGGGCGTGTCGATGCCCGGCGGGAACGGCTCGGGCGAGATCGCCACGCTGATCGGATAGCCCGCTTCCAGCACGCGCAGCTGCTCCAGCGATTCGACCTGCTCCAGCTGGCCCGGCGGCATCGCCGCGAACTGCTGCAGGAAGCCGGCGCGATAGCCGTAGATGCCGATGTGGCGCAACCAGTGGTGGCCGTCCGGCAGCGTGTCGCGGCTGCGTGCGAAGCCGTCGCGGTGCCAGGCGATCGGCGCGCGGCTGAAGTACATCGCCTCGTTGCGCACGTTGCGCACCAGCTTCACCACGTTCGGGTCGAACAGGGTGTGCGCGTCCTCGACGGTCGTGGCGAGAGTCGACATCGTCGCAGTGCCTGCGACCAGCGCATCGGCCACCGCACGGATACCGGCCGCCGGTGCGAACGGTTCGTCGCCCTGCAGGTTGACCACCACCGTGTCATCGGCCCAGCCGGCAATGCGTGCGCATTCGGCCAGGCGATCAGTGCCGGAGGCGTGCGTGGTCGCGGTCACCGCCACCTTCACTTCGGCCAGCCCGGACAGCGCATCGGCAATGCGCTGATCGTCGGTCGCTACCCAGACTTCACGGGCACCGGCCTGCAGCGCGCGGCGCGCCACATGCAGCACCAGCGGCTCGCCGCCCAGCGGGCGCAACGGCTTGCCCGGCAGCCGCGAGGCGGCATAGCGGGCCGGAATGGCGACGACGAATTCAGTCATGCAGGCGGTACTCGGCAGGCTCGTTACAACGGGAATGCGGGCAGCAGCGCGTGAATGCAAGCGCCGCCGCACCACTCAGTTCGGCCGCAGCTTGTCCAGGCGATCGGTCAGCGCCACCCAGAACGCCGCGGGCAGCTCGGCGCGCAGCGGAACCGCGTAGTGCCAGTCGTTGCCGAACGCACGGCATTTCACCGCGTCCTTCTCGGTCATCAATACCGGCAGCTGGCTGCCGAAGGACAGGTCCTGCGGCTGGTAGGCCTGGTGGTCGGCGAACGCATGCGGCACCACGCCGATCCCGCGCGCGCGCAACATGTCGAAGAAGCGCTGGGGATGGGCAATGCCGGCCACCGCATGCACGCGCTGGCCCTTGAAGTACGCCAGCGGGCGAGCGCGGCCACCGGCCAGCGGCTGTGCACTGTCGATGTGCAGCGCCATCGGCCACTGGCCGAAGCCACAGGCCTGCGCTGCGGTTTCCTCATCGGCCTGGCCGAGGTTGACCACCCGGAAATCGCATTCGCTGGCGCGGCTGACGGGCTCGCGCAACGGCCCGGCCGGAATCATCCGGCCATTGCCGTAGCGACGCTGCGCATCGACCACTTCGATCTCGATGTCGCGCGCCAGGCGGTAGTGCTGCAGGCCATCGTCGCAGACGATCACATCGCAGCCGGCCTCGATCAGCGCCTTGCCGGCGGCGACACGGTCGCGGTCCACGCGCACCGGCACACCGGTCTTCCAGGCGATCAGCACCGGCTCGTCACCGCCCTTGGCAGTTGGCGTATCGGCCTGCACCCACAGCGGCTTGTCGGCGTCTTCGCGACCATAACCACGGCTGGCCACGCCCGGCTTCCAGCCGGCCGCGCGCAGGCGCTCGACCAGGGCAATGGTCAGCGGCGTCTTGCCGGTACCACCGGCGGTGATGTTGCCGACCACGATGACCGGCACCGGCAGCGAGTGGCGCTTGCGCCAGCCACGCCGATAGGCGCGCCGGCGCAGCGCGGTGACACCTGCGTACAGCGGCGCCAGCAGGCGCATCGTCCACGGAACGGGGCTGCCGTCGTACCAGTACGCCGGGGTCTGGGTACCCTTGCCGGCCATCAGTCCTGCCTTTCGCGGAACTGCATGCTGTGCAGATGCTGGTAAAGGCCGCCCAGTTCGAGCAGCTCCTTGTGGGTGCCACGTTCAACGATGCGGCCATGGTCCATCACCAGCACCTGGTCGGCATGCTCGATGGTCGACAGGCGGTGCGCGATGACCAGCGTGGTGCGTTCCGGCATCAGGCGCTGCAGCGCATCCTGCACCAGGCGCTCGGATTCGTTGTCCAGCGCCGCAGTGGCTTCGTCGAGGATCAGGATCGGCGCGTCGCGCAGGATCGCGCGGGCAATCGCCAGGCGCTGGCGCTGGCCACCGGACAGCAGCGCGCCATTCTCGCCGACCGGGGTCTGCAGCTGCTGCGGCATGCGTGCGATGAACTCCCAGGCATTGGCCGCTTCGGCCGCCGCACGGATCTGCTCATCGGTCGCCTCCATGCCGTAGGCGATGTTGGCCGCGATGGTGTCATCGAACAGCATCACCTTCTGCCCGACGATCGCCACCTGCCGGCGCAGGTCGGCCAGCGGATAGTCATCCAGGGCCACGCCATCGAGGGTGATGACGCCGCCACTGGGCTCGTAGAAGCGCGGAACCAGCCGGATCAGGCTGGTCTTGCCGCTGCCGGAACGGCCGACGATGGCCGTCACCGTGCCCGGCCTGGCAACGAAACTGATGTCGTCCAGGGCAATGCCGCTGTCTTCGCGGTAGCGCAGCATGACGTGGTCGAACGCCAGTTCGCCGCGCACGCGCTGCACGCGGTGCTGGCCCTCATCACGCTCCACCGGCATGTCGAGGATGCCGAACAGGCGCTCGGCGGCGGAGACGCCGCGCGAAATCGAGGTCTGTACGCTGGTCAGTCGGCGCAGCGAGGGAATGATGGCCATCATCGAGGTCATCAGGCCCATGAACTGGCCGGCATTGAGGCGGCCGGCCAGGGCTTCGCGGGTCGACACCCAGACGATCACCGCCAGCGCCAGTGCGGCCAGGAACTGCACCACGCTGGACGCGGCGGCGCGGGTGACCTCGACCTTCATGTTCAGCGCCAGCATGCGGTTGGCCAGGCGCGAGTAGCGCGAGATCTCATGCTGCTGGGTGCCGTGCACCTTCACTTCCTGCTGCGCGGCCAGCGACTGCTCGGCAGTCTGCGCCATCGTGCCCATGCCGTCCTGGATGCCGCGGCTGATGCGACGGTAGCGCTTGCCCACGTAGGACACGATGCCGCCGATCAGCGGCACCACCAGCAGCATCGCCAGGGTCACCTTGACGCTCATCTGCAGCATCACCGCCAGCATCGCGATGATGGTGAGGGTATCGGCGACCACGGTCTTCAGCGCGTCGGCACTGGCCTGGGTGACCTGTTCCGTATCGAAGTTGAGGCGGCTGACCATTACCGGCGTCGCTTCGGTATCGAAGTGCGACGACGGCAGGTGCAGGTACTTCTGCAGCACCTGCTCACGCAGGTCGCGGACCACGCTGCGGCCGGTCTTGGCCAGCGTGTAGTCGCTGACCCAGGTGGCCAGGCTGCGCATCAGGAACAGGCCGAGGATGGTCAGCGGCAGCACCACGGCCGCGCGCGGCTGCGGATCGACGAAACCTTCGTTGACCAGCGGCTCCATCAGCTTGGTGAAGTGGTAGCCGGCAAGAGCTTCGACCACCATGGCGATGACCGCGCCGACCATGAACACCCAGTAGGTGCGGGTGTAGCCCAGCAGACGTTTGTAGATCGGCCACACCGGCGCGTGATGGGAACTCATGGACGCACCTCTGGCGCAGTTGCAATGGCGATACGACGGAAACCGAGCTGACCGAGCGCGTCCTGCGCAGTCACCACGGCCTGGTAGGGAGTACGCGCGTCGGCGCGCAGCAGCACGGGCTGGCTGCGATCACTGCCGGCGACGGCGACGATGGTCTGCTTGACGGACTCGACATCGCTGCGCAGCACTTCCTGGTCATTGATGAAATAACGGCCTTCGGCGTTGATCAGCACGCTGAGCGAACGCGGCGGTTCGTTGTTGGGCTGCTGGCTGGCGGTGGGCAGCTGCACCTGCAACGTCGAGCGCGCATCGAAGGTGGTGGTGACCACGAAGAAGATGATCAGCACCAGGATGACGTCGATCAACGGGACCAGATCGATATGCGGCTCATCCTGGGATCGGTCATTGCCGATACGCATCGATCAGGCCTTCGCCGCAGCGGCGTTGGCCGGGCGCGCCGACGGGGACGGGTTCATCACCCCCGGGCGGCCGTCGAGCGTATCCAGCAGGGCGCTGGCCTCCTGTTCCATCTCCACCACGTAGCCGTGGATGCGGCCCTTGAAGTAGCGATGGAACATCAGTGCCGGGATGGCCACGATCATGCCGGTGGCGGTGCACACCAGGGCCTTGCCGATGCCACCGGCCAGCTGGTTCACATCACCCACGCCATGGTCGAGGATGCCCAGGAACATCTGGATCATGCCGATCACGGTGCCGAGCAGGCCCAGCAGCGGGCCAGCCGAAGCGATGGTGCCCAGCGCGTTGAGGAACCGCTCCATGCGGTGCACCAGGTGACGCCCGGTATCCTCGATGCGCTCGCGGATCTGGTCGCGCGGGCGGTTGCGGGCTTCCAGCGCGGCCGCCAGCAGCGCGCCCAACGGCGAGTTGGCACGCAGGGTCTGCAGGTGCGCCGGGTCAAGCTTGCCGCGCGCGGCCCAGTTGCGCACTTCCTGGCCGAGGCCGGGCGGCAGCACCTCCGTTCGCCGCAGGGACCAGAAACGCTCCAGGATGATCGCCAAAGCCAGTACGCCCAACAGCAGCAGCGGCACCATCGGCCAGCCACCGGCCTTGACCAGTTCCCACACGTTTCAACCCTCCGGCCCAACGGCCGCTTGTTCGATCGGCGATAGGATAGCAGCCGACCGCGCCCGCCCAGCGGCATCCCACCACCGGGATGCATGGATGCGCTGTTCACGCAGCTGCAGCCCTTGTGCGCCAAGCCATACGCGGATCGCCCCGGACTCCGCAGTGGACACCACCTCGGCGCCCTGTCCCTGCCAGCGCCGGACCACGTCCTGGCGCGGGTGGCCGAAACGGTTCTGGTGGCCGGCCGAGACCAATGCCAGCCGGGCTGACACCGCCGCCACCCAGGGCGCGCTGGAGCTGCCGCCACTGCCATGGTGCGGCACCAGCACCACATCCGCCTTCAGCGCCGCCGCAGACGCCCGCAACAGCGCCTGTTCGGCCGGACGGCCGATGTCCCCCGGCAACAGGACCACGCCATGGGCACCGGCCACGCGCAGCACGCAGCTGTCTTCGTTTTCGGCCCGCTGGCTGCCGGCATCCGGGTGCAGCACCTGGAAATCGACGCCATCCCAGTGCCAGCGCAGGCCGCGCTGGCAACGGCCGGCCCCGGCGATCGTACTTCCCGGCGGCGCCAGCAATGACAGCCCCGGCAGCTGAAGACGCAGGCTCGGCAGGTTGCCGGCATGATCGAGATCGTCGTGGCTGAGCAGCACCCGCTCGGGCGGCGCCTGGCCCAAGGCCCGCAGTGACGGAACCAGGATCCGCTCGCTGCCCTCGCCCCCGTTCGGCGGCCCCACGTCGTACCAGAGGGCATGCCGCGCAGTACGCAGCAACACCGCCGTGCCCTGGCCGACGTCATGCACCAGCAGCTCCAGCTCTCCCTCGGCCGGGCGCTCACGCGCCGGCCACAGCAGCGGCAGGCACAGCAGCAGGCCAGCCAGCCAGCCCCCGGCACCCCGTGGCAGCAGCCACCAGAACACCCCCAGCAGCGCCGCCGGCACTGCCCAGGCCGGCGCCTCGGCCAGCCACCACATCGCCTGCGGGTGCGCCGCCAGTGGCTGCAGGGCCTGCCAGCTGATCTCGAACAGCCACGCCGCCGCGCGCCACGCCCAGCACCCAGCACCGTCGTGCAGCGCCTGCAGGGCGGTGCCCAGCAGCGACAGGGGCACCACCAGCAATGTCCACCACGGGATGACCGGCAGGTTCACCAGCGGCCCCAGCCAGGCGGTGCCACCGAACAAGGCGATGCCCAGCGGCAACAGGCCGACGCTGGCCACCCCTTGTGCGGCCAGGAACCCGCGCAGGTTGGCGGCCACCCCGCGCGGACGTCCCTGCGGCAAGCACCACACCAGCCACAGTACGCCGCCGAAGCTGAGCCAGAAGCCCGCTGACAGCACCGACAGGGGCGCCGGCAGCAGCAGCGCCAGCGCCGCCAGCGCAAGCCCCTGCACGAGACCCAGCGGGCGCCGCCCGCTGCGCGCCAGGGCCACCAGCCCGATCATCAGTGCCGTGCGCACGGTCGGCAACTCACCACCGGCCAGCACCGCATAGCCCGCTGCGGACAGCGCCGCGGCGCAGGCCGCCGCCTGTGGACGTGGCCAATGCCGGGCCAGCAGGGGGCACAGCCACCACAGCCCTCGGCACAGCAACGCCCCCAGCCCCGCCACCACCCCGACATGAAATCCGGAAATGGCCACCAGATGGGTCAGCCCCAGCGCCCGCAGCTGATCCCAATCGGTGTCGGACAGGCCACGCGTGTCGCCCAGGGCGAGCGCCTGCACGAAACGGGCGGCCGGATGGGCCACTTGCAGCGCGATGGCGGCGCTGGTGCGCTCACGCCATGCCGGCAGGCCATGTCCGGCCTGCAGCTCACGCGCGCTGGCCGGCGCCCTCACCGTTCCAGTGCCGGCTACGCCACGCAGCAGCGCATGACGCTCACTGTCAAAACCCCCGGGATTGATCCGCGAGCGAGGGGCCCGCACACGCAGCGCCAGCTGCCACTGCGCACCGGCCAGGACCTGCCTGCGCCGCCCCTCGGCAGCGGCGCTGGACCTGCCTTGCCAGCCGTCGTTCCAGGT
The DNA here is from genome assembly GCF_059367975.1 of Stenotrophomonas sp. YJH_SMC_131. NCBI lineage: Bacteria > Pseudomonadati > Pseudomonadota > Gammaproteobacteria > Lysobacterales > Lysobacteraceae > Stenotrophomonas > Stenotrophomonas sp. YJH_SMC_131. The sequence continues at coordinate 282,784 of NZ_JCAFRJ010000006.1, read as the reverse complement.
GACCTGCAGGCGCTTGCCGCGCAGCGATGGCAGTTCGCGGCTCTCGCTGACCTGCAGCAGGAAGCGGGTGTGCGCGGCCCGATGATCCGGCAGATCGATGACCCGGCCACTGACCACTACATCCCGAGCCGGTTGGCCCGGTGGCAGCTGGTCCTGCATTGCCCAGTGCCCGTGCATCGACGTCCATCCGGCACCGAGCAGCATGACCGCCGGCAGGCGCCCCCGCCATCGCAGGCCCCACCCGGCCATGCCAAGCACGATCATCACCGTGCAGACCCACAGCGGCGGCAGCTGCGACAGCTGCACGCAGCCCAACGCCCCCAGTGTGAGCGCCCCAGCGGTGCCACTGCCCAGCAAGGGAGACGGGGAGCGCTCGATGGCCATGAGGCCAGCCTGCCGCTGCCGGCGGCAGGTTGCCTATCGGGACTTGCCCCGCAAACGCGTCAGCGCCGCGCGCTGCCGCGATGGAAATTGACCCGGAAGCTTGCGCCGCCGCCCGCGGCCTCACCGACACTGACCGAGCCGCCATGGTGCTGCACGATCTCCTTCACCAGGTGCAGGCCAAGGCCACTGCCGCTGCCCGCCGCGCGCAGGCGATGGAACGGCTCGAAGATCGCCTCGCGGTCGCCTACTGGAATGCCCGCGCCCTGGTCGCTGACTTCCAGCAACCCGCGCGTGTCCAACCGCACACAGATGGTGCCACGGCCACCACCATGCACGATCGCGTTGTGTACCAGATTGGCAATCACCCGCCCCAGCGCCAGGCTGTCACCGTGGATCCACACCGGCGCTTCCGGCGCGTCCACTTCGAATCCATAGCCGGCGCCCACCACCAACGGCGCCAGGTCCGCGGCTGCCTCACGCACCAGCAGGGCCAGGTCCAGCCGCTGCAATGCGCCGACATTGCGGTCAAGCCGCTGCAGATCAAGCAGGTGCTCGGCAACATTGCCCAGCCGCGCCACGTCGGTCAGCAACTGCGATTTCAGCTCGCCCTGCGGCAGCTGCGACAGGCGCGCCTGCACCACGGCGATCGGCACGCGCAGCTCGTGCGCTGCGTCGGCAAGGAACTTGTCGCGCGCGGCGTAGCCCTGCTGCACCTTGTCGATGGCATCGTTGAACGCTTCCACCAGCGGCGCCACTTCCGTGGAGACCAGCCGCGCATCCAGCCGCGCACCGGGCTGGCCGATGTCCAGCTCCTTGGCCTGCTGCGCGGAACGGCGCACACCGCGCATGGCACGGTGGATCACGGTCGGCATCACCAGCAGGGTGACCACGATCAGTGGCAGGAAGAACCACAGGCCGATCAGGCGCAGCACCATCAGCGCACCGTCCAGCAGCCCGCCCTTGGGTGCTCCACCGACCATCACGGTGATGCGGCGCCCATCCTCGTTGCGGATCATCACCCGCGCCACGTCCAGGTAGGGCGGTACCAGCGAACCCAGCTCGGTGGCACCCACGGTCGGCAGCCGCGCGAGCATCGGCGCGTGGATCGCGGGGATGATGCCGCGCTCCAGCCACATGCCCTTGTCGTCCACCGCGGCGAACCAGAGATTTCCCCCGGCGTTGGCATCGAGCTTGTCCCAGCGCGCCTGGTCCAGCACCAGGCGGCCGTCTTCGCTGTGCACCGCCTTGGCCACCGCCTCGGCAACGAACATGTCCATGCCCCAGGAGTCCTTGTCACCCCAGGTCAGGATCAGCGCGACCACCGCGAACAGTACGGTGAAGGCCTGCGCCAGGAACAGGCGCCAGGCCAGGCCAAGGGTGATCGAACGGATCGGACGGGCCATCTCAGGCCTCCGCCAGCAGGTAGCCGACGCCCCGTATCACGTGGATCTCGACGCCGGCACCGGCCTGCTGCAGTGCCTTGCGCAGCTTGGAGATGTGCGCGTCGAGCGCATTGGACTGGATCTCATCGTCGAAACCGTACACCGCAGCCTCCAACGCACTGCGGGTGACCGTGCGCCCCTGCCGCATCGCCAATGCCTGCAGCACCAGTACCTGCCGACGTGGCAGCGCCAGAGGCTGGCCCTCCACCTGCGCCTGCAGCGATTCGAAATCGAACTCGAGGCGCCCCAGCCGCAGGCTCGGTGTCACCATCGCCGAAGGCCTGCGCGATACCGCGCGGATGCGCGCCATCAGTTCCTCGATCGCCACCGGCTTGACCAGATAGTCATCGGCACCGACGTCCAGGCCTTCGACCTTGTCCGACAGCGTGCCCTTGGCGGTCAGCATGATCACCGCCAGGTTCGGCCGCAGCGCACGCGCCGTCGCGACGAATCCGGCGCCATCGCCATCGGGCAGCTGGCGATCGAGCAGCAGCAGCTGGTGCACCGGTTCGCGCAACGCGAGCGCGGCCTCGGCCAGGCTGCCGACCACGTCGGCGACCACGCCCTGCCGCTCCAGGCCCGATTGCAGGGCGCGGGACAGATCAGGATCGTCTTCGACCAGGAGGATGCGCATCAGGAACTCGTCTGCCGGAAACGCTGCCGATCATAGTGCCTGGCGCCAGGGTTTTGCGCCCATGCGTGCCGATCACACCGGCGCAATGTTCTGACAATGTTGCCCCCTCACCATGCGCAGCCATCCTCCGCAACGTGGCTGATCGATGCCGTCGCTGTCCCCGACCCTGCTGCGCCCGCTGCTGTTCACCGCTGCCCTCGGCGTGCCGTTGCTCGCCCACGCTGCCGAGCAGAACCCGGGCGTACAGGCCGGCATCAGCGCTGGCGCGACCTCCGGTGCGTACGCGCACTACGACGTCAAACCGCTGGTGGTACCGGCCATTGCCTGGCAGGGCGAGCGCTTCTTCGCCAGCCCCGGCTCGCTGGGCATGTACCTCTACAAGGGCCAGGGACTGCGCCTGTCGGCAGCGGTCACGCCCTACACGCTGCGCTTCAAGACCGACGACGTGAACGATGCTCAGCTGCGCCGCCTGCACAGCCGGCAGATGTCGGCCATGGCCGGCATCAACGGCGAGTACAGTGCCGACTGGGGCATGGTCGAGGCCAGCGTGATGCGAGAAGTGACCGGCCATGGCGGCGGTTTCGAGTCGCGCCTGCATTACAGCTACCCGATCCAGGCGGGTCGCTTCACCTGGGTGCCGCGGGCGGGCGTGGTGCACTCCAGTGCACGGCTGCTCGACTACTACTACGGCATCAGCGATGAAGAAGCCCTGCGCTCGGGCCTTGCCGCCTACCGCCCCGGCAGCACCACGTCGCCGAGCCTGCAGATCGCGGTCAGCACGCCACTGGGCACCAAATGGCGCGCCACCGGCGTGGTGGCCAACCAGTGGTTCGGTGATGCAGTGAAGGACAGCCCGATGGCACGACGTGGCACGCAGACGTCGGCCTTCGTTTCCCTGATGCGCTCGTTCTGAGCGAGCGCCCCCTACGGACAAGGACCCCCATGGCCTCCGTCTCCTCCGCCACCGAAGCCCACGCGATCCTGCGCGCGCCCGACCTGGACAGCGCCGAGCGCGTCTATCTGGGACTGATGCCCGACCTTGAACATGTGAATGCACTGGCACGCCGTGCAGTGGGCCTGTCACGCGTTGCCGACGCGGCACGCGGCTATGCGTTGTCGATGACCCTGGTTGGACTGCGCCTGCAGGAACTGGAGATGGGCGAGCCGACGGCCAGGGAGCACCGCCAGGCAACCCTGCGCAGCCTGCGCCAGGCCTTCAGCGCCTGACGGCACATGCACGGACACTGCCGCCGCACCCTTGCCGCGGCACCCGTATTCACTGCATCAGCAGCCAAGCCCACGCGGTAGCGTCGCTCAGCGCAGCGTGGTCCACGCCAGCAGCGCGCACAGGATCGCCACCCAGATCACTGCCTTGAACGTGCCTTCCAGCATGTTGCCGCCGAACAGGCGTTCCAGGAACGGATTGGGCCTGGACACCGGGACGTGATCGCTCATGCGGCAGCTCGCTGAAGTGACGGCGCGGTTGCGCGGTAGCGCCGAGTCTACGCCTGCGCGTCCCGGATTCATCGCCGCCTGCCCGCCTTTGGCGGCGCAATCCCCGTCTTCGTCGCAGGCCGGCTGCGGTGCCCGGCCGGCCATGCCAGCCTGCACGCACTTTCCCGCTGGAGCACCGTGCCATGCCGATGCTTGCCCTGGTCCTGCTGTTCTCCAGCCTGTTCGGCGACGGCAGCGGGCCCACCGAGGATGCCCTACGCAGCCAGATCCTGCGCACCGAAGGACCGCAGGACACGCATGAAGCGCTGCCCCTGCAGCTCTATCGCCTGCGCCAGGACCGCGTGCTGCGCCTGGGCAGCCAGCAACTGGCAGGCGACCATGGCGGCAGCCCGAATGCTGCGCTGGCCCGGGCAGGTGTAGCGCAGCTGTGGGAACGCGTCGATGGCCACTGGCGGATCCAGCGTTCGATCACCATCACCCACTGATTTCACGCCACTGAACCTGCAGGAATGTGGCTTCGCGGGAACGCCGGGGTCCTGCCCCTGGAAAGAAAAAAAGCCGGCCCCAGGGCCGGCTTTCATCGTTTCCACCGCTTCACCGGCAACGCCGGGAACAGGTGGTGGGCGGTACAGGGTTCGAACCTGTGACCCCTACCATGTCAAGGTAGTGCTCTACCGCTGAGCTAACCGCCCATCTTGTTCTTGCCGCCCGAAGGCTGGCCTTGTTACGTAAAAACCCGGCGCCAGGGCCGGGCTTTGCAGTTCACGAGAGCCCTTTTGCGAGGACTTCGTGGTGGGCGGTACAGGGTTCGAACCTGTGACCCCTACCATGTCAAGGTAGTGCTCTACCGCTGAGCTAACCGCCCGTTTTGCTTCTGCATTTCCGCGATTGCGTCGGTGCAGGCCGCGTATATTACGGATGCCGGCAGGGAAGCGCAACACTTTTGTGAAGATGATGCTGCACTGCCGCGTTCAGCCCAGGCTGGCTTCCTTCAGCTGGCGGATCTGGTCACGCACGCGCGCGGCATCCTCGAATTCCAGATCCTTGGCGTGCTGGTACATCTGCTGTTCCAGCGCCTTGAGACGGACAGCCAGCTGCGCCGGCGACAGCGAACGATAGTCGGTCGCCTCTTCGGCCACGCCCGCCCGGCCCTTGCCCTTGCCCTTGCCCTTCTTGGCTTCCTTCTCCGCGGCATCCGAACGCGCGCCCTCGAGGACGTCGACGATCGGGCGCGCCACCGAACGCGGCACGATGCCATGTTCTTCGTTGTACTCGACCTGCTTGGCGCGGCGGCGGTCGGTTTCATCGATCGCCGCCTGCATCGAACGGGTGATCCGGTCGGCATACAGGATCGCCTTGCCGCGCACGTTGCGGGCGGCGCGGCCGATGGTCTGGATCAGCGAGCCGGTGGAGCGCAGGAAACCCTCCTTGTCGGCATCGAGGATCGCCACCAGCGATACCTCGGGCATGTCCAGGCCTTCGCGCAGCAGGTTGATGCCGACCAGAACGTCGAACTTGCCCAGGCGCAGGTCGCGGATGATCTCCACACGCTCGACAGTGTCCACGTCCGAGTGCAGGTAACGCACGCGGATGCCATGCTCGGTGAGGTATTCAGTGAGGTTTTCAGCCATGCGCTTGGTCAGCGTGGTGACCAGCACGCGGTCGCCCGCCTTGATGCGCGCGTTGGCCTCGCTCATCAGGTCGTCGACCTGGGTACCCACCGGCCGGATCTCCACCACCGGGTCGATCAGGCCGGTCGGGCGCACCACCAGTTCGGTGATCTCGTCTCCGGCCTCGCGGTATTCATACGGACCCGGCGTGGCCGACACGTAGATGCTGCGCGGGCAACGCTCCTCCCATTCCTCGAAACGCAGCGGACGATTGTCCAGCGCGGACGGCAGGCGGAAGCCGAACTCGACCAGGGTTTCCTTGCGCGAGCGATCGCCCTTGAACATGGCGCCGATCTGCGGAATGGTCACATGCGATTCGTCGATGACCAGCAGCGCATCGGCCGGCAGGTAGTCGAACAGGGTCGGCGGCGGCTCGCCGGCGGCCTTGCCGGTCAGGTGCCGGGAGTAGTTCTCGATGCCGTTGCAGTAACCGACCTCGGCCATCATCTCCAGGTCGAACTGGGTGCGCTGCGCCAAACGCTGCGCCTCCACCAGCTTGTTCTGCGCGTACAGCTGCTCCAGCCGCTCCTTCAGCTCCACCTTGATCGTCTCGATCGCCGCCAGCACGCGTTCGCGCGTGGTCGCATAGTGGGTCTTCGGATACACGGTGAAGCGCTGCATGTTGCGCAGCGTCTCGCCGGTCAGCGGATCGAACAGGGTGATCTTCTCGACCTCGCCATCGAACAGCTCGAGGCGCAGCGCTTCACTGTCCGACTCGGCCGGGAACACGTCGATCACTTCGCCGCGCACGCGGAAGGTGCCGCGCTGCAGTTCGTACTCATTGCGCGTGTACTGCAGCTGGGTCAGGTGGTTGATCAGGTCGCGCTGGTCGATGCGCTCGCCCTTGGACAGGATCAGGCGCAGCGACAGGTAGTCTTCCGGCGCGCCCAGGCCATAGATCGCCGACACCGTCGCCACCACGATCGCGTCCGGGCGCGACAGCAGGGTCTTGGTCGCGGCCAGCCGCATCTGCTCGATATGTTCATTGATCGAACTGTCCTTCTCGATGAAGGTGTCCGACGACGGCACGTAGGCTTCCGGCTGGTAGTAGTCGTAATAGCTGACGAAATACTCCACCGCGTTGTGCGGGAAGAACGCCTTGAATTCGCCATACAGCTGCGCCGCCAGCGTCTTGTTCGGCGCCATGATCAGCGTCGGCTTCTGAATGTTCTGGATGACGTTGGCGATGGTGTAGGTCTTGCCCGAGCCGGTCACGCCCAGCAGGGTCTGCTTGGCGATGCCGGCCTCGAAGTTGCTGGTCAGCTTCGCGATGGCATCGGGCTGGTCGCCCGCCGGCGAATACGGCGAGACAAGTTCAAAACTGTCGCTCATGGTGTTGCCAGTTCCCGGGAAGGATGAGTATACGGGGCGAGGGGTGACGGCTGGCTGAGGGGTGGCCGGGCAGCCCGCCACGGGGATTCCCGATGGCGGCCGCGCAGCCGGGCGCGGAGGCTGGATGCATGCACCCGACCAATGCCCCCTGCCCCCTCGGCCCCCGCTCTGCGCGGGGCGTGCACCTGACCGAACTGCTGGTGGTCATCGCCGTGCTGGCGGTGCTGCTGGCGGCGTCCTGCCCGGCGCTGCAGCCTTTGCTGCTGCGGCAACGCGCCGATGCACTACAACTGACCCTGCACGCCAGCCTGGCCGGCGCGCGCAGCGAGGCATTGCGCAGACGCGAGCTGATCGGCCTCTGCGCCAGTATCGACGGCCTGCACTGCAGCGACGACTGGAGCGCCGGCTGGATCATCTACCGCAGTGGCGACCAGCGCGGGGAGCCAACGTCGCCGGAGGCGATCCTGAACCATCACACCGGGCGCTCGGACATATCGATCCTTGCCCAGGCCAGCAGCGGGCGGCCCCAGCTGTTCTTCCAGGCAGACGGACGCAGCCCAGGGGCCAACCTGACCCTGCGCATCTGCGCGGGCAACCGGCTGCACGGTGCGTTGATCGTCAACAATGGCGGCCGCGTGCGAAGTGAACGCGTGGACCGCGATACGCCCTGCTGACTGCCTGCGCAGAAAAGCAAAAGCCGCGATTTCTCGCGGCTTTTGCAGTGTCTGGCGCCCGAAGTTGGACTCGAACCAACGACCCCCTGATTAACAGTCAAGTGCTCTAACCGGCTGAGCTATTCGGGCGGGGAGGCGCATTGTACTGGTCGATTACAGGAAGATCAACACCTGTTTCACCAGCAACTGGCAACGCCACCGTCGGCCGTCTTGCGGTTGGCCTGGTCCACGCTCATCGTGCCGCAGCTGTCCTTGGCCTGCGTGCCCTGCGGGGTGGCGGTGATGGTGAAGCTGGTGCCATCCCCCTTGTAGTCCAGGTTGTAGCGCACGGTACCACCATCACGGGGCGACACCTTGGTCGGCAGCGCGTAGCCGGTGTAGGAGTTGTTGCTGGTGTGGTAGCGCTCGGCGCGCTGTGCGTACTCAGCTAGGTCCGCCTTCACCACGGCACGATGCGATCGGCGCACGTATTCCTGATAGGACGGAATGGCGATCGCCGCCAGGATGCCGATGACGATCACCACGATCATCAATTCGATCAGCGTAAAGCCAGCCGCGCGGCGAGGCATGTGAGTGTGCAGCATGAGCGTGGATCCTCGCACTGGGGTTACTGGAGCTGGCGCCAGGACTGGCGACCGCAAGGGTAAGGCAGATACAGCGACTGGCTGCCCGCCGCGCCGACGGCCATCCAGCAGGAGCTGCCTCCGGGCGGCGCCTTGTTGTCCGTCGGACGCGGCAGCACCGACAGCGAAACGTCACGGACCGGCGCAGTTCCTCCGGTCTTCAACGCGATGGCGGCGGTCGCTGCCCCGGGCCGGCTGCCGGTCGGCGAGCCATAGCGCACGTTCTCCAACATCGGCAAGCCGCTGATCGACGACAGCCCGAACAGCCAGTTCGAACCGCTGGTCGAACAGCCTACCGACTGCATGTTGGGCACGTAGGTCGGCATGAAGACGATGCCACTGACCAGGATCGGGTTGCCCACCGCACGCTCGCCATTGCCGGCAGGCAGCTGGATCATCCAGCCCCGGGCATTTGCCGGGGCCGTCCCCGCCGTGATCTTGCGTTCATCAACGCCTGCAGTGGCGGCCGCGGCCGTGTACGGGACCAGGTTGGCAGCGGTCACCGTCGAGGTCACCGTCTTCCCCGACAGATCGTTCACGGCGTACAGCGCCTGCTGCGCCTTGTCATCCTTGTCGCTGGTGAAGGAGAAGCTGCCGGTGCCGAAATAGAGCATCACGCCGCCCGAAGGACCGGTGGCAGCAGTCATGCCACCGGTGATCGGCTGGCGGTAGGTCTTGGTGGAGGAGTCCTGGGCAACCTGGCTGGTGAACATCGGCACGGTCAGCGTGGTGTTCGCACTGCTGGTCAGGTCGAACTTCCACACGGCGCCACGCTGATCGGCGGCATAGACGGTGTCGGCCAGTCCATCACGGCCGCGCGCATCCTGGTTGGTACCGGTCCAGCGATCGACAACCACAACATTGCCCAGTCCGTTACTCCCGGAGATGCCGGCGCCTGACGTACCCTCGACGGCTTCGATCATCCGGATGTCGCCACTGGCCATGTCGACCACGAACAGCACCGCCTTGCCATTGGCGCTGCCGTACCCATTGCCGAAGATCGCCTTCCAGGCGACGCCGGTGCCGCTCTTCACCGGCACGATCACCGGCTTGCCCAGCACGAATCCGATGTTGTTGCGCACCTCGTCCCTCAGCGACGCGTTGATGTCGCTGATTTCCCACAGCACGTTGCCGGTGCCGAAGCTGCCCGGCGTGGTGACGTCCAGCGCGAACACCGAACGGCCACCTGCACCCGTGGTGCCTACCAGGCTGGTCTGCCACGCGGTGCCGTTGTAGGTATCGGCCACGGCAATCGGGCCATCGACGTAATAGCGGTGGCGGAAGGTCTGGTCGGCCGTATCGGACTTGTAGGGGAACAGCAGGTTGGCCATGTGCCCCAGCGCGGTGGCCGGGATGTAGGCAAAGCTCTCCGTGCCGCCGGTGCCGTCCTGCTTGGCATCGGCCTTCATGCCGCCATCGAAGGCGTGCAGCATGCCGTCATTGGCACCGACATAGACCATGTACCGCTGGGACTTGGCCTTGGTCGCCAGGTAGTCGGTGTAGCTCTTGGCGTAGGTGCCGCCGAGCTGGCGGTACCCGTAGTCGTCCAGCGGCGAGCTGACCACCGGCGCCGAATTGACGATGTCACCCAGCGGCGTGGTCCGGTCACGATACTTGCCGCCGTTGCGGACCTCGGTGGAGCTGTCGGCACTGAGATAGTTGATGGCACTGGCCAGATCGGCCTTGATCGTCGTCAGCTTGTCGGTGGAGCAGACCAGCATCGACGCGTACTTGCCGTCGGGTTTGCTGCACAGATCCTGCAGGCTGATACGGGCACTGTTGAAGTCCACCGGCGAACCCAGCTTGTTGGCCACGATCCGGCGGCCGGACGACGTCAGGCGGCTGGAGGCTTCCCACACCTCGGTGAGCTCCGCGACCTGGTCGGCGTTGACCTTGACGCTGGCCGCAGTCAGCTTGCTCGACCAGTCGGTGCCGCTGTTGGTGATGTCATAGCGTGGGGTGACCGCCAGTGAGCCGGTGCCGATGCGCGCACCACTGATACCGATCGTGCCTGAAGGCGACGCACCACCACTGATCGAGGACAGCACCCGACGCATGGCCTCGGTGACGTCCGCCGGGGTCTGCGCGTTGATGAATTCGCCACGGCTGTTGACGGCCGCATGCCACAGCTCATCGATGACGGTACCGTCATCGACGTCCAGCGGATTGCCATTGCCGGCCCAGTTCGGCGCCGTCTTGTACGGATCGGCGGTTGCGGCCTGGTTGACGCCGTAGATCTTGCCCTGCGCGCCCAGGGTCACGCCGTAGAAGTTCATGTGCAGGTCGGTCTGGCAGTCCAGGCGCTTCCAGTCCGGGCTGCTCTTGTCCAGGGAGCTGCACTTGTCACTGACCGGCACCTGCCCCGCCGGGAAGCTGGTCCCGGTGCGCAGGGGGGTCCGGGCGCCTGCATAAGCCGCCGCGGCGATGTCGGCGATGGTATTGCTGTAGCCGTCGGAGAACGGAATGGACGGCAGGTGGGTCGAGTTCACCGAGTCGGCGTCACCGAAGGACGCGCTCGGTGCATTGCCGGAGTTGGTGTAGCCATCGGTGAACAGCATGCCGCCATTACGCTGGCAGGCCAGCTGCACGGGGGCATCGGCGTCGGTACGACGGAACTGGTCGACCAGATACTCCACCGCGCGACGGTTGGGCGTGCCGCCGTTGGCCGTCAGCGCATAAATCTGCTTGTAGAGGTCAGCTCGGTTGGTGACCATGTCATACATGGTCGCGTTGCTGAGCTTGTTGATGGTGAAGTAGCCCACCCGCATCGTATCCACGCTCACCAGGGCGGCGGTCGACGAACCGACGATGGCCAGCACGCGGTTGCGGTGATACTGGAACCAGTTGGCGAAATTCTGGATCGCGGCGTTGTAGGCGGCCGGACTCGAGTAATTGCCCGGCTTGATCTGGTAGCGACGCAGGTTGCAGCCCGGACCACAGGCACCGGTAATCACTGGGCGACTGGCGTCGTCGGTCTTGTATCCGTCCGGTGCAGGCGCTGCAGCCGGCAGGTAGAAGGTCGCCGGAAAATAACTGATGGAGTATGTGGTATTGCCGGTGTTGCTGATCGCGGCGGTCTTCCATCCACCATCCCACCAGCTGTCGACATAGTATTCATTGCCGGTACCGGAAAGGTCGGGAATCCGCATGCCGTTGACGAACTGGAACTTTTCCGACGTGTCGGCCCGATTGACGGTCATGTTGTACACGGCGTTGTAGCCGCGCTGGCCGGACCGGGGATCGGCGCGGGTCTGGGTGATGGAGGCATCTGCCCACAGCGTGCCATCGGCATTGGTCCACGGCCGATAGGTCACTGCCGGGTTGAAGTAACTGGCGTTGTAGACATGCGAACGCGCGAAGCCGTAGATATCCAGCGGCGGAATGGCGCGGCCTGGCGAGTATTCCTTGTTGAACTCCGCGTGCGGATACAGGTAGAGGTAACAGTCCACCGAGTTGCTGGCGCACGCCGAGCCCACGCTGAAGAAGCTTCCATCGTTGTTGAAGAAGCTGTTGGTGTTGCTGTTCCAGCGCATGCGGCCGTCACCACCGGGGAACATGCGTTCGAAGTTCATCGAACCCGAATCGTCCACCGCCATGATGAACGCCGGTGTCGCGCGCGTCTGCACGTTCATCGGCTCCTGTGCCAGCACGCCCTGCGCCTGTGCGGCAAACAAGGTATGCGCCAGATAGCCGCCAGCGGCCAAGACGGCAAGGCCAACGCCTGCCAGGATCCTGCGGTTGCGAGTGTTCATGGGCTCCCCACCCTCACAGCTTGAATACGGTATCGATCGCCGCACGCGACGTCGCATCACTGGTGGTATCACCGGCATAGGTCGTGATCTGGTAGACCGGCGTCGGCTTCTCCACCGACTTGCCCATGTCCAGCGCACCCTCCCCCTGGATGCAGCCCTGGATCTCACGGACATAGATGGCCGGCTTGCTGCCCAGCTTGGTTTTCGCGACCCAGGCCGAGGGGTCGAAGCCGTCATCGCACTGCTGGTTGATGTCGGAGGAGGCCACGGCCGGATTGGCGCCGGCATCCTTGCGGTTGGCGATGTTCTCCACGGCGTTCTCGGCGCTGCGTGCCGCGCCTTCCGCGTTCTGGAGCGCCATGTTGGTCGCCCGGTAGCCGGCCGCCATGCGTTCCTGCATGCCGGCCACCTGCATGCCGATCACGCCCAGCAGGGCCAGCAGCACCAGCATGATCAGCGCGACATAGAGAACGGCACCCTGCTGTCGTGCCTGGGCAACGAAGGGACGGCGTCGGGAGGAAGGATGAGTGCGCATGGTCGTCAGTTCCCGAACAAGCGGTTGCGCAGCGCAACGGACGCTTCATAGGCGCCACGATGGCGCTGGTCGTAAGGATCGGCCGGGGCAAAGCCCACCCCGAGGATGGCCGGATACGTGGCCGCACTGCCCGGCGCTTCGGCCGACGCACGCTGCGGACTGCGCGCCAGCAGGCCGACCTGCACCATGCCGACGCGGCGCCACTGCCCTGCGGCGGTGGCATCGGTACCGGTACTGACCGCACTGGCCACGCGCTGGTCGACGATGCGACCGGTCGGCGGCGTGGGCAGGGCGATATCCGGGGTGGCATCCAGTCCGTACAGGAACTGCATGTTCTCGATGCCTTCCACCAGCTCCTCGCCATCGGCGTAGCCGCCGGCGCCATTCGCGCGTGCCCGGTAAAGCGCCGGCTCGCCATTGGGATTGGTCGCGATGTAGTACGCCATGCCATCGGCGCGATACAGCATGGTCATCGCGTTGTTGATCGAATAGTTGCTCAGGTCGACCTTGTCCACCTTCAAGGTCGAACCGCTGATGGTGGCGGGGAAGACGTCGGCACGGGTGCAGTCGGCTATGCCGAAGACCGTCGGCGTACCTGCGGCGTTGCCCTTCAGTCGGGCCATGCCATCACTGGAGACGGTCAGCGTGGTCGCACCCGCGGCCACGGAGATGCCGGTCACCACGGCCCCTTCCGGACTCATCAGGCGCAGCACAAGGATGTCGCTGCCAGGCAACGGCGCCGGCTTGAGGTTGGTGATGCTCTTCGGTACCGACTGCGCCGCGCTCCACGCACGGCCCAGCGTCAGCGTGGCGCCCGGCGCCGTACCTGCTGCCTCATACCCCTGCACCGGAACCGAGAAATCCTGCGGGTCGCCACTGCCCGAGCTGATGCCCAGGTGATAGCCGATATCGCCGGTGTTCTTGACCACGTGGGCCTGGTCGTTGACGCAGCCGAAGTGGCCGGCCATGCGCAGGTCACGCTGCAGGAAATCCAGCGCGAAGCGCGCGTTCTCCTGGGTACGGGCCGCGCCTTCGGACAGCCGCGACGCCGCACGCGAGGCGATGAAGATCTGGGTGACGCCCAGCATCAGGACCAGGCCGATGACCATGGCGATCATCAGTTCGATCAGCGACAGGCCTCGGGCTCGCGAAATTGGACTCATGGGCGCGTTCACAGGAAGGTCGTCAGGCCGAAGGTGGTAAGGCTGTCGGGATCCTTCGGATCCCAGCGCTGGTCACCCCAGCTGATGGCCACGGTGACCTGGCCGGTGCTCTGCACGAAGGTCACCTGCGCGCTGGCCTTCTCGCCCAGCGTGCGCGCGACCTCGCACTGCCAGCGCGCCACGTTCGTCTTCGGCGTCACGGCAGCGCCGGTCGGCCAGGCGCAGACGCCGCTGGGCTTCACCGAGCCGGCCGAGAACGAGGCCGAGGAGTAGGCGCCACCGGCCAGGGTATCGGTGCGCTGGGCGCGCATCAGTTCGATCAGGTCGTTGGCCAGGTTGGTCGCCTGGGTGCGGTAGTTTGCGCTCTGCACGAAGCGGACGTTGGTGGTCTGCAGCAAGGCAAAGCCCAGCAGCCCGAACGCCAGGATCAGCACCGCCACCATCACTTCGATCAGGCTGAAGCCACCCTGCGACGAGCGCGGGCGGGCCAGGTTGCGGCGGCTCATGAGCAGGCTCCCTTGGTCACCCGGACCTGGCCGGATTGGTTGATCGTCAACGTGCTTTTCGATTCACCGGCCTTGCACGCATCCGGCGACAGCACCAGGGTCTGATCAGCGACCGCCCTGCGCCGGCCGCGCCCGTCGAAGGCGATGACCGCGCCCGGTGGGCCGACTACGCTCAGCTGCGGATTGCCCTGAGAAAAGCGCAGCGCGACGTCATTGCTGCCCATCTGGCCGTCGCCATCCAGGTCCGACCAGGCCAGCACACCCTTGGACCAGTCGCCATCACAGGCCTTGCCATCGGCGCTGCCACAGACACCGCCACCGTTGCTGTTGCGGATGCCTTCGCTGCGGGCCAGGTTGGCCAGCGCGATCAGTTCATTGTTGGCGGTCGCCAGCCGGTTCGAGCGGATCATCCCGCGGAAGCTCGGATAGGCGATCGACGCCAGGATCACGAAGACGGCCAGCGTGACCATCAGTTCAACCAGCGTGAAACCGTTTTGCCGGCGCAAAGACATTGGACGCTCCCCAGCGTGTTGGTGGCCACGATGGGCCATCGTCCCGCCACCGGCAAGCGGCGGCAGGATGAACGGTCAATCCGGGGCGACGGGCGTCAAAGGCTTGACGACCCGCCCTCCCCTGCCCGTGCCGGCGCGATCCCCATCGCGCCGGCCCGGGTTCAGGCCAGCACCTGGTAGCAGGGCTGGTATTCGCCGGAGATCTTCATCCGGCGCTGCTCGACGAAGGCGCGCAGCAGCGCATCCAGCGCCTGCATCATGTCCGGGTCCCCGTGGATCTGGAACGGCCCGAACTGCTCGATGCGGCGCATGCCGTCCTCCTTCACGTTGCCGGCGACGATGCCCGAGAACGCCCGGCGCAGATCGGCCGCCAGCGCGTGCGGCGCACGCCCGTGGTGCAGGTCCAGCGCGGCCATCGCCTCGTGGGTCGGCACGAACGGCTGCTGGTACTCCCACGGGATCTCGATCGACCAGTTGAAGAAGAACGAGTCCTTCTGCGCCAGGCGGTGCTCGCGCACGCGCTTGATGCCGTTGGCCATCTTCTTGGCCACCGCGACCGGGTCACCGATGATGATCTCGTAGCGCTCGGCAGCCTCATCACCCAGGGTCAGGCGGATGAAGCGGTCGATCTGCTCGAAGTACGGCGCCGCCACGGTCGGGCCGGTCAGGATCAGCGGGAACGGCAGGTCCTTGTTCTCCTCGCGCAGCAGGATGCCGAGCAGGTACAGGATCTCTTCGGCAGTGCCGACGCCGCCGGCGAACACGATGATGCCGTGGCCGATGCGGACGAAGGCCTCAAGGCGCTTCTCGATGTCCGGCATGATCACCAGGTGGTTGACGATCGGGTTCGGCGACTCGGCCGCAATGATGCCCGGCTCGGTGAGGCCGATGTAGCGCGTGACGGTGCGGCGCTGCTTGGCATGGGCGATGGTCGCACCCTTCATCGGGCCCTTCATCGCACCCGGACCGCAGCCGGTGCAGATGTCCAGGCCGCGCAGGCCCAGCTCGTAACCCACCTGCTTGGTGTACAGGTACTCGTCGCGCGAGATCGAATGGCCGCCCCAGCACACCACCAGGTTCGGATCGCCCGGGTTGAGGATGCGCGCATTGCGCAGCAGGCCGAACACCGCGTTGGTGATGCCCTCGGACGACTCCAGCTCGGCCGCGTAGGCCGGGCCCATCTCGATGGCCATGTAGGCCAGGTCGCGCACGACGGCGAACAGCAGTTCGGCGACACCGCGGATGATCTCGCCGTCGACGAAGGCCATCGCCGGTGCGTTGACCAGGTCGATGCGCACGCCGCGATCCTGCTGCGCCACCTGGATGTCGAAATCAGGGTAGAGGTCGCGCGCCGCGCGCGGATCGTCCGAAGCGCTGCCGCTGGTCAGCACAGCCAGCGCGCAGCGGCGCAGCAGCTCATGCATGCCGCCGGCGGAGGCATCGCGCAGGCGTGCGACCTCGGCGCGCGACAGCACATCCAGCCCACCGCGCGGGTAGATCCGCGCATCCTGCACCGGCAGTGCACGGGCTGATTTTTCGTTCGTGGTCATATCCAATTTTTCGCTTCCTTCAAGGTTTCCGACTGTACTGCCGCCCCCTTAAAAAGCAAAACGGCCGGGAAGCCCGACCGTTGGATGTGTGCTGCCCGCGTTCGCCTGTCCGGGACCGCCTGGGCGGCGTTGACGCCGCGCACATTTCCAGATGCTACGCCGTTGCCCAGCGCCCCGCAAGGACTTTCGCCTGAACGGGAAACGGCCGGGTTTCCCCGGCCGTTTCCGTTTACAGCAGCGCTACGTCAGTGCATCAGAACTGGTAGCGGAAGCCCAGCTGCAGCGACCACTGCGAGACACCGACGTCGAAGCCGTCAGCATCGGAGTTGGCGACGCTCGGCAGGTCCGCGCCACGGTAGTTGTAGACGTACTTGCCGTTGTACAGGCCCTGCAGGCTGGCAACACGAGCGTTGGCGTAGAAGCCGTAGTCGTAGATGTTGCCCCACTTCTTGTTGAGCATGTTGCCGACGTTCTGGATGTCCAGCCAGATCTCCGACTTGTGGCCCTTCATGAAGCCCGGCAGCTGCTGGCTGATACGGATGTCGAAGGTGTTGATCCAGCCGGTACGGAACTGGTTGGCCGGAGCCACCTGGCCTTCGTACTTGGCCAGCTGCGGGTTGGCCGCCAGCCAGTCGAAGAACGACTTCTCCATCGCCGCATCGGCGGTGAACTTGCCGTTGTTGGACAGGGTACCGAACAGGACCTCGCCGCGACGCGGCACGTAGAACAGGTCGTTGCCCGAACGGCCGTCGCCGTTGGCGTCGTTCACATAGATGTAGCTGTACGGGCGGCCGCTGCGGCCTTCGTACACCAGACCCACCTTGGTCTCGTAGTCGCCGAAGAACTTGTGCTTCCAGTTCAGCGAGCCCGACAGGCGGTCTCGGATCTGGTAGCGCGAGGTGTTCAGCATTTCCTCGTTGGCATTGAAGGCATACTGGTAGCCCCAGCCCGAGCTGGCGGTGGAGCTGGTCAGGCTACCCACTTCCTTGGCATCGGTGTAGGTGTAGCCCAGGTTCCAGGACCAGTCGCTGCTCGCGCTCCACGGCTTGCTCAGCGAGACGGTGAACTGCGAGGTGCGGCCCTGATCGGTGTTGTCGATCAGGTAGACGTTGTTGAAGCCCTGTGCGGCGTAACCATTACGCGCATCGTTGGTGCCCCACGCCCTGCCGTCAGCCGAAGGCACGTAGTAGTTCACGCGACCATCGGCACCGACCTGACGGCCCTTGCCCAGGTTCAGGTGCTGGTAGTACAGGCCATCCTTGACCTTGGTGACCAGCAGCTCGGCCGAGGCGACCATGCCGTACCAAGGCAGCTCGTGATCGAAGGCCAGGTTGGCCTTGTACAGCGACGGCAGCTTGAAGTCGCGGCCGACGAAGTTGACGTTCTGCAGCGCGCTGCCCGGAGTGGTCGGGACCGGCTGGTTGTCCTTGTCCGGATTGAACTTCTGGCCGTTGTAGCGGCTGATGTTGTACGAGTCGTAGTTGAAGCCGGTGGTGGAGTAGCTGTTGCTGATCCACACCTGCGGTGCATCACCCTGGAACAGGCCGATGCCGCCGCGCAGCTGTGTCGGGCGCTCGGTGTCGAAGGTGTAGTTGAAGCCGAAGCGCGGCTGGATCAGGAACTTGCTCGGGAACACCGCACTATTGTCATAACCGAAGACAGTCTGCGCCTTCTGGTTGTACGCCGGCGCCGGGCTCACCTTCGGTCGGTCGCCACGCAGACCCATGGTCAGGGTCAGGTTGCTGTTGACGTACCAGGTGTCCTGCACGAACAGGGCCAGGTTGCTGTACTTGTAGTCAGCCGCGATCGAGTTCGCGCTCTTTTCCTTGTTCAGCTGGTAGGTCTGCCACTGCCCCTTGGCGAAATTGTCCAGGCCATAGAAGGTGTAAGCACCCCACGAACCAGCGCCATAGTAGTTGTAGACATCGTTGGTGTCGTACGAACCACCGAACTTCAGGTCGTGGTCACCCAAGGTCAGCGTACCGGCGGCGTAGTAGTTCCACGCCTTGGTTTCCAGCACGTTGTTCTGCGAGTTGGTCTCGGTACCCAGGAACAGCGAGTCGCCTTCCGGCGTGGTCACATCGCCACCGCGCGGGAAGTAGATGCGGATGCTCGGGGCATTGGTCGGCACCTCGCGGACGGCCGAGTACTCGCGGTACGAAGCCTTCAACTCGGTCGAGAAGGTGTCGGTCCAGTCGCTGAAGACCTGGGCGACGTAGCTCTCGTTGGTCTTGACGTGCTGGTACCAGTAAGAACTCAGCGAAGCCTGCGAGGTCGAGCCCATGCCGTTGATGCGCAGCTTGCTCTGCTCGAGCTTGCTGTAACGGATGTTGGCGCGGTGGTTCTCGTTGATGTTCCAGTCGAGCTTCAGCGCGTACTCTTCCAGATCCGTGTTGCCGTTGCTTTCGATACCGCCGGCATCGAAGCCATAACCCTTGGCGATTTCCTGGGCACGGGTCACGTCAGCCATGCTGTAGTCGGCATTGGCCTTGCCCAGCGCGGTGCTGGACAGGTCGGCGCCCGGCGCGGACTGCTTGAACTTCTCGTAGTTGGCGAAGAAGAACAGCTTGTCCTTGACGATCGGGCCGCCCAGGGTCATGCCGTAGGTCTTTTCGTCGTTGAAGCCGTTGAACTTCTTGCCTTCCGGGTTCTTGCCGAACCAGTCACCGTCACGGTAGGTGCCGTACACCGAACCGTGGAATTCATTGGTACCGGACTTGGTCACCGCATTGACGGTGGCACCGGCAGCGCCAGCGATGCTGACGTCGTAGTTGGACAGGTTGATGTCCAGCGCTTCGATGGCCTCCATCGCGACCGGCTGGCGGCGGGTCGGCATGTTGTTGCCTTCCAGGCCGAAGGTGTCGCTGGCCGAGACGCCGTCGATGTTGATCGAGTTGTAGCGCGGGTTCTGGCCACCGGCCGAGATCGAGCCCGAGGCGCGGTCGATGAAGGTCACGCGCGGATCCAGGCGCATCAGATCCTGGATGTTGCCGCCGATGGACGGCGCAATCTCGATCTGCTCCTGGCTGATGTTGGTGCCCGAGCCCATCTTGGTGGCGCTGAACACTTCCGAGCCGCCGCCGACGGCGGTGACCTGCACGGTGTCCAGGTTGGTGGCCTTGGCCACGTCACCGGTCAGGATGGCATTGATGGTGCCGGTCTGGTTCACGCCCAGGTAGACACCATCTTCGGTCTTGGTGCCTTCACCCGGCTTGGTGATGGTGATGGTATAGGGACCACCCACGCGCAGGCCGCGCGCGTTGTAGCGACCCGCCGCGTCGGTGGTAGCGCGCGAAACCGTGCCCGACTCGGTGTGGGTGATGGTGACTTCAGCACCGGCGACGGGCTGGCCGCCGCTGGTCACGACCTGGCCGCCGACACCGGCAGTGGTGGTCTGGGCGAAGGCGGGAGCGGCAGCAAGTGCAGCCACGAGACCAAGGGTAAGCTTGGACATCCGGAGTGGGTGGGTCATTTTTCGGTAGCCTCGATGCGAGTTGGCGATGGCGGAAAAAAAAGCGCATCCAAACAGCCCTGCGGGTGGCTGGTCGGAGAGTTATCTGGGGTTCCCTACCGCTTGGCTGAAGGCAGCCATAACGGTTAACACTAGATTAACACGCTACGCCATCAATGTGACGGTTGTGCGACAAACGGCACCGGTTCGCAACGCAATCGTGACGGGTTCTTCACTCCGCCTTCCCCCGGGGCTCACTCGCGGGGAACTGCCCCGCTGGCATCGAGAATCGTCCCCCGCCAGGCATGGCCGGCCGGGGACAACAGGATGACGGCCGCAGCGGCGGCCGCTTCGGGCCCTTGCGCAGCCGGGTCCTGATCGACGGAATAGGCGCGGGCGCGCAGGGCCGTGCGCAGGGGCCCCGGGTACAGGCCACTGACCCGGACCGGGCTGCGGCCCAGCTCATCGTGCAGGCTCGCGATCAGGCCACGCAGGCCGTGCTGGGCCACGCCATACCCGCCCCAGTAGGCCTGCCCCACCCGTTCGGGGGCATCGACCGCGAACACCAGGGCAGCATCCTCGCGCTGCCGCAGCAGCGGCAGGCAGGCCTGGGCCAGCCAGGCCGGGGCGGTCAGGGTGACATGGACCGCACGGGCGAAACTGGCCGGGTCGGCCAGCTCGAACGGGGTCAGGCCGGGGAAATGCGCGGCGCAGACCAGCAGGCCATCCAGCCGCCCCAGCTCACGCTGCAGGGCCTGGGCCAGTTCGGCATAGTCATCGGGGCCGGCACCCTCCAGGTCCATCGGGTACAGCAGGGGTTCCGGGCCGACCGCCTGGACCTGGGCATAGACCCGGTCCAGCCGGCGCGGCTTGCGCCCCAGCAGGACCACGGTAGCCCCGGCCGCCGCAGCGGCAATCGCCGCCGCACTGCCCAGCCCGCCGCCGGCACCGGCAACCAGCACCACGCGGTCCTGCAACGGGCGGCCATCGAGCGCCCCGTCAGTCGGTGACGTCGACGGCCAGGCACTCATCCCTGGGTCGCCTCTTCGACGATGCGCTTGAGTTCGCCGGATTCAAACAGTTCCATGACGATGTCGCAGCCGCCGATCAACTCGCCGTTGATGAACAGCTGCGGGAAGGTCGGCAGGTTGGAGAAGCGCGGCAGGTTGGCGCGGATCTCCGGTTCTTCGAGCACGTTGACGGTGCGCAGGGTGACGGCGCCGGCAGCCATCAACGCCTGCACGGCGCGGCTGGAAAAGCCGCACATCGGGTACTGCGGGGTGCCCTTCATGAACAGCACGAGCGGGTAACGATCGACCTCGGCCTGGATTTGCTGCATCACCGCCACAACCACACTCCTTGCTTCGCCGGACAACCCGACCGTGATGGTCGGCTAGACTGCCCACGGTAGCCGCCATTGTAAGCGGATGGAACAGGCTGCCGCCGTCCCCTGGCCACGAACCTGCACATGCCCGTCGAATTGCCCGCCCTGCCCTACCTCTCCGGCTCCCTGCAGCCCCACCTGTCCGCGCAGACCGTGGAACTGCATCACGGCCGCCACCACCGCGCCTATGTCGACGCGGTCAACGCCGGCACCCTCGGCACCGAGTGGGAGGAGGCGTCGCTGGAAGAGATCGTGCGCCATGCCCAGGGCACGCTGTTCGATGCGGCCGCCCAGGCCTGGAACCACGGCTTCTACTGGCAGTGCCTGCGCCCGCGCGGCGGCGGCGAACCGCAGGGCCGGCTGGGCGAGCTGGTCAAGCGCCAGTTCGGTGACGCGCAGCGCCTGCGCGAGGAATTCAACCGCGCTGCACTGGGCCTGTTCGGCTCGGGCTGGGTGTGGCTGGTGCAGCACCCGGGCGGCCAGCTGGGCATCCAGGCCACCCGCAACGCCGGCACGCCCCTGACCGGCGACAGCACCCCGCTGCTGTGCTGCGACGTGTGGGAGCACGCGTACTACACCGACTACCAGAATGACCGCGCGCGTTACCTGGACGCGTTCTGGCAGATGGTCAACTGGGAATTCGCCGAGAGCCAGCTGCGCTGACCCCCTGTAGAGCCGAGCCCATGCTCGGCTGGCCGGACAGCAGCCGAGCATGGGCTCGGCTCTACAGATGAAGCTTCATGCGCTCTCGTGCGCGGCCACCGCATCCATCACCCGCGCCGAGTACACCAGCGCGGCGCCGGCGTTGAGCGAGACCGCCACGCCCAGCGCCTCGGCGATTTCCTCGCGGCTGGCGCCATGCTTCAGCGCCGCGTCCACGTGCACGGTGATGCAGCCGTCACAACGGGTGGTCACCGCCACCGCCAGCGCGATCAGCTCCCGGGTCTTGGCATCCAGGTGGTTGGTCTGGGCACCGGCATTGGCCAGGGTGGCGTAGCCCTTGACCGTATCCGGCGAGAGCTTGCCGATCTCGCCGATGCGGCCCTTCAGTTCCTTGCGGTAGGCATTCCAGTCGAGCATGGTCGTGACTCCTGTGAAAGGAGCTCCACGCTACCACCGGGAATGTTGCGCCGATGGCTGCACCGGTGCGCCACACCGTTGCAGCCATACAGGGGTCTGCCGGCAGCACGCCGGCACGCCCGCGTTCAGCGGTTGCGCAGCGCGTGCACCGCCGGTGCCACCTGGGCCTGGCGGTCCAGTTCCAGGCCCACCTGGTCCAACGCGTCGGCCAGTGCTGCGGCATCGTCATCGCGCAACGTGGCATGGCCGACCTTGCGGCCTTCGCGCGACTCCTTGCCATAGTCATGCCAGTGGCCACTGGCCTGGGCCAGCACCGGCAACGGGTCGGGCATCCGGCCCAGCCAATTCAGCATGCAGGCATGGCCGAGCATGCGGGTGCTGCCCAGCGGCAGGCCCAGCACGGCGCGCAGGTGGTTCTCGAACTGCGAGGTCTCGCTGCCTTCGATGGTCCAGTGCCCGGAGTTGTGCACGCGTGGCGCCATCTCGTTGGCCAGCAGCTCGCCATCGCGGCAGAACAGTTCCAGCGCGAACACGCCGACGTACTGCAGGTGTTCGGCGACACGGCGTGCATAGCCGATGGCTGCCTGCTGCTCGGCGGCGGACAGCACGGCCGGGGCCACGCTGGCCGACAGCACACCGTCGACATGCCAGTTGCCGGTGATCGGCCAGGCTTCGAAACTGCCATCGCGGCCACGCACGGCCACCACGCTGACCTCGCGCTGGAAGGCCACGAAGCCCTCCAGGATCAGTCCGGTGCGCTCGACCTGTGCACCCAGCGCATCCCAGGCGGCATCAATGTCGGCTTCGCTGCGCAGGCGGAACTGGCCCTTGCCGTCGTAGCCCAGGCGGCGGGTCTTGAGGATGCACGGCAGGCCGAATTCGGCGGCCTTCGCCGCCAGCTCGTCGCGGCTGCGGATATCAGCGAAGGCCGGCAGCGGGATGCCCAGCTGCTGGAACAGGGTCTTCTCGCTCAACCGGTCCTGGGCCACCGCCAGCGCGGCCGGCGGCGGGTAGACCGGCACGCGGTCGGCCAGGAACTGTGCACTGTCGGCGGGCACATTCTCGAAATCGAAGGTGACCACATCGACCTTGGCAGCGAAGTCCGCCAGCGCCTGGCGGTCGTCGAAGGCACCGACGGTGAGCGGCGCCAGCGGGCCGCTGCAGGCGTCGGCCGCCGGGTCATACAGTTCGAAGCGCAGCCCCAGCGGCGCACCGGCCAGGACCATCATGCGGGCGAGCTGGCCGCCGCCCAGGATGCCGACGGTCAGGCTCATTGGCGCGGATCGTCGTGGGCCATCACGTCTTCGGTCTGGCGTGCACGGAAGGCGTCGAGCGCCTGGCCGATCGCCGGCTGGTCGCTGGCCAGCATCGCGGCGGCGAACAGCGCCGCGTTGGACGCGCCGGCATTGCCGATGGCGAAGGTGGCGACCGGGATACCGGCCGGCATCTGCACGATCGACAGCAGCGAATCCATGCCGTTGAGGGCCTTGGACTGCACCGGCACGCCCAGCACCGGCACGGCGGTCTTGGCGGCGATCATGCCTGGCAGGTGGGCGGCCCCGCCGGCACCGGCGATGATCGCGCGCAGGCCACGCGGGCCCGCCTGCTCGGCGTAACTGAACAACACATCCGGCGTCCGATGCGCGGACACCACCTTCACTTCGAACGGAACACCCAGGGCTTCAAGCTTCTGGGCGGCGTGCTGCATGGTTTCCCAGTCGGAACGGGAACCCATGACGATGCCGACAAGCGGCGCGATCGGGTTGGGGGTCATTGGCCGTCACCTGCCTTAAAGACGTATTCTAGCCATCTTCCACGCAAGACGAAGAACCATGGATCGCAAGCTGCTCGACCTGCTGGTGTCGCCTGACACCCGCCAGCCCCTGTCCCTGCTGGATGGCAAGGGCCTGGAAGCCCTCAACAAGGCCATTTCCGCCGGCGCGGTGAACAAGGCCGATGGCAACCCGCTGGCGCAGCCGCTGCGCGAAGCGCTGGTCACCCGCGACCGCAAGCAGGTCTTCCGCGTCGACGACGGCATCCCGGTGCTGCTGGCCGAGGAAGCCATCCCGACCGCCCAGATCGCCGATTTCCCGACCGCATGAGCACGCTGCCGACGCCGGATGCGGCCGTTGTCGCCGCCGATGTCGCGCGTGCACTGGCCGAGGACCTGGGCAGCGGTGATGTCACCGCCGCCCTGCTGCCCGACCAGGCCGACAGCGCCTACCTGCTGTGCAAGCAGGACGGGGTGATCGCCGGCCGCCCCTGGTTCGACGCCACCCACCGCGCGCTCGACCCGGACGTACGCATCGAATGGCAGGTTTCCGACGGCGACGCGGTCACCGCAGGCACCGTGCTGGCCCTGCTGCATGGGCGCAGCCGCAGCCTGGTCAGCGCCGAACGCACCTCGCTCAACTTCCTGCAGACGCTGTCCGGTACGGCAACCACCACCGCCCGCTACGTGGCGGCGGTGGCCGGTACCGGCACGCGCATCCTCGACACCCGCAAGACCCTGCCCGGCCTGCGCCTGGCGCAGAAGTACGCGGTGCGCTGCGGCGGTGGCGAGAACCATCGTTTCGGCCTGTACGACACGGTGATGCTGAAGGAAAACCACATCCGCGCTGCCGGTTCACTGGCCGACGCCGTGGCGGGCGCACGCCGGCAGTGGCCTGCGCTGCCGCTGGTGGTCGAGGTCGAGGATCTGGCGCAGCTGCGCCAGGCGCTCGACGCTGGTTGCGAACGCATCCTGCTGGACGACTTCAGCCCCGACCTGCGCCGCGAGGCGGTACGCATCACGGCCGGCCGCATTCCGCTGGAAGTGTCCGGCAGCGTCGGCCTGGGTGGCCTGCGCTCGATCGCCGAGGATGGCGTCGACTGCATCTCCATCGGCGGCCTGACCAAGCACGTGCAGGCCATCGATCTGTCGTTGAAGCTCGGCCCACCGCCGGGCTGAGGCCTGCAGGACTTGTAGAGCCGAGCCTACGCTCGGCTGCTTGTCGATTTGCGGCACGCCCTGCGCGCGCTTCGCGCGATGACCCGAGCATGGGCTCGGCTCTACACGACCCGGGACGCCTTCACGGCTCGGCTACGGCCGCCTCTGCGACGCTGCCGGCATCCCCCACAGGAGCCGCGCATGCGCCGGATGCTCTTGCCTGCCTGTCTGCTGCTGGCCGCGGCCCCCCTGTCCGCAGCGGCGGCCGAAGCCTGCGATGTGCCACCGCGTTTCGGCCTGAGCCCATTGGCGGTGGCCATCCGCAATACTGCCTGCAATGAACACCGGCTCTGGTTCCGGCCTTTCATCGATCGCGATGGCCGCGCGGCGAGCCTGAGTGTCACCGAGGCCGAGAACGAACATCTGGCCGACAACGGGCTGATTGCCTGGCAGCGCGTGGCCGGCTACTGGCGCAACAGCGGCACGCTCAACGCGATGGGCAGCATCGCCGGCGCCAGCAGCTGTCTGGCACCACTGGGCACGCGCTACACCGACAGCGACTGCCGCACCTTCCTGATCGACAACCCGTGGTCGGCCGCGTTCATTTCCTGGGTGATGGTGCAGTCCGGCGTCCCCGGCTTCAACGCGTCGCCACGCCACATCGACTACATCCGTGCCGCGTACCAGGGCGGACCCTCGGGCGTGCCGTACCGGCTGGTCGATCCCGCGACCGCAAAGCCCGCACCGGGCGACCTGCTGTGCTTCCTGCGCGATCGCAGCACCACGCTCAGCTACAGTGGGCTGGTGCAGGCACTGGGCAACGGTTCGGTGGGCCACTGGAAATCACATTGCGAAGTAGTGGTGGCCGCCAACCTGGGGGGCGACCAGACCCTGTACCTGGTGGGCGGCAACGTGATGAACACGGTGGCGATGCGACTGCTGCCGCTGGACCGCACCGGGTTGATCAAGCTGCCGCCGGCGCGCGAACGCAACAGCACCGGCATCGAGCCCAGCTGCACGCCGGGCCGCGAGGACGAATGCAGCTTCAACCGCCAGGACTGGGCAGCGCTGCTGCAGCTGACGGCGACCGCGCCATTGGTGATGCCTTCGCCCTCCGCCGCGCCGATGCAGACGGTGCCGGCGACGGCGCCGTCTAACGTGCCCGCATCACCGATGTCCAGCGAACCGCAGCCACAGCGGTGAGTGCAGCGCTTGATCCAGCGCGCGTTCGCCGCCATCTTTGCGGGATCGACCTCTGACGGCTGACGCCATGCCCACCCTGCTGTTGTTGCTGATTGCCGGCGGAATCATCTATTTCTTCTGGAATGCGGCGCGTTCGGCCGCCGAGCGCGCGGTCGAGCTGGGCCGCAATGCCTGCCGCGCTGCCGACGTGCAGTGGCTGGATCAGGCGGTACATGCCACCGGCCTGCGACTGTCGCGTGGCGAGGACGGACGGCTCGGTTTCGAGCGCACCTTCAAGTTCGAGTATTCCTACGATGGCATCGATCGCCACGTGGGCCGCATGGTGCTGCGCGGCGACCAGCTGATCTCGTTCACCGGCCCCGGTGCCGCGCGGATCAGCCAGATCCGGCCGGATGTGGAGGATGCCGAGGATGTGTAAGAACTGAAGGTGTGCCGACCAACGGTCGGCACCCACACAATTCCGGCACCCACCGGTAAAACCTGCAAAGGAAGACGCCGCCCATCGGGGCGGCGTCGGAATGGTTACTTGACCACGCGCAGGTTCGGGCGGCCCTTGGGCGGCGGACTGGCCGGTGGCGTATCGTCCGGCGGCGTGCCGTCCTCGTGCAGCAGTTCGTCACTGGTCGGCGCGGTCTCGCTGCCCGGAATGTCATCCGGCAGCGCCATGCCCTGCCCGGTCTCGCGGGCATAGACCGCCAGCACGGCGCTGATCGGTACCTGCACCGGGTAGCTGGTGCCGGAGAAGCGGGCCGAGAAGCTCACCATTTCGTTGTCGATCATCAGCCGCACGACGGCGCGTTCGGCGATGTTGAGCACGACCCGGCCATCCTTGACCGCCGAAGGCGGCACCTGCACGCCGGGGACGCCGGCGTCGACCAGGATGTGCGGGGTCAGCTGGTTGTCGTTGATCCATTCCACCAGCGCCCGCAGCAGGTACGGGCGGTGGCTGGTCATGTGGAAGAAGTCTTCGGTCATGCGTGAAGTGTACGCGCCCGGCGCCCCGCCGGGGCGGATCGCCTGCACGCCGGTCGGCGTGCAGACGGGTTACGCAAGGTCGGATCAGACCGGCAGATCGCGCAGCTTCTTTTCCTGGTCGGTCAGGCTGCGGACGAAACCCGGGTGACGGAAGATGCGGTTGCCATAGTCCTCGATCGCCTTGCCGTCCTTCGGCAGCGGCACGTCCAGCGACTGCAGGCGCCAGATGATCGGTGCCATTGCACAGTCGGCCAGGCTCATTTCCGGATTGAGGAAGAACTTGCTGGCCTTGAACAGCGGCAGCGAGGCGGTCAGCAGTTCCTTCAGGCGCTTGCGGCCGGCCTCGGCCTGGGTCTTGTTGCCCAGCTGGATGGCCTGCACCTGCGGTACCCAGTCGTGCTCGATGCGCAGCATGGCCAGGCGGATACGCGCACGCGAGAGCGGATCGACCGGCATCAGCGGAGGATGCGGGTAGCGTTCGTCCAGGTATTCGCTGACCACCGACGCGGCGTACAGCACCAGCTCGCGCTCGACCAGGGTCGGCACCGAGTGGTACGGATTGAGATCGATCAGGTCTTCAGGCGGGTTCTGCGGATCGACCGGGACAAAGTCGAAGGTGACCCCCTTGGCCGCCAGCACCAGGCGTACCCGGTGGCACAGTACGTCGTCGTTCGAGGAAAACAGCGTCAGTGTATTGCGCATGCGTACGCTCGCCGCCATCAAAGGCTCTCCCACGACAGGAGACCGCCTGCCGCATCGGCGCCGCCGGCACCGTGCCAGCGGTCGACTCCACCCCGAGTGTGCAACCGACCATCACAAAAGCCAATAGGCCCGGGCGATGGCCGGCGGCAGAATCAGTGGACGTCCTTCCAGTATTCCTTCTTCAGCAGGTACAGCAGGAACGTCAGCAGGGCCAGGAACAGGATCACCCATACGCCCAGCTGCTGCCGCTTGAGCGCGGCCGGTTCACCGGCGTATTCGAGGAAGTTGGTGATGTCCCGAACGGCCTGATCGTACTGGCCGGCATCGACCGACCCGGGCGTTTCGATTTTCAGGCCGGTCACCGGCGGGTCCATGCCAGGCGCTTCCGCCTTGCCGTGCATCGCATGCTGCAGGCCCTGCATCTCCCACAGCGGGTTGGGCATGGAGGCATTGGCGAACAGCGCGTTGTTCCAGCCCAGCGGGCGGCTGCTGTCCAGATAGAACGACTTGAGATAGGTGTAGACCCAGTCACTGCCCCGCACGCGCGAGATCAGGCTGAGATCGGGCGGCATCTTGCCGAACCACTTCTCCGCGTTCTCCTTGGGCATCGCCACCGGGATCGGGTCGCCGATCGCCGAGCCGGTGAAGTTGAGGTTGTTCATCACCTCTTCCTCGGTCAGGCCGAGGTCCTGCGCCATCCGCGAATAGCGCAGGTACTTCAATGCGTGGCAGCCGGAGCAGTAGTTCATGTACAGCTGCGCGCCGCGCTGCAGCGAGGCGCGGTCACCGAGGTCGTTGCCGGCCTGCAGCAGCGGGGTGCCGCCTTCGGCGGCGGAGGCCAGGAAACTGCCCAGCATCAGGGTGGCCGCCAGGGCCAGCCGGACCATCCAGCGCTCAGTCATGCGTGGTCACCCTCTCCGGTACCGGCTTGGTCCTGTCCAACCTTGTCCATAGCGGCATGGTGATGAAGAACGCGAAGTACAGGAAGGTCAACACCCGCCCGATGTAGGTCTCGTGCACATCGGTGCCCGGGCCGGAACCAATCACGCCCAGCCACACGAAGCACACCGCCAGCACGCCCAGCATCACCTTCGAGATCCAGCCGCGGTAGCGCACCGATTTCACCTTCGCCTTGTCCAGCCACGGCACCAGGAACAGGATCGCGATGGCCGAGAACATCACCAGCACGCCGCCCAGCTTGTTCGGCACCACGCGCAACATCGCGTAGTACGGCGTGTAGTACCAGACCGGCTTGATGTGTTCCGGGGTCACCAGGCGGTTGGCTTCGGTGAAGTTGTCGTGCTCCAGGAACAGGCCGCCGAAACCGGGGGCGAAGAAGATGATGAAGGCGGCGATGATCAGCAGGAAGCCGGCACCGACGCCATCCTTGAGCGTGTAGTACGGATGGAACGGAATGCCGTCGGCCGGGGCGTTCGGCGACCAGCGGTTGCCCTTGGGCCCCTTCTTGATCTCCACGCCATCGGGGTTGTTCGACCCCACCTCGTGCAGCGCGCCCAGGTGCAGCACCACCAGCAACAGCAGCACCAGCGGCAGTGCGATGACGTGCAGCGCGAAGAAGCGGTTGAGCGTGGCGTCACTTGGCAGGTAGTCGCCCATGATCCACTCGGTCAGGCCGTTGCCGATCACCGGTATCGCGCCGAACAGCGAAATGATCACCTTGGCGCCCCAGAACGACATCTGCCCCCACGGCAGCACGTAGCCCATGAAGGCTTCGGCCATCAGCACCAGGTAGATCAGCATGCCCAGGATCCACACCAGCTCGCGCGGCTTCTGGTAACTGCCGTACAGCAGGCCGCGGAACATGTGCAGGTAGACCACGATGAAGAACAGCGAGGCCCCGGTGGAGTGCATGTAGCGGATCAGCCAGCCCCACTCCACATCACGCATGATGTATTCGATGGAGCCGAACGCCTCGGCGGCGTTGGTCTTGTAGTGCATCGTCAGGAAGATGCCGGTGACGATCTGGTTGACCAGCACCAGCAGCGCCAGCGAACCGAAGTAGTACCAGATGTTGAAGTTCTTCGGCGCGTAGTACTCGGTGACATGCTTGCGGTAGACCGGCATCAGGCCCGGCGCGCGGGCATTGACCCAGTCGGCCACGCCGCTGGCGGTACGAGCGAGGATATTGGCCATCAGGCTGCCCCCTGCGGATCGACACCGATGATGATGGTGTTGTCGTCCTGGTAATGGTGCGCGGGCACCTTCAGGTTGATCGGCGCCGGCACGTCCTTGAAGACGCGGCCGGACATGTCGAAGCGCGACTTGTGGCAGGGGCAGAAGTAGCCGCCCTTCCACTGCGGGTCATAGGGTTCAGGCCGGATCTCGGCGACCATTTCCGGCGAACAGCCCAGGTGCGTGCACAGGCCGACCAGCACGGAAATGTCCGGCTTGATCGAGCGCAGCTCGGGGTTCTGCTTCAGCACGTAGTCCGGCTGCTGGTCCTTCTCGCCGGACTCGGGGTCCTTGAGGCGGCCATCGAGCCCGTGCAGTGCATCGAGGATCGCCTTGGACCGCTTGACGATCCAGATCGGCTGGCCACGCCATTCCACGATCAGGCGTTGGCCTTCCTGCAGGGCGCTGATGTCGGCCACCACCGGTGCGCCGGCAAGCTTGGCACGGGCACTGGGGTTCCAGGATTTGATGAAAGGAACAGCGGTGAATCCGACGCCGACGGCGCCCACCACGGCTGTGGTGGCAGAAAGAAAACGCCGACGTCCGGTGTTGACTGGATCGTGTACCCCATCGTTGGCCATCCGGCACTCCGATATTGATTAGGTAGCTTTAAGGCTGCCAGCGGATCCGGTGGGGGCCAGAGCCGCATTGAATCATGGGCGAGTGTAGCGGAACCGTCGAGCGCCACACAACGCATTGCAACAACATTGATTACGGGGCTGCCAGCCAGTGGCCGGTCGGTACCGGCCATTGCCCAAGGTTGCCGGCCAGCGGCCGGCACTACTGGTGCGTCAATGCGGTGCGGTAACGCTCGGCCAGCTGCCCGACCCGGCGCACGTAGTACTGGGTCTCGCTGTAGGGCGGCACGCCACCGTGGCGGTCAACCGCGCCTTCGCCCGCGTTGTAGCCAGCCGCGGCCAGGGTCAGGTCGCCATTGAAACGCTTCAACAACCACGCAAGATACTGCACGCCACCGCGGATGTTCTGCCCGGCATCGTAGGAATCGCTGACTCCGAAACGGGCCGCGGTTGGCGGCATCAGCTGCATCAGGCCCTGCGCGCCGGCGCGGCTGAGCGCGGTCGGGTTGTAGGCCGACTCGGCGTGGATGATGGCGCGCACCACGGCTTCGTCGACGCCGAACTCGCGCGCGGCCGAGCTGATCTCGGTCTGGAACGCGGTGGTGTTCAACCGCACCGAACCGAAGTCCACGCGCGGGTTGACGCCACAGGCGTAGCAGCGCTCCATGAAACTGTAGCGGATGGTGCGCACCGGGCCGAGGTTGGCGACCTGGGTCGGGCGCGCACTGGTGTAGTGGCGCACGCCGTCCTTCATGAAGGAATAGACCTGGCCGCTGACCATGCGCCCGCTGCGCGAGGCGACCGGGGGCGCGGGTACGGCGGCTGGCGCAGCCGCCGGCGCCGCAGTGCTGGCCGCCACCGCCACCGGGTTGCGCTCGATGCTGGCCACGGTGGTCGGCGCCGGCTTCGGCGCGGCCACCACCGGGCGCGGTGCCGGGCGGAGGTCGCGGCTGTAGCTGATGGCGCTGCAGCGGGCCCCGGCCAGGCGCTTGCTGACATAGCTGGTGACCCCGTCGGCGCCCTGGCACTTGAACAGGGTGCCCGCGCTGGCCGGCGCAGCGGTCAGCGCAGCGATGATGATCGCCGTTGTCCCCAGTATCCCCTTCATGCCGGCGAGTGTCCCAGCTTCGCCGGGGCTTGCCAAGCGACGCGGCTCAGCCTGTGACCGGCGGCACAGCCAGCACCTGCCCCAATCCGGCCAGGCGCTGTGCCAGTTCATCGCGCAGGCCCGGCGGCGTGGTCCACACCGCCACCGGCACCCGGTCCAGGCTGAGGATCTGCGCCAGCATCATGCCGCGGCTCTCGGCGCCCATGCGCAGCAGGCAATGGTCGGGCCCATCGTCCTCCAGCACACCACACCAGGGCGGGATGCGGCCTTCCAGCTCGGCGCGGCTGCCGGCCAGGCGGACGATGGCCTGCAGGGCGAACGGGGCCTGGCTGACCGCCTGCCGCACCATCACATCCGGCGGTGCGGGCGTACGGCGGTGCATGCCCGGCTCGGCGCATTCGCGCACCGCGCCCATCCGGTCCACGCGCAGGGTGCGCCAGTCCTGCCGGCCCAGGTCCCAGGCCAGCAGGTACCAGCGCCGCCCGTAGTTGACCAGGTGCTGCGCCTCGACCTCGCGCTGGGTCACCGCTTCCTGGGCACTGCGGTATTCGAAGGCCAGCCGTGACGCCTGCCGGCAGTGCTGGGCCAGCTGCCCAAGCAGGCGTGCGTCGGTGGACGGAAGGTCGGACAGGGTGGCGGTGGCGGCATGCACCTCGCCGGCCTGCTGGCGGCGACGGGTCGGCACCAGCGGATCGAGCTTGGACAACAGGCCGCGCGCGGTGTCGTCGATGCCGGCGACGGTCGCAGAGGCCGCGCGCAGGGCGATGGCCAGGGTAGTCGCCTCCTCCTCGTCCAGCAGCATCGGCAGCACCGGCGCCCCTGCCCCCAGCTGGTAGCCGCCGCCAACCCCGGACGAGGCCCGGACCGGATAACCCAGCTCGCGCAGGCGCTCGACGTCACGGCGGATGCTGCGCCGGTCCACGCCCATGCGCTCGGCGAGCTCGGCCCCGGACCACTGGCGACGGGCCTGCAGCAGGGCGATCAGGCGCAGCAGTCGATGGGCGGTATGGCGCATGAAGGATCGAGGACAGAAGTCGTCCGCAATAGTGCCCCAGGATGGCCTCCAGTTCACCACCCACCGCAAGGAGCAATGCCATGAATTCACGCCAGATCACCCTGTACCACGCCGCCCGTTCCCGCTCGAGCGGCGCCGTGGCCCTGCTCGAAGCACTGGGTGCCGACTACCGCATGCAGGTGCTGGACCTGAAGGCGGGCGCCAACCTGGCCCCGGCCTACCTGGCCATCAACCCGATGGGCAAGGTGCCGGCGATCGTCCACAACGGTGCGCTGGTGACCGAGCAGGTGGCGATCTATCTGTACCTGGCCGACCTGTATCCGGAGGCCGGCCTGGCACCGCCGATCGGCGACGCCCTGCGCGGGCCCTACCTGCGCTGGATGGCCTTCTATGGCGCCTGTTTCGAGCCGGCGATGATCGACAAGGCGATGCACCGCGAGCCGCCGCCGCGCCTGATGTCGCCGTACAACGACGCCGAGACCGTGCTGCAGGTGATCGAGGCCCAGCTGGCGCAGGGCCCCTACCTGCTCGGCGAGACGATGAGCGCCGCCGACGTGCTGTGGGGCAATGCGCTGGCCTGGACCACGGCCTTCGGCCTGGTGCAGCCCGCGCCGGCCACGGCCGATTACATCGCACGGATGAGCGCGATGACCGCCTTCGACCGTTCGCGGCAGATCGATGCGGAGCTGGCGGCGTAAGCAGCGGCCCCTTGTAGAGCCGAGCCCACGCTCGGCTGCTCCTCCGCCTTGCAAAGGCAGCCGAGCACGGGCTCGGCTCTACAGTGATGGCCACGCTGGGCATGGGCTCGGTTGCACGGGCGCGGCGGCTGGCGTGGGATGCGGGTAGAATTGCCCGCTTTCCCGCCACCCGAATGGATTAAGCGCCATGACCGGGACGCCAGACGTCTTTCCGCCCACCACACCGGGCGGTACCCCGCTCGTTGCCCTGCCCGCTGGTCCGCGCAAGCCCGACCAGGTGAAAGGCAAGCTGTACATCAAGACCCACGGTTGCCAGATGAACGAGTACGACTCGGCCAAGATGGCCGACGTGCTTGCCGCCAGCGATGGCCTGGAACTGACCGACAGCCCGGACGACGCCGACGTCATCCTGGTCAACACCTGCTCCATCCGCGAGAAGGCGCAGGAGAAGGTGTTCAGCCAGCTGGGCGTGTGGAAGGGCCTGAAGAACAAGGGCCGCGAAGTCATCATCGGCGTCGGCGGCTGCGTCGCCTCGCAGGAAGGCGAAGCGATCATCAAGCGCGCGCCGTTCGTCGACCTGGTGTTCGGCCCGCAGACCCTGCACCGGCTGCCGGAGCTGATCCGTGCACGTCGCGAGCAGAAGCGCCCGCAGGTCGACATCAGCTTCCCCGAGATCGAGAAGTTCGATCGCCTGCCCGAGCCGCGCGCCGAAGGTCCCTCGGCATTCGTGTCGATCATGGAAGGCTGTTCCAAGTACTGTTCGTTCTGCGTGGTGCCCTACACCCGCGGCACCGAAGTCAGCCGCCCGTTCGAGGATGTGGTGGTGGAGGTGGCGCAGCTGGCCGCACAGGGCGTGCGCGAGATCAACCTGCTCGGGCAGAACGTCAACGCGTATCGCGGGCCGTACGGTGACGGCGAGTTCGCCGACCTCGGCCTGCTGATCCGCACCATCGCCGAGATCGATGGCGTCGGCCGCATCCGCTTCACCACCTCGCATCCGCTGGAGTTCAGCGATTCGCTGATCGATGCGTTCCGTGACGTGCCACAGCTGGCCAACTTCCTGCACCTGCCGGTACAGGCCGGCAGCGACCGCGTGCTGTCGGCGATGAAACGCGGCTACACCGCGCTGGAGTTCAAGTCGAAGATCCGCAAGCTGCGGGCGGTGCGCCCGGACATCTCGATCAGCTCGGACTTCATCGTCGGCTTCCCCGGCGAGACCGACGCCGATTTCGAGAAGACCATGAAGCTGATCGAGGACATCGGCTTCGACCACAGCTTCTCCTTCATCTATTCGCGCCGCCCCGGCACGCCGGCCGCGGACCTGGAGGACACGATCAGCGATGCCGAGAAGCACGCGCGCCTGTCGCGCCTGCAGGAGCGCATCAATGCGCATGCCGCCGGCATTTCCGAGAAGATGGTCGGCACCGTGCAGACCGTGCTGGTGGAAGGGCCCTCGCGCAAGAACCCGAACGAGCTGACCGGCAAGACCGAGAACATGCGTTCGGTGAACTTCCCGGCGCCGGCGCGCCTGATCGGCCAGTTCGTGGATGTGGTGATCACCGAAGCGCTGACCAATTCGCTGCGCGCGCGGGTGGTGGCGGAATGAATTTTCGGGTCGGAGCCCCAAAGGGGCTCCGACCCGCCGGCCCGATAAATTGGGGTCGGAGCCCCTGCGGGGATCCGTCCCCCTGCCTTCAATCCAGGCGCTTGCGGAAGCGCAGGATGGCCAGGGTCATCATCACCACGATGAAGGCCAGCAGCGCCAGCGCGTCGTGCCACAGCTCCCACAACGAGGCGCCGCGCAGCATGATGCCGCGCACCAGGCGCAGGAAGTGGGTCAGCGGCAGCACCTCGGCCAGCCACTGCACCGGCCGCGGCATGCCGGCGAACGGGAACATGAAGCCCGACAGCAGGATCGACGGCAGGAACAGGAACAGGGTCATCTGCATCGCCTGGAACTGCGAGCGCGCACGCGTGGAGATCAGCAGGCCCAGCGCCAGGTTGGCCAGCACCAGCAGCACCGCGGCCAGATAGATGTCCAGCAGGCTGCCGCGAATGGGTACCTGGAACAGCCAGGTGCCCAACACCAGCACCAGCGTGGTCTGCAGCAGGCCGATGGCCGCATAGGGCAGCACCTTGCCGACCATCAGCTCGCTGCGCGACACCGGCGTGGCGATCAGCAGTTCCATGTTGCCGCGCTCGCGTTCGCGCACCACCGCTACCGCCGTGAACATCACCAGGGTCATGGTCAGGATCACCCCGATCAGGCCCGGTACGATGTTCACCGCCGAGCGCCGCTGCGGGTTGTAGAAGCTGGTCACGCTGACCGGACCACTGGCGATGCTGCCTTCGCGCAGGGGACGGGTGTTGCTGGTCGGGCGCGTGTCCAGCGGCACCTGCGCCAGCTGGATCGCCGCGCTCTGCACCACGGTGTCACTGCCATCGACCAGCACCTGCACCGCCTCGCGTCCATCGAAGCGGCGACGCTCGAAGTCGGCCGGCACCACGATGCCGACACTGATCTCGCCACGGCGCAGCGCCTGCATCAGCTGGGCAGGCGTGTAGGCTTCGCTGCGCGGCGTGATCACGCCGGTGGCCACCATGTCCTGCACCAGCGCGCGCGAAGCGGCGCTGTTGGCCTGATCGGCGACACCCGCATCGAGATGACGCAGGTTGAGGTTGATCGCATAGCCGAACAGCAACAGCTGCATCACCGGAATGCCAACGATCATCGCCAGCGTGATGCGGTCGCGGCGCAGCTGCCGCAGCTCCTTGAGCATGATCGCCCACAGCCGGCGCAGGTTCATGCCGCCGGCTCCCGGCCGCGGCCACGGGTGGCGGCCACGAACACATCTTCCAGGTTCGGCGCCACTGTCTCGATGCGGGCCTGCGGGTCAGCGTTGGCAAGTGCACGGGCCAGCACTGCGACGTCCGCTGCGCCCTCATTGCACAGCACGCGCAGCTGGGTGCCGATCTGCGCCACGCTCAGCACACCGGGCAGCTCAGACAGTGCGCGGCTGGCCTGCCGCGGCTGCGACGACGTGACCTGCAACGTGCGGCCGTCCAGCCGTGCGCACAGCTCAGCCGGCGTGCCATCGGCAACCAGTGCACCACGGTCCAGGATTGCCAGCCGGTGGCAGCGCTCGGCCTCGTCCATGTAGTGGGTCGACACCAGCACGGTGGTACCGGCGTCGGCAAGTTCAAACAGGGCTTCCCAGAAATCACGGCGCGATTCCGGATCGACCGCGCTGGTCGGCTCGTCCAGGAACAGCAGCTCGGGCGCGTGCACGACGGCGCCGGCCAGGGCGAGGCGCTGCTTCTGGCCACCGCTGAGGGTTCCGGCCAGCTGCGGCTGCCGGTCCAGCAGACGGTACTGCTGCAACAGTTCGTCGACCCGCTGCCGGGCCTGCGCGCGTGGCAGATCCTGGATGGCGGCGAGGAATTCCAGGTTCTCGCGCACCGACAGGTCCTCATACAACGAGAAGCGCTGGGTCATGTAGCCGATGCGCCGGCGCAGTG
Organism: Stenotrophomonas sp. YJH_SMC_131; assembly: GCF_059367975.1. Lineage (NCBI taxonomy): Bacteria > Pseudomonadati > Pseudomonadota > Gammaproteobacteria > Lysobacterales > Lysobacteraceae > Stenotrophomonas > Stenotrophomonas sp. YJH_SMC_131. The sequence continues at coordinate 245,717 of NZ_JCAFRJ010000006.1, read as the reverse complement.
CTTCGGCCTGCTCGGGAACCGCCAGCCCCAGCACCTGGATCTGCCCAGCGCTCGGCTCCAGCAGGCCGCACAGCATGCGGATGGTGGTCGACTTTCCGGATCCATTCGGCCCCAGGAAGCCGTACACCTGCCCGCGCGGCACGGTCAGGTCGACATTGTCCACAGCCAGAAGATCGCCGAAGCGGCGGGTCAAGCCCTGCGCATGCACCGCGATGTCGTCGCCGGTGTTCAGAAGCGCACCTGCACCGGCAGTCCGGCCGGAAGCTTCTGCATGTCGGTGGCCGTGTCCACTTCGATCTCGGCCAGATAGCTCAGGCGCTCGACGTCATCACCGGTCAGTGCGTAGTACGGGGTGAACGAGGGCTCGCTGCGGATTGAGCGCACGTGCCCCTTCAGCACGGTGCTGCCGCCTTCCAGCTGTACCTGCGCGGCCTGCCCGACCTTGACCTGCAGGCGCAGCGGCTGCGGCAGGTAGACGCGTGCATAGGGGCGCTCGCCGACCAGCATCACCGCCAGTGGCGCCCCGATCGGCGCCTGGTCACCCTGCCGGTAAGGCAGGGCATCGACAACACCATCGCGCGGCGCGCGCAGCTGCAGCTTCTGCAGGTTGACGCCCTGCACCACCTGCTGCGCCTGCGCGGCATCGGCGGCCGCCTGGCCCTGGGCGATGTCCTGCGCGCGGCTGCCGTGCACCAGTTCCAGCCAGGCCTGCTCGGCGGCCCGCACGCTGGCCTCGGCACTGCCGGCAGCCGCCCGTGCACGGTCCAGCTCGGCGGCGGCGATCAGGCGCTGGCGTGCCAGCGGTTGCACCCGACGGTAGTAGGCCGTGGCTTCAGCAGACTGCGCGCGCAACGCGGCCAGCTGCGCCTGGGCCTGCGCGATCTGTTCCTGGCGCGGGCCGATCTTCAGTTCTTCCAACTGGGCCTGCGCGCGCACCGTGTCGGCCTGCGCCGCGGCGAACTGCGCGTCGCCGCGGGCGGGGTCGAGCTGCATCAGCACTGCTCCGGCCTTGACCTGCTGCCCCTCGCGCACCTCCACCGTGGCGATCACTTCGGCCGCCGGCGCCGGCACCGTGATCCGGTCCCACTCCAGCGTGCCGAGCGCTGCAGGCGGCGCCTGCCCACACCCGGCCAGCAGGCCGATACCCACCAATCCGATTCCACGCATCCCATTGCCGATGCCCATGCCATCCCCTCCTGCGACGGCGCCACGGTGCCATCCGCCCCGTGCACCCTCTATGATTCCGATCAGCCCTGACGGTTTTTTCACCACGCGTTGGCGAGCCTTTGGCTGCAAGGCTCCGCGCCACCTATCCACAGGTTGATTCGGCATCATTCCACAACCGGTGTGGAAAACCGGCAACACGGGATCCTGTTGCTCGCATGGCAGCGGAACCTGCGCTGCGATCACGAAGAACGCCGGCGTGCCCGGGAAGTTCTCGGCCACGCGCTGCGACGTGCCCTCCCTCCCGGTCCGCCCGTCCTGCGGGTGCCGGCACGCCCGGGTCCGTGACGATTTTTTCACCACCCCCTCATGACGCTTGTGGCACAAGCACTGTAGAGGTCTATCCACAGGTTTCCGCAGCCCCCGTCCACACCGGGTGTGGAAAAGCATGTATCGACCCCGTGCTGGCCGCGCGCCCGCTGCGCGCGCTACCCTTGTCCTCCCTGAATACACTGCGGTGGAAGGCTTCCGCCCCACCCAAGGCAATGAAAAGCATCGAACATCGAGACTTCACCCTGTCGCCGGAAGACACCGAGCGGCTGGCCAACCTGTGCGGCCCCTTCGATGGGCACCTGCGCCAGATCGAGCTGAAGCTCGGCGTGGAGATCGCCAACCGCGGTTTCGTGTTCCGCATCAGCGGGCCCAACGAAGCCATCGTCGAGGCGCAGAAGCTGGTTGAAGCGCTGTACGCCGAAGCCGGCGAAACCACCTTCGACAACCACGCCATCCACCTGCGCCTGGCGCAGGCCAACGTCGAGCAGATCGCCGAACGCTCCTACGAAGCGCAGGAGGTGGCGATCAAGGTCAAGCGCGGCACGGTGCGCGGTCGCGGTGCCAACCAGGGCCGCTACCTGCACCAGATCGCCACGCATGACATCAACTTCGGCATCGGCCCGGCCGGCACCGGCAAGACCTTCCTTGCCGTGGCCAGCGCGGTCGAAGCGCTGAACGAATCACGGGTGCAGCGCTTGATCCTGGTGCGCCCGGCGGTGGAGGCCGGCGAGAAGCTGGGCTTCCTGCCCGGTGACCTGAGCCAGAAGGTCGACCCCTACCTGCGACCGCTGTACGACGCCCTCTACGAGATGATGGGCGTGGAGAAGGTGGTCAAGCTGCTGGAAAAGAACGTCATCGAAATCGCGCCGCTGGCCTACATGCGTGGCCGCACGCTCAACGATGCCTTCGTGATCCTGGACGAAGCACAGAACACCACCATCGAGCAGATGAAGATGTTCCTGACCCGCCTCGGCTACGGTTCCACCGCCGTGGTCACCGGCGACCTGACCCAGACCGATCTCCCCAAGCACGTGAAGTCCGGCCTGCGCGATGCCATCGACGTGCTGCGCGAGGTCGAGGGCGTCAGCTTCACCTTCTTCGAGTCGCGCGACGTAGTCCGCCACCCGCTGGTGGCGCGCATCGTCAGCGCCTACGATCGCCGTGACCTGCATCAGATCCAACCTGGAGCAACTCCATGACCCGTGGTCCCGTGCGACTGGACGTCGCCGTCAGTTATGCCCTGCCGCGCACCGGCCTGCCGGCGGCGGTCAGCTTCCGCAAGTGGGTGGCTGCTGCGCTGAAAGGCCGCATCCGCGAGGCCGACCTGGCCATCCGCGTGGTCGATGCCAAGGAAGGGCAGTCACTGAACCGCCATTATCGCGGCAAGGATTACGCGACCAACGTGCTCAGCTTCCCGGCCGAAGTGCCCGAAGGGCTGCCCAAGGGCGTGAAGTTTCCGCTGCTGGGCGACCTGGTGATCTGCGCACCGGTGGTGGCCCGCGAGGCCGATGAACAGGGCAAGGCGCTCAACGCCCACTACGCACACCTGACCGTGCACGGCGTGCTGCACCTGCTCGGCTGGGACCACGAGGACGACAAGGAAGCCGACGCCATGGAACAGCTGGAGCGCGAGATCCTGGCCGAGCTCGGCATCGCCGACCCCTACGCCGGCGAGCGCTGAGGCCCACGCACACCGGGATCTTCACGGAGGACGCGCCCATCGCGCTGCTGCCCGCACTCATCGCCGCTCTTCTGCAGGTGACCACTGCCCCGGGCATCGACCCCGGCCGGGAACGACCGTCGCCGTTCCCGGCCAGCGACAGCGCCGCCGACATTGCCGCCAAGGTCGCCGAGGTGCAGGCGTTCTTTGACGTCAGCCAACAGACGGCGCGTCAGGCGGTCGCCGAGGCGCAGCAGCACGCATTGATGGAACGTTTGAAAGCGCGCCACGCGGCACGCCTCGCCGGAATCTGGGTGGACAACGCGGCAGGTTGGAACGTCGTCGTTCGACTGACTGGCCCAGCACCCGCGGCCGATGAGACACATCCAGGGGCGGATGGCCCGCAACGCGTGCGCTACATCACCGGCGCCGCGATGACCGAAGCGGAGATGCAGCGCCGCCTGCACGCACAGCGGGACTGGCTGCTGGCCCAGCTGCCCGACCTGTTCGGCTATAGCCTGGATGTCACGACCGGGGAACTGGAGGTTGAGCTGCGGGATACCCCGGCCAACCGCGCGACGGCGGCGGCCGTGCGCGATCACCTGCAGGTGCAACTGGGCTATCCGGTCAGGCTGCGCTGGTACCCTGCGACCACGCGCCGGTATCCGCCCTGATTGCCTTGGGGCGCTCGCGATGGCTGGCCGGGACCGGTACGATCACCGGCCTGCCTCCCGTTGCGGATCCCGTGCCCGTGCTGCGTATTGCCCTGCCCCTGCTGCTCGCCGTGTCCGCCCCGGCCGCTGCCCTGGACCTGCCGGCGCTGATCGAATGCCGCCAGGGCGTGGCCGAGCAGGCCGCGCTGGCGCCCCTGCTGGCTGATCCGCTGAAAGCCGTCGCCCACGGCCTGCAGCCGCTGCCGCAGGGCAACCAGTTCATGAGCGAGTACCGGCTGGCCCAGCCGATCAGCGTGTTCGGCGCCCGCACCGAACGGGTCGCCGTGGCCGGGTCCAGCGTCATGGCGATCCTCGACCAGGCCGATCCGCGGCCGCTGGCCGGGCGGCTGGGGCTGGAGACCGGCTACGACCAGGACGGCAAGTTCATGGCCGGCCGCGAGCTGGTCAGCCGCGACGTGACCGATCCGAAGACCGGCGAGGCCCGGATCGAGTCGATCATCCTCAGCGTCTCCACCGTGGCCTCCCATCCCGGCAAAACCCTGGCCGGCTGCACCTACAGCCTGGACCTGCCCGAGGAAGAAGCCCCCGCCCGGCCTGAACTGGCCCCGCCGCCGATCACCGGACCGGGCAGCGACGGTCACTGACAGGCCGCCACATCCTGCTAGACTTGGGCCAACGCCCGGCTTGCCGGGTGCCCTTTTTCCAGAGATGTCAGAAGACGACAGTAGTAGCTCCGCACAGGAGCCCAGTGAAAAGAAGCGCGGCTGGCTTGAACGCCTGACCTCCGCCTTCTCCGGCGAACCCCATACCCGCGACGAGCTGGTCGCTGTCCTGCACACCGCGCAGGAAGAGGGCCTGATCGCCGCCGATACCCTGAAGATGATGGAAGGCGCCATTTCGGTGGCCGAGCTGACCGTGGGCGACGTGATGATCTCGCGCTCACAGATGGTTTCGCTGCCGGTCGAAGCGCCCTTCCTGGAACTGATGAAGCAGGTGGTCGAATCCGGCCATTCGCGCTTCCCGGTGCACGGCGAGAACAAGGACGACATCCTTGGCATCCTGCTGGCCAAGGACCTGCTGCGCGGCGTGGTCGCCGACAACGGCCCGGCCAACGTGCGCGAGCTGCTGCGCCCGGCAGTGCTGATCCCGGAGGCGAAGAAGCTCAACGTGCTGCTGAAGGAATTCCGCCTGTCACGCAACCACATGGCCATCGTGGTCGACGAGTACGGCGGTGTCGCCGGCCTGGTCACCATCGAGGACGTGCTGGAACAGATCGTCGGCGAGATCGACGACGAGCATGACGAGGCCGAGGATCCGTCGGCGCAGATCGCCATCCAGTCCGACGGCCAGTACGTGGTCGACGCGCTGACCCCGATCGGCGACTTCAACGAACGCTTCGGCGCTACCTTCTCCGACGAGGACTACGACACCATCGGTGGCCTGGTCACCGAGGCCGTGGGCCACCTGCCGGAAGTCGGTGACGAGCTGGCGCTGGACCGCTTCATGTTCCGCGTGGCCCGCGCCGATGCGCGCCGGGTCCAAGCCTTCCACGTGACCGTGCTGCCGCCGGACGCGCAGGACGACGCTTGAAGCGCGGCGCCCTCCTGGCACTGCGCCTGAGGCTGTGGCTGGCACTGTGCGTGCTGGCCACGGCCCTGCCGCTGGCCGCCTTCGCGCAGCCGGCGGCACCCGAACCTGCTGCACCCGCCACCAGCGCCGAGGCTCCCGCCCCGCGCATCGGGGTGGTGACCATGCAGCCGGGCACCGTGTTCTTCGAGCGCTTCGGCCACGACGCCATCGTCGTGATCGATCCGGTCAGCGGCGAAGCGACCTCGTACAACTTCGGCTACTTCGATCCGTCCGAGGACGATTTCATCAGCCGCTTCGTGCGCGGCGACATGATGTACTACCTGGTGGCGCTGCCGCTGCAGCAGGATCTGTCGTACTACGACGAGACCGGCCGTGGCGCCAGCGTGCAGTGGCTGGACCTGCGCCCGGAGCAGGCACGTACACTGGCCGCCGACCTGGCCGAGCGCGCCAAGCCGGAAAACGCGCGCTACCACTACGACTACTACACCGCCAACTGCGCCACGATGGTACGCGACACGGTGGACAAGGCGCTGGGTGGCGGCCTGCAGTCGCAGCTGTCGGGGCGCTCGCGCGGCAATACCTACCGCAGTGAATCGGTGCGCCTGGCCTCGCCGGCACCATGGATGTGGCTGGGCTTCGATGTCGGCCTCGGGCCGTTCGCCGACCAGCCGCTGTCGCGCTGGCAGGAAGCCTTCGTGCCGATGCGCCTGGCCGATGCGCTGCGCCAGGCGCGCAACAGCGATGGCCGGCCGCTGGTGCAGTCCGAACAGGAACTGCTGCCGCACCGCATCGACCCGGAGCCGAAGGAATTCGCACGCCGCTGGTGGCCGTGGCTGCTGTGTGGCCTGGTGATCGCCGCCGGCATACTGGCGCTGCGCAGCCGCCCGCGCCTGCTGGCCGGGCTGGCCCTGCCGTTCTGGCTGCTGTGTGCCATCGCCGGCAGCCTGCTGGTGTTCCTGTGGGGCTTCAGCACCCACTACGCCGCCTGGGCCAACCGCAACCTGCTGCTGCTTTCGCCACTGGCCGTGCTGCTGCTGCCAGGCGCGATCGCGCTGCTGCGCCGGCGCGCGCCGGGCCGCATGTTCAGGGTCGTGCTGTGGCTGCTGGCGGTGCAGGCCGTGGCGGCGCTGGTGCTGCACTGGCTGAGCCTGCAGGCGCAGTACAACGTGCAGTGGATCGTGCTTCTGCTGCCCGTCCACGTCGCGCTGGCATGGGTACTGGGGCGCCGTCCTCACTTGTCCGAAACACGGCACTGACGCACGATGGCGGGCATGTCATTGCCCGCCTCCGCTTCCGCCCCTGCCTCGGCCAACCCCGCCTGCGTCATCAACTGCGTCCACTACGATGACGACGGCAAACGCCACGACATCAGCCTGGATGCCATCAGCGATGTCATTGCCAGTGGCAACGGCTTCGTCTGGGTCGGCCTGTACGACCCCAACGACGATGTGCTGCTGAAACTGCAGGAAGAGTTCTGCCTGCACGACCTGGCCATCGAGGACGCGCGCAATGCGCACCAGCGGCCCAAGGTCGAGACCTACGGCAATTCGCTGTTCGTGGTGGTGACCACCGCGCAGATGGTGGACGAACGCATCCAGTACGGCGAAACCCACGCCTTCCTCGGCCCGCGTTTCCTGGTGACGGTGCGCCACGGCGCCTCGCTGTCCTACGCCCCGGTGCGTGCACGGGTCGAGCGTGAACCGCAGCTGCTGAAGATGGGCCCGTCGTACTGCCTGTACGCGGTGACCGACTTCGTGGTCGACAACTACCTGCCGATCGTGCACCGCTTCCGCGACACCCTGGACCTGCTGGAAAAGGACATCTTTGCCGACAGCTACAAGCGCAGCACGGTGGTACGGCTTTACGAGCTCAAGCGCGAACTGAACAAGATGCGGATGGCGGTGGCACCGCTGCAGGATGTGCTGGCGCAGCTGCGCCGCTACCAGGGTGACCTGATTCCCGATGAAGTGAAGCTCTACGTGCGCGACGTGCATGACCACGCGGTACGCATCAGCGATGTGATCGACACCCTGCGCGAGATGCTGGGCACCGCACTGAGCGTGAACCTGTCGCTGGTGACGCTGGCGCAGGGCGAGACGGTCAAGCGCCTGGGTGCATGGGCCGCACTGCTGGCGGCGCCGACGCTGATCACCAGCTGGTACGGCATGAACTTCAGCCACATGCCCGAGCTGAGCCAGCCGTGGTCGTATCCGCTGATGATTGTCGGCGTGGGCGGTGTGTGCGTGGGCCTGTACCGGTTGTTCAAGCGCGCGAAGTGGTTGTAGCGCGTATCGACCAACGGTCGATACCCACCATGCACGGGGGCGTCGATACCCAGCAATACGGTAGGCCGCGACCGTTGGTCGTGGCACATGCCCCGCTTCTGGTAGTGCCGGCCGCTGGCCGGCAACCAGGGCAATGCCGGCCAGCGGCCGGCACTACCCTTCGGCATCAAGCCACGTAGACGGTCTTGATGTTCATGAACTCGTGGATGCCGTGGTCGGCCAGCTCCCGGCCGAAGCCGGACTGCTTGCTGCCACCGAACGGCAGCCGAGCGTCGCTCTTGACGATGGCGTTGACGAACGCGGCGCCGCATTCCATGCGCTGCGCGAAGGCTTCGCCGCGCACCGGGTCGCGCGTCCACACGCTGCCGCCCAGGCCGAAGCGGGTGTCGTTGGCCACGCGCAGCGCCTCGGCCTCATCCTTGACCCGGATCACCGCAGCCACCGGCCCGAACAGCTCCTCGTCGTAGGCAGGCATGCCTGGGCCGACCTGATCGAGCACGGTCGCCGGATAGCCCGCATGGGTGCCGGCAATGGGCTCGCCGCCGACCAGAACGCGCGCACCTTTCGCCACGCTGGCCTGCACCTGTTTGTGCAGCTCATCGCGCAGGTCCGCGCGCGCCATCGGCGCCAGCGTGGTGCCACGCTCACTGGGATCGCCATACTGGCGCTGGCCCGCGGCTTCAACGAAGCGTCGGGTGAAGTCATCGGCCACCGCATCGACCACGATGAAGCGCTTGGCCGCAATGCAGGTCTGCCCGCTGTTGTCGAAACGCGACTTCACCGCCGCCGCCACGGCCTTGTCGAGGTCGGCATCGTCGAGTACCACGAAGGCATCGCTGCCACCCAGCTCCATCACCGACTTCTTCAGCTGGCTGCCGGCATTGGAGGCGATCGAGCGCCCTGCCCGTTCGCTGCCGGTCAGCGTCACCGCCTTCACCCGTGCGTCGCGCAGCACCTCGGCAGCCTGGTCGTTGTCGATGTGCAGCACGTCGAACACGCCCTCAGGCAGGCCTCCGTCACGACACACCGCCAGGATCAGGTCGGCGCACTGCGGCACGTTGCTGGCGTGCTTGAGCAGGGCCACGTTGCCAGCCATGAACGCCGGGGCCAGGAAACGGAACACCTGCCAGACCGGGAAATTCCATGGCATCACCGCGAACACGCAGCCGATCGGCTCGTAACGCACGTAGCTGCGCTGGGCTTCGGTATCGATCAGCTGCGGCTTGAGATAGTCGGCCGCGTGGTCGGCGTAGTACTCGCAGGCGGCAGCGCACTTGTCGACCTCGGCCAGCGCCTCGGCCTTGAGCTTGCCCATCTCATGGGTCATCGCCTGCTGCAGGTCGTCGCGACGCGTGCGCAACTGCGCGGCGATCTGGCGAAGGACGGCACCGCGATCCTGCAGCGAGCGATCGGCCCAGCCGGGGAAGGCATCGGCGGCAGCCTGCAGGCGCTGCTCGATGTCAGCAGCGCCCATCAGTTCATGGCGGTAGGTCACCTGGCCGGTGGCCGGGTCGATGATCTCGACGGTCATGGGGGGTCTCCATCTGGAAGACCCCCATTGTGCGCCGCTGTCCGTGAGCCGGGTGTTGCCGGCGCTGTCGACAGGCCGTGTACTCAGCCGTTGTCCTGCCGCGCCAGCTGCAGGTCGCGCTGGCGCCGCTTCTCGGCGCGGGCGTTGATGTACCAGCCGATCACCGCAGCGATCGACACCGCCGACACCAGCAGCGTGGCCAACGCGTTGATCTTCGGACTGATGCCCATGCGCACCGAAGCGAACACCTTCATCGGCAGCGTGGTCGAGCCCGGCGTGGCCACGAAGCTGGCCACCACCACGTCATCCAGCGACAGGGTGAAGGCCAGCAGCCAACCCGCCACCAGCGCCGGCGCGATGATGGGCAGGGTGATGCGGGTGAACACGGTCAACCGGCTGGCGCCCAGGTCCATCGCCGCTTCTTCCAGCGACAGGTCCATTTCCTGCAGGCGCGAGGACACCACCACGGTGACGAAGCAGAGGGTGAAGGTCACGTGCGCGATCCAGATGGTGGCCAGGCCACGCGCCGGGAAGCCGGGAATCGCGCCCATCGATGCCAGCAGCGCCATCAGCGAGAAGCCCAGGATCACGTCCGGCATCACCAGCGGCGCGGTCACCAGCGCGCCGAACAGTGGCTTGCCACGGAATCGCTTGAAGCGGGTCATCACCATCGCCGCCAGCGTACCCAGCACGGTGGCGGTACAGGCGGTCCAGAACGCCACCACCAGGCTGGTCCACATCGCGTCCATCAGCGCGCGGTCGGCGAACAGGTCGCTGTAGGCGCGGGTGGAGAACCCGGCCCAGACCATCGCCAGCCGCGAGCTGTTGAACGAGTAGAACATCAACAACAGGATCGGCAGGTACAGGAAGGCGAAGCCGAGCAGCAGCACGCCCAGCCCCAGGCCCTTGGCGGTACGCGGGCTCATGCCTGCTTCCCTTCCAGCAGGCGCTGCTGGGAACGGTTGAACAGCAGGATCGGCACCAGCAGCAACAGGATCATCGCCACCGCCATCGCCGAAGCGCCCGGCCAGTTGCGGTTGTTGAAGAACTCGTTCCACAGCTGGCGGCCGACCATCAGCGTCTCCGAACCACCGAGCATTTCCGGGATCACGAACTCACCCACCGCCGGGATCATCACCAGCATGCAGCCGGCGATGATGCCGGCCTTCGACAGCGGCAACGTGATGCGCAGGAACGCCTGCCACGGCTTGGCGCCGAGGTCGTAGGCCGCTTCCAGCAGGCGGTGGTCATGCTTGACCAGGTTGGCGTACAGCGGCAGCACCATGAACGGCAGGTAGCAGTAGACGATGCCGATATAGGCGGCGGTCGGCGTATCGATCAGCTGCAGTTTCGGCAGCCCCATCGACGTCATCAGCGTCTGCAGGCCGGTGAACTGCAGGAACTGGTCAAGCAGGCCATTGCGGTCCAGGATTGCCTTCCACGCATACACGCGGATCAGGAACGAGGTCCACGACGGCAGCACCACCAGCATCATCGCCACGTTGCGTGCGGCCGGCGACAGGCGCGCGATGGCATAGGCCATCGGATAGCCGATCAGCAGGGTGAAGAAGGTGGAGATCGCCGCGATCTTGATCGAGCTCAGGAACGCCTGCGCATAGATCGAATCGCGGAACAGCGCCAGGTAGTTCTCCAGGTTCAGCTTCAGCGAGAAGCCGCCGTCGGCGTACTGCAGCAGCCAGGTATACGGCGGCGAGCCGACCCGGCTGAGCGAGAAGCTGATCATCAGCACGATCAGGAACGGCACTGCGAAGAACAGCAGCAGCCACAGGTACGGAATGCCGATCACCGTGGCACGCAGCCCCGGCAGCCAGCGCTTCAGGCCGGCGACGCTCATGAGGTCAGCACCACGCCGTCGTTGTCGCGCCAGTGCACCCATACGCTGTCACCCCAGGTCAGGCCGTCGCTGGCCCAGCGCTGCGAGTTGGCGAAGTTGGCCAGCACCTTGGCGCCGCTGGGCAGCCGCACGTGGTAGACCGAATGGCTGCCGAAATAGGCGATGTCCTCGATCACGCCCTGCGCTTTGTTGGTGTGCCCTTCCGGCTCGTCCTTGCCGATCATCACCTTTTCCGGGCGCAGCGCGAATGCGACCGGCTGCCCTTCGTAACAGGTGATGCCATGGGCGATGTAGATCGGTGCCGGGAACAGCGGCGAGCGCACGGTCACGTACTCGGGCAGGTCCTCGTCGATCACCCCGTCGAACAGGTTGACCGAACCGATGAACTCGGCGACGAAGCGGTTGGCCGGCTGCTCGTAGACCTCGTCCGGCTTGCCGACCTGCTGGATCCAGCCGGCATCCATCACCGCGATGCGGGTGGCCATGGTCATCGCTTCTTCCTGGTCGTGGGTGACCATCACGCAGGTCACGCCCGACGACTCGATGATGCTGACCAGTTCCAGCTGCATCTGCGAGCGCAGCTTCTTGTCCAGTGCGCCCATCGGCTCGTCCAGCAGCAGCAGCTTCGGCCCCTTGGCCAGCGACCGCGCCAGCGCCACGCGCTGCTGCTGGCCACCGGACAGCTGGTGCGGCTTGCGCTTGCCCAGGTGGCCCATCTGCACCAGGTCGAGCATCTCGCCGACGCGCTTGCTGATCGCGTCCTTGCCCAGGCCATCCTGCTTCAGGCCGAAGGCAATGTTCTGTTCGACCGTCATGTGCGGGAACAGCGCATAGGACTGGAACATCATGTTGACCGGCCGCTGGTACGGCGGCAGCGCGTCCAGGCGCTGGCCATCGACGGTGATGCTGCCCTTGGTGGGCGTCTCGAAGCCGCCCAGGCAGCGCAGCAGGGTCGACTTGCCGCTGCCGGAGCCACCGAGCAGGGCAAAGATCTCGCCCTTGCGCACGTCCAGATTGACGTCGTCGACGGCGACGAAACCGTCGAATTCCTTGCGCAGGTCACGAATGGAGAGATAGCCGGGCGCACCGGTCGTGTCGACGACGGCGGCTACCGGCTGGGCTTCAACGGGCATGGGGGCTCCGGGAGCGGGCGGTGGACAGCGGCCGCCATTCTAACGGCCGGGGGCTGCAGGGGATATGACGGCAACGGGTGGCACCCACCGGGCCGGGGGGATCTGCAGATCTGGTGGGGGCCGACCGTTGGTCGGCCCTGCCGGAAAAGCATGCCGACCAACGGTCGGCACCCACCTGCCAGCCAGCCCTTAGCGCCCGGTCTTCACCTCGGTCCACAGCCGGGTGTAGAGCTTGTCGGTCTCCGGCGTGTTGATCGAGTAGGTGAACATCTTCTCGGCCACGTCGGCCGGCGGGTAGATGGTCGGGTCGGTACGGATCGCCTCGTCCACCAGCGGGGTCGCGGTCGGCACCGGGTTGGCGTAGTGGATGAAGTTGGTGTTGGCCGCGGCAACCTTCGGCTGCAGCAGGTAGTTGATGAAGGCGTACGCGGCTTCCGGATGCTTGGCGTCCTTCGGGATCGCCAGCATGTCGAACCACTGCGGTGCGCCTTCCTTCGGGATCGAATAGGCCACGTGCACGCCATTGCTGGCTTCCTCGGCGCGGTCGCGGGCCTGGATGATGTCACCCGACCAGCCGACCACCAGGCAGGTACCGCCGTTGGCCAGCGAACCCACGTACTGCGAGGAGTGGAAGTTCTGCACGTACGGGCGGATCGACTTCAGCAGGTCGGCGGCCTTCTGCAGCTCGGCCGGGTCGCCGCTGTGCGGGTCCAGGCCCAGGTAATGCAGTGCGATCGGGATCATGTCCGCTGGCGTGTCCAGGATGGTCACGCCGCAGTCCTTCATCTTGCTGATGTTCTCCGGCTTGAACACCAGGTCCCAGCTGTTGGCGATGTCGGCGCTGCCGCCGAAGCGCTGCTTCAGCATGTCCACGTTGTAGCCGATGCCGGTGGTGCCGATCATGTACGGCACGCCGTACTGGTTGCCCGGGTCCTGGGTGGCGATGCGCTTCATCACCGCCGGATCGAGGTTGGCCAGGTTCGGGATCTTGCTCTTGTCCAGCGGCAGGAACACACCGGCCTGGATCTGGCGACCGAAGAAGTTCAGGGTCGGCACCACCACGTCATAGCCGCTGTTGCCGGCCAGCAGTTTGGTCTCGACCATCTCGTCACTGTCGAACACATCGTAGGTCACCTTGATCCCGCTCTCCTTCTCGAAGGTCGGAATGGTGTCCTCGGCGATGTAATCGCTGTAGTTGTAGACGTTCAGGACCTGGCTGTCCTGCGCGCCGCCATTGCCACCGCCACAGGCGGCGAGCATGGCGGAGGCCAGGCCGAGCGTGAGGATACGCAGCTTCATCGGGTGCTCCAGAATGCGGGAAGGGGGGGCCGGCGGGGCCGGCGACGGGTGCCAGCCTACCCCCCGGCGGCGGATTTTTCTATTCCGGATGCTCAGACGTTCAGCAGCAGGAACTCGCGCTCCCACGAGCTGATGACGCGGAAAAAGGTCTCGTATTCCTTGCGCTTGACCGAGATGTAGGCCCGGCAGAAGCGCTCGCCCAGCAGGGCCTGCAGCTCGCTGCACCGCTCCAGCCCGTCCAGCGCCTCGCCCAGCGAGCGCGGCAGGTTGTAGCCCAGTTCCTTGGCGCTGCCGGTCACCGGCGCATCCGGTGCCAGCCGCTCGCGGATGCCCAGCAGGCCGCAGGCCAGGGTCGCGGCCATCGCCAGGTAGGGATTGGCATCGGACCCGGCGAAACGGCTCTCCACGCGCATGTTCTCCGGCGTATCCAGCGGCACGCGCAGGCCGCAGGTGCGGTTGTCGAAGCCCCAGTGGACGTTGCTCGGCGAGACTTCGCCGAACACCAGCCGGCGGTAGGAGTTCACGTTCGGCGCGAAGAACGCCATCGCCTGCGGTGCGTACTTCTGCAGGCCGCCCAGGTAGTGGCCGAACACCGGGCTGAACTCGCCCTCGGCATCGGTCTCGCCAGCGAACACGTTGCTGCCATCGCTCACCCGCACCAGGCTCTGGTGGATGTGCATGGCACTGCCCGGCTCGTTTTCCATCGGCTTGGCCAGGAACGTGGCATACACCCCGTGGCGCATCGCCGCTTCGCGCATGGTGCGCTTGAACAGGAACACCTGGTCGGCCAGGTCCATCGCATCGGCATGGGTGAAGTTGACCTCCAGCTGCGCCGCGCCGGACTCGTGGATCAGCGTGTCCACGTCCAGCTTCATCGCATCGGCGTAGTCGTACATCAGGTCGAGGATCGGGTCGAACTCGTTGACCGCATCGATCGAGTACGACTGCCGCGCGGTCTCCGGGCGCCCGGAGCGGCCGGCCGGTGGCAGCAGCGGGAAGTCCGGGTCGGTGTTCTTCTGCACCAGGAAGAACTCCAGTTCCGGCGCCACCACCGGGCGAAGGCCCAGCTCGGCGTAGGCTGCCAGCACGCGGCGCAGCACGTTGCGCGGCGCCAGTTCGTGCGGCTCACCGCTCTTGGTGTAGCAATCGTGGATGACCTGCGCGGTGGCGTCGGCCGCCCACGGCACCATGCGCACCGTGTCCGGATCGGGGCGCAGCATCATGTCCGAGTCGGACGGCGAGGTCAGCTCGTAATAATCGTCAGGGAACTCGCCGGTGACGGTGGTGGCGAAGATGCCCTCAGGCAGGCGCGTGCCGTAGTCGTGCGAGAACTTGTCGGCGGGAATGATCTTGCCGCGCGCGTTGCCGGTGATGTCCGGCACCAGGCATTCCACCTCGGTGATGCGCCGCTCCTTCAGCCAGCGCAGCAGCGTGCTTTCCTGCGGTGCGGGGGGCGTGGCCGTCTTGCGCGGGCGCGTTCGGGAACTCATCGGGAATCCAGTCGGTTCTGTTGGTGCTGCCGGCAAGCCTGGCCGAACGCACGGAAAATAGCGTGATAGAACGGCGCCTGCATGACACGCCACTCCGGGTGCCACTGTACGCCGAGCACGAAACGATGGTGCAGGCTGCGTGCCGCTTCGACCAGCCCATCGTCGGCCACGGCCTCGACCTGCAGCCCCTGCGCCAGGCGGGCGACACCCTGCCCGTGTACCGAATTGACCTGCGCGCGGCCACTGCCGTGCCACTGCGCCAGCCAGCCATCGGCGGCCAGCGTGACCGCGTGCGCCGGCCCATACTGCACCTCCACCGGCGCCTGCGGTTCTTCGCGATGGTCGGCCAGGCCAGGCACCGCGTGAACCTGCGGATGCAGGCTGCCGCCCAGCGCGACGTTCAACTCCTGGAAGCCGCGGCAGATCGCCAGCACCGGCAGGTCCAGCGCCAGTGCCTCGTGCAGCAACGCAAAGGCATTGGCATCGCGGGCCGGGTCATGTGGATTGCCTGGCCAGCTGCGGCCACCTTCGTAGTGCTGCGGTTCGATATTGCTGACCGCGCCGGTCAGCAGCAGGCCATCCAGCCCCTGCAGCCAGTCGCCGGCCGGCAGCGGTGGCTGCAGGCTCGGCAACACCACCGGAGTCACCTCGGCCGCCTCGGCCAGCGCGCGCACGTACTTCTCGCCGGCCACCGCGAAACGGTGATGGCCGAGCACGGTGCTGTCGGTGGGCAGGCCCACCCAGGGCAGGCGGCGCATGGGAAAACTCCTTGGCGTGCCGACACGTTACCCGTCGCCCGGCGAAGCCGGCAAGTCGGTGCCGTCACACCACAGCCGTCACGCATCGGCGAAACTACCGGGGTGAACGCCGATCGACCTGCCCCGCTCCGCCCTCCCGCCCTGCACCCGCGAGGCCTGCAGTGAGCGCCGCGTTCCCGCCCAGCTGGTACGCCGCCAGCCTGCCCGAACCGCCCGCACTGCCCCCGCTGCAGGGTAATGTGCAGGCCGACGTTGCGGTGCTGGGCGCCGGCTATACCGGCCTGACCGCAGCCCTGGAACTGGCCGCGCGTGGCCGGCGCGTGGTAGTGCTGGAAGCGCAGCGGATCGGCTGGGGCGCGTCCGGCCGCAATGGTGGCCAGGCGCTGGTCGGCTACGGCTGCGAGGTGGATGAGCTGGAGCGTCAGCTCGGTCGTGATGATGCGCGCCACCTGTTCGACTGGTCGCGCGACGCGGTGCAGGCGATGCGCGCCCGCATCAATCGCCACGGCATTGACTGCCATTGGGTGGAAGGCCACGCCAGCGTCGCCATCCGCGAACGCCATGAGCGCGAGCTGCGGGCCAACTGCGAGCACCTGCAACGCCATTACGACTACCCCATGCAGTGGTGGGACCGTGACGCCCTGCGCGCGCAGCTGGACAGCCCGCGCTATCGTGCCGCGATGTTCGATCCGCTCAGCGCGCACCTGCACCCGCTGGCCTATGCGCGCGGTCTGGCCGATGCGGCGCGCGCGGCCGGCGTGGTGATCCACGAGCATTCGGCGGTAACCCGCGTGCAGCGCGGACCGCAGCCGACCCTGCACACCGCGCAGGGCAGCGTACGCGCCGCGCATCTGGTGGTGGCCGGAAATGCCTGGCTGCAGGGCCTGCTGCCCGAGCTGGAACGGCGGATCATGCCGGTCGGCACCTATATCGGCGCCAGCGCGCCGCTGGGGGCCGAGCGCGCCCGCGCCCTGATCGGCAACGACATGGCCGTGGCCGACACCGCCTGGGCATTGGACTATTTCCGCCTCAGCCACGACCACCGCCTGCTGTTCGGGGGGCGCGCCAGCTACTCGGCGCTGCCCCCACCCGGCCTGCGTGGGGTGATGCAACGGCGCATGCACCAGGTGTTCCCGCAGCTGGCCGACGTGGCACTGGACCAGGTATGGGGCGGCTACGTCGACATCACCCGCAACCGCGCCCCGCATTGGGGCCGGCTGGACGGCGACCTGTACTTCGCGCAGGGCTTCTCCGGCCATGGGGTGGCCGCCGCCGGGCTGGCCGGCGAGGTGATCGCCGCCGCCATTGCCGGCCAGAGCGAGCGCCTGGACGTGTTCCAGCGCCTTCGGCATGCGCCCTTCCCCGGCGGCCGGCTGCTGCGCACGCCGCTGCTGGTGGCGGCGATGTCCTGGTACAAGCTGCGGGATGCGTTGTGGTGAAGATTCTGCATCTCCACCTGTATTGAACGTTCTGACAAACGTACCGCAGCGCTGATCGTGCTGCACACGTCACAGATTTTCACGCGACATCTGTGATGGATGGCTGGACAATTTCCTAAATACGCAGCTATGCAATTGCATAATCGTTCGCAGACCGATACCGTCCTGAGAAACCGGGCCCCGCGGCGAATGGATGCTGACAGGGGACACGTAGGAGAGGGGGACGTGCGATTGGACTGGTGGAAAGAAGGATTGTTGCTGAAGGTGCGCATTCGTCCGGCTGGCCTGATGATTGCCTTGCTTTATGCAGTTGCCTATTGGGCAACCCGACAGCTGTCGCTGGATCAGTTCTATTTGCCAGCCGGCATCCGGGTGGCAGCCGTGCTGTTGTGCCCGCCGCGCCTGTGGCCCTACCTGCTGCTGGGCGAATATGCGTACTTTGCACAGTCCCGCGTGCCGATGATCGAGAAGTACGGCCTGACATGGGTCATTGTTGCCTCCGCATTCCTCATGCCAGCGGTGATGCTGATTGTGAAGCTGCAACGGCGACTGATGGCGGAGTCGCAGACGATCGGCCTCTTGTTGATTGCCGCCGCTTCCAGCGTCGTTATTACTCTGCTCAACCTCAGTTTTTCCCATCTGCTCTGGCCAACACCTCCTTCCACACCCTTCCTGACCAATGCCGCGCGCTTCAGCGTGGGTGATTTCATCGGCATTCTGACGGTGGCCCCCATCGCCATGCTGTGGGCGCGACAGGACGTGGGGCAGGAGTGGAACGCTCGACGAAAGACCCCGATGCTGGCAGCACTTTCATCGATGCTGCTGATCGGGATAGCAGCGACTCAACTGCCCGCAGACTGGATTGCATTGAAGGCAACGTTCCTGCTGCTGTTGGCACTCCCCGCGGCCGCGCTTACCTGCCTGTATGGCTGGAAGGGGGCTGCCCTTGCAGTGCCGGTGCTCAACATGGTCATCGGCCTGACCACGCCCAACACCCATCCCACCGCATTCGATCCAGCGGCCTTCATCACCCAGCAGATCATGGCGATCAGCGGCATCGTATTGCTGCTGCTCGGATCACGCATCACCCACTTCTACCACCGTTACAGGCTGCGCGAGATGGGGGAAAGGGACGCCATCCATCTGGCGAGGAGCTCGCAATTGGCCAGCGAGATGGAGCTGCGTGAACGTGCCCTGCACCTTCGCAAGCTCGGCGACGGCATTGATACGTCGCTGGTTGAGCTGGCCGAATGGCTCAAGGCCCAGGGACATCACGCAGTGGCCAACAGCCTTCTGCATACCTCGAATGTACATTCGCGGCTCTTTCGCGAACAGACAAGCATGGTCTATCCCTCGGGCCTGGAGCATCTTGGGCTTTACGTGGCCCTGCAGGCGGGTGGCATCCGTGAGTCGTGGAAGCTGACGGAGCGCGTTCTCCGCCCGGATCTGAAAGGCGACCCCTGCAACCTGAGCGTGGAACTGCAATTGGCCGCTTACCGGACACTGATTGACGCGGTCTCCATTCTTCTCAAGCATGAAGGTGGTCAGATTCGCATTCGTGCAAGGTGCGGCAGAATGGGCTCCAGGCGCGGAATCCTCATGGTCGTGTCACTGCTGGAACAGCGCAGACGCCTTTCCAAGCAGACAACGATGGCAGCGTTCGAGCGACTGACCGGGCGAACCCTCCCCTATGACGGGACCGTTGACTGCTATCGCAACCGGGTCAGGATTCTGTTCCTCGACCGCGAAACCAGACTGGAGGCAGTAGCCAGTACTCCATCGCGGTACGGCTGCCCCGCACCCTCTGCGCTGCAGTAGTGCATTTCACAGTCAAGCGACCGGATCGAACCAACACAGCAGAATCGCATAACGTCCCGCTCGTCCCCCTGGCCCAGGGCGTCATGGGCACCCGGCGAACACCGGGTGCCCATGCAGTCTGATACTGAAGCTGGCCGATATCCCGGCAACTGTCAGTATCAGGGTGCCTCTACTGCCCACAACACATCAGCTCCGCTTGCATATCTGACCAGCGTGAATGCGGGGGCCCGATAGACAACCGTTCTGGTGGCCTTGGCGGGAACAGGCAGGCGCTGCTCCGGCAACGACACCTTCGCAGACGGGTCACCTGCCGGCAGCACCCAGAACGTGCCGGCAGCATTGCCGATCACGATGTGCACGTGCCCTGCGAGATCGTTTACCTGGAAATAATCCATGCCATCGCGCTCGAACCCATAGACCAACCAGCCGGGATCCACGCTGAGGTCTTGTGCCTGCGGAATCGACTGGCCGAGTCCTTGGCCGGCCAACTTGATTCCATGGTCGTCACTCGGGGCAAAAGCAAAAACGGATACCGGCACCAACATCAATGCACCAGCAAATGCATGAATTCGGAAACTTCTCACACTGACCTCCAGGTTGGATGCAATACGGATCAAGAAGGATGCTACCGCCAATCGCATCAGCATATACCGGGCGGACTCCGCAGTGCCTGTCGGAGATAATCCACTGGATCGATGCAAACCCATGCCACGCCGAATCTGCCTCCGAAATCGCCAATACCCGCGGCGAAACCCGCGCACGGTGCGGGTCAGCGGCATCTGCGACAAGGACCTGGACAGGCGCGTGCAACAGCAGGATGTCGTCGATTGTGTGACGGCGAACACAGCGGACAGCATCAACCGCCGAACGTGGCGGGTGCAACGGCTGAAACGCGATCGACACATGGGCGCACTGATTGTGGATGATTCACCGTCCTCTGGTGGCTATGCCGCCGCACTGCCGGGCATGTAGGGCCTCGAAGCATGGGAAGCCGCCGATTGCAGCGCAAAGGGAGGCCAGACACCTCGATTGCACCCATCTCCAACTGTCGATAGTGTCTGCGGAAGTGGTCAGTCATCATTGGCCGGGAGACGAGAGGCGCGGGCTTGGACCGATTCAAAGAAGCAGTTGAACTGAGCTTCCGGATCCGACCCGTCGGAATCGCACTCGCGGCCGTCTACGCCCTGGGCTGCCTTGCCTCGCGTCAGTTCTCGCTGGATCAGTTCTTCCTGCCCGCGGGCATCCGGGCAGCGGCACTACTGATCGTCCCGACCCGCCTGTGGCCCTACCTGCTGCTTGGCGAGTACGCGTACTTCGCAACCTTGCGCATTCCCATGATCGACAGCTACGGCCTGGCCTGGGTCATCCTGGCCTCGACGCTGCTGATGCCGGTGGCGATGCTGGTGGTCTACCTGCATCGCATGAGAATGCCATCGGAGTCCGCCACCGGCCTCTGGTTGCTGTCGTTGACCTTCTGCACGGCGTTGTTCGTCCCGGCTCTCAATATGGGCATTTCATTTGCTCTGTGGTCGAACCCACCGCCGAGCAACCTGCTTAGCGCAGTTGATCGCACGATCTTTGGCCACTTCGCCGCCATCATCACCCTCGTGCCGTTGGCATTCCTCTGGTCGCGACGACACGCGGCCCCCAATTGGACGCGCCGCTTTGCTGCGCCTACGGTCACGGCCATCCTGGTGATGCTGGTCCTGGGCCTGTGCATGCAGCTTACGGCCATCAGCGCCCACACCACACGCACCCACCTGGTACTGCTGTCCTCCCTCCCAGCGATCGCCCTGACCTTCATGCATGGGTGGCGTGGCGCTGCCATCGCGATTCCGCTGTTGAACCTTCCACTCCATTTCGCCACACCCAGCACCGGCCTACCGTCCTCGTTCGACCTGGGCACCTTCGCCACCCAGCAGAACATGGCCGTGATGAGTGTCGCACTGCTCGCCCTGGGGTCCAGCATCAGCTATCACCATGAGCGTGCACGGTGCCGTGGACTGGCAGAGGAAACCACGTTGCGCCTGGCACGTAGTTCGCACCAGACCCGTGAGCGTGAGCTTCGCGAGCGCGCCTCCCATCTCAAGCAACTCGGCGAAGGCATGGACAGCTCGCTCGGCGAGATGGTCAGCTGGCTGAAGGCGCAGGGGCATCATGCGGTGGCCAACAGCCTGCAGCACGCCTCATCCGTGCACTCGCGGCTGTTCCGTGAACAGGCCAGTCTGGTCTACCCCACGGGGCTGGAGCAGGTTGGGCTGTATATCGCGCTGCGGGTTAGCGGCGCATGCGAAAGCTGGGACAACTCCCATCGCGTGATTCCGCCCCGGCTGGAGGGCAACCCCTGCCTGCTGACTGTCGACCTGCAGCTCGCCATCTATCGCTCGCTGATCGAGGCGGTGTCGCTGCTGCTGGAACTGGAGTCGGGACAGGTCAGCGTGCGCGCCCGGAGCGGCCAGGCGGGCGACCGGCGCGGCATCGTGGTGGTCGTTGGCCTGCTTGACCGCGGTCGCACGCTGTCGAACCGGACCGTTCAGCAGGCCATCGAGCGTCTGGCCGGCCGGATAATGGCCTACGGCGGCACGGTGCATTGCCGTGGCAACCGGCTCCGGCTCGTCCTGCACGAATCGCTTGCGGGTACAGCGGCGGCATTCGCATCGCCTGCCTGATCGGTGAACGACGCGCAGGGCACGCTGCTCCGGCTAAAGTTGCACCCGAAACCGCCGCTATCCGTGCCGAGTCCCTCCCTCGTGAGCCACCGCATCATGCCCGTCCTGCCGCAGGCCGCCGTCGATGGCGACCTGGCCGATCCGCTGCCGCAGCGGATCCTGCTGGTCGAAAACTCCCGTGCGTTCACCGGCATGCTGCGCGAGGCCATCGAGCAGCGCCTGGAACTGCCGGTGGTGATCGCTTCCACCCTGGCCGAGGCCGATCGCCTGCTGAGCGAGGATGGGGGCTGGTTCCTGGTACTGACCGGGCTGGTGCTGGCCGACGGCGACCGCGACGCGGTGGTCGAGTTCTTCCTCAGGCGCGGCCTGCCCACCGTGGTGGTCAGCAGCGTCTACGACGAGGATCTGCGCAAGCGCGTACTGCAGCAGCAGATCATCGACTACGTGCTGAAGAACACGCCGGGCAGCATCGACTACCTGGTGTGGCTGGTGCAGCGCCTGGAGCGCAACCGGCGCATTGCGGCACTGGTGGTGGACGACTCGCCGTCCGCGCGCGGCTATGCCGCCGCCCTGCTGCGCATGTACGGCCACGAGGTGCACGAGGCCGCTGACGGCAACGAGGGCCTGGCCGCGATCGACGCGCATCCTGCGATCCGCCTGGCCGTGGTCGACCAGGAAATGCCCGGCATGCAGGGCGTGGAGTTCACCCGCCGCCTGCGCACCCTGCGCTCGCGCGACAAGGTGGCGGTGATCGGCATTTCCGGTAACACCGACGCTTCGCTGATCCCGCGCTTCCTGAAGAACGGCGCCAACGACTTCCTGCGCAAGCCGTTCTCGCGCGAGGAGTTCTTCTGCCGGGTCTCGCAGAACGTGGATCAGCTGGAGCTGATCGGCACGCTGCAGGACCTGGCCACCCGCGACTTCCTCACCGGCCTGCCCAACCGTCGCTGCTTCCTGGAACAGAGCCAGCGCCAGCTGCCGCAACTGCAGCTGCATGGCCAGTGCGTGGCGGTGGCAATGATCGACATCGACCACTTCAAGCACATCAACGACACCTACGGTCACGAAGCCGGCGATGACGCGCTGCGCGCGGTGGCCGGTGCGGTGGCCGCGCATGCCCGCAGCCACGACCTGACCGCCCGCTTCGGCGGCGAGGAGTTCTGCCTGCTGGTGCCGGACATGGAGCAGGACGAGGCCCTGCTGTACTTCGAGGAACTGCGCCAGCGCATCGCCGCGCTGGAAGTGGACATCGGCACCGCCAGCCTGCGCATGACGGTGAGCATCGGCCTGTGCTGCCTGCGCCCGCAGCGCGATGCACTGCATCGGCTGATCTCCGAAGCCGACCGCCAGCTGTACCTGGCCAAGGCCGGCGGCCGCAACCGGGTCAGCTGCACCACGGTGGCCAGCCCGCTGCGCCCGCGCGAGCCCGCGCTGACCTGACCGGGCAGCCTTGATCCAGATCAACGCCGCGCCAGCGCGGCAGCTCTACAGTCAGCCCCGACATACGCATGAAGGGGAGCCGGGGATGGCACTACTGGTCTGGCAGGACGATCTGAACATCGGCATCGATGTGATCGACCAACAACACCGCCGCATCATCGAGATGCTCAACCATTTGCACGTGGCCCAGGCCAGCATGCAGCGTGCGGCAGTGGGCGAGGTGATCGACGAAGTGGTGGACTACACCATGTCGCACTTCGCGTTCGAGGAAGAACTGATGGAGGAAGCGGGCTATCCGTTCTGTGCCGCGCACAAGCGCGTGCATGAAGTCTTCATCAAGCGGGTATCGGAGTACCGCATGCGCTTCCAGGCCGGCGAGGACATCAGCGATGAACTGCGCACCATGCTCTCGCGCTGGTTGTTCAACCACATCCGCGGCGATGACCAGGCCTACGCCGAACAGGTCAAGGCGCACTTGAACCAGTTCGCCCGCGAACACCAGGGCGGCGGTTGGCTGGGGCGCACGCTCAAGCGCTTCTTTGGCTGAGCCGCAGCGCGCGCCGGTGCAGGGCCACCAGCGCGCACAGGGTCGCTGCCGCAGTCAGGCACAGGTAGTAGCCGACCGCGACCAGGCCGAAGCGTTCCGCCAGCCAGGTGGCCAGGTACGGCGCCGGCGCCGCACCCAGAATGCCGGCCAGGTTGAATGACAGCGAGGCGCCGGTGTAGCGCACTTCCACCGGGTAGATCTCGGCCAGGAAGGTGCCGCAGGGGCCGTAGGTCAGCCCCATCAGGAACAGGCCCAGGCACAGGAACGCCGTGACCAGCCAGGGACTGTGCGGCTGGAACAGCGGAGCGAACAGCACGCCGAAGCCGATGATCAGCACGCTGGCCACGATCATCGTGCGACGCGTGCCCCAGCGGTCGCCATAGCGCGCCGACAACGGGATGCCCAGCGCGAAGAACAGCATGCCGGCCATCTGCATCAGCAGGAACTGCTCGCGGCTGTAGCCCAGCACGGCGGTGCCATGGCCGAGGCTGAACACGGTCATCAGGTAGAACAGCACGAAGGTGGCGAACGCCCCCAGCGTGCCCAGCAGCATCGCCACCGGATGGTCACGCAGCACCGTCCACATCGGCAGCCGCACCGGCGCCTTGCGCTCCAGTGCCTGCTTGAAGTCGGGCGTCTCATGGATGTTCAGGCGCACCCACAGGCCCAGGCCGACCAGCAGCGCGCTGGCCACGAACGGAATACGCCAGCCCCACTGCAGGAAGTCGTCCTGGCTCAGGCAGCGGCCGAGCGCCAGGAAAATGCCCGCCGACAACAGGAAACCGATCGGCGCGCCCAGCTGCGGGAACATGCCGTACCAGGCGCGCTTGCCCGGCGGCGCGTTCTCGGTGGCCAGCAGCACCGCCCCACCCCACTCGCCGCCCAGCCCCAGGCCCTGGCCGAAGCGGCACAGCGCCAGCAGCGCGGGCGCCCACAGGCCAATCTGCGCGTGGGTCGGCAGCAGACCGATCAGCACCGTGGACAGGCCCATGGTCAGCAACGCGGCGACCAGGGTGGCCTTGCGGCCGATGCGGTCGCCGAAATGGCCGAACACCGCCGAGCCGACCGGCCGTGCAATGAACGCCACCGCGAAGGTCGCCAGTGACTGCAACAGCGCCGCCTGTTCGCTGCTGTCCGGGAAGAACAGGTGCGGGAACACCAGCACTGCGGCCGTGGCGTAGATGTAGAAATCGAAGAATTCGATGGTGGTGCCGATCAGGCTGGCCAACAGGACGCGGCGGGGAGAGTTCACGGGCGGTGCGGCAGCGGTGATCGTCGACATCGGCAACACGGGTAACGGCGGATCGCCCGATTCTGCCACGGGCCGGTGGCCGCACGGGACGATGGTTTCAGCCGACACCGATGCCAACGAGGGTGGCAGGCGCCATTGTTCTGCAGGTTCTCGCCCCTGCTCGACCACATTCCACGAAATGCAGCCGAGCATCGGCTCGGCTCTACATGTGGGCGCAAGCCCCGACGCTGTTACAGCTGGATCCAGGTGGCCTTGATCTCGCTGTACTTGTCGAACGCATGCAGCGATTTGTCGCGCCCATTGCCGGACTGCTTGTAGCCACCGAACGGGGCGGTCATGTCACCGCCATCCCAGCCGTTCACCCAGACGCTGCCGGCGCGCAGCTGGCGTGCGACGCGGTGGGCGCGGCCCAGATCGCGCGTCCACAGGCCGGCGGCGAGGCCGTAGCGGCTGTCATTGGCCAGGCGCACCGCTTCGGCTTCGTCGTCAAAGCCGAGCACCGCCAGCACCGGCCCGAATACTTCCTCGCGCGCCAATGCCTGGTCGGGGCTCACCTGATCGAACACCGTGGGCTGCACATAACAACCGCCCGCCTCGACATCGGCGCGATGACCGCCCAGCAGCAGGCGGGCGCCCTCGCTTTCGGCACGCACGATATCCCCCATCACCTTGTCCAGATGCGCGGCATCCACCAGCGCGCCCATCGGTGCGTCGGCGTCAAGCGGGTGGCGCGGCTGCATGTGCTGGCCGTAGGCAACCACCTGGTGCACGAAATCCTCGCGGATCGAGCGCTGCACCAGCAGCCGTGACCCGGCAGTACAGACCTCGCCCTGGTTGAAGAAGATGCCCCGTGCCACCGCCTTCGCAGCGGCATCCAGATCGGGGGCATCGGCAAACACCACGTGCGGGCTCTTGCCACCACACTCCAGCCAGACCCGCTTGAGGTTGGACCGCCCTGAATACTGCAGCAGCCGCGCGCCGGTGGCCGTGGAGCCGGTGAACGCCAGCACGTCCACATCCATGTGCAGGGCCAACGGCTCACCGACGCGCGCACCGTGGCCCGGCAGCACGTTCAGCACGCCCTCCGGCAGGCCCGCTTCGGCGGCCAGCGCCGCCAGCCGCAACGCACTCAGGGGCGAGCGCTCGGAAGGCTTGAGCACCACCGAGTTGCCCATGGCCAATGCAGGCGCGATCTTCCAGCACGCCATCAGCAACGGGAAATTCCACGGCACGATCGCCGCCACCACGCCGGCGGGCTCGCGCGTGACCAGGCCCAGCTCATGCGGGCCGGTGGGCGCGACCTCACCGTACAGCTTGTCCACCGCTTCGGCCGTCCAGCGCAGGCAGCGCACCGCGCCGGGCAGGTCGATACGACGCGCATCACGCACCGGCTTGCCCATGTCCAGGGTTTCCAGCAGGGCCAGCTCGTCCGCGTGTTTTTCCACCAACGCCGCCAACGCCAGCAGCACGCGCTTGCGATGGGCCGGGCTGGCCTGTGACCAGTGGCCCGCATCGAAGGCACGCCGCGCCGCGCCCACTGCGCGCTCCACGTCCTGTGCATCGCAGTCGGCGACCACCCCCAGCACGCGACCATCAATCGGGCTGATGCAGTCGAAGCGCGCGCCGCTGGCAGCGTCGGTGTAACGACCCTCGATAAAGGCCTGTCCGGGTATCGAAAGCTGCTGGGCCAGCGCCTGCCAGTGGCTGCGGTCGGGAAAGTCGGCCATGTCGGGCTCCTCGGAACAGTTCCCCCGGTTATACCGGCGCGGCCGCGACTCCACCGTGACGTGGCTGCGCTACATTTCCCCCATCGGACCCGATGGAGCTGGCATGAAGCGTTCCGCGAGCGACCTGCACGATCTGGCCACCCGACGCCCGGAGTCATTGGAGGCGTACTGGATGCCGTTCACCGCCAACCGCCAGTTCAAGGCCGCGCCGCGTGTGCTGGTGCGTGCCGAGGGCATGCACTACGAGGATGTCGACGGCCGCCAGATCCTCGATGGCACCGCCGGCCTCTGGTGCTGCAACGCGGGCCATGCACGGCCGCGCATCGTCGAGGCCATCGTCGAGCAGGCGCGCACGCTCGACTATTCGCCGGCCTTCCAGATGGGCTCGCCGCCGGCCTTCGCGCTGGCGCAGCGGCTGGCCGCCTTGGCGCCGGGCCCGCTCAACCATGTGTTCTTCACCAGCTCCGGTTCCGAGGCGGTGGATACCGCGATGAAGATCGTGCTGGCCTACCACCGCCAGCGCGGCGAGGGCCAGCGCACCCGCTTCATCAGCCGCGAGAAGGCCTACCACGGGGTGGGTTTCGGCGGCATGGCGCTGGGCGGGCTGCCCAACAACCGCAAGCCGTTCGGCCTGCAGCTGGGCGGCGTCGACTACCTGCGCCACACCCTGGACCTGCCGCGCAATGCGTTCAGCAGGGGCCTGCCACGCCAGGGCGCGGAGCTGGCCGATGACCTGGAACGGCTGATCGCGCTGCATGATGCCTCGACGATTGCCGCCGTATTCGTTGAACCCATTGCCGGCTCAGCCGGGGTGATCCTGCCCGCACCGGGTTACCTGCAGCGCCTGCGCGAACTGTGCGACCAGCACGGCATCCTGCTGGTGTTCGACGAGGTCATCACCGGTTTCGGCCGGGTTGGGATGCCCTTCGCCGCGCAGCGCTTCGGGGTCACCCCGGACCTGCTGACCTTCGCCAAGGCGGTCAGCAACGGCGCGGTACCGCTGGGTGGCGTGCTGGCCAGCGACGCCGTGCATGCAACCCTGATGCAGGCACCGCCACAGGCCATCGAGCTTTTCCATGGCTATACCTGTTCGGGGCACCCGCTGGCCTGCGCCGCGGCGCTGGCGACGCTGGAGGTCTATGCCGAGGATCGTCTGTTCGAGCGCGCCATCGAGCTGGGCGAGTACTGGCAGGAACGACTGCATGCGCTGCAGGGCCTGCCCAACGTGATCGACATCCGCAACTTCGGCCTGGTCGGCGCGGTTGAGCTGGCGCCTCGCCGCGATGCGCCGGGCAGCCGGGGCTACGAGGTCTACCGGCGCTGCTTCCACGACGGCCGACTGCTGGTGCGCTGCACCGGCGACATCATCGCGCTGTCGCCGCCGCTGATCGTGGACAAGGCGCAGATCGACCAGATCACCGGCACCCTGGGCGAGATGATCCGGGCCACCGCCTGAGCCGGGCCGATGGTGGCGAGCGGGTACAATGGGCGGTTCCGCTCCTGCTCGCTGCCGTGCCCATGGATATCGTCGTCAAAGAAGAACTCAAGGCCTACATCGACCCGCTGACCGCGGACGAACATGACGCGCTGGAGCGCAGCATCCTGGCCGAAGGCTGCCGCGATGCGCTGGTGCTGTGGGGGAATGTACTGGTCGATGGCCATAACCGTTTCGGCATCTGCCAGAAGCATGGCCTGCCCTTCAATACCGTGCAGAACACCCGCTTCCAGAGCATGGAAGACGTGCACCTGTGGATGATCGAACAGCATCTGGGCCGCCGCAGCGTGTCCGACTTCCAGCGCGGCGTGCTGGCGCTGCGCAAGCGTGACATCCTGGCCGCCCGCAAGCAGGTCGAGCAGGCGCAGCTGCAGCGCGAGAGCGATGGCACCGCCGACGTCGCCGATGAGACCGGTGAAGACAGTCCGCCGTGGGAACCGGCACCGAAGATCAGCCGCGCCGAGCTGGCGCGCGAAGCCAAGCTGAGCACCAGCCAGGTCGGCATGATCGAGCGCATCCACGCCCAGGCCGCCGCCGAGGTGGTGGAAGCGGTCAAGGCCGGCGTGATCTCGATCAGCGCCGCCGCCGCCGTGGCCGACCTGCCGGAAGAAGAGCAGCGCGCCGCCGCCGCCGGTGGCAAGGACGAGCTGAAGCAGGCCGCCAAGCGCGTGCGCGAGTCCAAGCGCAAGCCGCGCGCACCGAAGCCGGAAGCGGCCGAGATGGACTTCGAGGAACCGGACGAGGAGCAGATCGCCAGCCGCGACGCCGAGGTGCTGTCGGCGCTGGAACAACTGGGCGAGGATGCCCCGGCACTGCGCCGCCGCGTCGTCGCGCTGACCCGCGAGAACGACACCCTGCGCGCGCAGCTGGCTGCGTTGCGCAAGCAACTGGAAGCGCTGTAAGCGCTCTCGACGCGCTTCTGTAGAGCCGAGCCCATGCTCGGCTGCTCTTTGCCACGCGCAAGGCAGCCGAGCATGGGCTCGGCTCTACAGGCAGGCGTCACCGGGCTGCGGTTAGACTTCCGGCATGACGCCTGCCCACGATCCGCGCCGCGCTCAGCTGCGACGCCTGAAAGCCCTCGCACTGGGCCTGCTGCTGTTGATGCTGGCCGGATTCGCGGTCAGCCACTGGCAGGGCGAACGCGGCATCTGGGCCTGGGTCTCGGCGTTCTGCGAGGCCGCAGCCGTGGGCGCACTGGCCGACTGGTTCGCCGTCGTCGCGCTGTTCCGGCGCCCGATGGGCCTGCCGATTCCGCACACTGCGATCATCCCGCGCAGCAAGGAACGCATCGGCGACAGCCTCGCCCTGTTCGTGCGTGACCAGTTCCTGGAACCGCAGGTGCTGCTGGCCAAGCTGCAGGTGTTCGATCCGGCCAGCCGCCTCGGCAGTTGGCTGGCCGACCCGGCGCGCTCGCGGATGCTGGCCGACATGGCACGCGGCTGGGCCCTGCAGGCACTGGACTTCTTCGACGAGACAGCGGTGCGCCGGCAGCTGCATGCGTTCGTGGTGCAGCAGCTGCGGCAGTGGAATGCCGCCGCCACCGCCGGTGAGCTGCTTGCCCTGCTGACCGCCGACGGGCGCCACCAGCGCGTGCTGGACGAGGGCCTGCAGCGGCTCGGCCGCTGGCTGGAACAGCCAGAAGTGAAGGAACGCGCCTCGCAGTTGATCGTGCGCTACATCCAGCGCGAATGGCCGACGCTGTCGAGCACGGTGAACTGGGTGAAGCCGATCGATGAGATCGGCGACAGCCTGGCCGAGCGCCTGGCGCGGGCGGTGCTGGAAGAACTGCAGCAGGTATTGGCCGAGCCGCAGCATCCGCTGCGCCAGGACTACGAGACCTGGCTGCAGAACTACGTGCAGCGCCTGCGCGAGGACCCGGCCCTGGCCGAGCGCATCGAACAGCTCAAGCGGGAAATGATCGACCACCCCGCCCTGCAGGACTACGTGCAAGGGCTGTGGGCGCGCATCCACGCCAGCCTGCGCGACGACCTGCAGCGCGAGGACTCGGCGCTGGTCGGACACCTGCAGCGCAGCCTCGCCTCGCTGGGCGCCAGCCTGCAGGCCGACCCGGCCCTGCGCGAGGCCCTCAACCAGCACCTGCTGGAAGGTGCGCAACGCCTGACCGGCCGCCTGCGCGAGGGTGTGACCACGCATATCGCGCAGACCGTGAAGGGCTGGGACGAGCGGCATCTGGTCGAACAGCTGGAACTGAGCGTGGGCCGCGACCTGCAGTTCATCCGCTTCAACGGCACGCTGGTGGGTGGGCTGATCGGCCTGTTGCTGCATGCGGCGACAGTGGTGTTCAGGTTCTAGGCCTCGGTGCGCCCCCGGATCATCATGCTTGATTCATAAAATGCGAATGCCTATCATTTACTGATCGGTTGTACGCTTAGCCAAGCGGGCGCGGAAGACGCGCCCATCGCCCGTGTACATCCCCGACCTCTGGATTGCCCGCCTGCGCGGGCAGTGCTTCGTCGATGGGACACGCTGGGCGACATGCGCAGGGCGCAAGGGGGCCGCGGACGCGTTCCATCCCCTCCCCTACCTGCAGGAACGCCGTGGACCGCTCGCCCGCAACCGCCAGCCCCCGCACCTTCTTCTCCAATCCACGCTGGGGCGTGCTGTCACGCTCGCTGGCCGCGATCTTCGGCGGCTACGCGCTGGCTTCGGCCACCAGCGTGTTCTGCGCGGTGG
This sequence comes from Stenotrophomonas sp. YJH_SMC_131, assembly GCF_059367975.1. Taxonomy (NCBI): domain Bacteria; kingdom Pseudomonadati; phylum Pseudomonadota; class Gammaproteobacteria; order Lysobacterales; family Lysobacteraceae; genus Stenotrophomonas; species Stenotrophomonas sp. YJH_SMC_131. Next base: position 214,864 of record NZ_JCAFRJ010000006.1, on the reverse strand, counting down.
CGCTGCCCGGTGCGCGCGGCCAGGCCGTGCTGACCGGCATGCTGCTGGCCATCCTGGTGGCCGCCTGCGCAGCGCTGTGGGCGTTCGCGACCCGCAGCGCGCTGCGCGCCTGGGTGGGCATCCTCGCGCCCGCGCTGCTGATGGCCGCCATTGCGCGCCTGCTGGGGGCCTGGGCATGAAGAACGGCTTCCGCCAGTCGATGGCCTGGCTGCACACCTGGACCGGCCTGCTGGTCGGCTGGTTGCTGCTGCTGATCTTCATGGCCGGCACGGCCAGCTACTACCGCGAGGAAATCAGCCGCTGGATGCGACCGGAACTTCCGTCCAGCCAGGTCAGCATCGATGTCGCCGCGCAGCGCGCCGTGGATTACCTGCAGGCCAATGCGGCGCAGGCCGGGAACTGGTTCGTCACCCTGCCGCAGCCGCGCAACCCGGCCATGCAGATGTTCTGGCGGTTGCCACCGGAGCTGGCCGATCCCAGTCGCGGCCGTCGCGGTGGCTTCGGCGAAGCCACGCTGGACCCGAATACCGGCCAGGCACTGAAGGCACGCGAAACGCGGGGCGGTGATTTCTTCTACCGCCTGCATTTCGACCTGCACTACATCCCGGTGCTGTGGGCGCGCTACCTGGTCGGCTTCTGCGCGATGTTCATGCTGGTGGCGATCATCACCGGCGTCATCACCCACAAGAAAATCTTCAAGGACTTCTTCACGTTCCGCAAGGACAAGGGCCTGCGTTCCTGGCTCGATTTCCACAACGTCAGCGCGGTGATGGCGCTGCCCTACCACGCGATGATCACCTACACCGGCATCGTCACCCTGATGGTCATGTACCTGCCGTGGGGGGTGAAAGTCGCCTACCCGCAGGACGAAGACAAGTTCTTCAGCGAAGCCTTCGGCGGCATGCCGGAGGTGACCGCGCCGGCCGAAGCACGCGCCACCCCGCTGCCGATCGCGCAGCTGCTGGACAGCGCACGTGCGCACTGGCACGGCGTGGAAGTGGCCGGCTTCACCGTGTCCAACCCGGGGGCGGCCAATGCGGTGATCGACATCCGCCAACGCGACGGCAAGCGCCTGTCCACCGATACTCCCGCCGTTCGCTACAACATGGTCAACGGCACGTTGCTGGAAGAAACGCCTCCATCCGGCGGCGCTACCGCCACCCGTGGCGTGCTGTACGGCCTGCACCTGGCACGCTTCGCCGATTGGGGCCTGCGTGCACTGTTCTTCCTGTCCGGCCTGGTCGGCTGCCTGATGGTCGCCAGCGGCGTGGTGCTGTGGGCGGTGAAGGAACGGCCCAGGCATGCCAAGAGCGGCCGCACCGGCTTCGGCCTGCGCCTGGTCGATGCGCTGAACATCGGCACCGTGGCCGGCCTGCCGATCGCCTTTGCGGCCTACTTCTGGGGCAACCGCCTGCTGCCGCTGGACATCGCCGAGCGCGCGAGTGCGGAAGCCAACGTGTTCTTCTACGCCTGGGGCGGCGCGCTGCTGGCCGCCTTCATCTGGCCGAAGCGGATGATGTGGGCGTGGCAGCTGTACCTGGGTGCGGCTGCGTTCGCGCTGGTACCGGTGGTCAACGCGCTGACCACGCACGCGCATCTTGGCATCACATTGCGCAGCGGTGACTGGGTACTGGCTGGCGTCGATCTGTCGATGATCGCGTTCGGTGCGATGCTGGCGCTGTGCGGCTGGCGCATGCAGCGCTGGACGCCACCGCTGAGCGCGGCCGAGAAGAAGAAGCGCGCCGCCGCCGCAGCAGCACCCAGGGCCCCGGTGGACGCTGCGGAAACCGCCGAAGCGGAGGCCAGCGCATGATGCTGCTGGCACTGGCCCTGTCGTTCTCCGCGTTCACCGCGTTGTCGCTGGCGATGGAAAAGCACCAGCACGACCTGCACGGCAGGGCCGCAGCCACGCCCGCACGGCGCACCCAGTGGCGCGTGCTGGGCTGGGCCCTGCTGACGGTGGCGTTCGCGCTGTGCGTGATCGACCACGGCTGGGCGATGGGCCCGGTGCTGTGGCTGGGCACGATGACACTGGGCGGTCTGGCGCTGTCGTTCGGGCTGTACCCGTACCGGCCGAAGTGGATCGCGGCGTTGGCGATCGTGCTGCCGGTGCTGGGGCTGGTGGTGGCGGTGCTGTAGCCGGGCCACCGGGGTCGGATCCCTTTCGCGAAGCGCAAGGGCTCTGACCCCTGGTGCGTAGATCCGGATGGGGTCAGAGCCCCTGCCCTTCGCGCAGGGGATCCGACCCCGGGCGTCGCGTTACCCCAACCGCTTCAATTCCCACGCGCGGTGGATGCGCGCGTTGCGCTCGAAGTCCGGGCCGATGGTGCGCGCGGTGATCTCGCGGCACTGGGCGAATTCGGCGATGGCGTTCTCTTCCAGCTTGAAGCGGCGGAAATTGTTGGAGAAGTACAGCACGCCGCCCGGCGCCAGCCGCGCCACGGCTGCACGCAGCAGCTTGATCTGCTCGCGCTGCACGTCGAAGTCATCGGCGCGCGCGGAGTTGGAGAAGGTCGGCGGGTCACAGAAGATCACGTCGTACTGGCCACGGTCGCCCTCCAGCCACGCCATCGCGTCGGCCTGCACCAGCAGGTGCTGGTTGCCGCCCTGCCCGTTCAACGCCAGGTTGTCGTAGCACCACTGCAGGTAGGTCGCCGACAGATCGACGCTGGTGGTGCTGGCGGCACCGGCCACCGCCGCCTGCACGCTGGCCACGCCGGTGTAGCAGAACAGGTTGAGGAAGCGCTTGCCACGTACCTGCTCGGCCATCATCCGGCGCAGCGGGCGGTGGTCGAGGAACAGGCCGGTGTCCAGGTAGTCGAACAGATTCACCTGCAGCAGTGCATTGTTCTCGCGCACCACGATGAATTCGTCACGCTGCTCAAAGCGGCCGTACTTGCTGCCGCCCTTGCCGCGCTCGCGCGACTTCATCGAGACCTGCTCGGGCGGCACGCCGAACACTTCGCGCGCAGCGGCCAGCAGCTCGTTGCGGCGGCGGCGCACGTCGTTCTCGGGAATGGCAGCCGGTGCGGCGTATTCCTGCACGTGCAGGAAGGTACGGCGCTTGCCGCCGTCTTCCTCGTAGACGTCGATGGCGGCCGCGTACTCCGGCAGGTCGGCGTCATAGGCGCGGAAGCAGGTGATGTCTTCGCGGGCACGCCAGCTCTTGAACTTCTTCAGGTTCTTGCGCAGGCGGTTGGCCACCATCTGCGCGCCTTCGCTCAGCTCGCGCGGCTGTGCCGGATCACGGCCCGGCACGGCGATCGGGTCGCAGACGATCAGCGCACACTCCAGCGCACCATTGAACATCTGGTACTTCTTGCCGGCGCGCAGGCCGGTGGCGAAGGCCAGTTCGTCGTTGCCGCACAGCAGGCTGGCGCGCCACTGCGGCACCGCCTTCTGCAGGGCGTTGCCCAGCGCGCGGTACAGCGCCGGATCGGCGGCCAGGCGTTCGTCGTACGGCGGGTTGCAGACCACCGCACCGATCTCCTGTTCCGGCGCGGCCAGGTCGGCCACGTCGGCGCGCGTGAAGCGGATCGCGTGGGCGACGCCCGCGACCTCGGCGTTCTCGCGTGCCGCCTGGATCGCGGTCGGATCGATGTCGCTGCCGTGGATGACTGGCTTCAGCGCGGCCAGGCCGGCCGCTTCGCGCTCACGTGCTTCGCTCTGGATGGACTTCCAGGCGGCCTTGTCGAAGCCCAGCCAGCGGCTCGGCGGCAGGCTGCCATGACGCATCAGGCCGGGAGCGACGTCGGCGGCCATCAGCGCACCTTCGATCAGCAGGGTACCGCTGCCGCACATCGGATCCAGCAGGCCACCACCGGCAGCGTGCAGGCGCGGCCATTGCGCGCGCAGCAGCAGCGCGGCGGCCAGGTTTTCCTTCAGCGGTGCCTCGTGGGCAGCACCACGCCAGCCACGGCGATGCAGCGGGCCGCCGCCGAGATCGATCGACAACGAGGCACGGCCCTTGCGCAGCGACAGGTTGACGCGCACGTCGGGCAGATCGGTGTTGACCGAGGGGCGTTCCAGGCCTTCATCGCGCATGCGGTCGACGATGGCGTCCTTGATCCGCTGCGCGGCGAAGCGGGCGTGGGTGATCTTGTCGCCGGACACGTGCGCGTCCACCGCCAGGGTCATCTCCGGCGTGATGTGCTCGTGCCACGGCAGCGCACGCACGCCGTCATACAGGGCCTGCTCATCCGGGCACTCGAACTCGTCGATGGGCCACAGCACGCGGCTGGCCAGGCGCGACCACATCACGATCCGCAGCGCCTGCGCCAGTTCGCCCTCGGCGTTGACGCCGGCAATGGTGGCAGTGGCCTTGCCAAGGCCCAGGGCCGACAGTTCATCGGCAAGCAGGTATTCCAGGCCCTTGGCGCAGGAGACGAAGAATTTCACGGGATCGGTTCGCAGGTGGTCGGGCGCGGCACAGGGGCCGGGCCGGTCGGAAAGGAGGGCCGTAGGCACGGCCGGCAGGCCCGCGCCGGGGGCGGCGGGGCTGCCATTGTAGTCAATGCGGGCGGGCGCGCCGTGCGCCCGGGCTTCACAGTTGCCGCAGCAAGCGTTCGAAGGCCTGCGCGGACGCCTCCACGTGGCGCTCGAGGCGGTGGCCGTCGTCGACCAGCAGCAGCTGCGCCGAGCGCGCCTGCGCCCACGCGATCACTCCCGCTGCTGGCACCACGTCGTCATGCCAGGCCTGGACCACGGTGGTCGGCACGGCGGCGGCGTCCAGCGCCGGCATCGGGCCCATCGTGGTCGGCGGCACCATCAGGAACAGGCCGGCCACCGGTACCTGCAACGAGGCGATGGCGGAAATGTAGGCGCCCAGGCTGGAGCCGGCCAGCACCACCGGCCCTTGCCGGGCCGCGATGGCGGCGCGCTCGACCAGGCGGCGCAGGCGGGTCGGCACGTCGCCTACCCGGCTGACCTCGCTCATCGCGTCCAGGTCGGTGTAGTCCGGGCGCTCATGGGTCCAGCCCAGGCGCTGCGCCACGTCGGCCAGCGCGGTGACCTTGGTCGCTTCCGGGCCGCTCTCGAAGCCATGCGACAGGATGCAGTGGCCGCGGCTCATGCACGTGCTCCGTGCGAGCGGGCCAACGAGGAAAGAGAAGGCAGGTTCATGCCGCAATGCTAGCATCGCCGGATGCCCAACCCGCTCCTGCCCGGCCTGCAGCTGCAGCCCCTGCCCTACCACGACCGACTGCCGCTGCGCGACCCGGCCACGCTGGAGATGGTGGTGATCCACTGCACCGAGCTGCCCGATCTGGCGACGGCCCGCGAGTACGGCGAGCGCGTGCTGTACGACAGCGGCGCCGGCAACAGCGGGCACTTCTACATCGACCGCGATGGCAGCGTGGTGCAGTACGTGGCACCGGAACGCGTGGCCCATCACGTGCGCGGCATGAACGCGCATACGCTGGGCATCGAGCTGGTCAATACCGGGCGCTATCCGGACTGGTTCGACAGCCGCCACCAGGCGATGGACGAGGCGTACACCGAGGCACAGCTGCAGGCGCTGGAACAGCTGCTGCTGGCGCTAGTGGCGCACTACCCGTCGCTGCGACGGATTGCCGGGCATGACCAGCTGGACCTGGAACGGGTGCCGGCCAGCGACGATTCGACGTTGACGGTGGCGCGCAAGCGCGATCCGGGGCCGCTGTTCCCGTGGGCGCGGGTGCTGGCGAAGGTGCCGTTGCAGCCGGTTGGGTAAGCGGCAGGGCTGCGCCCTGCACCCGCAGAGGCAACGGCAACGTCAACGTCAACGTCAAACGCTGGCATTCCGTGGGATGGCGGGGTGGGTCCGGTTGCGGACACCCCCGCAACCGGCCCCACCCCGCCTTCGACAGTTCTCCGCGATCCTTCGAATCGACACGGGGTCGGATCCCGTTGCTACGCAACGGGCTCTGACCCGATTTTCGGTTGATGGGGTCAGAACCGTTCTCCGTTGGAAAACGGATCCGACCCCGCGCGGCTCAGGCGCCGGTCGCCACCGGGCGGCTGCTGTCGCTGACCCACCCGCTCCAGGAGTCGGCGTAGATGCGCGCGCCGGACAGGCCCGCCGTTTCCATCGCCAGCAGCAGATGGCAGGCGGTCACGCCGGAGCCGCACATCAGCACCACCTGCTGCGGATCGCGGTTGCCGATCACGCCCTGCAGTTCGGCGCGCAGCGCCTGTGGGTCGCGCAGGTGGCCATCGAGTACGTTCAAGGCGAACGGGCGGTTGACCGCGCCCGGCACATGGCCGGCGACCGGGTCCAGCGGCTCGACGTCACCGCGGAAGCGCTCACCCGCGCGCGCGTCGACCAACCAGCCCGGCGCGTGCTTCAGCCGTGCGCTGATTTCATCGGCGTTGGCGATCTGGGTGGTGTCGAAACGGCCCGGGTAGGCAGGTAACACCGTCACTTCAGTCGGCCCGCTCGCCAGCGCGTGACCGGCGGCCTGCCAGGCGGCAATACCGCCGTCGAGCACGGCCACCCGGGTGTGCCCGATCAGCCGCAGCAGCCACCACAGGCGCGAGGCGGCCATGCTACCGTCGCTGCCGTCGTAGACCACCACCTGGGTTTCGGGACCGATGCCCCACGTGCCGAGCTTCGCGGCGAACGCATCGCTGTCCGGCAGCGGGTGCCGGCCGTGGCCGCTTCGGGTCAGATCCGACAGATCACGGTTGAGATCGGCATGCACCGCAGTCGGTATGTGCCCTGCCAGATACTGGCCGCCCGCAGCCTGCGGATCGGCCAGCGAAGCACGCGCATCGACCACGCGCACGGCGGTGCTGGCGGTGGCACGCGCGTCGACGACGCGCACGCCTGCGCCCAGCGCAGCGGCAAGGGTGGTGACATCGACCAGGGTGGTCCACGGCGGATCGATCGGCTTCATTTCACTTGCTCCAGGCGACGACGCAGGTTGTAGAGAATGGCGGCGGTCGCGCCCCAGATGCGCTGCCCCGGCCAGCCATACTCCAGGACGTGGCGGACCCGGCCGCGATGAGTGATTTCGACCTGGCGCAGGCTGTCGGGCGCCATCAGATAATCCAGCGGCACCTCGAACACTTCGGCCACTTCGCTGGGCTGCGGCACCGGCACGAAATCCGGATCCACCACCGCCACCACCGGCGTGACCCGGTAGCCGGTGATGGTGACGAAGGGATCGAGATACCCCAGCGCCTGCACCTGGCCGGGCGCCAATGCGATTTCTTCCTGGCTCTCGCGCAGCGCGGCCGCCAATGCGTCACGGTCATCGGGCTCGGTGCGGCCGCCGGGGAATCCGACCTGGCCCCCGTGCGTGCGCAGGGTTTCGGTGCGGCGGGTCAGGATCACCTGTGCGCCGTTGGCGCGCGGGACGATGCCGGCCAGCACCGCAGCCTCCACCGGAGGCCCGGGCGGCAGCAGGTCGATCAGCTCACTGCGGTTCCAGCCGTCGCCGGCCGGCGGTTGGGCCAAGGGGTGCAGCGCGCGCATCAGTCGCTCGTGGTCGGCCAGCGAGCCACGCAGCGATTGCTGCAGTTGTTCGCGCAGGGGCTGCACGCGGTGCAGGATGCGGCTGCGTTCCTCGTTGCTCATCGACGACCACCGCGCGATCTCATCGATATGCCGCGCGCAGCCGGTGCATTGCCGGTACGGATCCAGCGTGCACACTCCGATGCAGGGACTTGCGACAACACGCGCCGTTTCTTCCATTGTTTGCACCCGGCAACAGTAGCGCGATCGGGCTGAATTTGCGCGGGTGGCCCGGCCCAACGGTAGAGTCGACTGTCAGTCGACGCTCGCGCGCAGCGCGGGCGTTTCACCGCCAGGGGCTGCACAAACAGAAACGCGCCGGTGGGATCACCGGCGCGTTTCGTTTGCTGTTTCGATTTACTTGACGCTGACCAGCTTGATCTCGAACTGCACAGCCACGTTCGGCGGGAACGGGGTGCGCGGGTCGGCACCGTAGGCCTGGTCCGGCGGCAGGGTGACTTCCCACTTCGAGCCGGCCGGCATCTGCAGCAGGGTCTCGCGCATGGCCTTCATTTCAACTTCGCTGACCTTGATCGACGGGATCTGCTGGGCCGGGCGGGCTTCGGTCGGGCGCTGGCCGTACGGGAACGGACCGGCCACTTCCAGCTGCACGGTGCTGGCCTGGGTCGGCTTGGCGCCCTTGCCGGCTTCGATCACGCGGTACTGGACGCCGCTCGGCAGGGACTGCACGCCGGCCTTGGCCTTGTTCGCCGCGATGAACTGATCGCTCTTGGTCTTGTTTTCGGCAGCCGCCTTTTCGTACTCGGCCTTGGCAGCCTGGGCACGGCCCTGCTCGCGCTTCTGGAACGCTTCAACGGCCGGCTTCAGCTGCTCGGCGGTGATCGCCGGCTGCTTCTTGGCGTAGGCATCCTGCAGGCCCTTCACCACCGAGTTGATGTCCAGCTGCTCACCGCGACCGGTCAGCTCCGCCAGGTTGTTGCCGTAGTCGTAACCGAAGTAATAACTCAGCTTGCCCTTCTCGGACGCGATGTCCTGGGCGAAGGCATTGCCCGTCAGGGCCAGGGCCGCGACGGCGACCGCGATAGAACGCAACTTCATCAAACAGTTCTCCAGGGGTGGTAACTCAGGGACGTTCTTCGCCGCCCTGAGGCGACGGGTTAGGATAACGGGCGCAACGTGTAACCGCTACTCACGATGCAGGCTATGACCCGTCTGCGTTTGCAGAGTTCAATATCACTTTTTTTTAACGTTCCAGGAGTTTCCCCGTGGCCGATGCCCTGATCGCTGTTGCCGACGAAGGCGCCATCCGCACCGTGACCGTCCAGCGCCCGGACAAGCTCAATGCCCTGAACGCCGCGACCCTGCAGGCGCTGGCCGATGCCTTCAGGGACGCCGCTGCCGATCCGGAGGTGCGCGTGGTGGTGTTGACCGGGGCGGGCCCGAAGGCCTTCGTAGCCGGTGCCGACATCGCGGAAATGAACACCCTCAGCGCCGTTCAGGGACGTGATTTCTCGCTGCTGGGCCAGGCCCTGATGCGCCAGATCGAACGCATGCCCAAGCCGGTCATCGCGCGCGTGAACGGTTTCGCGCTGGGCGGCGGGCTTGAGCTGGCGATGGCGTGCCACCTGCGCATCGCCGCCGATACCGCCAAGGTCGGCCAACCGGAAATCAATCTCGGCCTGATTCCCGGCTTCGGCGGCAGCCAGCGCCTGCTGCGCCTGTGTGGCCGCGCCGCCACCCTGGAGCTGTGCCTGCTGGGGGCGCCGATCAACGCCGCGCGTGCGCTGGAACTGGGCATCGTCAACGAAGTCGTGCCGGCCGACGCGCTGGACAACCGTGTACAGGACGTCGCCCGCCAGCTGGCACGCTCAGCGCCGCTGGCCCTGCGTGGCCTGCTCGACGCGGTGCACGTGGGCGGCGAGTGCAGCCTGGAGGCCGGGCTGGAATACGAAAGTGCGCAGTTCGGCCTGCTGTTCGCCACCGAGGACATGCGTGAAGGCACCAGTGCCTTCCTGCAGCGCCGCCCGCCGGCCTTCCAGAACCGCTGACGCCATGGCATCCCGACCCAACCCCGCGCAGTTGTTCGCCCGGGTCCAGGCAGACGATCTCGATGGCGCCCTGCAGGCGGGGCTGATGGACTACGTCGCCCGAGCCGGCGACGAACAGCTGCTGCCTGGCCACCCGGACCTTCCGCAGCGGCTGCAGCAGGCCCAGCAGCAACTGCGTACGGCCTGGGCCGCACGCGAACGCTATCGCGCCCGCGCGGTGCGCCTGGCCCGCCGCGAAGCCGAGCGCGATGCACGTCGCACCCCGCCCCCGGCGCCGGACGTGAAGCCCCCCCTGCCCGCCGCGGCGGCCGCGATTCTCGCCCGGGCCAAGGCCCGCGTCACCGGCAAGGAGCCGTAATGGCCACCGCGAAGAAGACTGCCCGCGCACCGGCGCGGCGCGGCGGCCGCATGCCGCGCGCCGACGTGGTGGAAATGTTCACCCGCCTGCGCGAGCTCAATCCGCACCCGAAGACCGAGCTTGAGTACAGCTCGCCGTTCGAACTGCTGGTGGCCGTGGCGCTGTCCGCCCAGGCCACCGACGTCGGCGTCAACAAGGCCACCCGCCGCCTGTTCCCGGTCGCCAACACGCCGGCGAAGATCCTCGCGCTCGGTGAGGATGGCCTGAAGCCGTACATCGCCACCATCGGGCTGTTCAACGCCAAGGCGAAGAACGTGATCGCCACCTGCGCGATCCTGCTGCAGAAGTACGGCGGCGAAGTGCCGCGCGACCGCGAAGCGCTGGAAGCGCTGCCCGGTGTGGGCCGCAAGACCGCCAACGTGGTGCTCAACACCGCCTTCGGCGAGCCGGTGATGGCGGTGGATACGCATATCTTCCGCGTCTCCAACCGTACCGGCCTGGCCCCCGGCAAGAACGTGCGCGAAGTGGAGGACACGCTGGTGAAGGTGATTCCGGCCGAGTTCCTGCTCGACGCGCACCATTGGCTGATCCTGCATGGCCGCTACGTGTGCAAGGCGCGCAAGCCGGATTGCCCGGGCTGCGTGATCGCCGACCTGTGCCGGTTCAAGGAAAAGACCACAGCCGAGACGTGACGCGGATCGTGTTGTGACGAAACGAAGACGGCGGGCACCAGGCCCGCCGTCCGCGTGTATGGACAAGGGTGCTTCAGGAGATCAGAACGACAGGTCGCCCCAGACGCCGAATTCCTTGGTCTTGTCGTTCTTCTTGTCGCTGGCGTTGGCCAGGTGCGTGTACTTGTACACGGTCGACAGCTTGAGGTTCTTCATGACCGGGAACTCGACGCCGACGTTCCAGTACTTGTCGCTCAGGGTCGGGTCCAGGGTCTTGCTGACGTCGGTGTCATCGTAACGACCGAACACGTTGATGCCGCCGTCGGTCACGCGCACGCTGCCCCACACCGACCAGCCACTGGTCTTGTCGGTGGCAACGGTCAGCACGTTGTTGAGGTTCTTGGCCTGGAAGTACTCGCCGCCGACGCGGAAGTTGCTGTCGGCGTAGGCCACCATCGCGTTGGCGCGGGTGTAGGTGTTCTCGGCGCTCTGGATGTCGGTTTCCTTGCCCAGCTTGCCGCTGTAGCCGCCGACGGCGACCACGAAGTTCTCGTTCGGGGTGTAGGCCACGCGGCCTTCCACGTCCATGCCCTTGCTGCGGGTCGGGTTCTTGTAGCCGGCGCCGGACACGACCGAGACGGCGTAGTTGAAGTTGTTGCCCAGGTTGCCGAAGCCATGCAGGCCCCAGTCGGACGAGTTGCCGTACTTCAGGCGGTCGGTCAGGGTGTTCTCGACATAGCGCATGCCGTAGAACTTCTCGACGTACGGGATCCACGGCATGTCGGCGGCACCGACGCGCAGGTTGAAGGCCGGGTCGAAGCTGCCCTGCACGTAGGCCTTCTTGACGAACAGTTCGGTGTTGCCGATGGCCGAGCTGTACTGGAAGTCGGTGGTCAGGTTGGCCGACCAGATGTCGTTGAACTTGTGGTCGACGGTCAGGTAGAAGCGCTTGACGTCCAGGCCGGTGCCGCTGGCGGCGGTGTCCTTGCCGTTGCTGGTCTTGTCGATGTTGGTCAGGTCGAAGAACATGCGACCGCCAATCTTGTTGTCATTGACCAGCTTGGCCAGCTTGTCGACGCTGGTCTGGGTCTTCTGCGCACCTTCCAGGGCCTGCGCCTGGGTGATGTTCACTTCGGACTGCGCGTCGGACTGCGCCTGCAGCGCCTGCGAATCGTTCTGCAACTGCTGGACCTGGGCCTGCAGCGCAGCGATCTGTGCCTGCAGCTGCTGCAACTGTGCCTGGGACACGCCCGAGCTGGCGGGGGCTGCGAAGGCGTCGGCGGAAACCAGACCGAGGCTTGCAACGACCGCGGCGGCGAGCAAATGGGAACGCATTTTGGATTTCTCCAGAGGGTTGGAATGGCTTGGGCAGAACGCCACGCCGGCAGGCCGGTCAAGCGTTTTGCGAACGTTCCGTTAAAACCATGACAGCCGAATGACAGATTGAGCACCAACCCCAGATTTCTTCGTGCGGTCATGCGTACGACTCATTTGCGCGCACATGCTTATCGATCCGTTGCGCCCCATGGCGTGGTGTATCGGCACCGACACGCGGGCAAGCCGCCGGGTCACCCTGGTCCGCACCGCCCGGCTTCGCGCGGATGACGCGGAATCCCTGCGCAACGCCAGGCGCAGACCGCGCGAAGGGAGGCAGCCGTCACCTCATCGGCCACCTATGCAAGGTGACCGCAGCCGGCGCCGGCGCACCTCCCTTGTGCCCGCACGACCGCCTCAGCCGCTGCGCGAAACCTTCACGGCCCGCGCTGCGCAAGCGTCAGCCAGCGCTGTAACGGATGCGTCATACAACGGTCCCCGCGCTGTCATCGAACCGTTATGGAATGTGCGCCGGGCGGGTAACCCCGCATTCCAATCAACCCAGGAGCCACCCCGTGATCCACGCCTTCAAGTCGCGCGTTGCCGTTGCCGTCTTCGCAGCGTCGTCCGTGTTCGCCGCCAACGCCGCTGAAATCACCGGCGCGGGCGCCTCGTTCATCTACCCGGTGATGTCGAAGTGGTCGGCCGACTACAACGCTGCCACCAGCAACAAGGTCAACTACCAGTCGATCGGTTCCGGCGGCGGCATTGCGCAGATCAAGGCCAAGACCGTTGATTTCGGCTCTTCCGATGCACCGCTGAAGCCGGAAGAACTGGCCGCCTCGGGCCTGGCCCAGTTCCCGTCGGTGATCGGCGGCGTGGTGCCGGTGGTCAACGTGGCCGGCATTGGCCCGGGCGCACTCAAGCTGGACGGCACCGTGCTGGCCAACATCTTCCTGGGCAAGATCAAGACCTGGAACGACCCGGCCATCGCCGCGCTGAACCCGGGCGTGACCCTGCCGAGCGCCAAGATCACCGTCGTGCACCGCTCGGATGGTTCGGGCACCACCTTCAACTTCGTCAACTACCTGTCCAAGGTCAGCCCGGAGTGGAAGAGCTCGGTCGGTGAAGGCACCTCGGTCCAGTGGCCGGCCGGCATCGGCGGCAAGGGCAACGAAGGCGTTGCTGCCTACGTGAAGCAGATCAAGGGCGGCATCGGCTACGTCGAGCTGTCCTACGCACTGCAGAACAAGCTGTCGTACACGGCGATGAAGAACGCTGCCGGCAGGTTCGTGCAGCCGAGCGATGCATCGTTCGCCGCCGCTGCCGCCAGCGCCGACTGGGCCAGCGCCAAGGACTTCTACCTGGTGATGACCAACGCCCCGGGCGCCGAGTCCTGGCCGATCACCGCCACCAACTTCATCCTGGTGCACAAGAAGCCGAAGAACGCTGCCAACGGCAAGGCCACCCAGGAGTTCTTCCGCTGGGTCTACAAGAGCGGCGACGCCCAGGCCCGCCAGCTGGACTACGTGCCGCTGCCGGACAGCCTGGTCCGCCAGATCGAGACCTACTGGTCGCAGAACCTGAAGTAAGCACGTTCCCCCGCAGGAACGGGGCCGGCGGGTCCTCTCTCCCCCGCCGGCCCCAACCGGGCGCGAGATCCTCGAGATCTCGCGCTCTTCTTGTTTTCGGGGATGCATGCATCTGCCTCTGCAGCGCCGAGCCCACGCTCGGCTGGGTGCTGGAGCGTGCGGACCGACGGTCCGCACCTACCGAGGGCAGGGAGCTATCGAACATGGCTTGACTCCACAAGGGCCAACCGGCCGCCATACCGGTGCGCAGATCCGGGGTCTCCGGGGCTCTGCCGGATGGGCCAACCCGGTGAAACCCTTGTCAGAACGTGATCCAGGACACCTCTGTCATGGTCGTAATACGGCTGTAACAAAAACATCATTTCATAGCCGCATCCGCCGACCACGTCGGCTCTTCCCCGCTATGGAGTGACCATGAAACTGCACTCGGCCGGCCTTGCCGCCCTTTCCCTGGCCATCGCCCTGGGCCTGTCGGCCTGCGGTGGCGACAAGCAGGCCGCGCAGCAGCCGGCGGCCGACGGTGCCGCTGCCCCGGCCGCTGCCGGTGCCAAGGTGACCGCCGAAGTGTCCGGCGCGGGCGCGTCCTTCATCTTCCCGCTGGTCTCCAAGTGGTCGGCCGACTACAACGCCACCACCGGGGCCAAGATCAACTACCAGTCGATCGGCTCCGGCGGCGGCATCGCCCAGATCAAGGCCGGCACCGTCGACTTCGGCTCCTCCGACAAGCCGCTGAGCAGCGAAGAGCTGGCACAGGCCGGCCTGGCCCAGTTCCCGTCGGCCATCGGCGGCGTGGTGCCGGTGGTCAACATCGAAGGCCTGGAAGCCGGCAAGCTGCGCCTGAGCGGCGCCCTGCTGGCCGACATCTTCCTGGGCAAGGTCAAGACCTGGAACGATCCGGCCATCGTCGCCGCCAACCCGGGCGTGAAGCTGCCGGACGGCAAGATCACCCTGGTCCACCGTTCGGACGGTTCGGGCACCACCTTCAACTTCTCCAACTACCTGTCCAAGGTCAGCCCGGAGTGGAAGAGCAAGGTCGGCGAAGGCACCTCGGTGCAGTGGCCGGACGGCGTCGGTGGCAAGGGCAATGAAGGCGTCGCTTCGTACGTGAAGCAGATCAAGGGCTCCATCGGCTACGTCGAGCTGGCCTACGCGCTGCAGAACGGCATGCCGTACACCGCCATGCAGAACGCCGCCGGCAACTGGGTCGAGCCCAGCGCGGAAACCTTCGCCGCGGCGGCCGCCAGCGCCGACTGGGCCAGCGCCAAGGACTTCAACCTGGTCATCACCAACGCTGCGGGCGAGCAGGCGTGGCCGATCACCGCCACCAACTTCATGCTGATGCAGAAGCAGCCGAAGGACGCCAAGCGCAACCAGGACACCCTGGCCTTCTTCAAGTGGGCCTTCGAGAACGGCCAGGCCCAGGCCAACGAGCTGCACTACGTGCCGCTGCCGGCCGAACTGGTCAAGCAGATCGAGGCCTACTGGGCGACCGACCTGAAGTGACGGACTCGACGGTGCCCGCCCCGCGCGGGCACCGCTTCCACGCCGTGCCGCCCCGCCCCTTCCTGGCCCTGCCGTCCCCATGAATGCCATCGCCCAGCCTGTAGCCGCCCCGTCCACGCGTGATGCGCGTGATGCCCGCAACGACAAACTGTTCCGATGGGTGCTGGTCGGCACCGTCATCTTCGTCCTGATCGCCCTGGCCTGCGCCGCGCTGTCGATGCTGTGGGGCGGCCGCCATGCCCTGCAGATGCAGGGCCTGAGCTTCTTCTTCTCCGCCGACTGGAATCCGGTCGAAAACAAGTTCGGCGCGCTCGCCCCGATCTACGGCACCCTGGTCACCGCCGTCATCGCGATGGTCATCGCCGTGCCGGTCAGCTTCGGCATCGCCTTCTTCCTCACCGAAGTCGCGCCACGCTGGCTGCGTGGCCCGGTCGGCACAGCCATCGAACTGCTGGCCGGCATTCCCTCGATCATCTACGGCATGTGGGGCCTGTTCGTGCTGGTGCCGGTGATGACCGAGTACGTCACGCCGTTCCTCAACGAGACCCTGGGCGAATGGCCGATCATCGGCCCGATGTTCCAGGGCCCGCCGCTGGGCATCGGCATGCTCACCGCCGGTTTCGTGCTGGCGATCATGGTCATTCCGTTCATCTCCTCGGTGATGCGCGAAGTGTTCCTGACCGTGCCGACCCGCCTGAAGGAATCGGCCTATGCGCTGGGCTCCACCAAGTGGGAAGTGAGCTGGGACATCGTGCTGCCCTACACCCGCTCGGCGGTGATCGGCGGCATCTTCCTCGGCCTCGGCCGCGCCCTCGGCGAGACGATGGCGGTGGCCTTCGTGATCGGCAACAGCGTGCGCCTGTCGCCGTCGCTGCTGGAACCGGGCACCACCATTGCTGCGCTGATCGCCAACGATTTCGGTGAAGCCACTGAAACCTACCGTTCGGCCCTGCTGCTGCTCGGCTTCGTCCTCTTCATCGTCACCTTCGTGGTGCTCGCCATCGCCCGCCTGATGCTGATGCGCCTGTCCCGCAAGGAGGGCAACTGATGTCCAGCACCGCTGACTCCCTGTACCTGCGCCGCCGCATCGGCAATGTCGTTGCGATCACCGCCTCCTGCGCCACCGCGCTGTTCGGTTTGTTCTTCCTGGGCTGGATCCTGTTCACCCTGGCCTCCAAGGGCCTGGCCGGCATCAACCTGGATCTGTTCACCAAGATGACGCCGCCGCCGATGCAGGAAGGCGGCCTCGCCAACGCGTTCTTCGGCAGCGCCGTGATGTGTGCGCTGGCCATCGGCATCGGCACCCCGCTGGGCGTATTGGCGGGCACCTGGCTGGCCGAGTACGGCAACGCCCGCAAGGCCGGCACCGTGGTCCGCTTCGTCAACGACATCCTGCTGTCGGCCCCGTCCATCGTGCTCGGCCTGTTCGTCTACACCCTGTACGTGATGCAGACCGGCGGCAACTTCTCGGCGTTCGCCGGTGCGCTGTCGCTGGCCTTCATCGTGCTGCCGGTGGTGGTACGCACCACCGACGAGATGCTGCGCCTGGTGCCCTCGCAGATGCGCGAAGCGGCCCTGTCGCTGGGCATCCCGCAGTGGAAGGTGATCGTGCAGGTGCTGTACCGCAGTGCCTCGGCCGGCATCATCACCGGCATCCTGCTGGCACTGGCCCGCATCTCCGGCGAGACCGCACCGCTGCTGTTCACCGCCTTCGGCAACCAGTACTGGAACAACAACATCTTCCAGCCGATGGCCTCGGTGCCGGTGGTGATGAACCAGTTCGCCGGCAGCCCGTATGAATCCTGGCAGGTGCTGGCCTGGGCCGGTGCCCTGGTGCTGACTGTCTTCGTATTGCTGGTCAGCCTTGCCGCCCGCGGCATCCTGCTGCGCAACCGTATCTCCCATGACTGACCTTTCCGTGGATAACGCCATGAACGACCTTTCCAACGCCGTGCCGATGCAGCGCATCGCCGTGCCGTCCTCGCACGAGAGCCTGCACACGCCGTCGCCGGTGAAGCTGGCTGCGCGTGGACTGGACTTCTACTACGACAAGTTCCACGCCCTGAAGGGCATCAACCTGGAAATCCCGGAAAAGCGCGTGACCGCGCTGATCGGTCCTTCCGGTTGCGGCAAGTCGACCCTGCTGCGCATCTTCAACCGCATCTACGCGCTGTACCCGAAGCTGGAAGCGCGCGGTGAAGTGCTGCTGGACGGCGAGAACATCCTGTCGCCGAAGTACCCGATGAACCGCCTGCGCAGCAAGGTCGGCATGGTGTTCCAGAAGCCGGTGCCGTTCCCGATGACCATCTTCGAGAACGTGGCCTACGGCATCCGCCACCACGAGAAGCTGAGCAAGGCCGACATGGCCGACCGCGTCGAGCAGGCGCTGCGCCAGGGCGCGCTGTGGGACGAAGTGAAGGACAAGCTGGGGCAGAGCGCACTGGGCCTGTCCGGCGGCCAGCAGCAGCGCCTGTGCATCGCCCGTGCCGTGGCCCTGCGCCCGTCGGTGCTGCTGCTGGACGAGCCGACCTCGGCGCTGGATCCGATCTCGACCAGCCGCATCGAGCAGCTGGTGGAAGAACTCAAGCACGAGTACACCATCGTGATCGTCACCCACAACATGCAGCAGGCCGCTCGCGTGTCCGACTACACCGCCTTCATGTACCTGGGCGACCTGATCGAGCACGACCGCACCGAAGTGATCTTCTCGCAGCCGTCGCAGCGGCAGACCGAGGACTACATCACCGGCCGCTTCGGCTGAAACGTCAGTCGAGCACGGCTCGACCCTGCAGACACCATCAGTCGAGCGTGGCTCGACTCTACAGAGTGGAACAACCATGAACCTTCCCAACGACCACATCGTCAAGAGCTACGACGAAGAGCAGCAGCGCCTGGTGGCCGAGATCGTGCGCATGGGCGAGATGGCCGTCGCCCAGCTCGAAGCGTCGATGGACGTGATCGAGAAGCGCGACGAGAACGCTGCCCATCGCATCATCGCCAACGACGAGGCGATCGATGCGCTGGAACAGCAGATCAGCCACGACGTGATGCGCCTGGCGCTGCGTGGCCCGATGGCGCGCGACCTGCGCGAGATCCTTGCCGGCCTGCGCATTCCGGCCGACATCGAGCGCATCGGTGACTACGCTGCCAACGTCGCCAAGCGCTCGATCGCGCTGGGCAAGGTGCCGCCGCTGCCGCAGATCCAGGGCCTGCGTGCACTGGGCCGCCTGGCCGCGCAGCAGGTCCGGCGTGCCATTGCCGCCTACCGCGACAACGATGCTGATGCCGCGCTGGAACTGCGTGAGGACGACGCCCGCCTGGACGCGCAGTACACCGCGCTGTTCCGCGAGCTGCTGACCTACATGATGGAAGACCCGCGCAACATCACCCCGTGCACGCACCTGCTGTTCATGGCCAAGAACCTGGAGCGCGTGGGCGACCACGCCACCAACATCGCCGAGAACGTATGGTTCCTGGTGCATGGCGAGCAGCCGCTGCCACCGCGTGAAAAGCGCGACGAGACCTCCAGCACCGGCCAGCCCTGACGCTGCACTGCAACACCGGAGTCGACTCCAAGGTGGCCGCTGTCCTGGTGACAGCGGCCTTCTTTTTTGGGGTGTTTCATCCGCATTGTGGGCGCCACGCGTGCCCGGTGCGGACCTGCCGGATGCTTCTGTAACAGATCTCACGAAAATTTGAGTTCTTGGCGAGGATTCGTTGAGTAGGATCGCTGCACCATCGATTCACCCCGGGCACCTGCCCACCACCCAGGAGTAAGACCGATGAGCAGTTCCAACAAGACCCTGTCCCTGCTGACCGCTACCGCCCTGGCCGCCGGCCTGGGCATGACCGCCAGCGCCTCGGCGCTGAGCATGAGCGACCTCGCCCAGGGCTACCTGGTGGCCGGCCAGGCAGCCAAGGCCAGCACCGATGCCAAGGCCGCCGATACCAAGATGGCAGCCGACGCGACCAAGCACGCCGAAGGCAAGTGTGGTGCCGACGGCAAGACCGGCGAAGGCAAGTGCGGTGCCGACAAGGGCAAGGCTGCCGGCGCAGCGGGCGCCAAGGCCAAGACCGGCGACACGAAGTCGGCTGAAGGCAAGTGCGGCGAAGGCAAGTGCGGTGGCAAGCACTGACGTCCGCGCCAGCCTCGTCCACCCGCAGTCGCCGCTTCGCGCGGCGGCTGCAGGGTTGGGCCTGCGCCGGGCGCTGCTGCAGGATCTGCGTGACGCTCCGGCAGGCGACTTCGACTTCCTGGAATGCGCGCCGGAGAACTGGATCCATGTCGGCGGCCCGGCCGGTGATGCCCTGGCCGAACTGGCACACCGCCATCCGCTGAGCTGCCACGGCCTGTCGCTGTCGCTGGGCGGCAGTGCCGCCCTGGACACCCCGCTGCTGGAGCAGGTCGGCCGGTTCCTCGAAAAGCACCGCGTGCCGCTGTACAGCGAGCACCTGAGCTACTGCAGCGACGACGGCCACCTGTACGACCTGCTGCCGATCCCCTTCACCGACGAAGCCGTGCGCCATACCGCGCAGCGCATCCGCCGCGTGCAGGACCTGCTCGGCCGCCGCATCGCGGTGGAGAACGTGTCCTACTACCTGGCGCCGGAACCGGCGATGGACGAGCTGGCGTTCACCAATGCGGTGCTCGCCGAAGCCGACTGCGACCTGCTGCTGGACGTCAACAACGTCTACGTCAACGCCTGCAACCACGGCTACGATGCCGATGCCTTCATCGCCGGCCTGCCCGCGCAGCGTATCGTCTGCCTGCACGTGGCCGGGCACCTGGACGAGGCACCCGACCTGAAGATCGATACCCATGGCAGCGCGGTGATTGATCCGGTCTGGGAGTTGCTGGCGCGTACCTATGCTCGCATCGGCCCACGCCCCACCCTGCTCGAACGCGATTTCAATTTCCCGCCCTATGCGGAACTGCAGGGCGAACTGCAGACCATCCGCCGCCTGCAGGCCGCACACGCCGGGGCTGCACATGGCTGACGCTATCGACACCCTGCGCGCGCAGCAGCACGCGTTCACCGCGCACCTGCGCGATCCACAGGCGGTGCCGGCACCAGCCGGCCTGGATGCACGCCGGTTGGCGGTGTACCAGCACCTGCTGTTCAACAACCTGCTCGGGCTCCTGAGCAACGGTTTCCCGGTCTGCGTCCGCCTGCTCGGCGAACCGGCATGGAGCGCGCTGGTGCGCCACTACTTCGCCACCCATCGCTGCCAGACCCCCCTGTTCACCGAGCTGGCCGCCGAGTTCGTGCAGTGGCTGCAGGCACAGCCGCAGCTGCCGCACCCGGCGCTGGCCGAACTGGCCCACTACGAGTGGGTGGAAACCGCGCTGTACCAGTTGCAGGCCGAGCCACTTCCTGCGCCTGGCGATGTCGATCCGCTGCGGGTGCCGCTGCAGCGTTCGCCGCTGGCGTGGCCGCTGCTGTACCAGTGGCCGGTGCACCGTCTCGGTGCAGAGGATGCGCCGACCCAGCCCCTCCCAGAACCCACCGGCCTGCTGGTCCGCCGCGAAGCCGACGGTGAAGTGCGATTCGCCGCGCTCAGCCCCTTGGCGGTGCACCTGCTGTCCAGCATCGGTGAACAGCCTGGGCTGGAAGGCCGTACGTACCTGCAACGCCTCGCCACCACGCATGGGCTGGCCGAAGACGCGCTGGCCGGCCCCGGTGCCGCGCTGCTGCGGCAGTTCCTGCAGGCCGGCGTGATCGGCCCGCTCACCGCCCCGCCCTGACACCCCATTTGCGGAGATCCCCTGATGAACCTTCCGACCCTGGCCGCCGCGCGTGACCAGCTGGACCGTCTCGCCCCCTGGTTGGCCCCGCTCGGCCTGCGCCTGCTGCTGGCCTGGGAATTCTTCGAATCCGGCCGCGAGAAGCTGCGCGGCCAGAACTGGTTCGCCGACCTGCAGGACGCCTTTCCATTCCCGTTCGACCAGTTGCCGGCCACCCTGAACTGGCAACTGGCGACCTGGTTCGAACTGCTCGGGGCGGCCTGCCTGCTGTTCGGTTTCGGCACCCGTTTCGCCGCCGCGAGCCTGCTGGTGCTGACCGTGGTGGCCACCTATGCGGTGCATTGGCCGATGGAGTGGAACTCGCTGGCCGACCTGGCCATGGGCTATGCGATCAGCGACCAGGGCTTCGGCAACTTCAAGCTGCCGGTGCTGTTCATGGCCATGCTGCTGCCGCTGATCTTCACCGGCGCCGGCAAGCTGAGCGTGGACGCCTGGTTGGCGCGGTGGTCTCCCTCGGCCACACCTGCGCGGCCAGCGGTTCGGTAGATGCCGACCTTGGTCGGCGCGTCATGTGCCAACCAAGGTTGGCACCTACCGGGTTCTGCGTTCGTGCCACCACGGTGGCTGGCATGGGCTGCGTGGCCGGGCGCTCAGGGCCGCTCTGATAGAATTCACGCATGACTGACCCCATCCCCGCACCTGCCGCCGTTCCCGATTCCGCACTTCCCCAGGCGCAGCGCGCGATGTCACAACGCTTCCGCGGCTTCCTGCCGGTGGTGGTGGATGTCGAAACCGGCGGCTTCGACAGCCAGCGCAACGCGCTGCTGGAAATCGCTGCGGTGCCGATCGAGATGGACGAGAACGGCCTGCTCTACCCCGGCCAGACCGCCAGTGCCCACGTGGTCCCGGCCGAGGGCCTGGAGATCGACCCGAAGTCGCTGGAAGTGACCGGCATCATCCTCGACCATCCGTTCCGGCTGGCCAAGGAAGAAAAAGCGGCGTTGGACCACATCTTCACTCCGGTGCGTGCGGCGATGAAGAAGTACGGCTGCCAGCGCGCGATCCTGGTTGGCCACAATGCCCATTTCGACCTCGGCTTCGTCAACGCGGCCGTGGCGCGGACCGGCCACAAGCGCAACCCGTTCCATCCGTTCAGCGTGTTCGACACGGTCACCCTGGCCGGTATCGCCTACGGCCAGACCGTGCTGGCGCGTGCGGCCACTGCCGCCGGGCTGGGTTGGGATGCGAATGAAGCGCACAGCGCGGTATATGACACCGAGCAGACCGCGCGGCTGTTCTGCACCATCGCCAACGCCTGGCCGCGGTAAGACAGCGCTTTCTGTAGAGCCGAGCCATGCTCGGCTGCACCTTTTTCCGCGCTGCCGCGCGGTGGTCGAGCACGGCTCGACTCTACAGGCCGACGTCGTTCCATCGATGCATGGTGGCGAATCAATCGCCGCACAGTAGATCCACGCCATGCGTGGATGCGATCAACCAATGCTCGTGCGATCGCGGCCGTCGCTCTTGGCGCGGTACAGCGCGCGGTCGGCGCGCTGGTACAGCAGCGCCGGGGTGCGGTCGTCGGCATCCAGCTCCACCAGCCCCGCACTGAAGGTCACGCGCAGGCCTTCCACACCGGCCCAGTCGGGGTGGTCATGGAACAGGCCGCGCAGGCGCGCGCACAGCTGCGCGGCTTCCTCCAGGCGGGTGTCGTTGAGCAGCAGCGCGAACTCTTCGCCGCCGGTTCGCGCCGGCAGGTCGGAGTCGCGGCTGGCGGCTGCGATCAGCGTCGCCACCTGCACCAGCACGGCATCGCCGATGCTGTGGCTGTGGCGGTCGTTGACGTCCTTGAAATGGTCGATGTCCAGCACCACCAGGCACAGTGGATGACCACTGCGCTGCGAACGGGCGAAGTCACGCGCCAGCGTCTCGTCGAAGCCGCGGCGGTTGGCCAGCCCGGTCAGCGCATCCTCGCGGGCCTGGCGCTCGAAGGCTTCGGCCTGGCGCGCCAGGCGTTCGGCCAGCTCGGTCTTTTCCTGGTTCAGCGCCTGCAGGTGCACGGTCTTGGCCTGCAGGTCGAAGGTCGCGTCGTCCACCCGCCGCGCCAGGCGCAGGTTGCTGGCCTTCAGCTGCTGCAGCAGCAGGCGGTACAGTGCCACCAGGCCGGCCAGCAGCAACAGCCCGCCCAGCGCCTGCACGCTGCGCCGCTGCCACCAGAACGGCTCGACGCTGAAGCTCCACACCGCCTCCTGTTGTCCCCAGCTGCCGCCCGGATGCGCCGCAGCCACATGCAGGGTGTAGTCGCCCGGCGGCAGGCCAACGAACTCGACGCTGCGCTGCGGGCCACGCTCGACCCAGCCGGCATCGAGGCCGTCCAGCCGCGTGCGGTAGCGGATCCGGTCGGACATCAGGTAGCTCAGGCCGACATAGCTCACCGCCAACCGGCGGCCACCGGGAATGTAATTGCGATCCGGTCCCTCCCAGTGCACCGGCGCACCATCCACCTGCACGCTCTCGATCGCCGCCGGCGGCGATGGCCGCTCGCGGAAACGCTGCAGGCGTTGCGGGTCGACCGTGCTCAGGCCACCGGCGGTGACCACCCAGAACGTGCCATCCTGGCGCAGGATCGCCGATGGACTGGAGCTGCCATTGGCCTGTGCATTGGCCATGCCGTCGATCTCGTTGTAGCGCTCCAGCACCACCCGCGGCGTGCGGCCATCGGCCACCGCATTGAGGGTGGCCATGTCGGTGCGCAGCACACCACGGTTGCTGCTGATCCAGACATTGCCGAGGCGGTCCGGCACCAGCTGGAACACCGCGTCCACCGGCATGCCCTGCTCCAGGCCGACCCGCGCCAGCGCACCGTTGCGCCAGCGGTACAGGCCACGATCACTGCTGATCCACATCGCATCGCCCAGCTGGTGGAAACCGAACACGCTGCGGCCGCCCCCCAGCGGGGCCAGGTCGATCGACTGCACGTGGTCGCCACGCAGCACGCGGATGCCTTCGATGGTGCCGATCCACAGGTTGCCCTGGTGGTCATGCTCGAGCGCGGTGATCAGGCCGCCGGGCATGCCCGGCACGTTCGAGACCTGCACCCGGTCGCCGTCGATGCGCACCACGCCCTTCTGCGTGCCGGCCCAGACCACGCCCTGCGGGTCAACGGTGATCGCACGGATGTTGCCGCCCGGCATGCCGTCAGCCGCCGCATAGTTGTGGCGCAGGCCCCCATCGCGACCCAGCCGGTAAACGCCGTCGCCGAAGGTTCCCACCCACAGGTCACCGTCCGGCCCCTGTGCCAGGCTCAGTACCGAGGGCGCCTTGCCGCCGCGGTTGTGCAGCGGCACCGCGCGGAAACGACCGTCGCGGGTCTGGAGGTCAAGGCCGCTGGCGCTGCCGACCCACAGCTGGCGGTCGCGATCCTCGAACACCGTGCGCACGTAGTCGCCACTGAGCCCATCGCGCTCGGTGAAGCTGCTGAACAGTGTTTCGCGCAGGCGGTACAGGCCCCCATTGGCTCCCACCCAGATGCTGCCTTCGGCATCCTCGCGCAGGCTGACCACGCGTCCGCCCGGCAGGTTCAGGCCGGCCGGCAGCCGCTCCAGGCCATGGGCGGAAATGCGCAGCAGGCCCTGGTTCTCGGTACCCAGCCACAGATCGCCATGCCGGTCCTGCAGCATCGAGGTCATGTGCAGCTGGCCCGGCAGGCGGTGCACCAGCACCAGCTCGTCGTCCTCCACCCGGTACAGGCGCTCGCCGGCGACGATCCACAGCGCGCCATCCGGTGCCCGGTACGGCCACGACAGGCCGCTGCCGGCGCCCAGCCCCCACGCGGCGGGCGCGCGCTTGAGCACGCCGTCGTTGTCGCGCAGCACCAGCCCGTCGAGCGTGCCGACCCATACCCGGTCCTGTGCATCGACCACCAGCTTGGTGAAGCTCATCGCCATCGGCAAGTCCGCCGCCGGTGCCTGGTAGACGATGCCGGCATCCGGCGTCAGGTAGCCGATGCCCTTGCCTTCGTACAGCAGCCACAGCCGGCCCTGGCTGTCCATCTGCATGGACTGGATCAGCACCTGGGGTGTACCGGCCTGGTGCTCCCAGACCCGCCATTGGCCGTCGCTGCCGCGGTAGCTGACGTTGCCGCGCGAATCGCTGATCCACAGCCCGCCCTGGCGGTCGACGAACAGTGCGCCGATGCCGTTGTCGCGCAGGCCCGGGCGCGTACTGCGGTCGAACACGGTGAAGTCCAGTCCGTTGTAGCGCACCAGCCCTTCCCAGGTGGCGAACCACAGATGGCCCTCCGGCGTCTGTGCGATGTCGCGCAGCGAGTTGTGCGGCAGGCCGTTGCGCGAGGTCCATACATCGATGGCGTAGTCGCGCAGCGGGGGCGCGCCCTCCTGTGCCGCCAGCGGCAGCGCGAGGGCCAGCAGCAACCACAGCAGGCCCTGCCGCAGTGCCCGCCTGAATCCTGATGCGCGGCGCTCCACCCAGCGCCCCTCGTCCCCCTGCCCGCCCATCACCGCAGCAGCGGCGGCCAGGTGCGGCTGCAGGGCGCGGCAGCGTGCGGGAACAGCCGGGCAGCGCGCACTGGCATGCCGGCGGGAACGGGCTGGCTCATCGAGGGGAGACTGGGGAGATGGGCAGATGATAGGCCAAACCCCGGCCCCGGCGTCACCGTCCGCGGCCCGCCGGCTCAGCCGGCGCGGCCGGGCGCCACCACCTGGGCACTGGCCGGCCACTGCACCACCGCCTCCAGGCCACCTTCGGCCCGGTTGCGCAGCCACAGCCGCGCGCCGTCCTTCTCGGCCAGGGCGCGGGCGATGGTCAGGCCCAGGCCGGCCCCGCCGGTCTGGCGCGAACGCGAGGTTTCCACCCGCACGAACGGATCGAACACCGCCTCCAGCTGCTCTTCGGCCAGGCCGGGGCCGTCATCGGCCACCACTACGGTGATCGCACCGCCGCTGCGCTCGACCCGTACCCGCGCCCGTTGCGCGTACATCACCGCGTTGTCCACCAGGTTGGAGAACAGGCGGTGCATGGCCAGCGGACGCAGCATCAGCACCGAACCACTGCCCCCCTCGAAGACCACGTCGGCGCCGCCTTCGGCGGTGTCCTCGACGATGCTCTCCAGCAGTGAATCCAGGTCGAGTGCGGCGCGCTGCTCGGCACTCTCGGCACTACGGGCCAGTTCCAGGCCCTCGCGCACCAGCGCCTGCATCGCCGCCAGGTCACCGATCAGGCGCTCGCGCAGGGCTTCGTCGCTGACATTCTCCAGGCGCAGGCGCAACCGGGTCAGCGGCGTCTGCAGGTCATGGGTGATCGCCGCCAGCATCTGCGTGCGTTCGGCCAGGTGCCGCTGCAGGCGGTGCTGCATGGCGTTGAAGGCTTCGGCGGCGCGCTGCACTTCACGCGGCCCGCGCAATGGCAACGGGTCGCGCTGCAGATCGTCGCCGAGATCCTCGGCAGCGGCGGCCAGTTCCTGCAGTGGCGCACTGGCCATGCGCGCAACGATATAGGCCAGCACGGCAATCGCCAGCACCAGCAGGGTCAGGAACCACGGGTCCACGGCGAGGATGCCGTTGTGCGCCACCGCCGGCGAGTCCAGCGCCAGTTTCAGCAGCGTGCCGTCGTTGAGGGTCACGTCCACCGCGCGGCACTTGGGCGGGATGAACGCCGGGTCGCGTTCGCGCGGCGGCCGCCGGTGACCCGGCGGTGGCGGCGGCAGCAGGTCCTGCAGCTTGGGAATGCAGGAGCGGAACGAAGCGAAGTGCACATGCGCGCGCGACACCGGTCCGGGGCGGTCTTCCAGCACTTCCATCAGCGCCGTGTCGGCACGCCCGAGGCGGGCTCCGGGCTGCAGCGCGCGCACGCTCGGCCCGCCGATCGCCAGCAGGCGCTCGCGCAGCTCCGGATTGCCGTCCAGCAGGTTGACGTAGCCCTGCAGGCGGTCGGCGATGCGGTTCAGGTTCTGCCGCTCGAACTCCTGCTGGCGCTTGGAAGTGGCCAGCATGGTCGCGCCGATCGCAGCCACCGCCATGCCCAGCAGCAGGATCACGAACAACCGCCCGACCATCGAGGACAGGAAATGGCGCAGGCGCTTCATCGCGGCTTATTCCAGGTTGACCGCGGAGGCCAGCACGTAGCCCTCGTTGCGCACGGTCTTGATCAGTCCGTCCGGGCCACCGTCGTCGCCCAGCTTGTTGCGCAGGCGGCTGACCTGCAGGTCGATCGCGCGGTCCTGTGCCTCGTAGTTGCGGCCACTGCTGAGCGCGACCAGCTGCTCGCGCGACAGCACCTTGTTGGCGTGCGCGATGAACACCCGCAGCAGGCGGAACTCGGCGCCGGACAGCACCACCACGCGGTCATCCGGATCGACCAGGTGGCGATGTTCCAGGTCGAACACCCAGCGCGAGAAGCGCGCACGGCGCACCGCCAGCGGCTCCAGGTTGGCCGGCAGCGCCTCGGTCCGGCGCAGCACGTTGCGGATGCGTGCCAGCAGCTCGCGCGGTTCGAACGGCTTGGCCAGGTAGTCATCGGCGCCCATTTCCAGGCCCAGCACGCGATCGATCGGCTCGGCGCGTGCGGTCAGCATGATCACCGGCGTGTTCGAACGCGCACGCAGGTCACGGCACAGGGTCAGGCCATCCTCGCGCGGCAGGTTGAGGTCGAGCACGATCAGGTCCACGTGCTCGCGGTCCAGCAGCTGGCGCATGGCGGTGCCATCGGCCGCCGTGCTCACCAGGTAACCGGCGCGGCCGAGCTGCTCGGCCAGCAGCGTGCGGATGTCGTTGTCGTCGTCGACGATCAGCAGTCGATGCATCGGGTTTTCAGTCTCCATGTCGCGATCATCCCGTGTCGGCAGCTGAACCGCATCCGGGGCAATGCGTACCAGTGTATCCACCCACGGGCGGGATACCTGTGGTTACGCGTATTCACCGACAGTGTTACATACAGACATACCCCGAGGATTGAGCCGTCCATCGCCCGGTCTTCACAATGCCCGCCAACGCCGCACGCGCGGCCCCGAGAGTGAAGCCACGACGTGACGTTCCGCCTGCTGCCCGCGACCCGCCGGAGTCGCCTGATACTGATCGCCCTGCTTGCCCTGATCGTCGCCGCGACCGCCTGGTGGCTGCTGCGCAAGCCCGCCGCGCCGGCGGTGGCCACCTCGCCGGTCAGCCGCGGTGACATCGAGCAGACGGTGGACGCCACCGGCGTGATCGATGCCTACAAGCTGGTCAGCGTCGGTGCGCAGGCCTCGGGCCAGATCAAGTCGCTGAAGGTGCAGCTGGGCGACACCGTGAAGGAAGGCGACCTGATTGCCGAGATCGACGCCACCACCCAGCAGAACCAGGTGCTCAACGCACAGGCCTCGCTGGACCAGGTCACCGCCCAGCGCGCCGTCCAGCAGGCCACCCTGCGCCAGGCCGAACTGGAATTCGCGCGCCAGCAGCAGATGCTGGCCGCCGAGGCCACCTCGCGCCAGGAATACGATGCCGCCGAGGCGCAGCTGAAGACCGCCCGTGCCCAGCTGCAGTCCTACGAGGCGCAGATCAAGGGCCGCGAAACCGAGCTGGGCACCGCCCGCGCCAACCTGGCCTACACCCGCATCACCGCGCCGATGGACGGCACCGTGGTGGCGGTGGTGGCCGAGGAAGGCCGCACGGTGAACGCCAACCAGACCGCGCCGACCATCGTCATGCTGGCGCGGCTGGACGTGGTCACCGTCAATGCGGAGATCTCCGAGGCCGACGTGGTCAAGATCAAGGCCGGCATGCCGGTGTACTTCACCACGCTCGGCGACCCGGACCGCAAGTACCACGCCACGCTGCGCCAGATCAATCCGGCGCCAGCCTCGATCGCCAACGAGAATTCATCCAGCTCCAGCAGCTCCTCCAGTTCCAGTTCCAGCAGCGCGGTCTACTACAACGCGCTGTTCGACGTGGAGAACCCGGATGGCACGCTGCGCATCGACATGACCGCGCAGGTCTCGGTACTGCTCAAGCAGGCCAAGGGCGTGCTGATGGTGCCGGCGGTGGCACTGGGACCGAAGCGCGGTGGCGATGAGCGCATGGTGCGGGTGCTGGACGACAAGGGCCAGCCGCAGCCGCGCAAGGTCACGGTGGGCATCAACAATGGCGCCTCGGCCGAGATCCTGTCCGGGCTGAAGGAAGGCGAGCGCGTGGTGGTCGGCGAAGCGGGTGCGGCCGGTGCCAGCGCCGGCGGCGGCAACCGCGGCGGCATGCAGATGCGGGTTGGCGGCCCGGGCATGGGGCGCCGATGAGCACGACGGCGCCGCTGCTGCGCCTGCGCGACCTGCGACGTGAATTCCCGGCCGGCGATGATGTGATCGCCGTGCTGCGCGACGTCAATCTCGACATCCACGCCGGTGAGATGGTGGCCATCGTCGGCCAGTCCGGCTCGGGCAAGTCGACGCTGATGAACATCCTCGGCTGCCTCGATCGTCCCACCCGTGGCAGCTACCAGGTGGCCAGCCGCGAAACCGGGAAGATGCAACCGGACGAACTGGCCGAACTGCGCCGCGAGCATTTCGGTTTCATCTTCCAGCGCTACCACCTGCTCGGCGACCTGGATGCGCGCGGCAACGTGGAAGTGCCGGCGGTGTACGCCGGCAGCCCCGGCCCGGTGCGCAACGCGCGTGCCGAGCAACTGCTGCAGCGGCTGGGCCTGAGCGACCGCATGCATCACAAGCCGGGCCAGCTGTCCGGTGGCCAGCAGCAGCGCGTGTCGATCGCACGCGCCCTGATGAACGGCGGCGAGGTGATCCTGGCCGACGAACCGACCGGCGCGCTGGACACGAAATCCGGCGAGGAAGTGATGGCGATCCTCGGCGAACTGCATGCCGAAGGCCACACCATCATCATCGTCACCCACGACATGAGCGTGGCCGAGCACGCGCAGCGCATCATCGAAATCCGCGATGGCGAGATCATCGCCGACCGCGCCAACCCGAATGCGCCGACCTACCGTGCGCAGCGCGAGGCCAGTACCGGCGTCGCCCGCGGCAACAGCTGGCGGGCCGCGCGCGACCGCTTCACCGAAGCGTTCCGCATGGCGCTGCTGGCGATGAACGCACATCGGCTGCGAACCTTCCTGACCATGCTCGGCATCATCATCGGCATCGCCTCGGTGGTTTCGGTGGTGGCGCTGGGCAATGGCTCCCAGCAGCAGATCCTGCAGAACATCAGCGCGCTCGGCACCAATACCATCGACGTCTATCCCGGCCGCGGTTTCGGCGACATGCGCTCGGCGCGCGTACAGACGCTCAAGGCCAGCGATGCCGATGCACTGGCAAGGCAGAGCTACGTGGACAGCGCCACCCCCAGCGTATCGACCTCGGTCACCGCGCGTTACCGCAACCAGTCGTCCACCGCCCAGGTCAGCGGCGTTGGCGAGCAGTTCTTCCGGGTCAAGGGCGTGACCCTGCTCAGCGGCAGCTTCTTCGATGCCGATGCGGTCAAGGGCCTGGGCCAGGTGGCGGTGATCGACGAGAACACCCAGGCCCAGTTCTTTCCCGATGTCGACCCGGTCGGCCAGGTGATCCTGCTCGGCAACGTGCCGGCGCGCGTGATCGGCGTGGCCAAGCGGCAGAGTTTCGGCTTCGGCGGCAGCACCAGCCTCAGCGTGTGGGTGCCGTACACCACGGTGATGTCGCGCATGCTCGGCCAGAGCCACGTGTCCAGCATCACCGTGCGCGTGGACGATGACACGCCGATGGATGCCGCGCAGGAAGCGATCACCCGCCTGCTGACCCTGCGCCATGGCACCGAGGATTTCTTCCTCAGCAACAGCGCCGAGATCCGCGAGACCATCGAGCAGACCACGCGCACGATGACCCTGCTGATCGGTGCCATCGCCGCCATCGCGTTGCTGGTCGGTGGCATCGGCGTGATGAACATCATGCTGGTATCGGTGACCGAGCGCACCCGCGAGATCGGGGTGCGCATGGCCGTCGGTGCACGGCAGAGTGATATCCGCCAGCAGTTCCTGATCGAAGCGGTGCTGGTCTGCCTGCTCGGCGGCGTGCTCGGTATCGGCCTGGCCCTGCTGCTGGGCTCGATGATCGGCCGCTTCGCCAGCGACTTCCAGGTGCTGTTCTCCACCGCCTCGATCGTCGCCGCGTTTGCCTGCTCGACCCTGATCGGCGTTGCGTTCGGCTTCCTGCCAGCGCGCAACGCCGCGCAGCTCGACCCGGTGGAGGCCCTGGCCCGCGAATGAAGATGATGACCCGACTGCCCTTCCCCGCTCCCCGGCACCTGCTGCTGGCCGGTGCCGTTCTACTCGCCCTGTCCGGCTGCGCGTCGGTCGGCCGCTACCCGGTGCACGACCCGGCCGTGGCGGCGCAGTATGGACGTGGCGATGCCACCCTCAACGCGCCAGCCGATGACCCGCGCAGCAGCCTGGATACACCGGGCCGCGACATCCGCCAGGACACCTGGTGGACCGGCTTCGGCGATGAACGCCTGGACCGTCTGGTGGCGCAGGCGCTGGCCGCCAACAGCGATCTGGCCGCCGCCGGCCTGGCCGTGCAGCGTTCGCGCCTGCAGGCCGGCCTGGCCAGCAACGCACTGTGGCCGCAGCCCTCGTCATCCGGCGTGAGCGGCAGCGCCAGCCGCGCCACCGACCAGTCTGATGATTGGCGCCGCAGCTATTCCACCGGCGTCTCGCTGGGTTGGGAAGTGGACCTGTGGGGCCGCCTGCGCACCCAGCGCGACATCGCCCGCTGGGAAGCCGAGGCCAGCGAGGAAGACCGGCAGAACACCGCGCTGCTGGTGATCAGCGACACCATCACCCAGTACTGGAACCTGGCCTACCTCAACCAGTCGATCGCCACCGGCCAGGCCAACCTGGAGCGCCTGGAACGCACCCGCGAACTGGTGCAGGCCCGCTTCGACGCCGGTGCGGTATCGCGCCTGGAAGTGCGCCAGGCACTGCAGAACCTGCAGTCGCAGCGGTCCTCGCAGAGCGCGCTGGAACAGCAGCGGGTGGAGGTGCGCAACGCGCTGACCGTGCTGCTGGACGGCACGCCCTGGCCCCAGCAGGACGAACCACAGGACCTGCTGGGCGCACGCAGCCCAGCCATCAGCGAAGGCCTGCCGACCGATCTGCTCGGCCGCCGCCCCGATCTGCGCGCGGCCGAACTTCGCCTGCGCAACAGCCTGAAGACCATCAAGGTCACCGCCACCCAGTACTACCCTGCGCTGAGCCTGACCGGCAGCCTCGGTTCCAGCGCGACCTCGCTGGGCGACGTACTGCGCAACCCGGTGGCCACGCTGGGCGCCGGCCTGTCGCTGCCGTTCCTCAACCTGCAGCGTGCGCAGCTGGATACCGATATCGCCGGCACCGCCTACCAGATCGCCGCCAGCAACTTCCGCAAGACGCTGTATACCGCGCTCTCGGAAGTGGACAACGCACTGTCGGCGCGCGAGCAGCTGGCGCGCCAGGTGGCGGCCTCGCAGGCTTCATACGACGAAGCGGTGGAAGTGGAACGCGCGCAGGAAGTGCGTTACCGCGTGGGTGCCACCGATCTGCGCACCTGGCTGGAAGCGCAGCAGACCCGGCGTGATGCCGAACTGTCGCTGGCACGTGCGCGCCAGGGCCAGCTCAACAACGACGTGACGCTGTTCAAGGCGTTGGGCGGCAGCGCGGGGTGAGGCGGGACATGAAACGGGGTCAGATCCCTTTTCCCATTGGAAAAGGGATCTGACCCCGATCACATCGCGCTGGCCGATCAACCGCGCTGGCGCACGGCCTCGAACAGGCTGACGCCGGCGGCGACGGAGACGTTCAGGCTCTCGATCTCGCCCGGCATCGGGATCTTGACCAGGCCATCGCAGTTCTCGCGGGTCAGGCGGCGCAGGCCATCGGCTTCGCCGCCCAGCACCAGCGCGATGTTGCCCTTCAGGTCCAGCTGGTACAGCGAGGCCGTGGCTTCACCGGCCAGGCCGTAGATCCACACGCCCTGCTTCTGCAGGTCCTTCAGGCAGCGCGAGAGGTTGGTCACCGCCACCACCGGGATCAGGTCGGCGGCACCGGCCGAAGTCTTGCGCACAGTGGCATTGACCGTGGCCGACTTGTCCTTCGGGATGATCACCGCGGTCGCCCCGGCGGCAGCGGCCGAGCGCAGGCAGGCGCCGAGGTTGTGCGGGTCCTGCACCTCGTCGAGCACCAGCAGCAGGGCCTTGCCCTCGGCCGCGGTGACCAGCCCTTCCAGCTCGTTCTCGCTGTAGGTACGGGCGGCGGCGTAGCGCGCGGCCACGCCCTGGTGGCGCACCGAACCGCCAACACCGTCCAGCGCCTGGCTGTTCACCTTGCGCACATCGATGCCCTTGCGGCGGGCGTTCTCTTCGATCTCGGTCAGGCGCGGGTTCTTCGCACCGGCCTCGACCAGCACTTCGCGGACGTTCTCGGCGTCGTTCTCGATGGAGGAGGCGACGGCGTTGACGCCGACAATCCACTGGCTGTTCTTGCTCATGCGGGCGGGGACCGGAAAGGGGGTGGCTATGGTAGAGCATCGGCAGGCCGGGCGCTGCGACCGGCCGCCCCTCTGTAGCGCCGAGCCCATGCTCGGCTGGCGGGGGGCCGATGAAGCCTGAACCCGGAGCAGCCGAGCGTGGGCTCGGCGCTAGAGGGGCGTTACCGACTGCGCGGCGGCCAGTGCGGGGTGTCGTGGTCGGGGTGCTGGTGGGAGACGATGGTGGCCAGGAACTCCAGCGCGGCGACGTCGTCCTCGGTGCGCCGCGCCGGCAGGCCGGACAGGCTGTCGACGAACGGCAGCTTGCGCTCCACCCCGTACTGGATCGTCGGTGGCAGGCGTTCCGGCTCATCGAAGGCGCCGGCAGCCACGGCCACGCCATCCGGGGCTTCATAGGTCAGGGGTGTACCGCAGTCGGCGCAGAAACCACGCCGCACCACGTTGGACGACTGGAAATAGCGCGGCTGGCCGCGGGTCCAGCTGAACTGCACGCCGCGCACGGATACCAGCGGCGCGTAATAGGCACCGAACGCCTTCTGGCACATCCGGCAATGGCAGATCGAGCTGTCGGTGAGCTCGCCACGCGCCTGGAAGCGGACCGCGCCGCACTGGCAGCCGCCACTGTATTCGGGTTGGCCTTGCATGCTGGGGTTCCTCCGGAACGTCGTGCCAACCAAGGTTGGCACCTACCAGTTGCGGTAGGTGCCGACCGTTGGTCGGCACACCTTTCAATACTTCTTCTTGGTGCGCTTGGCCGGCTTGCCCCGCTCGGGCGGCGGCGGCAGGCCATCGCCCTCGTCCTCGCCCTTGTGCTCGACCAGGCGGAAGTCGATCTTGCGCTCTTCCATGCTGGCCTTCAGCACCAGGATCCGCACGCGGTCACCCAGCCGGTAGCTGCTGCCGCGGCGTTCGCCGGTCAGCGTTTTGCGGGTGGCGTCGAACTTGTAATAGTCCTGCGGCAGCTGGGTCACATGCACCAGGCCCTGCACCTTGGACTCGTCCAGTTCCACGAACAGGCCGAAGCTGGTCACGCCGCTGATCACGCCGTCGAACTGGCCGCCCACGTGCTTTTCCATCCACGCCGCGCGGTAACGCTCGTCGACCTCGCGCTCGGCTTCGTCGGCACGGCGCTCGCGCTCGGAACACTGCAGCGCCAAGGCCGCCATTTCGCGCGCGTTGTAGGTGAACTTGTCCAGCGGCTTGCCGGACAACGCATGCTTGATCGCACGGTGCACCAGCAGGTCGGGGTAACGGCGGATCGGCGAGGTGAAGTGCGCGTACGCCTCCAGAGCCAGGCCGAAGTGGCCGTGATTCTCCGGGCTGTAGATCGCCAGGCTCTGGCTGCGCAGCAACACCGATTCCAGCAGCGTGGCATCGGGGCGGTCGCGGATCTTCTTCAGCAGCTTGGTGTAATCGCCCGGGCGCACCTTCGACCACGGCGGCAGGCTCAGCTTGAACTCCTTGAGGAATTCCAGCAGGTCGGCGTACTTGGTTTCCGGCGGCTTCTCGTGGATGCGGTACGGCGCCGGCACATGGCGCGACAGCAGGTACCTGGCGGCCTCGACGTTGGCCGCGATCATGCACTCCTCGATCAGCTTGTGCGCGTCGTTGCGCACCAGCATGCCGGCCTGGGTCACTTCACCACGGTTGTCCAGCACGAAGCGCACTTCACTGCTTTCGAATTCGATGGCACCGCGCTTGGCGCGTGCCTTGGACAGCACCTTGTACAGCTGGTGCAGGCGCTGCACCTGCGGCAGCAGGTCGCCCATCCAGGCCTTGGTATCGGCATCGTCCTCGCCCACCGCCTTCCACACCTGGGTGTAGGTCAGGCGCGCATGCGAGTTCATCACCGCCTCGTAGAAGCGCGAATGCGTGACCAGGCCATCGCGGTCGATCTGCATGTCGCAGACAAAGCACATGCGGTCGACCTTCGGCATCAGCGAGCAGATGCCGTTGGACAGTGTCTCCGGCAGCATCGGCACCACGAAGCCCGGGAAGTACACCGACGTCGCACGCTTCTGCGCCTCTTCATCCAGCGGCGTACCAGGGCGAACGTAATTCGAGACGTCGGCAATCGCCACCACCAGGCGGAAACCCTCGGCATTCGGCTCGCAGTACACCGCGTCGTCGAAGTCCTTGGCATCCTCGCCATCGATGGTGACCAGCGGCGTGCTGCGCAGGTCGACACGGTCGCCAATCATCGCCGGCTCGACCACCAGCGGCACCGAGGCCGCTTCGTCCAGCACCTCCTGCGGGAACTCGAACGGCAGCTCGTGGCCATGGATGGCGGTCTCCACCACCAGCGACGCGGTCAGCTTGTCGCCGAGCACCGCGATGATGCGGCCGATCGGCGGGCGGCGGCTGTCCGGCGCCTGGGTCAGTTCACAGACCACCAGCTGGCCGTCGCGCGCACCACCGGTCTGGTCCGGCGGCACCTGCACGTTGCGCTGCACGCGCTTGTCGTCGGGCACCACGTAGTTGATGCCCATCTCGATGCTGAAGCGGCCGATCAGGCGGGTCATGCCGCGCTCCAGCACGCGGGCGATGCTGCCTTCGCGACGGCCACGGTGATCGATGCCGGTCACGCGGGCCAGCACCTTGTCGCCGTGCATGACCTTGCGCATTTCATAAGGCGGCAGGAACAGGTCGTCGCCGCCCTCGACCGGGCGCAGGAAGCCGAACCCTTCCGGGTTGGCGATCACCACACCAGTGACCAGGTTCAGGGTCTGGATCGGGGCGAAACCGCCGCGACGGTTCTGCACCAGCTGGCCGTCGCGGACCATCGCACCGAGCCGGCGCGACAGCGCCTCGGCCCGGTCCGGAGCGGTCAGGCCCAGGCGCGCGCCCAGTTCCTCGGCGGTCTGCGGCCCTTCGCAGCGCTCCAGCAGGGCCAGGATGGCCTCGCGGCTGGCGATGGGCTGTTCGTACTTCTCCGCTTCGCGGGCGGCATAGGGATCGTCGATCACCTTGCCGGCCGGCGGCAGCTTGCGGCCCGGGGCCGGGCCCGGTGCATCGGTACTGCGGACCTTGCGGCCGCGTGGCGGTGCACCGCCTTCATTCAATTCGGGGAACCAGCCCGGCAGCGGCTTGCCCGGCTTGGTGGTGCGGGCTGCACCCGCCTTGGCGCCCTTGTTCGGGGCCTGGCTGCGGGACTTGCTCCCGCCCTTGCTTGGTTTTTTGGTAGTCATCGCCCTACATGGTAGCCGCTGGCGGCGTGCAGAACGGGTCAGCGGTCGCCTTCAAGCGATCGCGTCAAAAATATTCAGGAAGTCGTTGACAGCCTGCGGATTCATCTTCACAATTGCGCCTCTGGAACGCCCAGGTGGCGGAATTGGTAGACGCACTAGTTTCAGGTACTAGCGGGTAAAACCGTGGAGGTTCGAGTCCTCTCCTGGGCACCAACGAAAAAACTCCTCGCTTCGGCGGGGATTTTTTTTGCCTGTGATCCGGCAGCCGGGGTCGGATTCCTTTCCAGAGGAAAGGGCTCTGGCCCCAAGCGAGTGAGATGGGGGGCAGAGCCCGTTTCGCATGCGCAACGGCAACCGACCCGGGATCAGCAAAAAGTGTTGACACCCCCGTCACGGCACCCCATAATCTCGCTCCTCGACGCCCAGGTGGCGGAATTGGTAGACGCACTAGTTTCAGGTACTAGCGGGTAAAACCGTGGAGGTTCGAGTCCTCTCCTGGGCACCACGTCGAGAATGAGAAAAACCCGCGAAAGCGGGTTTTTTCATGCCCCGGATCCGGCATCAGAACAACGGCCGCAGCACCAGTTCCAGCCCGAGCAGCAGCAGGAACCCCAGGAAGCAGGCGCGGAATACCCGTGCGCTGATCCTCTGCCGGATCAGTTGCCCCAGCCACATGCCCAGCAACGCCGGCAGCACGGCCAGTGCACTCAGGCCCAGTTGCTGGATACCGAATGCACCGTGCAGCACCAGACCGGTGGTCAGCGAAATCGTCGACACGGTGAACGCCAGCCCGAGCGCCTGCACCAGCTCCTCGCGCTGCAATCCCAGCGACTGCAGGTACGGCACCGCCGGCATCACGAACACACCCGTCGCCCCCGTCACCACGCCGGACAGCGCACCCACCAGCGGCCCCAGCCAGCGCTCGCGCCGCTGCGGCACGCGGAACACCGGCGCGAGCAACGCATAGGCGGCATAGACCACCAATGCCACGCCCAGCGCAACGCGCGACCAGGTGCGATCGACCCGCACCAGCAGTGCGGCCGAACCCAGCGTCACCACCACCACGGCAAGCATCATCGGCCACAAACGCCGCACGATGTGGCCCAGCGACGGCCCGGACAGCAGTTGCCACGCATTGGTGACGAAGGTTGGAATGAACAGCATCGACGCCGCCGCCACCGGTGACAGGGTGCTGCCCAGCAGGCCCATCGCCACCGTCGGCAACCCCATCCCTGTCACGCCCTTGACCACGCCGGCCAGCACGAACACCACCACCAGCAGCAAATAGAAGTATGTCGATTCATGCATGGCTTCATTGGACCGGGCCCTCGCCAGGCGCACAATGCGGTCTTCCCGGCACAGCCTTCGGCTGACCCGAAGGCGCCGGATCAGCAATGAGGCACGACATGCGGATGGACATCGCCGACCTGCGCCTGTTCCTGGCAATCGCCGAAGCCGGCAGCATCACCGCCGGCGCGGCACAGGCAAACCTGGCATTGGGTTCAGCCAGCGAGCGCCTGCGCACGATCGAAGCCGATGCCGGCACCGCGCTGTTGCACCGGCACCCACGCGGCGTCAGCCTGACCGAGGCCGGCGCCGCCCTCGCCCACCACGCACGCCTGATCCTGCAGCAGCAGGCACAGCTGCGTGGCGAACTACAGGCGTTCGCGCAGGGTGCGCGCGGCACCCTGCACCTGTATGCCAACACCGCCGCGCTGACCAACTACCTGCCCTCGCGGCTCGCGCCGTGGCTGGCCGAACGCCCACGCCTGCATGTGGAACTGCTGGAGCGCACCAGCCCCGAGGTCGTGCGTGCGATCAATGCGGGCCAGGCCGAGGCCGGCATCATCAGTGATGCGGTCGACGCTGCCGGCCTGCAGCAGCATGTGGTTGCCGAAGACCCGCTGGTGATGCTGCTGCCGGCCGATCACCGCCTCGCCTCGCGGCGCAGCGTGACCTTCGTCGAGGTTGCCGGCGAGACCTTCGTTGCCCTGGCCGATGGCAATGCACTGCAGACCTACATCGAGGACCAGGCGCGCGACATCGGGCGCCGCCTGGATGTACGCATCCGCATGAAGACCTTCGAAGGCGTGTGCATCATGGTCGGCCACGGCATCGGCGTCGGCATCGTGCCGCGGACCATCGCGCGCCAGCATCGGCGCAGCACGCACACCGTCGCCGTACCGCTCGCCGATGCGTGGGCGCAACGACGCCTGTGCGCGTGCTTTGCCGAGTGGACACGACTGTCACCGGCGATGCGCAGCCTGCTGCATCACCTGGGCGTGCAGCCCCAGAAAAAAGTGTGAAATGTTGTTGACACATCTTCTGTGGCTCCCCATAATTCATCTCCTGAGTCGCCCAGGTGGCGGAATTGGTAGACGCACTAGTTTCAGGTACTAGCGGGTAAAACCGTGGAGGTTCGAGTCCTCTCCTGGGCACCACGACTCAAGATGATCAAACCCGCGAAAGCGGGTTTTTTCGTTTCCGGGGTCTGGGAATTCACGCCCGAGATCCACCCATGCGTGGCGTGGATCCACCAAAAGAAAAACCCCGCCTTGCGGCGGGGTTTCTGCGTTTCAACAGCAATGAACGGTCAGTGCCCGCCGCCGGCGGCAGCACCTGCACCCGCGCCGAACGGCGGCTTGGCCAGCCACAGGAACGTGATGATCGCCAGGAAGATCCAGCCCAGCAGGAAGAAGATGTCGTTGAAGCCCATCTGCGATGCCTGGTGGTTGATCATGTTGTTCAGTACCGCTGCACCGTGTTGCAGGTCGCCCTGCCCCATCGCCGTCACCTGGTCCTGCATGCCGGGCTGATAGGCCGAGATGTGCTCGGTCAGGTCGGCATGGTGCACCTGGGTACGCCGCGCCCACAGCCACGTCGTCAGTGACGCCGCGAAGCTGCCACCCAGCGTACGCAGGAACGTGGCCAGGCCGGAGCCCGCCGCGATCTCGCGCCCATCCAGGTCCGACAGCAGGATCTGCAGCACCGGCATGAAGAACAGCGCGACGCCGATGCCCATGATCAGCTGCACGCCGGCCACGTGCATGTAGTCCACCTGCAGGTTGAAGTTCGAACGCAGGAAGCTGGTCATCGACAGCACGATGAAGGCCACCGTGGCCAGCATGCGCATGTCGAAGCGCGATGCGTACTTGCCGACGAATGGCGTCATGATCACCGGCAGGATGCCGATCGGCGCCGTCGCCAGGCCTGCCCAGATCGCGGTGTAGCCCATGTCACGCTGCAGCCACTGCGGGATCAGCAGCGCCACGCTGAAGAACGCCGCGTAGGCCACCACCATCGCCAGCGTACCGGCGCGGAAGTTGCGGTGCCGGAACAGCTTCAGGTCGACGATCGGATCCTTGTCGGTCAGCTCCCAGATCAGGAACACCGTCAGCGTCACCACCGCCACGCAGGCCAGCACCACGATCTTCATCGACGAGAACCAGTCCTCGTCGTTGCCCAGGTCGAGCACCAGCTGCAGGGCACCGACACCGATCACCAGGGTGACCAGGCCGACGTAGTCCATCTTCGGCTTCTCGATCTGCTCCGGGCGTCCCTTCAGCTGGTTGCCCACCACCAGCGCGGCGAAGATGCCCAGTGGCACGTTGATCAGGAAGATCCATTCCCAGCTGTAGTTGTCGGTGATCCAACCACCGAGGATCGGACCGCAGATGGGCGCCACCACCGTGATCATCGCCAGCAGCGCCAATGCCTGTCCGCGTTTCTCGCGCGGATAGATCGAGACCAGCAGCGACTGCGTGATCGGGTACATCGGGCCGGCCACGAAACCCTGCAGCGCACGCGACAGCACCAGCATGCCCATGCTCTGCGCCAGGCCGCACAGCAGCGAGGTGATGACGAAGGCCAGCGTGGCCCAGACGAACAGCTTGCGCTCGCCGAAGCGACGGCTGAGCCAGCCGGTCAGCGGCAGCGCGATGGCCGTGCTGACCGCGAACGAAGTGATGACCCAGGTCGCCTGCTGCGAGCTGGCGCCGAGATTACCGGCGATGGTCGGCAGTGAAACGTTGGCGATGGTGGTGTCGAGCACCTGCATGAACGACGCCATCGCCAGGCCCACGGTGCACAGGGCGACGCTGGGTGGCAGGAACCCGGAGGCCGCACCCGGCGCCGCCGGTGCACCCGGAGCGCCGGGTGCGGCTGGAGCTTGTGCGGACATGGCGACCTCAGCCCACCTTTGCCTGTTGCTGCGGCAGGTTGCCCTGGATGATCGTGTGGATCACCTCGTCGGCATCATGCAGCTGCTTGGCATATACGTCGGTGTCGAACACGGTGCCCTTGGCCGGGGTGCTCGGCAGTACTTCACCCTTCTGGTCGCGCAGGCTCACTTCGGCCTTCATCGACAGGCCGATGCGCAGCGGGTGTTCGGCCAGCTGCTTGGCATCGATGGCGATGCGCACCGGCACGCGCTGCACGATCTTGATCCAGTTGCCGCTGGCGTTCTGCGCCGGCAACAGCGAGAACGCCGAGCCGGTACCCAGGCCCAGGCTCTGGATGCGGCCCTTGTACTTCACGTCACCGGCATACAGGTCCGACTTCAGCTCCACTTCCTGGCCCAGGCGCATATGGCGCAGCTGGGTTTCCTTGAAGTTGGCCTCGACCCACATCTGCTCGGTCGGCACCACGGCCATCAGGGCATTGCCCGGCTGCACGCGCTGGCCCACCTGCACCGAACGACGGGCAACGTAGCCGGTGACCGGCGCGACGATGCCGGCGCGGGCGTTGTTGAGGAAGGCCTGGCGCAGCTGCGCGGCGGCGGCCTGCACGTCCGGCTGGGTGGCGATCACGGTGTCGTCGACCAGCGCGCGGTTGCGCTCGACGGTCTCGCGCGAACCGGCAACGGCCGCTTCGGCCGCAGCCAGCTCGTCGCGGGCGTGGGCCAGTTCTTCGTTGGAAATGGCGCCAGTGGCGGCCAGATCCTTGCGGCGGGCGAAGTCCTCGCGCACGCGCTTCAGGGTCACCTGGCGGGCGTTCAGGTCCGCCTGCGCGCCTTCCACGCTGCGGTACAGGCCACGGGTCTGGCGCACGGTCTTGGCCAGGTTGGCTTCGGCCTGCTGCAGCGCTACCGAAGTGTCGGACGGGTCCAGCTGCACCAGCAGCTGGCCGCGCTCCACGCGCATGCCGTCATCGGCATTGATGGCGACCACGGTACCGGCCACCAGCGGGGTGATCTGCACCTGGTTGCCCTGCACGTAGGCATCGTCGGTCTCTTCGAACCAACGGCCGAACATGAAGTACCACAGCGCCAGGGCGGCAAGCAGCAGCACGACGATCACGAACAGGCCGCGCAGCAGGTTGCCGCGGCGGTTGGGGGCGGCCGGGGCCGCGGTGTCTTGGGTCTGGCTCATGGCGGGCGTCTTCAGGAATGCGAGGAATCGGAATGGGAGGCGATCGGTGCGCGGTCGGTGTCGGCGGGCTGGAAACCACCGCCCAGCGCCTTGCTCAGGCGCACCGAGGTCTGCACCTGCTGCGACTGCAGGCCGGCCAGCTGCTGCTGCGACTGCAGCAGGGTGGACTGCGCGGTCAGCACGTCCAGGTAGCTGCCGATGCCGGCGCGGTAGCGCTGCTGGGCCAGGTCGAAGGCCGAGCGTGCGGTGTCCACTGCCTGCTGCTGCGCGTGCGCCTGCTGCGCCAGCGAGCGCACCGCGTTGACCTGGTCGGCGACGTCGCGCAGTGCATCGAGCACGGCCTGGTTGTAGTTGGCCACCGCCAGGTCGTACTGCGCGTCGGTGTTGGCCAGGTTGGCGCGCAGCTTGCCGCCTTCGAAGATCGGCAGGCTCAACGCCGGGCCGATGTAGGCGAAGGTCGAGCTGCTCTTCAGCAGGTCACCCACGTTCGGGGCGACCACGCCGGCCAGCGCGGTCAGGTTGAAGCTCGGGTAGAACTTGGTCTTGGCGACCTTGATCTGCTTGTCGGCCGCTTCCACGCGCCAGCGCGCAGCCACGATGTCGGGGCGACGGCCGAGCAGTTCGCTGGGCAGTACGCCCGGCAGCTGCAGTGCCATCGGGTTCAACGGC
Organism: Stenotrophomonas sp. YJH_SMC_131; assembly: GCF_059367975.1. Taxonomy (NCBI): domain Bacteria; kingdom Pseudomonadati; phylum Pseudomonadota; class Gammaproteobacteria; order Lysobacterales; family Lysobacteraceae; genus Stenotrophomonas; species Stenotrophomonas sp. YJH_SMC_131. Next base: position 172,454 of record NZ_JCAFRJ010000006.1, on the reverse strand, counting down.
TGCGGGCGCTGGATCGACAGGCCACGGTCCGGCCCCTTGCCGACCAGTGCAGCCAGCGCGGTGCGGGCGGCGTCGATGCGCTGCTGCGCGGCCAGCACCTGCTGCTGCGCGGCCGGCACGCGGGCCTCGGCCTGGCGCACCTGCAGATCGCTGTCGATGCCGGCGCTGCGGCGCTGGCGGGTCAGCTGCAGCGATTTCTGCGAGCGGGTCAGTTCTTCCTCGGCCACGTCGTTGAGCTGCCACGCGTAGGCCAGGTCGGCATAGGCCTGGGCAATGCCGGTGGACAGGTTCAGGCGTGCGGCCTGGGCTTCAACGGTGGCGGCATGCGCGCCATCCACCGCCGCTTCCCAGGCGGCGCGCTTGCCGCCCCACAGGTCCACGCCGTAGCTGAAATCGAAGGCGACCTGGCTGCTGCCGCCATAGCGGCCGCCCATCTCGCTGCCGACCATCGACTCGGGCAGGCGCAGGCCGGTGTAGCCGCCGGACACCGACAGGCTGGGCAGCTCGTCGGCGCGCGCGGTACCGACCTGGGCCTGGGCCTGGCGCAGGCGCGCGTCGGCGGCGTCCAGGCTCGGGTGGCCGGCCAGGCCCTCGGCGACCAGTGCGTCCAGCTGCGCATCGCCCAGTGCCTTCCACCAGTCCTGCGCCGGGAAGCCGGCGGCGCTCAGGTCGGTGTCAGCCAGGGTGCGTTCGCTGTGCAGGCTGTCCACGTCAAGCACGTGGCCCTGCGGGTTGAGGCCACGACTGCTGGCGCAGGCGGCCAGGGCCAGCGCCAGCGCTGACACCAGCAGCGCGCGCCCGGACCGGCGGAGAGTGGAATGCGGGATCGGGTTCATGGGGTCGTCAGTGAATCGCGGATTCGGGTAAGGAGGGACAGCAGCAGCGTGCGCTCGTCGGCGGAAAGATCACGCAGCGCGTAATCCATCACCGCGTCGCCGCGCAGCTTCAGCCGCGCCCACAACGCACGGCCTTCGTCGGTCAGCACGATCTGCAGTGCCCGCCGGTCCTGCGCATGCGCCTCGCGGCGGACGCAGCCCAGCGCCTCCAGCTTGTCCAGCAGGCGGGTGACCGCGCTGGGCACCTGGTCGATGGCCTGGGCCAGTTCGTTGGCGGTGCAGGGCGCCATGTGGGAAAGCACCTTCAACCCGATGTAATGGGTGAAGCCGATTCCCAGATCTTCTTCCGCCATGGACGCGTCGAGTTGGCGCACCAGGCCGTCGCGCACCTGGCGCAGCAGCAGGCCGAAGCTGGGGGGAGTGGTTGCAGGACAGATCATGGGGGAGCATTCTCTTCCAAAAAAAATATTTCTCAATGGAAATATTCGATCTGGCATCGAATGCTGTGTTGCAGCAGCGGGCTCGATCAGTGAAGGCGCCTACCTTAATGATCTGGTCAGGTGGCCCGGTAGTACAATCCAGCCAATGGATGTCACATTTCAGCCAGCGGACATGACGAACAAGGCAGAAATTCAGGTTCCCAAACGCCTACTCAGAGATGAGGCACTGGACTGGTTCGAGCGCAACGACGGCCCGCCGGTCATCGCCTTCCGCTTCGACAGCCAGCAGGGCCTGGCCCGCGAGGTCGACTGGCACCACCACCAGCGTGCCCAGTTGATCTGCGTCGAACGCGGCCTGCTGACCACCCGCACCTCGCATGGCACGTGGTCGCTGGCGCCGGGCTCGGCCGGCTGGATGCCGCCGCTGGAACCGCACACCGTCACCCTCGACGGCCCGTTGCGCGGCTGGGGCATGGCACTGGCTGCACCGGCCTGCGCCACCCTGCCCGCCGACCCCTGCGTGCTGGGCCTGTCCAAGCTGGCGCAGGCGCTGGCCGACCGCATCTGCGAATGGCCGCTCGGCCATGACACCACGCCCGAGCGCCAGCACATCATCGACGTGCTGCTGGACGAGATCCGCACCGCGCCGCGGCAGCGCATGCACCTGCCGATGCCGCACGACCGGCGCCTGCTGAAGATCGCCTCGCAGTTGCTGGCCGACCCCTCCGACGAACGCAGCCTGGCCGAATGGGCGCATTGGGCCGGTCTGTCACCGCGCAGCCTGACCCGTCACTTCCGCGACGAGACCACGCTCAGCTTCGCCCAGTGGCGGCAGCAGGCGCGCCTGTCAGAGGCCCTGCGCCAGCTGACCGACGGCCGCAGCGTGGCCGACATCGCCCACGCGCTGGGCTTCAGCAGCGCCAGCGCGTTCGTTACCGTGTTCCGCCGCCACTTCGGGCTGCCGCCCGGGCGCTACCTGGCACGGGCCGGGCACGGCCTGGAAACCGGGCTGGACCCTGCGCGCGGCTTGGCATCCCCCGCCGCATCCGGATAATCACAGGATTGCGAGCGGCGACCGCCGTCGCCGCCTCCCGACAACAGGTAACAACGCCGCATGACCGAACTTGCCCGCCCCGTGTTCCACGGATTCGAACAACTGCCGCTGCGCGAGTACGCCGAACGCGCCTACCTCGACTACTCGATGTATGTGGTCCTGGACCGCGCCCTGCCGTTCATCGGCGACGGCCTGAAGCCGGTGCAGCGCCGCATCATCTATTCGATGAGCGAGCTGGGCCTGAATGCCGCGTCCAAACCGAAGAAGTCCGCGCGCACCGTCGGTGACGTCATCGGCAAGTACCACCCGCACGGCGACAGCGCGTGCTACGAGGCCCTGGTGCTGATGGCACAGCCGTTCTCGTACCGCTATCCGCTGATCGAGGGCCAGGGCAACTTCGGCTCCAGCGACGACCCGAAGTCGTTCGCGGCGATGCGTTACACCGAATCCAAGCTGACCCCGATCGCCGAAGTGCTGCTGGGCGAACTGGGCCAGGGCACCACCGACTGGGCACCGAACTTCGACGGCACCCTGCAGGAGCCGACCTGGATGCCGGCACGGCTGCCGCACCTGCTGCTCAACGGCACCACCGGCATCGCCGTGGGCATGGCCACCGACGTGCCGCCGCACAATCTCAACGAGATCGTCAGCGCACTGCTGCACCTGCTGGACAACCCCGATGCCAGCGTGCGCGACCTGTGCGAGCACGTGCAGGGTCCGGACTATCCGTCCAGCGCCGAGATCATCACCTCGGCCAACGACCTGCGGAACATCTACGAGACCGGCAACGGCAGCGTGCGTGCACGTGCGACCTTCACCAAGGAGGCCAGCAACATCGTGGTGACGGCGCTGCCGTTCCAGGTGTCGCCGTCGAAGGTGATCGAGCAGATCGCCGCGCAGATGCGCGCCAAGAAGCTGCCGTGGCTGGAAGACATCCGCGATGAATCCGACCACGCCAACCCGGTGCGCGTGGTGCTGGTGCCACGTTCCAACCGCGTCGACGCCGACCAGCTGATGGGCCACCTGTTCGCGACCACGGACCTGGAGCGCAGCTACCGCGTCAACCTCAACGTGATCGGGCTGGATGGGCGTCCGCAGGTGAAGAACCTGAAGATGCTGCTCAGCGAATGGCTGACCTTCCGCAGCAACACCGTCACCCGCCGCCTGCAGCACCGCCTGCAGAAGGTCGAGCGCCGCCTGCACCTGCTGGAAGGCCTGCTGGTCGCCTTCCTCAACCTGGACGAGGTGATCCACATCATCCGTACCGAGGACGAACCGAAGGCCGCGCTGATCGCGCGCTTCGGCCTGTCCGAGGAACAGGCCGAGTACATCCTGGAAACCAAGCTGAAGCAGCTGGCCCGCCTGGAAGAGATGAAGATCCGTGGCGAGCAGGACGAGCTGGCCAAGGAGCGCGAGAAGATCCTCGGCATCCTCGACAGCAAGGCCAAGCTGAAGAAGCTGATCCGCGACGAACTGACCGCCGACGCCAGGAAGTTCGGCGACGCACGCCGCTCGCCGCTGGTGCAGCGCCAGGCCGCGCAGGCCATCGACGAGACCGAGCTGGTGCCGAGCGAGCCGATGACCGTGGTGCTGTCGGAGAAGGGCTGGATCCGAGCGGCCAAGGGCCACGACGTCGATGCGTCCGCCCTGTCCTACCGCGATGGCGACGCCCTGCAGGGCGCAGTGCGTGCGCGCAGCACCCAGCAGGTCGCGTTCCTCGACAGCGAGGGCCGCGCCTACTCGACGCCGGTGCACACCCTGCCCTCCGCGCGTGGCAATGGTGAGCCGCTGACCGGCCGCTTCTCGCCGGCAGCGGGTACCAGCTTCGTGACCCTGGCCAGTGCCGAGCCGGATGCCCGCTTCGTGCTGGCCTCCAGCCACGGCTACGGCTTCGTCACCCGCTTCGAGAACCTGATCGGTCGCAACAAGGCCGGCAAGGCGATGCTGAACCTGTCGTCCGGCTCGTCGGTGCTCACCCCGTCGATGGTCGCCAACGTGGCCACCGACCGCATCGTGGCGGTGACCAGTTCCGGCAACCTGCTGGCGATCGCCGCCAACGACCTGCCGGAACTGGACAAGGGCAAGGGCAACAAGATCATCGAGATCCCGAAGGCCAAGCTCGCCACTGAACGCGTGGTCGCCATCGTGGCGATCAGCCCGGGGCAGACCCTGCAGGTGCGCAGCGGCCAGCGCACCATGGGCCTGAAGTTCAACGAGCTCGACGCCTACCTCGGCGCCCGTGCCACCCGCGGCCACCTGCTGCCGCGCGGCTGGCAGAAGGTGGAAGGGCTGTCGGTGGAATAAGAGGTACGGGGGTCGGATCCCTTTCCATGGGAAAGGGCTCTGACCCCAGGCACGAAAAAGCCGGGGCATTCCCCGGCTTTTTCGTTGTCGGCTGGCGGGCGGTGGAGCGGCTGGCGGGCGAAGGCTGGCTGGCGGTGCTCCGGTGCTGGCGGGCGACAGAACGCTGTGCTGCTGGTGGAGCCGACCGCTGGTCGGCTGCTTTTGGCTCCTGGTAGAGCCGACCGCTGGTCGGCTGCTTTCTGCAGAGCAGCCGACCAGCGGTCGGCTCTACCGGAAGGCAGCCGAGCATTGGCTCGGCTCTACAAAAACGATGCCCGCTCAGTGCGCCGGGGCGCCGTTGCCGTCGATCTTGCTCAGCTGGTACAGCTCCAGGCCGATGCGCTTGATCAGGCCCAGCTGCTGCTCCAGCCACCAGGCGTGGTCTTCCTCGGTGTCCTTCAGCTGCGCCAGCAGGATGTCGCGGCTCACGTAATCGCCCTTCTCCTCGCACAGCTTCATGCCGGCGGCGAGATTGTTCCGAACGGCGTATTCAGTATCGAGATCCTTCTGCAGCATCTCCTCCACGGTCTTGCCCGGCTCGGTGGCATGCGGGCGCATGTCCGGGTCGCCACCCAGGAACAGGATCCGGCGCAGCAGCGCATCGGCATGCTGGGTTTCCTCTTCCATCTCGTGGTTCAGGCGCTCGTACAGCGCGAACAGGCCCTGGTCCTCGTAGCGGCGGGAATGGATGAAGTACTGGTCGCGCGCAGCAAGCTCGCCGCGCAGCAGTTCCTTCAGGCAGGCGATGACGTCCGGGTTGCCTTTCATGGGGGGCTCCTGTGAATCGATGCGGCATAGGGTGCCGCATTTCAAAATACGGTGATCTAATCGGAATCAGTCGCAGTTGCGCCTGCGGCTACAATCGGCCCACGAGTTCGGAAAGGACGTGCGATGCGACGTACATGGCGTTGGGTGCTGGGCGTGTTGATCGCCATCGTGCTGGTCACCGCACTGGTGCTGTGGCTGCTGCTGCGCGGCAGCCTGGCCGACCTGGACGGCGAGCATGCGCTGCCGGGGCTGGCCAAGCCGGTCACCATCGAGCGCGATGGGCTGGGCGTGGTCACCATCACTGCCGGCAGCCAGGCCGACGCGATGCGTGCGCTCGGCCGCGTACACGCGCAGGAACGTTATTTCGAGATGGACCTGATGCGCCGCAGTGCCGCTGGCGAGCTGTCGGCGCTGTTCGGGCCGAAGGCCATCGACGCCGACAAGCGCATGCGCGTGCACCGGCTGCGTGCACGCACCGAGGCGAATCTGCAGGCCGCACTGGGCGACAACGGCACGGCCGTGCGCGCCTACGTGGATGGCGTCAACGAAGGCCTGGCCGATCTCTCCGTGCGCCCATGGGCCTACCTGCTGCTGCGGCAATCACCACAACCGTGGCAGGCCAGCGACAGCGTGCTGACCGGGCTGGCCATGTATGCCGACCTGCAGGACCCCGGCAACCAGACCGAGCTTGCGCTCAGCCGCATCCGCGCAGTGGTGCCGCCGGCGCTGTACGCGCTGATCGCCCACGACGGCACCGAATGGGATGCGCCGCTGTTTGGCGAACCCACCGGCAACGCCGCCCTGCCCGATGCCAGCCAGCTGGACCTGCGCACATTGAAGGGAAAAACGGGCACTGAGCAGGAAGAGGGCGACGTCATCGGCAGCAACAACTTCGCGGTGGCCGGGGCGCTTACCGCCGACGGCCGCGCCATCGTTGCCGACGACATGCACCTGGGCCTGCGTGCACCCGGCCTGTGGTTCCGCGTGCGCCTGCGCTACCCCGACCCGCAGGCCGCCGGCGGCCAGGTCGATGTCACCGGCTTCTCCCTGCCGGGCCTGCCGGCGGTGATCGTCGGCAGCAACGGGCACGTCGCCTGGGGCTTCACCAACAGCTACATCGACACGGCGGACTATCGCACGGAACCGGCCAACGCCGCCGTGACCGTGCACGAAGAGCGCATCGCCGTGGCCGGCCAGGCCGACGTGCTGTTCGCGGTGCGCGAAACCGACTGGGGGCCGATCCTGCATACCCATGCCGATGGCAGTGGCGACGCCCTGCGCTGGGTCGCACACCTGCCCGGTGCCGTACGCCTGGATTTCGCTGACCTGGCCCGCGCCGGTGACCTCGACGGTGCACTGCACTTCGCCGACCGTGCCGGCATCCCCGCACAGAACCTGGTGGTCGGTGATCGCAGCGGGCGCATTGCCTGGCGCCTGATCGGCGCTCGCCCGGACCGCGGCCCCGGCTGTGCACCGGCCGGCTTCAATGCCGCCAGCAACCAGGGCTGCGCGCCGTGGCCGATCCGCAGCGATGCCTCGCCGGCATTGATCGATCCCCCCAACCATCGCCTGTGGACCGCCAATGGACGCGTCCTCGACGGCGAGGCACTCGCCAGCGTCGGCAACGGCGGCTATGACCTGGGTGCGCGGGCGCGGCAGATCCGCGACCTGCTGGCAATCCAGGAGCGCTTCGACGAGCACGACCTGCTGGCGATCCAGCTCGACGACCGCGCGGTGTTCCTGCAGCGCTGGTGGGCTCTGCTGCACGACGTCATCGAACGCAGTGACGACCCTGCGCTGAAGCGTTTGAAGGAGGCCAGCCATCAATGGGGCGGGCGCGCCTCGGCCAGTTCGGTCAGCTACCGGGTGGTGCGTGAATTCCGCACGCAGGTCATGGCCACGCTGTCCGATGCACTGCTGGCCCCGGCCAACGCGCAGCTGGGCGATGCCTACCTGGACCCACGCCTGGCACAGCTGGAAGGCGTGGCCTGGCCGATGCTGGAACAGCGCCCGGCCAACCTGCTGCCACCGGCCTTCGACAGCTGGGATGCGCTGCTGATCGACGCCGCCCGCCGTACCGAGGGTGAGCTGGCCAAGCAGGGGCCGCTGGCCAAGCGCAGCTGGGGTGAACGCAATACCGCGGCGATCTGCCACCCCATCGCACGGGCGCTGCCGGACATCGCCAAGCGCTGGCTGTGCATGCCCGCCGACCGCCTGCCCGGCGACCGGGACATGCCGCGCGTGCAGACGCCGAACTTCGGCGCCTCCGAGCGCATGGTGGTCTCGCCCGGCCACGAGGCCGACGGCATCGTGCACATGCCCGGCGGCCAGAGCGGCCATCCGCTGTCACCGTACTGGGGTGCCGGCCACGAGGACTGGGTGCATGGGCGCCCGACACCGTTCCTGCCGGGCAAGACGCAGCACGTGATGACACTGGTGCCAGCGCGGTAGTGCCGGCCGCTGGCCGGCATCCATGCAGGTGTGTCCAGCATCATCAGGTTGCCGGCCAGCGGCCGGCACTACCGTTCAACGCTCAGGCCCTGCGCCGTTCGATCAGGTTCAGCAGCGGCCCGGTCATCGCCGTGGTCACCAGTGCCATGATCACCAGCACCGCGAACAGGCGGTCACCGAGCAGGCCCAGCTCATACCCCAGGTTGAGCACGATCAGCTCCATCAGGCCGCGGGTGTTCATCAGCGCGCCCAGCCGCCACGCTTCGCGCGTGGGCATGCCGGCACTGCGCGCGGCACTGAAGGTGCCCAGCAGCTTGCCCGTCGTGGCCAACGCGATCACCACCACGCACAGCACGATGTCGCTGGCCTGCAGCGCATCGGCGCGCATGCGCAGCCCGGTCATGGCGAAGAACAACGGCAGCAGCAGCGTGACCGCGAACGGCTCGACACGGGCCATCAGCAGGTCACGCAGCTGCGCGTTGGACGATACCGCGACACCCGCAGCGAACGCGCCGAACAGCGCGTGGATGCCCAGCATCTCGGTGACCAGCGCACTGCCCAGCGACAGCAGCAGGATGCCGAGCAGCCAGCGCCCCTCACGGCCCGGCGCAATCTGCCGGCGCGCGAACCACGGCTTCACCAGCCCCAGCATCAGCGCCACGAACGCGACCACGCACACCAGGTTGATGCTGGCCGGCAACCAGCCGCTGGCCTGGGCGGCAGCCACGATCAGCGCCAGCAGGCACCACGCGGTGGCATCGCCCAAGGCAGCGCAGGCGATCGCGGTCTGCCCCAGCGGCGTCTGTGTGATCCCGCGGTCGGCCAGGATGCGCAGCAGCACGGGGAAGGCCGTGATGCTCATCGAGATGCCTACGAAAAGTGCGAATGCGGTGAAGCCCACACCCTGTGGGCCATGCTGCGGATACAGCCAGATCGCCAAGGCGACGCCGAGCACGAACGGCACTGCAATGCCGGCATGGCTGACGGTAAAGGCGAAACGCCGGCGGCCACGCAGCGCCGCCAGGTCCAGTTCGGCACCGGCCACCAGCAGGAACATCAGCACGCCCAGCTGGCTGAGCATGCCCAGCGGGCCCAGCGAACTGGCCGGGAACAGCGCACCATGCAGCTGCGGCAGCAGGCTGCCAAGCACCAGCGGCCCCATCATCAGGCCAGCGGCCATTTCGCCGATCACCGCCGGCTGTCCCATGCGCTTGAGCAGCGCCCCCGCGCCCTTGGCCACCAGCAGCAGTACCAGCAGCTGCAGCAGGAACAGGCCCAGCGGAGACGCCAGATGCTGCACCCAGCCGCCTTCGGCGGCGACGGAGGCATGGGCAACCGCCTCGGGCGCCGCCGGCCCGGCATACCGCGCCAGCAGCACGCCAGCCAGCAACGGAACCCCGGCCCACGCCAGGTAGCGCCATCCCCATTTCGTGGGCGGCGCGTTGCCGCCTGCCTGTACGTCCATGAACATTCCCCAATGCGCAGGGGGCGATCATACAAAAAGGGGACGGAGGGGATTAAGTCGTTTGTGCCACAAACGACTTAATCCCCTCCGTCCCCTTTTGGGGGTGCTCAGGCCAGTGCCTGCTCGTGCACGCCGGCGATCGCGCGACCGGAGGGATCTGCCGCCGCGGCGAAGCTGGCGTCCCAGGCGATGGCCGCGGGCGACGAACAGGCGATCGACTTGCCTCCCGGCACGGTCTCGGCCGCTGCCCGGCTCGGGAAGAACTGCTCGAACAGGTGGCGGTAGTAGTACGCCTCCTTGGTCTGCGGCGGGTTGTGCGGGAAGCGCTTGTCGGCGGCCGCCAGTACACGGTCGCTCACCTGCGCCTCGGCATGTGCCTTCAGCCCATCGATCCAGCCATAGCCCACGCCATCGCTGAACTGTTCCTTCTGCCGCCACAGGATGCTGTCCGGCAGGTAGCCGTCGAACGCCTCGCGCAACACGGCCTTCTCGATACGGCGGCCGCCAAAACCGGCACCGACCATCTTGTGCGCGGCATCGAAGCGCATCGCCACATCGAGGAACTCACGGTCAAGGAACGGCACGCGCGGCTCCACGCCCCAGGCCATCATCGACTTGTTGGCGCGCAGGCAGTCGTAGTTGTGCAGGGCGTCGAGCTTGCGTACCAGCTCGTCGTGGAATTCACGCGCATCCGGTGCCTTGTGGAAGTACAGGTAGCCACCGAAGATCTCGTCGCTGCCCTCGCCGGAGAGCACCATTTTCACGCCCATCGCCTTGATCCGCCGCGCCAGCAGGAACATCGGCGTCGATGCGCGGATGGTGGTGACGTCGTAGGTCTCGATGTGGCGGATCACCTCCGGCAGCGCATCGAGGCCTTCCTCGAACGTGTACTCGAAACCGTGATGCACGGTGCCCAGCGCTTCGGCGGCGATCGCTGCGGCGGCCAGATCGGGCGAGCCCTTCAAGCCGATCGCGAACGAGTGCAGGCGCGGCCACCAGGCTTCGGTCTGTCCCCCATCCTCGATGCGACGACGTGCATAGCGCGCGGCCACCGCCGCCACCAGCGACGAGTCCAGGCCACCGGACAGCAGCACGCCATAAGGCACATCGCTCATCAGCTGGCGCTCCACCGCATGCTCGAACGCCTGGCGCAGTTCAGCCAGATCGGCCCGGCGGCCCTGCACGTCGGCGTAGTCGCGCCACGGTTGCTGGTAGTAGCGCACCAGCTCACCGCTGGCACTGTCGAAATAGTGGCCCGGCGGGAACTGCGCGACATCGGCACAGGTATCGACCAGCGCCTTCATTTCCGAGGCCACGCGCAAGCGCCCCTGGGCATCGTGGCCCCAGTACAGCGGCACCACGCCCACCGGGTCGCGCGCCACCAGCACGCGTCCACTGTCACGGTCCCACAGCGCGAAGGCGAAGATGCCGTTGAGCTGTTCCAGCCACTGCGCCGGCGCGCCGCCCTGGCGGTAGAGCGCGTTGATCACCTCGCAGTCCGAGCCGGTCTGGAAGTCGTAGGTGGTGGTCAGCGCCGCCTTCAACGCCTGGTGGTTGTAGATCTCGCCGTTCACCGCCAGCGCCAGCTGGCCATCGGCCGACAGCAGCGGCTGCGAACCACCGGCCGGATCGACGATGGCCAGCCGTTCATGGACCAGCAGCGCACCTTCGTCGAGGTACACGCCGCTCCAGTCCGGGCCACGGTGGCGCTGGCGTTGCGACAGTTCCAGCGCGTGCCGGCGCAGGGCGGGAAGATCGTCACCGGCCTGCAGGCCGAAGATTCCGAAGATCGAACACATGGGGGAGCTCCTGTTGGGGATTTCACGGGTGGGAGGGTGTTCGACCGGCCATCCAGGCCCGGGTGGGACTACGCCCGGGCACAAAAAAACCCGCATCGACCGATGCGGGTTTTCTGGTGTCCGGGCGTGTGTTGCTGTCTATCTACCCAGGGCGCAGTCCCGCATCGGCCGCGCACGATTATTCGCGCGCAGATTATTGCGGTTGTTGTTATTGACGGCGGTGGCCAGGCGGATCGACATGGCATTGACCCTACCCCGCTTTCCGGCGCAGCGCAACCGTTGCGTTGGCAACCACTCCCCGGCGCGCATAATGGCGCGCCGTGAAACGTGTAATGGAAATGCAACACCGCACTGGACGCAACGTGGCGCTGGCCGCCCTGCTCTGCCTGGGCCTGGTCGCCTGCCAGACCCTGGCCCCACCGTCTCCCCTGCCGCCGGCCCAGCTGCAGGGCCTGGAACAACGCGGCACCGACGGCAGCTTCGAAGGTGCCTTTGACACTGCGCAAACCTTCGAGCGCTTCAACGATCCACGCGCCATCGCCTACTACGAGCGTGCCGCCGCGGTCACACCCTGGACCTTCCACAACACCAAGGCGGAAGAAGCACTGGGACGGATCTGGATCTCCGGCACGCTGCGGCATGCCGACAGCCCCCACATCAACCCGGCACCGGTGCTGCGCGCGTCCTGGCGACGTGGCGAACGCGCCTACCTGGCGGCGGCCTACCACGGCAATCCCTATGCGTTCTACGAACTCGCCAAGGCCTATCGTCAGCGAGGCGACGCGCAACAGGCGCTGCGCTGGGACCTGCGCGGAATGATCTACGAGCGCTACCCGAGTTCATCGTCACGGCTACCGGATGCGGTGGCCGCACAGGATGGCACCGTGCATCCACTGGTTGCGCAGATCCAGCGCCGCGCCGAGCGTGGCGATGCCGAAGCGCAGGTAGACCTGGGCGCGCTGCTGGAAAAGGGCATGGGACTGCCGCGCGATCCCGCACGTGCGCTGCAGCTGTACCAGCGTGCCGGCGAGAAGGGCAATGTGTTCGGCCAGTACTTCGCCGGACTGCTGCTGGGCCGCGGTGCACCGGGCGTGGAGAAGGACACCGACGCAGCCGCACGCTGGTTCGCCCGGGCCGAGGCGCAGCGCTTCTACATGGCGGCGCCGAGCTACTGGGAAAAAGCGGTCGAGCCGCCGTTCTTCATTTTTTCTGAGTAGAGCCGAGCCACGCTCGGCTTGGCATTCCCTGCAGAAGCAGCCGAGCATGGCTCGGCTCTACAGGAAAGCAATGCCGGCGAAAGGCGTGCCGACCAACGGTCGGCACCCAGCGTCGCAGGTTCACGCCAGCAGCCGCTCCACCAGCCGCTGGTACAGCCCCGGCAATGCCTCCAGATCGGCCACGCGCACGTTCTCGTCCACTTGGTGGATGCTGGCGTTGACCGGCCCCACTTCGATGCACTGCGCGCCCAAGGGCGCGATGAAGCGGGCATCGGAGGTGCCGCCGCCGGTGCTTTCTTCCGGTGCACGGCCGATGTGCTCGGCCAGCACCGCACGCGCGGTGGCGCGCAGCGTGCCCTCCGGGGTGTAGAACGGCTCGCCGCTGCGGTGCCACTTCAGCGTGTACTGCAGGCCATGCCGTTCCAGCAGCGCGGTGATCTCCGCTTCCAGCTTCGGTGCATCCCAGTGCGGGTTGTAGCGGATGTTGAAATCCACCTCGAGCTCGCCGGGAATCACGTTGTTGGCACCGGTACCGGCATGGATGTTGGAGACCTGCAGGCTGGTCGGCGGGAAACTTTCGTAGCCGTCATCCCAGCGCCGCGCACTCAGCTCGGCCAGGGCCGGCGCCGCCTGGTGGATCGGGTTGCGTGCCTTCTCCGGATACGCCACGTGGCCCTGCACGCCCTGCACGCGCAGCTTGGCCGACAGGCTGCCGCGACGCCCCACGCGCAGCAGGTCACCCAGCGTCGCAGTCGAAGACGGCTCGCCGGTGATGCACCAGTCGATGCGCTGGCCGCGTTCGGCGAACAGGCGTGCGACGTGGCGCACGCCATCGATGGCGTCGCCTTCCTCGTCGCTGGTCAGCAGCACCGCCAGCGTGCCGTGATGATCAGGATGCGCGGCAACGAACTGCTCGGCGGCCACCACGAACGCCGCCACGCTGCCCTTCATGTCGGCGGCGCCACGGCCATACAGCACGCCATCGCGGATCTGCGGGCTGAACGGATCGCTGGCCCAGGCCTCACGAGGGCCCGTCGGCACCACGTCGGTATGGCCCAGCAGCACCAGTACCGGCGCGCCCTGGCCGTGGGTCGCCCACAGGTTGTCGACCTCACCCAGCCGCAGGTGATCGCACTGGAACCCGGCCTGCTTCAGGCGTGCCGCCAGCAGCGCCTGGCAACCGGCATCATCGGGCGTCACCGAGGGCCGCGCGATCAGCTCGCAGGTCAGGTCGAGCACCGCGCTCATGCGTCACCCACGCCGAAGCGGGCCTTGAAGCCGTTGTCGCTGAAGCCCTGGCTGACCGTGCCATCGGCCGTGACCACCAGCGGGCGCTTGATCAGCTGCGGGTACTCGCGCAGCAGCAGCTTCCATTCGGCCTCGGAATCGGCGGCCTTGCGGTTGTCCGGCAGCTGCCGCCAGGTGGTGGAGGACCTGTTGACCATCGCGGCCAGGCCACCCAGCTGCGCGGCCCACGCCAACAGCATTTCCGGGCTGGGTTTGTTGTCGCGGTAGTCGACGAAGGTGTACGGCACGCCGAAGCGGTCCAGCCACCTGGTCGCCTTCTTGCAGGTATCGCAGTTCTTCAAACCGTAGACAGTGGTGCTCATGGCCATCTGTGATGCTGGAAAACAGAGGGCCAGAATCTCACAACAGGCGCTCGGACACGACCCGGAAAGGTACCCTTGGCAGCTGGAAGGCCAGCCCCTCGTGCAGCGCCACGCCCATCGCCTGCAGGCGCGGGCACTGCTGTTCGCCTTCCAGCTGCAGCGGTTGCAGCTGCGCGATGTCCACCGGCAGGGCAATGCGGGTGCTGGCCCAGCGCTGGTCGCAGGTGCGGGCGATGGCCTCGTCCTGGCAGGTCAGCAAGCGCAGCAGGGCCTGGTGGCCGCCGAAGGCCGCCGCCCACCCGGCATCGTCCCAGCCCGCAGCGCCCTGCCACTGCAGGTGCAGCGCCGGCGCACTGCCCTGCCCGCCCTCGATCAGGGTGTACCCACCGCCATCGGCGCGCACCACGTGCGCGAAGCGCACCGACAGATGCGGCTGCATGGCATCGCTGAAAGCGCGCGCGCCGGCGACGAAGGCCAGCTGGTCCATCACGTTGCGATCAAACAGCACCACCGGCGTCCCGTCCCGATCGTCGTCACGACGCAGGTACCAGCGCCAGTTGCTCTGCCTGGGAGACGGCATCAGCGAGCGCAGCGGCCCGGCCAGCGCGGGCCCGAAGTGGCCGTGCCGGTAGCTGAGGATGGTGTAGGGCATGCGTCCGGCATGGACCACGTAGTGATGGCCTGGTGGTGGCATCGGCGCTTGGCGTACGTCGACCCACCAGCTCACGTAGACCACGTCGCGCACATCGCTTACCAGCGCCGGCATCGGCCAGCGCCGCGACAGCGCGCGGCGCAGCCGGGTCCAGCGTGGAGCGTGCAGCAGGCGCGGCAGCATCCGCCCGAACAGGGTGTCGGACGGATGCTGGTAGATCGCGGACTGCGCCAGATCCTCCGGCGCCGTCATCTTCAGTCAGCCAGGCCGCGCAGCAGGTCGTTGACGCTGGTCTTGCTGCGGGTCTTGGCATCAACCTGCTTGACGATCACCGCGCAATACAGCGAATGGGTACCGTCCTTGCTCGGCAGCGAGCCGGACACCACCACGCTGTACGGCGGAATGTAGCCGTAGGTGACCTCGCCGGTGGCACGGTTGTAGATGCGGGTGCTCTGGCTGAGGAACACGCCCATGCCGATCACGCTGTGGTGGCCGACCACCACGCCTTCCACCACTTCCGAACGCGCACCGATGAAGCAGTGGTCCTCGATGATGGTCGGGCTGGCCTGCAGCGGCTCCAGCACGCCACCGATGCCGGCGCCG
Source organism: Stenotrophomonas sp. YJH_SMC_131 (assembly GCF_059367975.1). NCBI lineage: Bacteria > Pseudomonadati > Pseudomonadota > Gammaproteobacteria > Lysobacterales > Lysobacteraceae > Stenotrophomonas > Stenotrophomonas sp. YJH_SMC_131. Next base: position 157,216 of record NZ_JCAFRJ010000006.1, on the reverse strand, counting down.
CCGGACAGATGGCAGTGCTGGCCGATCTGCGCGCAGGAACCGACGGTGGCCCAGGTGTCGACCATGGTGCCTTCGCCGACATGGGCGCCGATGTTGGTGAAGCTCGGCATCAGCACCACGTCCTTGCCGAAGTAGGTACCGCGGCGGGCGATCGCGCCCGGCACCACGCGCACGCCACCACGGCGGAACTTCGCTTCGTCATAGCCGGCGAAGCGCGATTCGACCTTGTCCCAGAACGGCGCCGGGCGTGCATCGACCACCGCCATGTCGTTGACGCGGAAATACAGCAGCACGGCTTTCTTCAGCCACTCATTGACCTTCCAGCCGCCCTGGCCGTCCGGCTCGGCGACGCGGAACTCACCGCTCTCCAGGCCGTCGATCACGCGGTTGACCAGCGGCTTGGTCGACCCTTCCAGCTCGTGCAGGGTCAAGGTGGCGCGGCGCTCGAAGGCGCTCTCGATGCCGAACTTGAGTTCTTCCACGCCTGGTGCCGACGGCTTGCGCAGCGACTTGCGGGCGATGGTTTCGGCGCGGACGGCTTCGGCGCTCCTGGCCGGGGCCGGCTTCTTCACAGCACGCTTCACTGCAGCCGTTTTCTTCGCCGGGGCCTTCACCGCAGCGGCCTTCTTCGGCGCAGGAGTCTTCTTCGCGGCCGGTGCGGCAGCAGCGGGTTTCCGGGCCGCTGCGCTCTTGGGGGTCGCGGCGGTCTTCTTGGCGGGCTTGGTGGCCATCAGGCGGGGTCTCCGGCGTTTCGATCAGGGTCCAGGCAGGCCAGCATCGCGTCATGCAGCTGCTGCCGGGCAGGTTCAGTCAGGGGGAGGTCGTGTTCGTCACTGATCACGAAGGTGTCTTCGGCGCGTTCGCCGAACGTGGCAATGCGCGCATCATGCACGCGCAGGCCCTGGTTGCGCAGCACGAACGCCACATCGGCCAGCAGGCCGGGACGGTCGGGTGCGACCAGGGCAAATCGGGTTGCGCCCGGTTCATCGCGGAACTCGATGCGCGGGGCGAAGCGGAAGTGCCGCAGCTGCCGCGGTACCACCCGGCGCGACGGCCGCAGGCGCGACAGGTCACCGCTGAGTGCCTCGCGCAGTGCCGCTTCCAGGTTGGCACTGCTGCCATCGGCAAAGGTGTCGGCCGGGTTCACTTCGAAGGTATCGAAGATGGTGTCGGCCGGACCGTCCAGCACGCGCGCGCGATGGATGCCGTAGCCCTTGCGGTCCAGGGTCATCACGATCGCGGCAAACAGGCCATCACGGTCGGGCGAGTGCACGAACACTTCCAGCGCCGGGTCGTCGACGCTGATCCGGCGCACCTTCACCAGCGCCTGGCCCTGCTTCACCGGCACCAGTGCGGCGGCCTGCCAGGCCAGCTGCTCGGGGCGCAGGCGGATGAAGCCCTCATCCGGCATCACCGCGAACTGGCGGTCGATGGTGGCATCGTCGTAACCCTGCTCGCGCACCAGTGCGCGCACGCTGTCACGTGCCTCGGCCACGCGCTCGGCGGCCGGTACCGGGTGCTCCAGCCCCTCGCGCAGCGCGCGCCGGGTGGCAAAGTACAGATCGGCCAGCAGGCGGTCCTTCCAGGCATTCCACAGTTTCGGGCTGGTGCCGGCGATGTCGGCACAGGTCAGCAGGTACAGGTAATCCAGGCGGTCGCGGCTGCCGACCAGGGTGGCGAAGCGATGGATCACCACCGGATCGGCGATGTCCTGCTTCTGCGCGGTCACCGACATGCGCAGGTGCTGTTCGACCAGCCATGCCACCAGCTCGGTATCGGTGCCACTGAGCGCATGCGCCTGGCAGAACGCGCGCGCGTCCACCGCACCCAGCTCCGAGTGGTCGCCGCCGCGCCCCTTGGCGATGTCATGGAACAGGCCGGCCAGCAGCAGCAGTTCCGGCTTGCGCAGGCGCGGCCACACTTCGTGCGCGATCGAGAAGCGCTCGTCGGCGCGGCTGCTGGCGAACTGGCCGATGTTGCGCAGGACCATCAGCGTGTGCTGGTCGACCGTATAGACATGGAACAGGTCGAACTGCATGCGCCCGCTGACCTGGGCAAACGCGGGAATCCACTGGCCAAGCACGCCCAGCCGCGCCATGCGCGAAAGCGTATCGACCGGACGCTGGCCGCGCAGCAGGGCCAGGAACTGCTCGCGTGCATCGGCATCGGCCTGGTCATAGGCCGGCAGCAGCGGCAGCGACTCGGCCAGTGCACGCGCAGTGAGCGAATGCAGGCCGCGTACCTGCGGGTTGTTGGCCCAGCTGGAAAACAGGGCGAACACCTGGCCGATGTCGCCGCGCGGCCAGTCGGCCTCGTTGGCGGCCAGGTAACCACGGCGCAGGGAAAAACCCACGGTCAGCGGCTCCGGCTGGGCCTCGCCGTCGAACTGTTCCTCGAAGCGCTGCAGCAGCCGGTCGCTGATCCGGCGCACCACCAGCGCGGCGCGGTAGAAGCCCTGCATCATCTTCTCGACGCCGAGGTTCTCGGCATCGTCTTCGAAGCCCAGCCGCGCGGCCAGGGTCTTCTGGTAATCGAAACGCAGGCGCTCTTCCGGACGGCGCGCGACCAGGTGCAGACCGAAGCGCAACCGCGCCAGCACTGCACGTTCGCGCTTCAACGCCGCGGCTTCGTCGGCGCCCAGGTGGCCAAGCCCGACCAGGGCCTCCAGGTCGCGCACGCCGAAGGCACGCAACGCCATCCAGCCCAGCGTATTGAGATCACGCAGGCCGCCGGGGCCATCCTTCAGGTCCGGCTCCAGGTTGTCGGCGGTATCGCCGAAGCGCTGGTGGCGGTTGCGCAGCTCTTCCAGCTTGGCCAGGAAGAAGGCGCGTGCCGGCCACAGTTCGCGGTCGTCGATCGCCTCGCGCAGCGCGCGGCGCGCAGCATCATCGGCCAGGATCGGGCGCGCCTCGATCAGCGCGGTCAGCACGGTCTGGTCAGCCGCCGCCTCCCGGCACTGCAATGCAGAACGCACCGCATGGCTGACAGCCAATCCGCAGTCCCACAGCAGCGCGAACAGGCGCGCCAATGCCGCCTCGTGCGCCAGTTGTGCCGGCGGATCGCCGAACACCAGCAGGTCGATGTCCGAACGCGGGAACAGTTCACCGCGGCCATAGCCGCCGACCGCGAACAGCGACAGGCCGCTGTCGGCCGGCAGGCAGCGCTGCCAGGCCAGGCGGATCAGATGGTCGGCAGCGCGCGCGCGCAACGCCAGCAGGCGCTCGATGTTGTCGCCCTGGTCGAAGCGGCGGTACAGGCGCGCGTCGGCCTGCTGCAGCGCCTGGCGCGCGGCAGCAGCCCAATCCGGGTCGTTGAGCGACGCGGCCGGCGTGTCCAGCAGCGAACTCGCCGGCAGCATCTTCAGGAAACCTGCGACTCGCCTGGCGACAGGGTCAGCACGTCCACGCCGGTCTCGGTGACCGCGATCATGTGCTCCCACTGCGCCGACAGCTTGCGGTCCTTGGTCACCACGGTCCAGCCATCCGGCAGCACCTTGTTGTAGCGGGTGCCCTCGTTGATCATCGGCTCGATGGTGAAGGTCATGCCGGGCTGCAGCACCAGGCCCTGGCCCGGGCGGCCGTAATGCACCACCTGCGGCTCGTCGTGGTAGACCTTGCCGATGCCGTGGCCGCAGTACTCGCGCACCACGCTGAAACGCTCGCCTTCGGCGTAGCTCTGGATGGCATGGCCGATGTCGCCCAGGGTGGCGCCCGGACGCACCGCACGGATGCCGCGCCACATCGCTTCGTAAGTGGTTTCCACCAGGCGGCGGGCCATCACCGACGGGGTGCCGACGAAGTACATGCGGCTGGTGTCGCCGTGCCAGCCGTCCTTGATGACGGTGACGTCGATATTGATGATGTCGCCATCCTTGAGCACCTTCCCTTCACTGGGGATGCCGTGGCAGATGACATTGTTGACCGAGGTGCACACGGTCTTCGGGAAGCCGCGGTAGCCGACGTTGGCCGGAATGGCACCCTGCACGTTCACGATGTGGTCGTGGCAGATGCGGTCCAGTTCCTCGGTGGTGACACCGGGCTTGACGTGGGGGGTGACGATGTCGAGCACTTCGCTGGCCAGGCGGCCGGCGATGCGCATCATCTCGATTTCCTGCGGGGTTTTCAGATTCACGCTCATGGCACCCATTATCGCCGATCCGGCCGCAATCTGAACGAACGCCGCCCAACTGGCGATCCGGGCCATGCACGATTCCGGCAAGGAAAGTGAAAGCGTGATGGCCTCCACTCTTGCGCCTGCCTATTTATCACGGATTACAGACACTTACGCCTCCTAAGCTGGACCCACTGTCGTCAAAGCGGCGCCGAACGTGCCGTCTTCGCCTTGTTCAACGGACCTTCGGGTCAGGGAGGTTGTCCATGCGATCCCCAGTTCGATCCCCGCTGACATGGGTCATGGCCGGGCTGCTGCTTTCCAGCCCGGCGTTGGCCGCCGACACCACCACCTTCAACGTCACCCTGGTGGTCACCAAGGCCTGCACCATCACGGCGGCGGCCGCCACCAACGTCGACTTCGGCACGGCGGCCTCGACCACCGCCACGCCCACCCTGGGCCAGGGTACGGTGACCGCGCAGTGCTCGGCACTGACGCCCTACACGATTGCGCTGAACGCGGGCGCCAACGCCGGCACCGCCAACGACGTCACCACCCGGCGCATGAAGAACACCAATGCCGCGGTGACCGCCAACAACTATGTCGGCTACCAGCTCTACCAGGATGCCGCACATACCCTGGTCTGGGGCGCCACAACCGGCACCAATACCCAGGCCGGCATCGGCACTGGCCTGGCCGTGCCCTACATCGTCTATGGCCAGATCCTGAACCTGAGCACCAACAACCCGGCCACCGGTAACTACCTGGATACGGTTACCGCCACGATCACCTATTGATGGAGCACGCCCGCATGGCCGGACCCCGCCCGTGGCGCGCCACCGGCGTGGCGCTGCTCGCCCTGTACCTGCTGGCCCCCGCCGGCGCCGGCGCCACCAGCCTGCAGGTTGCCCCGACCAGCCTGCAGCTGGAAGTCCGCCAGCGTGCCGGAGAGCTGTGGCTGACCAACAGCGGCACCTCACCGGTGACGCTGCAGGTGCGCGTGTTCCGCTGGGTGCAGCAGGACGGCCAGGAACAGCTGCTGCCCACCGATGAAGTGATGGCCACGCCGCCGATGCAGGAACTGGCCGCCGGCCAGCAGCAGCTGGTGCGGGTGATGCGTCCGGACAGCGAGCCACCGCCTGCACAGCGGCACTACCGGCTGATCGTGGACGAGGTACCCGACCTGGCCACCCGTGCCGAGGGCATGCAGTTCGTGCTGCGCTATTCGATCCCGGTGTTCGTGCAGCCTTCGGCCGGCCGCCTGGCCCCACGGCTGCAGGCGCGCCGGGTGAAACTGGCGGACGGCCGCAATGGCGTGGAAGTCGCCAATACGGGCGACAGCTACGCACAGATCGCCGATCTTGCGCTGGGCAGCGCCGCGCGCCCGCGCATTGTCCATCCCGGGCTGCTGGGCTACGTGCTGCCGGGCCAGGTGATGCGCTGGCCGATCGAACGCACGGCGATCGACCGCGACAACGACCAGATCACGGCCAAGCTCAATGGCGAGTCGGAACAGACGCCACTGTCGCCCCCACCGGCTCGCTGAGGCGTTGATGGGCGCGCTGTTGGCGGCCCTGGCTCCCGCGGCGACCGAGGCCGCCGATGTGTCCGGCGTGGCGGCCGTTGATGTATCCGGCGTGTCGGCCGATGCCATCCTGCCTCCCCCGACCCCGCTGACCGCCAGCCAGGCGCTGTACCTGGATGTGTCGCTCAACAGCACCCCGCGCGGCCTGCTGCCATTCACCGAGAACCGCGGCCGGCTGCAGGCCAGCCCTGAAGTGCTGCGCCAGCTTGGCTTCAACGCCAGCGGCGATGCGCCGGTCTACCTGGACCAGATCAGCGGTGCGGTGGTGCGCTATGACGCGCACATGCAGACCCTGGCACTGGACGTGCCGCTGGACCAGCTCATCCTGCCCACCACCGTGCTCAGCCGCCCGCAGACGCGCGCGCCCACCGGCAACGCCTCGCCCGGCGCGCTGCTCAACTACGACGTCTACGGCAGCCGGGTGGACACGCTCAGCAACCTCAGCCTGAGCGCGGAGCTGCGCGTGTTCGGTATCGGCAACGGCACCTTCGAAAACACCGCCATCAGCCGCCGCTACCAGCAACCCGGCGACCGCCATTGGCGCGGCGAGAGCGTGCGCCTGGACACACGCTGGAGCCTGGATTTCCCGGACAGTGCAACCACGCTGGAGGTCGGTGACTTCTACAGCGGCTTCGTCGACTGGACCCGCCCGGTTCGCCTGGGCGGCCTGCAGATCGGCCGCAACTACGGCCTGCAGCCCTACCGCGTGCTCACGCCCACGCCGAGCTTCCTCGGCCAGGCGGTGGTGCCCTCCACGGTCGAGCTGTATGTCGATGGCCTGCGCCAGTACAGCGGCCAGGTGCCGGTCGGGCCCTTCCAGCTGGCGGCGCAGCCCGGCATCAGCGGCACCGGTAACGCGCAGGTGGTGGTGACCGATGCGTTCGGCCGCATGCAGACGCTGGATTTCAGTTTCTATGGCACCCAGCAGCTGCTGGCGAGGGGCCTTTCGGACTGGTCGGCCGGCGTCGGCCACCTGCGCGAGGACTTTGGCCAGCGCTCCTTCGCCTATGACGATCGCACGGTGGCCAGTGCCAGCTGGCGCGGCGGTGTCACCGACACGTTCACCGGCGAGGCGCATGCCGAAGGCGGCGGCGGCCTGGCCCAGGCCGGTGTCGGTGGCTGGTGGCTGCTCGGCGCCGCTGGCGTGTTCAATGCCGCCTATGCGCACAGCGGCTACCACGGCCTGCAGGGTGGGCAATGGGCGCTGGGCTACAGCTGGAACAACCGTCGCTTCAACGTCAATCTGCGCAGCGTACGCAGCCACGGCGACTACCGCGACCTCGGCGCGCTGCAGGGCAACCTGCCGCCGAGCATCAGCGAGCAGGCCACGCTCGGCCTGGACCTGCTGCGGCTGGGCACGCTCAGCGCCAGCTATCTGCGCCTGCGCTACCCGGATGGAGACGACAACCGCTATGCCAGCCTGTTCTGGTCACGTACCTGGAGCCAGCGCTGGTCGGCCTATCTTTCGGTAAACCAGAACCTGGACCGCAGCGACGACCGCAGCATCTACCTGTCGGTGACTGCCAGCCTGGGCAACAACCGCCAGGCCAGCCTTTCGAGCCAGCGCAACGGCGACAGCCAGAGCTGGGTGGCGGACGTGACCCAGCCAGTGCCGGGCGATGGCAGCGCCGGCGGCGTCGGCTGGCGCGCGCAGCTGCGCCACGGCGAGGACGGCAACGGCGGCCTGGCCGAGGTCGGCATCCTCAACGATGTCGGTCGCTACTCGTTCGGCGCCTCGCGCCAGGATGGACTCAACTATGCCTACGCCAGCGCCAGCGGCAGCCTGGTGTGGATGGGCGGGCACACCTTCGCCACGCGCGAGGTGTCCGATGCGTTCGCGGTGATCAGCACCAATGGGGTGGGCGGCGTCCCGGTGCGGCTGGAGAACCGCCTGATCGGCGTCACCGATGATCGCGGCCTGCTGCTGGTCAGTCCGTTGCTGTCCTGGCAGCGCAACCGGGTCTCGATCGACACCCTGGACCTGCCCGAAGACATGCGCGCCGACCGCATCGAGGACTGGGTGACCCCGCGCCAGCGCGCCGGCACCCGCGTGACCTTCCAGCTGCGCTCGCGGCCGTCACTGAGCCTGACCCTGCTGGCAATGGACGGCCAGCCTCTGGAGGTCGGCAGCGAGGTGCGGTTGCCCGATGGCCGCCAGGCCACGGTCGGCTACGACGGCCTGCTCTATCTGGAAGACGTTGCCGCCGGCAGCGTGCTGTACGTCACCACCAGCCGCGGCCCCTGCCGCGTGAAAGTGCCGGACCTGCCCAAGGTGGTGGCGTCCGGCGCACGGCCGAAGCCGGCGCCGCAGCAGTGCATCCCGGAGGTGGCGCCATGAGGGTGTTGCTGCTCGTCCTGCTGCTCTGGGCCGGCCTGCTGGCAGCGGCGCCCGCCGGTGCCACCGCGGTCTGCACGGCGGTCGCCAATCCGACCCTGCCGTTCGGCAACATCAACAGCAATGCACCCGGCCCGAGTACGGCCAACCTCAACATCACGGTGACCTGCACCACCGCCGCGCTGAGCCTGCTGGCCACCACCGGCGTGCGCGTCTGCGTGGGCATCGGCGCAGGCAGTGGCGGCGGCAGCAGTTCCACCTTCCGCACGATGGCCACCTCCAGCAGTGACACCCTGAATTTCCAGCTGTACAACAACGCCAGCTTCGGCCAGGTCACCGGACTGGTGCCGCGCGGCACGCCACCTGCGCAGGAACTGACCATGACCTACAACGTGCCGCTGGTGACGGGCGGCAGCGGTGCGCAGTCCATACAGCTGTTCGGGCAGATCCCGGCCAACCAGATCCTGGCCTCCGGCGCGTACAGCAGCACCTTCAGCGGGGCCAACGTGGTCCTGACCTGGGCCTGGAACGAAGTCCTGCTCGGTACCGCCACCGTGCCCGCCACCTGCAATGGCGGCGCCACCGGCACCAACAGCGCCAGTGCAGCCTTCAGCTTCACCGCCACCGCCAACGTGCTGCCGCAATGTGGCAGCTACGTCACCACCACCATGGACTTCGGCAACGTCGCCGGCGGCATTCCGGCCAACATCGACCGGACCGCCACCCTCACCCTGACCTGCCTGAAGAACACTGCCTTCCAGGTCGGCCTCGACAACGGCCAGAACAATCCCACCGCCACCACCACCCGGCGCATGGCCACCACCCTCGGCGGAAGCACCTATTACCTCGCCTACGAGCTCTACCGGGACTCGGCGCGGAGCCTGCGCTGGGGCAATACCCTGACCGTCGACACGGCCAGCGGCACCGGTACCGGCAGCGCGCAGCAATTGACCATCCATGGCCGGGTGCCACCGGTCAGCAGCCAGCCGCCGGCCGGCACCTACAACGACCTGGTGACGGTGACGATCACCTACTGACCGGCGTGCCGACCAACGGTCGGCACCCACCGGACGAAGGCCGTGCCGAGCGCCGGCTCGGCGCTACAGTTCCGGCACATCCCGCCGATACCGCGCAGCAAGTCTTTCAGCATGGTGGATGGCAGGTGGTTCGCACATTCCTGATCGGGGCGATGCTGGTCGCCAGCCTGCCGGCATGGGCCGAACCCAGCAGCCCCCTGCAGATCCGGCTGACCGTGGTTGAATCCTGCAGCGACGATGGCGGCGGCATCCGCTGCCCGGCACCGCACCAGCGCAGTGACGCACCCCAGGCGCCGCGCCAGGTCCGCGAGCTCGCACCACCGGCGACGGACGAGAACGCAACACCCTCCGTGACCCTCATCTACTGATGCGCGCGTTGCTGATCCTGCTGGCACTGCTGCTGGCACTGCCTGCCGCAGCGCTGGAGCTGTTGCCGACCACCCTGCAGCTGCCGGCCCAGGGCGGCAGCGCCGAACTGTGGTTGCACAACCCCGGGCCCGGCCGCTGGCAGGGCCAGGTGCAGGTGCTGGCGTGGGATCAGCAGCTGGACGCCGAACGACTGCACCCCAGCGACCAGATCCGGGTCAGCCCGGCGCGGCTGGACCTGGCCCCCGGCAGCACCCAGCGCGTCTGGCTGTTGCCGGGCGATCCGCCAGCGGCGGCCGCTGAACAGGCCTATCGGGTCGTACTGGCACCGACGTTGCCGGGGTTGCCGCGCTATTCGCTGCCGCTGTTCCGCGGCCCAGCGGGGCCAGCACTGCAGGCCCGGCTGCTGGGCCGCGTCGAGGCCCACGGGTCTCTGGCCGTACTGCGACTCAGCAATGCCGGTACCCTGCACGGCCGCCTGCACGATCTGCGCTTCATCACGGCGGACGGCCAGGCAACGCTGCTGACGGCTGGCCTGGCCGGCTACATTCTGGCGGGCCATGAACGCCGCTGGCCCCTGCCTGCCCGCGCCGATGGCTATGCAGGCGGCCGCTTCCAGGCACGCCTGCAGGACGGCCGCGAGGTCGATCTGGCCGCAACTGACCCTGCAATTGCAGCAAGCACCCCCAGCGGGCTATAATCGACCGGATTCCTGCCGCCAGCGTGCGCACGAACCCGTCCACACCGGACGTCACCGGTGAATCCACACCTGCTGCCCCCATCCGTGCCGGGGTGCTCCGCAAGGAGTTCGGCCACGGAGGCAACAGGGAAGCCCAACCCCGGAACCGATCGCGCTTCCACGCGTCCCGCATACCTATCCCCGCGGGCGGAATCGCTGGTTCCATATCAGGAGTATTGCAATGCCCCAGGTCACCATGCGTCAGATGCTGGAAGCCGGCGTCCACTTCGGCCACCAGACCCGCTACTGGAACCCGAAGATGGCTCCGTACATCTTCGGCGCCCGCGGCAAGATCCACATCATCAACCTGGAAAAGACCGTCCCGCTGTTCAATGACGCGATGAACTTCATCTCGTCGGTTGCCCAGAAGCGCGGCACCGTCCTGTTCCTGGGCACCAAGCGCAGCGCCCGCGAAACCATCAAGGAAGAAGCCGAGCGTTGCGGCATGCCGTTCATGAACCAGCGTTGGCTGGGTGGCACCCTGACCAACTTCCGTACCGTCAAGCAGTCGGTTGCCCGCCTGAAGGAACTGGAAGCCGGTGAAACCGACGGCACCTTCGAGAAGCTGGTCAAGCACGAAGTGCTGGGCCTGCGTCGCGAGCGCGACAAGCTGGAAGCCTCGCTGGGCGGCATCAAGGACATGAACCGCCTGCCGGACGCCATCTTCGTGATCGACATCGGCCACGAAGACATCGCGATCAAGGAAGCCAAGAAGCTGGGCATCCCGGTCATCGCCGTGGTCGACACCAACTACAACCCGGAACTGGTTGATTACGCCATCCCGGGCAACGACGACGCCATCCGCGCTGTGCAGCTGTACGCCCGCGCCGCTGCCGACGCCGTGCTGGAAGGCAAGGCGGCTGCCCCGCACGCCGCTTCGGTGCGCGAGGAAGAATTCGCTGAAGCCGCTGCTGAAGGCGAAGAGAAGCCGGCCCGCCGCGCTCCGGCCAAGAAGGCTGCCAAGAAGGGCGACGACGCCCAGGCCTGATCCAGGCCCCGGGTGGACGCTCGGCGTCCACCCTCCCTGCACGCAGCCATCGGCGCGTGACAGGACCGTGTCACACGGGCCGGCCACCATGCCGGCCCAACCCCTTTCTTTCGTGAGGTAATCCCGTGGAAATCACTGCTTCCCTGGTCAAGGAACTGCGCGAGCGCACCGGCGCCGGCATGATGGAATGCAAGAAGGCGCTTACCGAAGCCAACGGCGACATCAACGCCGCTGCTGAAGCCATGCGCAAGTCCGGCGCCGCCAAGGCCGACAAGAAGGCTGACCGCGTGGCCGCCGAAGGCCGCCTGGGCCTGGCCCAGGACGGCGGCAAGGCCGTGCTGGTCGAAGTCAACTCGGAAACCGACTTCGTCGCCAACGATGACAACTTCAAGTCCTTCGTCAACGCCGTCGCCGCTGCTGCCCTGGCATCGGGCGCCAACGACGTCGAAGCCGTGAAGGCCGCCACGCTGGCCGACGGCCGTACCGTCGAGGAAGCCCGCGCCACCGCCGTGCAGACCCTGGGTGAGAACATCCAGATCCGCCGCATGGTCAAGGTCGACACCACCGGCAACATCGGCGCCTACGTCCACACCAACGGCAAGGTCGGCGTGCTGGTCGACCTGATCGGCGGCGACGCCGAGCTGGCCCGTGGCCTGGCCATGCACGTGGCCGCGCTGAAGCCGCCGCACAACAAGGCTGCGGACGTCCCGGCCGAGTTCGTCGAGAAGGAAAAGGAAATCGAGCTGGCCAAGATGACCGATAAGGACAAGGCCAAGCCGGCCGACATCCTGGAAAAGATCATCAGCGGCAAGATCAACAAGATCGTCAGCGACGTGACCCTGTACGGCCAGACCTACGTGCTGGGCGACACCACCGTCGAGCAGGTGGTCAAGGCCGCCGGCGCCGACGTGGCAGGCTTCAAGCTGCTGATCGTCGGCGAAGGCATCGAGAAGGTGGTGGAAGACTACGCCGCCGAAGTTGCCAAGGCGATGCAGGTCTGATTCCAGCCTTCCGGCTGTGAAGCGACCAGAAGGAGCCGCGGGAAACCGCGGCTCTTTTTTTATGCATGGACCCAGGGATCAACCCATGGCCCACCGGTGGGTGCGCACCGTTGGTGAGCACAACCGGCACCTTTGCGTTGCGCGCGAATCAAGCCGATACTCGGCGCAGGGAATCCACAGTCATTTAGCAGGAACGAAAATCGCGGACTGTGATGCATTCCTAGGTATTCTTGTCCTAATGGAATTGAACGACCCGACATGCCTCCCGAGCTGACAGCTGCCCTGGCGCTCTGCCGCAACCTGCCTTCGCCACCCGGTATTGCCCTGCGCATCATCGAACTGGCCCAGGACCCGGAAGCGGACATCGCCACCGCTGCCGACATCATCGCCATCGACATGGCGCTGAGCGCTCGCATGCTGCGCATCGCCAATTCGCCGCTTTACGCCAGCCGCCGCCGGATCGAGAACCTCGGCCAGGCGCTGACCATGCTGGGCCTGAACGCCACGATCAGCCTCGCCCTCGGCTTCACTGTCACCCAGGGCCTGACCGGCGGCACCGGCGCCGACCACGACCTGCGCCAGCGCGCCTGGAAGCGAAGCATCCTCAGCGCCCTGGCTGCCAGCCAGCTGGGCCAGGCGCGCGGCCTGCGCCGGCTGGAAGAACTGATGCTGGCCGGCCTGCTGCAGGACCTGGGCGTACTGTGCCTGGCCCAGGCCGAGTCGGAGCGCTACCTGCCGCTGCTGCGCGAGGCACGCGACAACATCGACCTGGTCGCCCGCGAACGCGAGGAACTGGGCTGCAGCCATGCCGAGGTCGGCGCGTGGGTGGCCGAGCAATGGGGCCTGCCCCGCTACCTGGTGGAGAGCATCAGCCACAGCGAGGACGAGGACGCCGCCGAATCGCCGTTCCAGGCCTGCGTGCAGCTGTCCGGCGCGGTGGCCGACATCTGGCTGGACAGCGACGCCGACGCCGCGCGTGAGCGCGCCCTGCAGCAGGTGCACGACCGCCTGGAGCTGGACAGCGCGCGCTTCGACCAGGTCCTCGCCCGCATCAGTGAAGCCCTGCCCGACATCGCCAGCCTGTTTGATGCCGGCCTCAATTCCCCGGCGCGGGTGCGCGAGCTGATCGATCACGCGCAGGAGCTGGCCACGCTGCGCAACCTGCGCGAACTGCAGGACGCCGACCAGGCACGACGCCGCGCCGACGAGTTCGAGGCGCGCGCCAAGCGCCTCGCCGACCAGGCCCATCGTGACGCGTTGACCGGCGTGCTCAACCGCCGCCAGCTGGAAGCGGTGCTGGAGCAGGAATTCCTGCGCGCCGGCCGCCAGGGCTGGCCATTGTCGGTGGCCTTCATCGACCTGGACGACTTCAAGAAGATCAACGACGCCCACGGCCACCTGACCGGCGACGAGGTACTGCGCGCCTTCGCCGGCAAGCTGCAGGGCCAGCTGCGCAACAGTGACACCGTCGCCCGCTTCGGCGGCGAGGAATTCGTCGCGCTGCTGCCAAACACCAGCGAAAGCGTGGCCCTGGACGTGATCCGCCGGGTGCTGGCCAACATCGTCGCCACGCCGATGGCCGAGCTGGAGGGCGGGCCGCTGTTCGTCACCTTCTCCGCCGGCGTGGCCACCCAGGGTGGCTACGAGCGCTTCGCCGACGTGCAGGACCTGCTGCGCGCAGCCGACGACGTGCTGTACCGCTCCAAGAACCTGGGCCGCAACCGGGTGATCGCCCGCTCGCCAGGTGCCCTCGGCCACGACGAGCTGTCGGCCACCGCTGGCGCCGAGCTGGGCTGAACGGGAAGCCCCGTTTGACCGCGGCGAACGACCGGATTCTGCGCCGCAGTGCACAAAACACTTTGGCACGACGCCGCATGCGCGTAGAATCGCCCGCGATTTCCACGCACCCGAGGTCCTCATGTCCAAGCTCGCCTATCGCCGCATCCTTCTGAAACTGTCCGGGGAGGCGCTGATGGGAGACGAGGACTACGGCATCGACCCGAAGGTCATCAATCGCCTGGCCCGCGAGGTCATCGAAGCCCAGCAGGCCGGTGCCGAAGTGGCGCTGGTGATCGGCGGCGGCAACATCTTCCGCGGCGCCGGCCTGGCCGCCGGCGGCATGGACCGGGTCACCGGCGACCAGATGGGCATGCTGGCCACGGTCATCAACGCCCTGGCCATGCAGGATGCCCTCGAGAAGCTGGGCGCCAAGGCCCGCGTGATGAGCGCGATCAAGATCAACGACGTGTGCGAGGACTACATCCGCCGCCGCGCCATCCGCCACCTGGAAAAAGGCCGCCTGGTGATCTTCGCCGCCGGCGTCGGCAGCCCGTTCTTCACCACCGATTCCGGCGCCGCCCTGCGCGCGATCGAGATCGGCGCCGACCTGCTGCTGAAGGCCACCAAGGTCGATGGCGTGTACGACAAGGACCCGAACAAGCACAGCGATGCGGTCCGCTTCGACAGCCTGAGCTACGACGAAGTGATCCGCCGCGGCCTGGAAGTGATGGACACGGCGGCCTTCGCATTGGCCCGCGACAGCGACCTGCCGATGCGCGTGTTCGACATGGGCCAGCCGGGCGAGCTGCTGAAGATCCTCAACGGCGCGAACATCGGCACCCTGGTCCAGGGCCGCGACCCGGCCTGAGCCTGAGCGCGAAGCGGCGATCGGGCCGATTCAGGCCCGGCAGCGTCCCGTATTCGCCTATAATCGCCCGATTCCAGATACATCCAGGACCGGGCGATGCTCAACGACATCAAGAACAACGCGCAGACGCGCATGGCCAAGAGCATCGACGCTCTGAAGCACACCCTCACCTCCATCCGGACCGGGCGTGCCACGCCTGCCCTGCTGGACCGCGTGACGGTCAGTGCCTATGGCAACGCCAGCACCCCGCTGAACCAGGTTGCCTCGATCTCCAACGCCGACGCGCACTCGCTGCTGGTCACGCCGTTCGACAAGGGCATGATCAAGGAGATCGAAAAGGGTCTCTACAACGCCGAGTTCACCCCGAACACCCTCGGCACCGCGATCCGCATCAACATGCCGCCGCCGACCGAAGAGCGCCGCAAGGAGCTGGCCAAGCAGGTGCAGAAGGAAGGTGAAGGCGCCAAGATCGCGATCCGCAACATCCGTCAGGACGCGAACAAGGAAATCGCCAAGCTGGTCAAGGACAAGGCGATCAGCGAAGACGAGAAGAAGCGCGGCGAAGACGACATCCAGAAGCTGACCGACGCCAACATCAAGGACGTCGACAAGGTCGTCGCCGACAAGGAAAAAGAACTGCTGTCGGTCTGAAGTCGATGCCTTCAGCCCCGCCTCCGTTACCGGCCGCCCTGCCCCGCCACATTGCCATCATCATGGATGGCAATGGGCGCTGGGCACAGCAGCGCCGTCGCCCCCGCGTGATCGGCCACCGTGCCGGCGCGCGCGCGGTCAACCGCACCATCGAGCGCTGCCTTGAACTGGGCATTCCGGCGCTGACCCTGTTCGCCTTCTCCAGCGAGAACTGGGGCCGGCCGCAGGAGGAAGTGGATGCGTTGATGAAGCTGTTCCTCGGCGCGCTCGACCGCGAGGTGGACGAGCTGCACCGGCGCGGCGTGCGCGTACGCTTCATCGGCGAACGCGAGCGCTTCGGTGCCGGGCTGGTCAGCCGCATGCAGCTGGCCGAACAGCGCACCGCCGACAACACCACCTTGACCCTGTCGATCGCGGCCAGCTATGGCGGCCGCCAGGACATCGCCCGCGCCGCGCGCGCCCTGGCCGTCGAAGTGGCGGCCGGTCGCCTGTTGCCCGAGCAGATCGACGAATCGCTGCTGGGCAGCCAGGTCGCCCTTGCCGACCTGCCGCCGCCGGACCTGTTCATCCGCACCGGCGGCGACACCCGCATCAGCAACTTCCTGCTGTGGCAGCTGGCCTACACCGAGCTGTGGTTCACCGAGGCCCTGTGGCCGGACTTCGATGCCGGGCAGCTGCAGCAGGCGCTGGACGCCTATGCCGGCCGCGAGCGTCGTTTCGGCCTGACCAGCGCCCAGATTGCCGCACTGGCCACCGAGACTTCCAGCCCATGACCAAGACCCGAGTCCTCGCCGCGCTGATCATGGCGCCGGTTGCCATTGCGGCGATCCTGCTGCTGCCCACGCAATGGCTGGCCGCCGCCGCCGCTGCGGTGCTGCTGATCGGCCTGTGGGAATGGCTGAAGCTGGCCGGTATCGAAGACACCCTGGCACGCACCGTACTTCTGGTGCTGAACCTGCTGCTGATGGTGCTGCTGGTCTGGGCCGATGGCAGTACGCTGGTGCTGTTCCAGATAACCACGCTGGCCGGCGTTGCCTGGTGGCTGGCCGCGCTGGTCTGGCTGCGCTTCTTCAATTTCGGTGCACAGCCGTCGGCGCCCTCGCGCATCCTGAAGATGCTGGCCGGCACGCTTGCCATCGTGCCCGCCTGGGCCGCGCTGGTGCTGATCCATGCCGGTGGCGATCCGCCGGGCAAGCAGGGCCACCTGTGGCTGCTGGCTGCACTGGCACTGGTGTGGGCGGCCGACTCGGGCGCCTACTTCGCCGGCCGCCATTTCGGCAAGCACAAGCTGGCCCCGCGGATCAGCCCCAACAAGACCTGGGAAGGCCTGTTCGGCGGCCTGCTGGCCGGTGTCGCCGTGGCCGTCGGCCTGGGCTGGCTGGCCGGGATCGATACCGCACACCTGCCGGGCCTGCTGATCACCGCGGTCGTGGCCGTGTTCGCCTCGGTGCTGGGTGACCTGTTCGAGAGCCTCATCAAGCGCCACGCGGGCGCCAAGGATTCGGGCCACCTGATCCCGGGCCATGGCGGCGTGCTCGACCGGGTCGACGGCGTCCTCGCCGCCGTCCCGGTGTTCGCGCTGGGCAAGGAAATCTTCGGGTTCTGACCATGAATGCTGCTGCAGACCTGCGCCGGGTCGCCGTATTCGGCGCCACCGGCTCGATCGGTGCCTCCACGCTGGACGTGATCGCCCGCCACCCGCAGCGCTACCAGGCGACCGTGCTCGCCGCCGGACGCCAGGTGCAGGGGCTGCTGGCGTTGTGCCGCCAGCACAAGCCCGCGCACGCGGTGATCGCCGACGAATCGCTGTTCGCCGAACTGCGTGACGGCCTGCGCGACGCCGGACTGGCCACCGAAGCCCATGCCGGCCATGCCGCGCTGGACCAGCTGGCCGCCAGCGACGCCTGCGATACCGTGGTCGCGGCCATCGTCGGCGCTGCCGGCCTGTCCTCGACCCTGGCCGCGGCCGCCGCCGGCAAGCGCATCCTGCTGGCCAACAAGGAATCGCTGGTGCTGGCCGGCGAACTGCTGACCCGTACCGCCGAACGTGCCGGCGCCGAAATCATCCCGATCGACAGCGAACACAGCGCGATCTTCCAGTGCCTGCGCTCGCGCGACGCCAGCGTCGACGGCGCCGGCGTGCGCCGGATCCTGCTGACCGCCTCCGGCGGCCCGTTCCGTGGCCGCAGCCGCGCCGAACTGGCCCAGGTCACCCCGGCCCAGGCCGTTGCCCACCCGAAGTGGTCGATGGGACCGAAGATCTCGGTCGATTCGGCGACGTTGATGAACAAGGGCCTGGAAGTCATCGAGGCCCACCACCTGTTCGGCGTGCCCGGTGAACGCATCGAAGTGCTGGTGCACCCGCAGAGCCTGGTCCATTCGCTGGTCGAGTTCGTCGACGGCTCGACCCTGGCGCAGATGGGCCTGCCGGACATGCGCACCACCCTCGCCGTTGGCCTGGGCTGGCCACAGCGCATCGAATCGGGCGTGGCCGGGCTGGACCTGCTGGCCCAGGGCCGGCTGGATTTCGAGGCCCCGGACACCGACGCCTTCCCCTGCCTGGCCCTGGCCTGGCAGGCCATGCAGGCCGGCGGCACCGCACCGGCGGTGCTGAATGCTGCCAACGAGGAGGCGGTTTCAGCGTTTCTTCAGGGCCGGATCGGTTTCCTGACGATCCCGGCGCTGGTTGCTAACGCTCTTTCAACACTGCCGACGCAAGCAGCCGATACACTGGAGGTCCTGTTGTCCGCCGACCAGCGGGCACGCCAGCTCACCCTGAACGCCATCGACGCCGCCTGAACGACCGCCTCGCCCAGCATGACGCCGCCGCCCCTGCCCGCCACTGTGAGCCTGCATGACTGACTTCATCGGATCGGTCTGGTGGATGATTGTCAGCCTCGGGCTGCTGGTCACGTTCCACGAGTTCGGGCATTACTGGGTCGGGCGCCTGTGCGGGGTCAAGATCCTGCGTTTCTCGGTCGGCTTCGGCCGGCCGCTGTGGTCGCGCCGCGACCGGCATGGTACCGAGTTCGCCATCGCCGCCATTCCGCTGGGTGGCTACGTGAAGTTCCTCGACGAACGCGAGGTCGAAGTCCACCCGCACGAGCGCGGCCAGGCCTTCAACCACAAGACCGTCTGGCAGCGCATCGCGATCGTTGCCGCCGGCCCGATCGCCAACCTGCTGCTGTGCATCCTCCTGCTGTGGGCGATGTTCGTGATCGGCAAGCAGGATTACTCGCCCACCGTCGGCCGCGTCAGCGGCATCGCCGCCAGTGCCGGCCTGGCCAGCGGCGACCGCGTGCTGCGCGTGGACGACCGCCAGGTGGTCACCCTCGGCGAGGCCAGCATGGCACTGACCGCGGCCGCGATGGACCGCCGCGACGTGAAGCTGGAAGTGCTGGATACGGCCGACCAGGTGCGCACGCGCACCCTGCCGCTGTCGCAGCTGCCGGCGGGTTTCGATGAGCGGCGGGTGCCGATCCTGGCTGGCATGTACTGGCAGTCGTGGCTGCAGCCCGCGCTGGTCGAGTCGCTCACCGCGGACTCCGTGGTGGCCGGGCAACTGCAGCCGGGCGACCTGATCGTGGCCATCGACGGCCAGCGCATCGACGGCGCCGACCAGGTGATCGGCGAGATCCAGGCGCTGGGCCGTGCCGGTGGCCCGGGCATGATCGAGGTCCTGCGTGGCGGCGAGCGCCTGGCGCTGGAAGTCACGCCGCGCAAGGGCCAGGATGCCAAGGGCGGCCCCACGTGGCAGATCGGCGTTCAGTTCCCGACCAAGTTCAGCCCCCCCTACGACACCCTCCTGCGCTACGGCCCCCTGGACTCGGTCACCGTCGCGGTACGCGAAACCGGGCGCCTGGCGGCCGACTCGCTGGGCATGATGGGCCGCATCGTCACCGGCAAGGCCTCGCTGCAGAACGTTTCCGGGCCGGTCACCATCGCCCGCGTGGCCAATGTCTCGGCCAAGCGCGGCCTCGACTGGTTCCTGCAGTTCCTTGCCCTGCTGTCCCTCAGCCTGTGCATCATCAACCTGCTGCCGATCCCGATCTTGGACGGCGGCCACCTGCTGTATTACCTTATCGAGTTGGTCAAGGGCAGCCCGCTGAGCGAGCGTGCCATCGCCGCCGGCCAATACATCGGCCTGGCGTTGCTGGCCGGGCTGATGGGGTTGGCGTTCTACAACGACATCCTCGGCCTGGTCCCGCGATGAACTTTTCCATGTTGTTGCCGTCTACAGCGTCGGCATCCCGCACCAATGAAATCGACCTTCCTACCGGACGTGACATGACGCGACTCCCCAATCGCCGCCTGCTGGCCCTCGCCCTCGCCGCCGTCACCGGCGCTCCCGCCCTGGCCCAGGCAGCCGAGCCCTTCACTGTCAGCGACATCCGCGTCGATGGCCTGCAGCGCATCAGCTCGGGCACGGTATTCACCTACCTGCCGGTGGAACGTGGCGAGACGGTCACCGACAACAAGGTCGGCGAGACGATCCGCGCCCTGTACAAGACCGGCTTCTTCGAAGACGTGCAGCTGGACCGCCAGGGCACGATCCTGGTGGTGACCGTCAAGGAACGTCCGGCGATCAACAAGCTGACCGTGACCGGCAACAAGGACATCAAGTCCGACCAGCTGCTCAAGGGCCTGTCCGACATCGGCCTGACCGAGGGCGGCACCTTCGATCGCCTGAGCCTGGACCGCGTGACCCAGGAACTGCGCCGCCAGTACAACGACCGTGGCAAATACAACGTCGACATCACCCCGACGG
Source organism: Stenotrophomonas sp. YJH_SMC_131 (assembly GCF_059367975.1). Classification (NCBI taxonomy): domain Bacteria; kingdom Pseudomonadati; phylum Pseudomonadota; class Gammaproteobacteria; order Lysobacterales; family Lysobacteraceae; genus Stenotrophomonas; species Stenotrophomonas sp. YJH_SMC_131. The sequence continues at coordinate 136,989 of NZ_JCAFRJ010000006.1, read as the reverse complement.
TGAGCCCGCTGGACCGCAACCGCGTGGACATCGCCATCGCCATCAAGGAAGGCAAGGCGGCCAAGATCCGCCACGTCAACCTGGTCGGCACCGAAAAGTTCGAGAGCAAGGACATCCTGGAGACCTGGGAGTCCAAGGAGCACAACTGGGCGTCGTGGTACCGCCGTGACGACCAGTACTCCAAGGAAAAGCTGTCCGGTGACCTGGAAAAGCTCAACTCCTGGTACCTGGACCGCGGCTACGTCGATTTCAGCATCGATTCCACCCAGGTCTCGATCAGCCCCGACAAGCGCGACATGTTCCTGACTGCGGGCGTGACCGAGGGTGCGCAGTACAAGATCTCCGAGATCAAGGTCAGCGGCGACACCATCCTCCCGCAGGAGGACGTCGAGCGCATGGTGATCCAGAAGTCCGGCGACACGTTCTCGCGTGCCCTGCTGGAATTCAGCTCGGACACCATCACCAATTCGCTGTCCAACATCGGCTACGCGTTCGCCAAGGTGAACCCGATCCCGACCACCAACCGCGCCGAGCAGACCGTCGCCATCAACATGCAGGTCGTGCCCGGCCCGCGCGTGTCGGTGCGCCGCATCCTGTTCCGTGGCAATACCCGCACCTCCGATGAGGTGATGCGCCGCGAAATGCGCCAGTTCGAGAACAGCTGGTACTCGCAGGCCGCGATCGACCGCTCCAAGATCCGCCTGCAGCGCCTGGGCTACTTCGAATCGGTGGAAGTGGAGACCCCGGCCGTCAGCGGCAGCAACGACCAGGTCGACGTCGTCTACAACGTCAAGGAAACCACCTCGGGCAGCTTCGTGTTCGGCCTGGGCTACTCGCAGTCCTACGGCATGACCACCTCGGTGCAGCTGTCGCAGAACAACTTCCTTGGCGGCGGCAACCGCGTGTCGGTCGAAGCCTCGCGCAGCAGCTACCTGCAGCGCTACGGCTTCAGCTACACCAACCCGTACTTCACCGATGACGGCGTGTCGCTGGGCTATAACCTGTCCTGGCGCGAACTGGACTACTCCGACTTCAATACCGCGCAGTACAACAGCACCAATGGTTCGGCGCAGGTGGTGTTCGGCGTGCCGCTGACCGAGACCGATACCGTCTCGCTGATGTTCGGCATCGACAGCAACCAGATCACCACCTACCAGGGCTCGACCCCGCAGTCGATCATCGACTACATCAACGCGGTCGGTCAGCGCACCTTCCACGCCTGGCGCACCGAGCTGGGCTGGGCGCGCGACTCGCGCAACGACTACTTCATGCCGACCCGCGGCACCTACCAGCGCGTCGGCCTGGAAACCACGCTGCCGGGTTCGACCATCGAGTACTACAAGCTGAACTACCAGATCAGCAAGTACTGGCCGATCATGCCGTCGCTGGTGATCAACACCCGCGCGGAAATCGGCTACGGCGATGCCTACGGCAACGACTACACCCGTACGCTGACCAATCCGGATGGCACCACCCGCACCGTCACCGCCAGCGGCCTGCCGTTCTTCGAGAACTTCTACGCCGGTGGCACCAACTCGGTGCGCGGCTTCGAGGACAACACCCTCGGCCCGCGCGAAGTCACCACCGGTTATCCGGAAGGCCAGCCGCTGGGTGGTTCGCTGAAGACCGTCGGTTCGGTCGAAGCCTACTTCCCGCGCCTGTTCGACAGCCCGTCGGCACGCGTGTCGGCCTTCGTCGACTTCGGCAACGTCTACAATGGCACCCAGAACTTCAAGGCCAACGAGCTGCGCGTGTCCACCGGCGTGGCCCTGCTGTGGCGCGCCCCGGTCGGCCCGATCTCGATCAGCTACGCCTTCCCGCTGAAGAAGGAAGACGATGACAAGATCGAGCGTCTGCAGTTCACCTTCGGCGGTCAGTTCTAAGAACTGACCACCGAAGGTGCGCCGCGGCTTGCTGCGCAAGCAGCGGGTCCCGACCTACCTCCTATCCCCCGCGCCATTGGCGCGCCCCCCTTAATAGAAGGGGGGCTCTCCACCAGACGGGGCGCGAAGCGCCGGGCATTGCCCGGCGTTTTCGTTTTGCAGATGACACTGCACTGCACGGGCTTTTGGCCGCGCTCGCGGGAAATTGTCCAGAGGCGGCGGGTGGCCCTGGACAGGACCGTTGGCGCCATGGATGGCGCCATCGAGCACCATGGAGGGGGTTTTGCGTGTCCTGGCCAGGGCCACCCGCCGCCTCCCGCCCGTACCAGGCAGGCGCCAAGCCCTGCCCCCGCATGACCGAAATGGCGTCACACGTTAAACTCCCGCCGTGAATACTCCCACCTACACCGCCCAGCAACTCGCCGAGCAGTTCGGCCTGCAGGTCCATGGCGACCCCGCCACCGCCATCCATGGCGTGGCCACCCTCGCCCATGCCGGCCCTGGCCAGCTGACCTTCCTTGCCAACCCGCGCTACCGCGCCCAGCTGGCCGACAGCCAGGCCTCGCTGGTGGTCCTGCGTGCCGACGACGCCGAGGCCGCCCCGGGCACTGCGCTCGTCGCCAAGGACCCGTACACCGCGTTCGCCAAGATCGCCGCGCTGTTCGACATCGCGCCGACCCGCCCGCCGGGCATCCACCCCAGCGCCGTCATCGACCCCAGCGCCCAGGTGGCCGCCAGCGCCCATATCGGCCCGTTCGTTTCGGTCGGTGCGCGCAGCGTGGTCGGCGAGAACTGCATCATCGGCACCGGCAGCGTGATCGGCGAGGACTGCAGCCTGGATGCCGGCTGTGAACTGATCGCCCGCGTGACCCTGGTCACCCGGGTCACGCTGGGCAAGCGCGTGCGCGTGCATCCCGGTGCCGTGCTCGGCGCCGACGGTTTCGGCCTGGCGATGGACGCTGGCAAGTGGATCAAGGTGCCGCAGCTCGGCGGCGTCCGCATCGGCGACGATTGCGAGATCGGCGCCAATACCTGCGTCGACCGCGGCGCGCTGGAAGACACCGTGCTGGACGAGGATGTGCGCCTGGACAACCTGGTGCAGATCGCCCACAACGTGCAGATCGGCGCGCATTCGGCCATCGCCGGCTGCACCGGCATCGCCGGCAGCGCCAAGATCGGCCGCTACTGCCTGCTTGGCGGCCACGTTGGCGTGGTCGGCCACCTCGAAATCTGTGACAAGGTCGTGATCACCGGCAAGTCGGTGGTCCGCAACTCCATCCATGAGCCAGGCGAGTACTCGTCCGGCACCCCGTTGACCGACAACCGCACGTGGCGCAAGAACGCCGCGCGCTTCAAGCAGCTGGACGCATTGGCTCGCCGCGTCCTGGCTGCTGGCAAGGAGAAAGAATGAACGATTCGCTGCAGCTTCCGATCGATGTCTGCCAGATCCAGGAACTGCTTCCGCACCGCTACCCGTTCCTGCTGGTGGACCGGGTGCTTGAACTCGACGTCGAGGCCAAGCGCATCCTGGCGCAGAAGAACGTCAGCATCAACGAGCCGTTCTTCCAGGGCCACTTCCCGGGCCGCCCGATCATGCCCGGCGTGCTGATCATCGAAGCGCTGGCGCAGGCCGGCGGCGTCATGACCCAGCTCACGCTCGGCCGCGATGCGCAGTCCAAGCTGTTCTACATGGTCAAGGTGGAAAACGCCCGCTTCAACAAGCAGGTCGTGCCCGGCGACGTGCTGATGCTGGACGTGCAGATGAAGCGCCTGATCCGCAACATGGGCTGGTACTACGGCGAAGCCAAGGTCAACGGCGAAGTCGTCGCGTCGGCCGAGGTCATGTGCGCCGGCGCCAAGGGCTGATCCACTGGAGGCAGCAATGACTGACAACGCACCGCGGATCCACCCCACCGCCGTCATCGATCCGGCCGCGCGCCTGGCCGACGATGTGCAGGTGGGCGCCTTCACCCTGATCGGCCCCGATGTTGAAATCGGCGCCGGCACGGTGGTGGGCCCCCATTGCAGCATCCACGGCCCGACCCGGATCGGCCGCGACAACCGCTTCGTCGGCCACGCCGCGATCGGTGGCGAGCCGCAGGACAAGAAGTTCGCCGGTGAGCGCACCGAACTGGTGATCGGCGACCGCAACGTGTTCCGCGAGTTCGTCACGCTCAACCGTGGCACCGGCGGCGGCGGCGGCATCACCACCATCGGCAACGACAACTGGATGCTGGCCTACACGCACGTGGCGCACGACTGCCATGTCGGCAATTTCTGCGTGTTCTCCAACAACACCACCCTGGCCGGCCACGTGACCGTGGGCGACTACGTGATCATCAGCGGCTTCGCCGGTGCCCACCAGTTCTGCCGCATCGGTGCGCATGCCTTCCTCGGCATGGGCGCGCTGACCAATGGCGATGTACCGCCGTTCACCATGGTCGGTACCGATTCGCTGGGCCGCCCGCGCGGCATCAACAGCGAAGGCCTGAAGCGCCGCGGCTTCGACGCCGACCGCATCTCGGCCATCAAGCGTGCCTACCGCACGCTGTACGTGGCCGGCCTGCCGTTGGCCGAAGCCAAGCAGCAGCTGACCGAACAGGCGCGTGACAGCAATGACGTGAAGGCCATGCTGGACTTCATCGAGCACGCCGAGAGGCCCTTGCTGCGATGAGCAGCACGACCGGCCAGGCGGCGGCCGGCGCCGCGGTGATTCCGTTGGCCTCGATGGCCGGCAGCGTTCCCGCACAGCGGGTGCTCAGCGAGCGCCCGTTGCGGATCGCGCTGGTTGCCGGCGAAGCGTCCGGCGACCTGCTCGGTGCGGGCCTGGTGCGTGAACTGAAGGCGCGCTTCCCGAATGCCGAGTTCGCCGGCATTGGCGGCGATGCCATGCGCAGCGCCGGCTGCCAGACCTGGCACGATGCCAGCGAGCTGGCGGTGATGGGCCTGACCGAAGTGCTGCGCCACCTGCCGCGGCTGCTCAAGCTGCGCTCGGCGTTCCGCCAGCGCGCCCTGGAATGGCAGCCGGACGTGTTCATCGGCATCGACGCACCCGACTTCAACCTGGGCATCGAGCGCTGGCTGAAGCAACGCGGCGTGCGCACCGTGCATTACGTCAGTCCCTCGGTCTGGGCCTGGCGCGAGAAGCGCGCCGAGAAGATCGGCAGCAGCGCGGATCTGGTGCTGTGCCTGTTCCCGATGGAACCGCCGATCTATGCCAGGCACGGCATCGACGCACGCTTCGTCGGCCACCCGATGGCCGATGACATTCCGCTGCAGGGCAACCGCGAGGAAGCCCGTGCCGCGCTCGGGCTGCCGACCTCGGCCAAGGTGCTGGCGGTGTTGCCGGGCAGCCGCCTGGGCGAGATCTCGCGCCTGGGCGAACCCTTCTTCGAAGCCGCCTGGCAGGTCTCTGAACGCATTCCGGGCCTGCATGTGGTGGTGCCTGCCGCCAACCCGGCCTGCCGGCAGCTGATCGAAGAACAGCTGTCGCGCTCGGCATTGCCGGTGGCCTACTCGCACGTGCTGGATGGCCAGGCGCGCAACGCGATGATCGCCGCCGACGTGGTGGTGCTGGCCTCCGGCACCGCGACCCTGGAAGCCATGCTGGTGAAGCGGCCGATGGTCGTCGGTTACCGCGTCAACGAACTGACCTATCGCCTGGTCAAGGCGCTGGGCCTGATCAAGGTCGACCGCTTCGCCCTGCCCAACATCCTGGCCGGCCAGGACCTGGCGCCGGAGCTGATGCAGCACGACTGCACGCCGGACAGGCTGGCCGCGGCCATCCAGCAATGGTTCGACCACCCGCAGCGGGTGATCGACCTGCAGGACACGTACGTGCGACTGCACGAGCGCCTGCGCCGCAATGCTTCGGCGCGTGCCGCCGATGCCGTCGGCGAACTGCTGATGCGCGACCAGGCGCAGGCATGAGCCGCCGTCACGCCGCAGCGGCCAGCCTGGCCCTGTTCGACGGCGCGACGGTGGTCGAGCCGGAACGCCTGGTCGCTGGCGTCGACGAGGCCGGACGTGGCCCGCTGGCCGGGCCGGTGGCGGTGGCGGCGGTGGTATTCGATCCGTCACGGCCACGCATCAACGGCCTGGACGATTCCAAGCAGTTGACGGCGGCCCGCCGCGAACAGCTGCATGACCGCATCATCGAGCGTGCCCTGGCCTGGCACGTGGTACTGGTGGACGTGGACACCATCGACCGCCTGAACATCTACCAGGCCACCCTGCAGGGCATGCGTGACGTCGTTGCAGCGGTTGCCCATGTGGCCGGCTTCGCCCGCATCGATGGCAACGTGGTGCCCAAGGGCCTGGTGCTGCCGGCGCAGGCGCTGGTCGGCGGCGATGGCATCGACCGCGCGATCATGGCCGCCTCGATCCTGGCCAAGGTCTCGCGCGACCGTTACATGCAGGACGTGCATACCCGCCACCCGCAGTACGGCTTCGAACAGCACAAGGGCTATGGCACCCCGGCCCACCTGGCCGCCCTGCGCGAGCACGGCCCCTGCATGGAACACCGGCGCAGCTTCGCCCCGGTGCGTGAGTGCCTGGGCCTGACGCAGGCGGCGGCCATCGCCTGAGCCTGCTGGAGTTGTAGAGCCGAGCCCATGCTCGGCTGCTGTGGACAGCCGAGCATGGGCTCGGCTCTACAGAAGGCGGCCTCCCGCACGCCTGAATCCGGCGCCACGCCGTGCCCCTGTCAAGCCTTGTGGCAACCCCCTGCCCTCGCTACCCTGACCGGGCATTCCAGCGCTTCCCGACCCCGGCGACGATCGTCCGTCAGCACCCGGGGCCCGCGCGCTCCAACCTGGTCCGGCATGTCCAACTCCCGCTTCGTACATCTCCACGTCCACACCGAGTTCTCGCTGGCGGACTCCACCATCCGTGTGCCGGCCAAACCGGACCAGGCGGACCCGAAGAAGGCCAAGCAGGCCAACCTGCTGTCGCGCTCGGTCGAACTCGGCCTGCCCGCGCTGGCGGTGACCGACCTCAACAACCTGTTCGCCCTGGTCAAGTTCTACAAGGCCGCCGAAGGCGTGGGCATCAAGCCGATCGCCGGTGCCGACGTGCTGATCGCCGAGGAAGGCCAGGACCCGTGGCGGATGACCCTGCTGTGCCGCGACCGCGAGGGTTACCTGAGCCTGTCGCGGCTGCTGACCCGCGCCTGGATGGAAGGCCATCGCCCCGAGGGCGGCGTGGCCGTGCACCCGGACTGGCTGAAGGCCGGCAACGCCAACCTGTTCGCATTGGCCGGGCGGCAGAGCCTGGCCGGGCGCCTGGCGCTGGACGGCAAGCATGAACTGGCCGAGCAGCAGCTGGCCGACTGGCAGCGCGTGTTCGGCGATGGCCTGCACCTGGAGCTGACCCGCACCGGCCGCGAGGGCGAGGAAACCTTCAACCAGTTCGCGCTGATGGCCGCCGGCCAGCGTGGCCTGCCGGTGGTGGCCAGCAACGACGTGCGCTTCCTGTCGCCGTCGGACTTCAGCGCGCACGAAGCGCGCGTGTGTATTTCCACCGGCCGCGTGCTGGACGACCCCAAGCGCCCGCGCGAATACAGCGACCAGCAGTACCTGAAGTCGGCCGAGGAGATGTGCGCGCTGTTCGCCGACATCCCCGATGCGATCGACAACACGCTGGCGCTGGCCGAGCGCTGCAACATCGAGATGCGGCTGGGCACCTACTTCCTGCCCAACTACCCGGTGCCGGACGACGAGACGCTGGACACCTGGATCCAGAAGATGTCGCGCGATGGCCTGGAAGAGCGCCTGGAGAAGAATCCGCTGGCGCCGGGCAAGACCCGCGAAGAGTATTTCGAGCGCCTGGAATTCGAGCTCAACACCATCATCAAGATGGGCTTCCCGGGCTACTTCCTGATCGTGGCCGACTTCATCCAGTGGGGCAAGAACCAGGGTATTCCGATCGGCCCCGGCCGTGGTTCGGGTGCCGGTTCGCTGGTGGCGTGGGCGCTGAAGATCACCGATCTGGACCCGCTGCCGTACAACCTGCTGTTCGAGCGCTTCCTGAACCCGGAACGCGTGTCGATGCCCGACTTCGACATCGACTTCTGCATGGACCGCCGCGACGAGGTGATCGACTACGTCGCCCGCAAGTACGGGCGCGAGCGCGTCAGCCAGATCATCACCTACGGCACCATGGCCGCCAAGGCGGTGGTGCGCGACTCCGGCCGCGTGCTCGGCTTCCCGTACGGCCTGGTCGACGGCGTCTCCAAGCTGATCCCGAACATTCTGGGCATCCACCTGAAAGATGCGCTGGGCAAGGGCAAGGAAGGCCCGAGCTCTGAGATGGCGTCGGCCGAACTGATCCAGCGCTACGAGACCGAGGACGATGTCCGCGACCTGATCGACCTGGCGCTGCAGCTGGAAGACCTGACCCGCAACGCCGGCAAGCACGCCGGTGGCGTGGTGATCGGGCCCGAGCCGCTGAGCGAGTTCTGCCCGCTGTACGCCGAACACGACGAGAACGGCCTCGGCAAGAACCCGGTCACCCAGTTCGACAAGAACGACGTGGAAGAAGTGGGCCTGGTGAAGTTCGACTTCCTGGGCCTGCGCACGCTGACCATCATCGACTGGGCGGTGAAGGCGATCAACAAGCGCCATGAGCGCGCCGGCATCCCGCCGGTGGACATCGCCGCGATCCCGCTGGACGACACGCCCACCTACAGGGACATCTTCGCCAACGGCAATACCGGCGCGGTGTTCCAGTTCGAATCCTCGGGCATGCGCCGCCTGCTGAAGGACGCGCGCCCCGACCGTTTCGAAGACCTGATCGCGCTGGTGTCGCTGTACCGCCCCGGCCCGATGGACCTGATTCCCTCCTTCAATGCGCGCAAGCACGGCCAGGAAGAGATCATCTATCCCGATCCGCGCACCGAAGCCATCCTGAAGGACACCTACGGCATCATGGTGTACCAGGAGCAGGTCATGCAGATGGCGCAGATCGTCGGCGGCTACTCGCTGGGCGGCGCCGACCTGCTGCGCCGCGCGATGGGCAAGAAGGTCCCGGCCGAAATGGCCAAGCACCGCGAGATCTTCCGCGAAGGTGCAGCCAAGGGCGGCGTCGATGGCCCCAAGGCCGACGAAATCTTCGACCTGATGGAGAAGTTCGCCGGCTACGGCTTCAACAAGTCGCACGCCGCTGCCTACGCGCTGGTCAGTTACCAGACCGCCTGGCTGAAACGCCATTACCCGGCTGAGTTCATGGCGGCCACGCTGTCGTCCGATCTGGACAACACCGACAAAGTGGTCGGCTTCCTCGACGAGGTGCGCAACCTCGGCCTGACCGTGCTGCCGCCCAAGGTGAACCAGTCGGCCTTCATGTTCGAAGCGGTGACGCCGGACACCATCCAGTACGGCCTCGGGGCGATCAAGGGCGTCGGCCAGGGTGCCTGCGAGGCGGTGGTCGAGGAGCGGCTGAAGGGCGGCCCGTTCAAGGACCTGCTCGACTTCTGCACGCGCGTTGGTTCGGCCAAGCTCAACAGGCGCACGCTGGAAGCGATGATCAACTGTGGTGCGTTGGACGAGCTCGGCCGCAACCGTGCCTCGCTGATGCTGCAGCTGCCGGAGGTGATCAAGGCTACCGACCAGATGGCCCGCGAGCGGGCTTCGGGACAGAACTCGCTGTTCGGTGGCCCGGACCCGAGCGCGACCACGATCCAGCTGGACCTGCCCGAAGCCGAGGAGTGGCCGCTGCTGCAGCGCCTGAACGGCGAGCGCGACACGCTGGGCTTCTATCTCAGTGGCCACCCGTTCGATCCCTGGCGCGACGATGTGCGCGACCTGGTCGGCAATGACCTGAGTTCGGTGGAGAAGATCTGGAGCGCCAACAGCGGTGGTGGCGGCGGCGGCGAAAAGCGCTGGCGCCCGGAAGTGCAGACGGTGCTGGCCGGCCAGGTGGTCGGCGTGCGCCGCAAGGGCGAAAGCCAGATCTTCATCCAGCTTGAGGACGGACGTGGCCGCGTCGAGTGCAGCGCGTTCTCCGACGCGATGGCCGAGTTCGGCCACCTGATGACCAAGGACCGCATCCTGGTGGTCAAGGGCGGCCTGCGCGAGGACGAGTTCAACGGCGGCTTCGCGCTGCGCATCCGCCAGTGCTGGGACTTCGATGAGGTCTGCGCCAACTACGCCACGCGGCTGTCGCTGCGCCTGGACCTGCGCCAGCAGCGCCCGGTCTGGGAGCGCATCGATGCGCTGCTCGACCGCCATCGCCCGGGACGGACGCCACTGCGCCTGGACCTGCTGCTGAAGGGGCCGCACGGCGGCGTCGCCGGCATGCTCGATGTGTCCGGGCAGAGCGCGGTACGCATCGATTCCAAGCTGATGGAGGCGCTGCGCGCCGACCCGGCCGTGCGCACGCTGAAGGTGCGCTACAGCCCGCCATGGGCCAGCTGAGGCTGGCTCCCTCGCTGTCCTGTCTCCCCTGTTTCCCCGTTCCAAGTATCAAGGACGATTGCCGATGAAGACCCTGCTGTTCCCGTTCGCTGCCGCACTGGCCCTGGCCGCCTGCTCCCCGTCGAAGATCGAGTTCCAGATCGACAACCCGACCGACACGCCGCTGGCGTTGAGCATCGACGGCCAGGACCTGCCGGTGGCCGCACAGGGCTCGCGCCCGGTCTCGCTCGCTGTCGGCGAGCATCGCCTGCATACCGACAAGCTCGGTGATGTGCGCTTCATCGTCTACGTCGACGGTCGTGGCGGGCTGATCAATCCGACCCTCAGCGAGTACGTGATCGCCCGCGAGATCTACGTCACCGACGAGAGCAAGGTGAAGAACTTCGGCGTCGGCAACAGCGGTATCCAGCTCGGCGGCGTCGACTTCGAAGGCCCGTTCGAGAAGCGCCACGACCTGTTCATCGACAAGACCTGGACCTACGGCGTGCGCGAACCCTTCCCCAAGGAAAAGGTGGTGGCCCACGTTGATTCCAGCGGCGGCCAGATCGTGGCCAAGGTGTTCACCGCTCCCGACTTCATCGCTTACGTGGAAGAAGGCATGGGCGAGCCCGGCGCGTTCAAGCGCGAACAACCAGGTGGCTACGTGGCCCCGGCCTACAGCCTGGAACCGGCCCCGGCCAGCCTGCCGGCGCTGGTGCCGGCCTTCGAGGCCCACGCCGCGCCCCTGCGCGAGGTCTATGCGCGCTGGCTGAAGGCCACCACCGCCGATGAACAGAAGGCCCTGCGCAAGCAGGATTTCGCCGCGCAGATGGCCTTCACCTCGGCCACTGCCACCCTGGGCAGCGGCCTTGGCCGGGAAGCCAACGAGGCCTACAACGACTTCGTCTCCCAGCGCAGCCAGTTGATGGGCCGCAGCGCCCTGGTGGTGCCCTGAGCTGACTGGCGCCCCCTGCCCGGCTGCGCTACCGTCGCCTTCCAGACGAAGGCGTACGGGTGGTTTGCACGCATTCGGCTAGAATTCCCCCCTTCTTTACACGACGGCTTCCGATGAATCCGAACTACCTCGACTTCGAGCAACCCATCGCCGACCTGGAAGCCAAGATCCAGGAGCTGCGCAACGCCAGTGCCGGGCCGGCGGTCAATGTCGAGGCGGAAGTGCACGCGCTGCAGGACAAGCTGCGCATGCGCACCGCGCAGATCTTCCGCAACCTGACCTCGTGGCAGGTGCTGCAGCTGGCCCGCCACCCGTCGCGCCCGTACACCGCCGACTACCTCCGCGTCATGTTCGATGAGTTCCAGGAGCTGGCCGGTGACCGCGCCTTCGCCGACGACAAGGCGATCATGGGCGGCCTGGCCCGCATCAATGGCCGCGCGGTAATGGTGATCGGCCACCAGAAGGGCCGCGACACCAAGGAAAAGATCAAGCGCAACTTCGGCATGCCCAAGCCGGAGGGTTACCGCAAGGCACTGCGCCTGATGAAGATGGCCGAGCGCTTCGGCCTGCCGGTGCTGACCCTGATCGACACCGCCGGCGCCTGGCCGGGCATCGACGCCGAGTCGCGCGGCCAGTCCGAAGCGATCGCGCGCAACCTGATCGAGATGGCCGAGCTGAAGGTGCCGATCATCTGCACCGTGATCGGTGAAGGCGGCTCCGGCGGTGCGTTGGCACTGGGTGTGGGCGACCGCACCGTGATGCTGGAATACGCGGTGTACTCGACCATCACCCCGGAAGGCTGCGCCTCGATCCTGTGGAAGGACGCGGGCAAGGCCAAGGAAGCGGCCGAACAGCTGGGCCTGACCGCGCCGCGCCTGAAGAGCCTCGGCCTGGTCGACAAGGTCGTGCGCGAGCCGACCGGTGGCGCCCACCGCAACCCGACGCAGATGGCCAAGCGCCTGAAGGCCGTGCTGCTGAACGAACTGGACGCGCTGGACAAGCTGTCCACCGAACAGCTGCTGGAACAGCGCTACACGCGCCTGCGCAGTTACGGCACGTACGAAGCGGCCTAAGCCCGGTAGTGCCGGCCGCTGGCCGGCAACACGAGGTGATTGCAGAAATGAAAGAGCCGGGCATTTGCCCGGCTCCTTCGTTTGTGCCCTGACAGCATCCACGCATGGCGTGGATCTACCGGACGCAGGTGACCCCGCCTCAGAACGGCTTGGCCAGCACCAGCCACACGATCGGAATGAACGCCAGCAGCGGGATCTCGTTGATCCAGCGCAGCGCGCGCGACGACGGCAGCGCCCGGCCCTTGGCCACGCCCTTGAGCAGGCGGCCGGTCCAGCCGAAGTACACCAGCAGCACCACCACCAGCCCCAGCTTGGCGTGCAGCCAGCCGGCAGCTCCCGGCGCCACCATGGTCGGGAAATCGGGGATGACCTTGTAGCCCAGCCACAGCACCAGGCCGAGCAGGAACGCCAGGCCGAACATCGAGTGGCCGAAGCGGTACAGGCGCAGGCCCATCAGCTGCAGGCGCTCGGTCACCGCCGGCTGGCCCGCGGTCTCGGCCAGGTTCACCAGGATGCGCGGCAGGTAGAACACCGTGGCCATCCACGCCACCACGAACACGATGTGGAAGGTCTTGACCCAGTAGTAGCTCTGCATGCGCTCGCTCCGGCGGCTGGCGTAGGTTGGCGGCCATTCTCGCATGCCGTGGCGAAGCCGCCGCAGGCACGCGCGCCGCGACACATCGACGCATGGCGCGCCGCAACACCGTACGATAGGCGCCGTTTTCCCCGATCGCGCACTGCCCCATGGACAAGACCTACGACGCCGCCTACTTCCAACGCTGGTACCGCCGTGCCGACATCGGCGGCAGCGCCCGCCTGGCGCGCAAGGTGGCGTTGGCCGTGGCCAGCGCCGAGTACTACCTGGAGCGGCCGATCCGCAGCGTGCTGGATATCGGCTGCGGTGAAGGCGCCTGGCGCGCGCCGCTGCTGAAGCTGCGTCCGAAGGTCGAATATCTCGGCTTCGACAGCAGCGAGTACGCTGTGCGCCGCTACGGCAGGACCCGCAACCTGCACCTGGCCCGCTTCGGCGACTTCGCCTGGCTGCGGCCCTGTGCCCCGGTTGACCTGCTGGTGTGTTCGGACGTGATGCACTACGTGCCCGACCGCGAGCTGCGTGCAGGACTGGCCGGCGTGGCCGAGCTGACCGGCGGCGTGGCCTTCCTGGAGACCTTCGCCGCCGAGGACGCGTTCGAAGGCGACCACGACGGCTTCCAGGCCCGACCGGCGCGCTGGTACCGCCGCACGCTGGCCGGCCAGGGCCTGCAGCCGGTAGGGTCGCACTGCTGGCTCGGCCCCGCCCTGGCGGGCGATGCGGCCGCGCTGGAACGGATGTGAATCCGGATTCATTATTTTCAGCCGACTTAACCTGCGGGACACCTGGATGGGATATGCTGCGCGGCAACATATGACCATACATATTCGGTCGTCATGCTCTATCAACTGCACGAACTGACCCGCAACCTGCTCGCCCCCTGGGTGCACCAGGCCCAGGCCAACGCCAGATTCTTCGCCAACCAGGGCCATTGGTGGTCGCAGATGCCCGGTGCTGATCGCCTGGCGGCGGTCAATGAACTCTTCCACCGCATCGGCAAGGATTACGAGAAGCCCGAGTGGGGCATCAACGAAATCGACGTCGATGGCGAGCGCGTGCCGATCGTCGTGCACGAGGAAGTGAGCAAGCCGTTCTGCAAGCTGCTGCGCTTCAAGCGCCACAGCAATGAAGCCGACCAGCTGCACACCATGCTCAACCAGCCGTTCGTGCTGGTGGTGGCGCCGCTGTCCGGCCACCACGCCACGCTGCTGCGCGACACCGTGCGCACGCTGCTGCGCGACCACCGCGTGTACGTCACCGACTGGGTCGACGCGCGCATGGTGCCGGCCAGCGAAGGCGAGTTCGGGCTGGATGACTACATCGCCTACATCCAGGAGTTCATCCGCCACCTCGGCGTCGAACGCCTGCACGTGGTGAGCGTGTGCCAGCCGACCGTACCGGTGCTGGCCGCGGTTTCACTGATGGCCAGCCGTGGTGAACCGACGCCGCGCACGCTGGTGATGATGGGTGGCCCGATCGATGCGCGCTGCAGCCCGACCGCAGTGAACAACCTGGCCACGCAGAACCCGCTGTCGTGGTTCGAGAACAACGTCATCCACACCGTGCCGGCCAGCTATCCGGGTGCCGGCCGCCGCGTGTACCCGGGCTTCCTGCAGCACGCCGGCTTCCTGTCGATGAACCCGAGCCGCCACTTCAGCTCGCACTGGGATTTCTACACCGACCTGGTCAAGGGCGACCTGGAAGACGCCGACGCGCACCGTCGTTTCTACGACGAGTACAACGCGGTGCTGGACATGCCGGCCAGGTACTACCTCGATACCATCCGCGTGGTGTTCCAGGACTTCCTGCTGCCGCGTGGCGAGTGGGTGGTCAACGGCGAGAAGGTCGATCCGTCGGCGATCCGCGATACCGCGCTGCTGAGCATCGAAGGCGAGCTGGACGACATCGCCGGCCTTGGTCAGACCGAAGCCGCGCAGGCGCTGTGCACCGGCATCACTGCGGACCGCCGTGAGCATTTCATCGTCGAAGGTGCTGGCCACTACGGCATCTTCAGCGGCCGTCGCTGGCGCGAGGTGGTGTACCCGAAGGTGCGCGACTTCTTCGCCGCGCATGCCGAAGCCCCGGCGGCGAAGGCCGCGAAGAAGAAGAGCAACGTCACCCCGTTGCGGCGCAAGGCGGGGTAACTCGCCTCTGGCGTGTGCCGACCTTGGTCGGTACGCCTTGGTAGATGCCAACCTTGGTTGGCGCTCTACCGTGAATCCCTGCAGCTGATGGATCGTGCCAACCAAGGTTGGCACCTGCCAAAGCAAAGCCCACCAAACGTCCCGGCGCTGATGGCTTGTGCCAACCAAGGTTGGCACCTGCCGAAGCATGCGCGCCCGCTTACAACCGCACCAGCAGGTTCTTGGCAATCAGCCCATGCAGCTTGCCGATGCCGCGTGCCAGGTGCATCGTCAGCACCAGCAGCAGTGCGCCCGCCGCAGCAACCGCGATCGCCACCAGCGGCGAGGCCGCCATCGGCAGCACATTCACGTCGTTGATGTACACGCCGGGGATGTCACCACTGAAGATCGCCGCGACCGGCGCCCAGATCAGGCTCAGCGACAGCGACAGCAGCGTCACCGCGATGGTGAAGTAGATCACGCCCAGCGGCAGCATCAGCACGAAGTACAGCAGCGTCAGCCAGGTACGGCCATCGGTGAACATGTCGCCGATGCGCTGCAGCCAGGTGCGGCTGCGGTCGGTGTAACGCGGGCGGCGCGGCATGCGCTCGCCCAGCAGCGCTTCCACCAGCCGTCCTTCCAGCAGCGCCAGCCCGCGCACCGAGCCGAAGAACAGCACGGTCAGCGGAATGCCGATGATCAGGATCAGCAGGCCCAGCGACAATGACAGGCCGGTCACCACCCAGGTGAAGAAGAAGATGCCGGTGGCCAGCGACAGCAGCATGTAGAACAGCGCACCGTAGGTGTGCGGATCGGTCACCACGCCGAAGAAGCGCGCCAGCAGCGAACGCTGCACCGGCGCCTGCGGCGGTGAGGCCGGCTCGACGCCACTGGCTTCCGCCGCTGCACGCAGCACCGGCGCGGTATCCGCACGCGGCGTACGCAGCGCGCGGTTCACCGTCACTTCGGTCTCGCGGTAGATGTCGGCCACTTCATCCGGCGCGCCATAGCTGCCGGCAACGTCGGCGATCACCTCGGCCTCGCTGCGGCCGGGCTGCGCCGCCAGCTCCGAGCGCAGGTATTCCTCGGCGTCGTACAGCGCGTCCTGCACCATCGCCGGATCGGCACCTTCCAGCGCCGCGCGCAGCTGCGCCAGGTACTGCGGGATGGTCGTGGGCAGGGCGCGGCCTGCCAGGCTCGGGTCGTTCATTGCGGTACCCCCTCCAACACGGAATCGACGGAATCGCGGGTGGCCTGCCAGGCGTGGCGCCACTGCGCCAGCACCTCGCGGCCACGTTCGTTGATGCGGTAGTAGCGCCGCGGCGGCCCGCTGCTGGAAGGTTCCACATGGCTTTCCAGCAGGCCGGCGCCCTCCAGGTTGCGCAGTACCGGGTACAGCGCGCTCTGCTTGCCGCTCAGCACGCCCTCGCCCACCCGCTCCAGCTCCTTGGCAATGAGGTAGCCGTACAGCGGCTCCCCGGCCCGGGCCAGCACCGCCAGCAGGGCCAGCGACACCGTTCCGGCGCTGAGCTCCTTCTGGAACTTCTTCAGGTGGACATCGTCCTCGGACATGACCGGCCCTCCACTACGTTGAAGTCCACAGTAGTGCGAAGTTCGGTATAGCGAATGTGTCGTTAGTCACTCTCCCGGTTGGCGCCGCTGCGCGGCTCGCGCAGAATCGAAGCCTCGTTCATGTTCCGGGGTTCCCATGCCGCACCGCCGTTGCCTTGCCCTGACCGCCCTCGCCCTGGCCTGCCTGCTGCCCGCCCTGGCCAGCGCGGCCACGCCCTACCGCAGCCCTCAGCAGATCCTCGACGCCTCGGCGGCCAGCGACTGGCGCACCCCGGACCCGGCCAACCTGCTGTACATGGACCTGCCGGCCGGTCGGGTCATCATCGAGCTGGCACCGCAGTTCGCCCCGCGCCATGTCGCCAACATCCAGACCTTCGCCCACGAGCATTTCTGGGACGGCACCAGCATCTACCGCTCGCAGGACAACTTCGTGGTGCAGTTCGGCGATGCCGACGCCGATGACGCAGCCAAGGCCAAGCCGTTCGGCAGCGCCGCGCGCAAGTTGCCGGCCGAGTTCGAGCGCGCCAGCGCCGGCCTGAAGGTCACCGTGCTGCCGGACCGCGATGGCTGGGCCGCGCAGACCGGTTTTGTCGACGGCTTCCCGGTCGGCCAGGACCCACAGGCCGGCAAGGCCTGGCTGGCACATTGCTACGGCATGCTGGGCGCGGGCCGCAGCAACGAGGAAGACAGCAGCATCGGTGCCGAACTGTACGTGGTGACCGGACAGTCGCCGCGCCAACTGGACCGCAACATCACCCTGGTCGGTCGCGTGCTGAAGGGCATGGAGCTGCTCAGCGCGACGCCGCGCGGGCCGGCGCCGATGGGCTTCTACACCGACCCGACACTGCGCACGCCGATCGTGTCGATCCGCCGCGCCAGCGACGTGCCGGCAGCCGAGCGCACGCCGATCCAGGTACTGCGTACCGACTCGAAGACCTTCGCCGATACGGTGGAGGCGCGGCGCAACCGCGTGGATGATTTCTACAAGCGCCCGGCCGGGCATATCGATCTGTGCAATATTCCGGTGCCGGTTCGCTGATGGTTTCCTGCGCGTGACGCGTGCTGAAGGTGCTTCACTGTTCATGGGCGTTACTTTTCTTTGTACGCAAAGAAAAGTAACCAAAAGAAACGCGCCGCCAGGTCGCGAGCCGCCGTGTTTCGCACGTCGGTCCCCTGCGCTTCTCGGTGAATCAGGGGACGGTGTGCACAAGGCAGCCGACTAGCAGTCGGCTCTACAGGACATCGGCACCTCTTCGCCCCTGATTCCCCTGCGATGCTCGGGTCGCTCAAGGCGGACCCAGTTCAAAGGCCACAGCTGCATCCAGAAGATCCACGCAATGCGTGGATGCTTTTGCTGTTGATCTTGACCTTCCAGTCCGCCTTGAGCGAGCCGAGCACCGCAGGTCTGGCGAGGGCGAAGAGGCGCGGGTGTCTGAGCGCAGCGAGTTCCCGCGCCGTCCCTCGACGGGCCGAGGAGCGCAGGGCACCGGTGCGCAGCACCGGCTCGCGGCCTGGCGGCGTGTTTCTTTGGTTACTTTCTTTGCACGAGCAAAGAAAGTGACACCTCTCCGCAGGCGTGGAAAAGAGCTGCCGGGCAGCGCCCGGCACTACCAGTGCGTCGGCGCGCTCAGCCCTTCTGACTCACCGCCACGCTGCCCAGAATCAACACACCCGCAATCAACATCTGCACCGTCACCGCCTCCCCCAGGAACAACCACGCAAACGCCGCGCCGAACAGCGGAATCAGGTAGGTCACCGTCGACGCCCGCGACGGGCCGATACGACCGATCAGGCGGTAGAACATCAGGAACGCCATCCCGGTGCAGGCCACGCCCAAGGCAATCGCCGCGCCCCACGCCTTCAGCGGAATCGCCGCCTGCGGCCAGTGGGTCACCGCCATCGGCAGCATCCACAGCGAGGCACACGACAGCGTTGCAGCAGCGGCCGCCGCCGAAGGCAGGCCGGTCATGTGCCGCTTCACCAGGTTCACGCCCAGGCCGTACAGCAACGAAGCCGCGGCACCAGCCAGCACTGCAGTGCCGATGCTCAGGCCCGAGACTTTGGCCGTGGCCAGTACCACCACGCCGGCGAAGCCGACCAGCAACGCGCCCGCGCGGCGCATGCCGATCTTCTCGCCGAAGAACAGGAAGGCGATCAGCGCGGCAAACAGCACGGTCATCGCATTGCAGATGGCGCCGATCGCCGCAGGGGCTCGCTCGGCCGCGTAGGCGAACAGCACGAACGGCAGCGCCGAGTTGATCAGCCCGATCGGTGCCAGCCACAGCCAGCGCCGCGGTGGGAACTGCGCGCGGGCACGCCACAGGAACGGCAGCAGCACCAGCGCGCCCAGCACCAGCCGCACCTCGACCAGCGCGAACGGACCGAACGACGGCACCGCCACCCGCATGAACAGGAACGAGCAGCCCCAGATGGCGCCCAGCAGGGTCAACTCCAGCGGTGTGCGCCAGTCGCGCTCGGCTGCCTGTGGGACCGCATTCATGCCTCGCCTCCGTCCATCGTCAATTCCTCGTCAAGGCAGACAGGATCGGGCGCAGACGCCTGCCGCACAAGCGCGTAGTATCGCTGCCAGCCACAAATATGGTTTGAGGCTCGACATGCAGCTACGCCCTTCCCTGCTCCCCGCACTGGCCGTGTTCGCGGTCGCCGCGCGCCACCAGAACTTCGCCCAGGCCGCGCAGGAGCTGCACCTGACCGCCAGCGCGGTCAGCCACCATGTGCGCCGGCTGGAAGAAGTGCTGGAAGTACGCCTGTTCCTGCGCCACGCCCGCGGCGTGCGCCTGACCGCCGAGGGCCGGCAACTGGCCGACGCCGCCAGCGCCGCCTTCACCGATGTCGCGGCCGTCGCCCATCACCTGCAGCCGGATGCCGACAGCGTGCCGTTGCGGATCACCACGCTGCGCTCGCTCTCCTACTGCTGGCTGCTGCCACGGCTGCCGCGCTTCACCCAGGCCCATCCGCACATCCGCATCGAGCTGCACACCGGCAGCGGCCTGGATCGCTACGACGACAATGGGCCGGAAGTCGGCATCCGCTACGGTCTGGGCCAGTGGCCGGGCCTGCGTGCGCAGCACCTGATGGACGACTACCTGTTCCCGGTGGCCTCGCCGGCGCTGGCCGGGGTCGAAGCACTGGTCGATCCGGCGCGCATCGCCGACCTGCCGCTGCTGACCGACCTGTCGCCGCAGGGCTGGCGCGACTGGTTCCGTCATGCCGGCGTGCGCCCGCCCTCGCCGCTGCCGCCGATGCACACCTTCGCCGACAGCACCGATGCGATGCGTGCAGCGGTGTACGGCATGGGCGCGGTGCTGGCACGTACCCACATCGCGCAGCCCTACCTGCAGCGCTACGAGGTGGTACGCCTGCCCGGCCCGGCGCTGAAGGCGCGCTATGCGTATCACGTGGTGCATGCCGAAGGACAACCGCCGAGCCCGGCCGCACGCCTGTTCATCGACTGGTTGCTGGAGCAGGCGCAGGACGAACGCACGCCGATTCCCGCATTGCCGGACAGCCTGCTCGGACGCCCGGCCACACGCGCCTGACTGCGCCCTCACCCGTTCTTTGCCCGGCGCTGGCTAGGCTGCAGGCAACTCCACAACGTACCTACGCCATGGCCATGCTGCGACTGCGCATCACCGGAACCGAAGACGACGCCCGCGCCATCAGCGACCTGCTGCTCGGCCTGGAGGGCATCGAACATGTCGAGGAAACCGACGACCTGATGCCACACATGGACGACGACGATTCCAGTTCGGCCGGGCTGTCCGATGACATCGGCCCGGGCATCCACGAGCTGGAAGTGGAAGTCGGCAATGAAAGCACCGCGCAGAAGGTGCGCGACGCGGTGCAGGAACTGGCGCTGGAGCTGGATGTGTTCGTCGAGTACGAGACCGACGAGGGCTGACGCCGGCTCCCTGCCGGCATCAGCCGTCACCTCAGCGGGTGGGCGGCAGCGTGCGACGGCGGCGACGCCACCACGCCCGCACACCCCAGGCCACGACCAGGGCCAGCACACCTACCGGCAGCAACGCGGCGACGGCGCGGATCAGGAACGCAATGCTGCCGCTGAGGATGCTGCCCGACTCGCTCAGCGCCTCGCCGATCTCGCTGCGGCTGCGCTGGCCCGAGGTGGTGTCGAAGTGGATCGTCACCAGCTGGGTATCGATGCGCCGACGCTGCTGTGCGGCATCCTTGTTGGCCTGCTCGACGCCTGCTTCGATCTCCGACAGCCGCGTGGTGATCGCCATCAGGTCCTCGATCTTCAGGTCCTTGCGGTCCTGGTAGGACAACAGCCGCGCGTGTTCCTTCTCCAGCCGGGACTTGGTCAGCGCGGTGTCCGCTACTTCCTGCGCGAGGTCCTCCGCGCGCGTGTTGCGCGACTGCAGCGTGCCGCCCTCACCGGCCATCGCGATCAGCGGCTCGGTGCCCTTCGGCGCGATGCGCACCTTCACTTCACCGCTGGGCTGCTCGCCGCCGCGCTGGTCGACCTGCAACACTGCACAGTCGCCGAACTTCGCGCTCTGGCAGGCCTGGGCGATCTGCTGGATGCGCGGTGCGATCTGCGCCGCCTCCAGCTGCACCTGCACGTCATGTTCGTAGGCCAGGAATGCGCCTTCCGGCGAAGCAACAGCGGCATCGGCCGCGGTCGCGCCCGCCTCTGCAGCGCGCTCACCGTTCTTGGCGCAGGCTGCCAGTGCCAACAGCAGCACCGGCACTGCCAGCGTGCGCGTCCACGCGCACAGCGGCCTCACAGCGCGGCTCCGTTGTAGGAGGTCACCGAAAGACCGGCCAGATCGACCTGCGGCACGCAGCGAACGTTCACCGCCACCATCGGTGTGCCGGTACGCGGATCGATCGCTTCGCTGTAGGGGGCGATACCGCATTGGCGGCAGTGGTGGTGGTCGATATGCGCCTTGTTGAAGTGGTAGGTGGCCACGTCAGCCGGATCGGTGGCCAGCTGGAACGCCTCGCGCGGGGCGAACCACAGCAGGCTGCCGCGACGGCGGCACATCGAGCAGTTGCAGTCGATGACGTCGCTGATCGGCGCCTCGGCCTGTACGGTGAATGCGATCCTGCCGCAATGGCAGCTTCCCTGGTATTCCATGTCCTGCGCTCCTTTGGAGGGTCCTTGAAACCGCCCATGGTAATCCTATGGCACGGGGACAAAGCAGCGACGGGGCCCTATGCTCAGGGTTTGACCCCGTACAGGAATGCCGATGCGCCCGCATCTTCTTGCCCTCGCCCTGGTCGCTGCGCTGGCCGGTTGCCAGCCTGCCGACGCCCCGACCAACGCTTCCACCCCGGGCACCAGCCAGCAGGCCGGTGACGCGGCGGTCGATGCCGCCTTCGCCGATCTGTCCAAGCGCGCCCTGGACACCTGGATGCAGCTGTCGCCGGTCAGCGCCACCCAGATCGGTGACCACCGCTACGACAGCGAACTGGACGACCTGAGCGCCGCCGGCCAGCAGAAGACCGTGGCCGCCTACAAGGCGCTGCTGGGCGAGCTGGACAAGATCGAGGTGGCCAAGCTGGGCCGCGAGAACCAGGTGGACGCGGCGATCCTGCGCAACCAGCTGCAGTCGGAAATCTGGAACGCCGAAGTGCTCCAGTCCGGCAAGTGGGACCCGCAGCTGTACAACGGCATCGCCGGCAGCGCGATCTATGGCCTGATGGCCCGGGAGTTCGCACCGCTGCCGGAACGCCTGAAGTCGGCGACCGCGCGCATGGAAAAGCTGCCGGCGATCTTCGCCCAGGCACGCGAGAACCTGGATCCGGCCCGCGTTCCGAAGATCCATGCCGAGACGGTGGCCAAGCAGAACAAGGGCATCCTCAGCATCGTCGATACCTTCATCACCCCGCACATCGGCGAACTGCCGCAGGCCGACCAGCAGCGCCTGCAGGCCGCCATCGACGGCCTGAAGAAGGCCGTGGACGAGCAGCAGACCTGGCTGGACAAGACCCTGGTGCCGAACGCCAAGGGCGACTTCCGCATTGGTGCGGAAAAGTACGACCAGAAGCTGAAGTTCGCGCTGAGCTCCTCGCTGTCGCGCCAGGAGATCGGTGAGCGTGCACGCGCCGAACTCAAGCGCGTGCGCGAGGACATGTACGGCATCGCGCAGACCGTACTGAAGGACAAGCCGGGTGCGCCGGAGATGCCGGCCCAGCCGACCGACGAGCAGCAGCAGAAGGCGATCGAGGCCGCACTGGAACTGGCCTACGCCGACAAGCCGGCGCGCGACAAGGTAGTCGATGATGCCAAGGCCGCGCTGGAGCAGTCTACCGCGTTCGTGCGCGAGCACGACCTGGTGACCCTGCCCGATGCGCCGGTGGACATCATCCTGATGCCGGAATTCCAGCGTGGCGTGGCCGTGGCCTACTGCGATTCTCCGGGCCCGCTGGACAAGAACCTGAAGACCTTCTACGCCGTGTCGCCGATTCCGGACGACTGGAACGAGAAGCAGGTCGACTCGTTCCTGCGTGAATACAACTCGCGCATGATCCACCTGCTGAGCATCCATGAAGGCACCCCGGGCCATTACCTGGAAGGCTGGCACTCGGCCAAGTTCCCCTCCACCCTGCGTGCGGTGCTGCGTTCGGGCCTGTTCGCCGAAGGCTGGGCGGTCTATACCGAGCGCATGATGCAGGAGCAGGGCTACCTCGACAACGACCCGCTGTTCCACCTGGTGCAGCTGAAGTTCTACCTGCGCACGATCTCCAACGCGATCCTCGACCAGGGCGTGCACGTGGACAACTGGGATCGCGAGAAGGCGATGCACCTGATGACCCACGACGCGTTCCAGCAGGAAAGCGAAGCGGCCGGCAAGTGGGTGCGCGCGCAGCTGACCTCGGCGCAGCTGCCGACCTACTTCGTGGGTGCGCAGGAACACTTCGACACCCGCAAGGCGGTGCAGGAAAAGCTGGGCGACAAGTTCAACTTGAAGGCGTACCACGACCAGGTACTGTCCTACGGCGCACCGCCGGTGCGTTTCGCACGCCAGATGATGCTGGACCAGCCGATCGAGTGATCGGCTGCGGGGCTGAATGCCCCGCGGCTCTGGCAGCACCTCACGGCCCGGGCTTCCCGGGCCGTTCTCGTTTGAAGCGCCCGACGGCCTCACATCCGGTGTATGTACAGCTTCCCGGCATTGCTGCGGATATCAAGAAAGTACTTCACCTTGCAGCCCCGGCATGCCGCCGGATGCACTTCATCAAACCCACGTTGGTTCTCCAGCGCGACGGCCAGTATGGGATGCCCGCAGTCGAAACAGCAGAATGCAATGTTGTTGCCATGGGGATCGGCGTCGATCTGGTCGCCATAGTGATCCATTACCAGAAAGTCCGTGATTTTCATGGTCGATCTCCAGAGTAGGTGAATCACCCGCAGACTACATCGCAACCCCGCAGCCCAGAAGGGCACGCGTCGCCTACAGGGCAACGCATCCTTCCCGCCACGTTGGAGCCGCTCCGGTCCTGAACCGTTGCACATCGGGCGTGCGTGACCTCACACCTGGCGAACAACTCCGGGCGCATCTTTCGCCAGGTTCCCCCTTCCGCCGGCGTCCATGTCTCTCCCCCTCTTGCGTCTTGCGCTGCTGCCCGCGCTGTTGGCCAGCACTCCTGCCTACGCTGCCTGCCCGCCGCCACCGGCGGGACAGCCCGACATCCGTGCCCTGGGCTACTACACCGACAAGGCCGGTTCGGTGATCGACCCGGCACTTCGCCAGCAGAACAAGGACGCCACCGCGCCGCTGGACCGCTATGCCGCCGACGTGGCGCGCATGAGCGACGACTACCTGCGCGACGGTGACCCGGCAGCCGCACAGTGCACGCTGAACTGGCTGGGCGCGTGGGCCGACGACGGCGCCATGCTCGGGCAGATGATCCGGGTCAACAACAACCAGTCGTTCTACATGCGGCAGTGGATGCTCGATGCGGTAGCGATGGCCTACCTGAAGGTGCACGACCAGACAGATGCCCGGCAGCGCGCGCGCATCGATCCGTGGTTGCAGAGGCTGGCCCGGGCCAACCTGGCGTACTGGAACAATCCGAAACGGCGCCGCAACAACCACTACTACTGGGGCGGTCTGGGCGTGCTGGCCACCGGACTGGCCACCGACGACGATGCCCTGTGGCGAGCCGGCCACGCCGCCTTCCAGAAGGGCGTCGATGACATCCAGGACGATGGCAGCCTGCCGCTGGAGATGGCGCGCGGGCAACGCGCCCTGCACTACCACGACTACGCATTGGCGCCGCTGGTGATGATGGCCGAGCTGGCACGGCTGCGCGGCCAGGACTGGTACGCCAGCAGGGATCACGCCATTGACCGTCTTGCCCGCCGCGTCATCGAAGGCAGCAAGGACCCTGCATGGTTCAACGAACACACCGGCGTTGCACAGCTGCCCCTGCAGGCCAGCGGCTGGGTCGAGTTCTACCGCTTGCGCTCACCCGATGGCGGCCTGTTCGATGCCGCGCATGCACGCGGACCGTTCCGTTCCCCACGGCTGGGCGGCGACCTTACGTTGATGGCTGCGCAGGGCATCGTGCGCACGCCGCTGCGATAGCCCCTTGTTTCAGCGACGGGCCCGCTGTAGCAGCTGCTGGAACTGCGCACGGCTGCAGCCCTGCCGGTCACAGCCCGGCAAGGGCAGTGCGACGCGTCCCGGCGGCTGCGCCTCGGTCAGCGGCACGGCATCGCGCAGCTGCGCGGTGGTCGGATAGACGTAGGCCAGGCGGAACCGCTCGCCACCGCTCTGGCGGTCACGCCAACGCTCGAACTGCAGCAGGCCGCCGATCGGCGTCTTCTCGTACTGGCCTGGCAGGCTGTAGTCGCTGATTCCCAACGCCGCCAGCACCGAACCGATATTGGAATCATGGCCGACCAGCAGGATCACCTTCGGCGACGCCGGATCACCGAACGACGCATCCACGCGCGCCAGCAGCGGAGCGGCCACGTCACGCGCCACCGCGGGTGTTCCGAACAGGATGTCCTGGTAGCGGTTGCGGATCTGCGCCAACGCCATCCATTGGCCTTCCGTGTTCAAGCGGCCCCAACCTTCGCGCGGAACGCCACTTCCCTGGTAATGCTCCATCAGCAGGGCATCGACCAGACCGCTGGCCAGTGCCAGTGAAGCCGAAGCGCGTGGCTCCTTGCCCGGCTCCGCATTGAAGGTCGTGTCGCCCAGCACCAGATGACAGTCGCTGCGCCCCGTACAGGCCGCCGACTGCGGGTAACGGGTGATTTCCTCCACCACGGACAGTGCGGGTGCCAGATCCGATGCTGTCAGCGCCTGCTGCATTGCCGCCAGCGCGCGCTTGCGGAATGCCGCGTCATCGTTGTGGATCACCGGGTCGAACAGCGGATCCATCGTCCCCAGCGCCATGCGCTGTTCGACCGCAACATGGCAGCCCGGAAACGCACCGGCAATGAAGAACTGCGCGGTGGCCTGGGTACGCTGCAGGCTGTTGGCATGGGCGTGGAAGTCAGCCGGCTGCGGGCAACCCGACGCCGGCAACAATTGCGCCTGGCGCAGCCACTGGCCGATGTAGCGCCCCATGTAGACTTCCAGCACGCCGCCCTTGGTGGTCAGCTCGCCGGGGCCTACGTCCCAGCGTGGCCAGCGCTCCGGCGTGGCATGGGCAAGGGCGCCCGACGCCACCACCGGCGCGCGCAGGTTGTGGCGGCTGAGCAGGACGACCTGCTCGAGCTGGTCGCCTTGCACCGGTGTCGTCGCCGCGGCTGCGGCCGTGGTGGCCAGAATGAGTGCCAGCAACAAGGAGCGTACGGGTCGGATCATGCAGGTCTCCGGAAACACGTTGGGGTCAGAGCCCTTTCCTGCGGAAAGGGATCCGACCCCAAGGCATACGTGGCCAGGGTCGGATCCTGCTCGCAGAGAAGGCTCCGACCCCGAAAGCAATCATTGATCGGCGGCCACAAAACCACCGGTCTGTCGCGCCCACAAGCGCGCGTACAGACCACCGGCGGCGATCAGTTCGGCGTGGCTGCCGGTCTCGACGATGCGGCCCTGGTCCATCACCACCAGCCGGTCCATGCGTGCGATGGTCGACAGCCGGTGCGCGATCGCGATCACCGTCTTGCCGCCCATCAGCTCATCCAGGCTGTCCTGGATCGCCGCTTCCACTTCCGAGTCCAGCGCCGAGGTCGCTTCGTCCAGCACCAGAATCGGGGCGTCCTTCAGCAGCACGCGGGCAATGGCGATGCGCTGGCGCTGGCCACCTGACAGCTTCACGCCACGCTCGCCGACATGTGCGTCGTAACCACGACGCCCCTGCCCATCCACCAGCGTGTCGATGAAGGCTTCGGCACGCGCCTTGGCCACCGCAGCGCGCAACTGCTCATCGGTCGCGTCCGGACGGCCGTACAGCAGGTTGTCGCGGATCGAGCGATGCAGCAGCGAGGTGTCCTGGGTGACCACGCCGATCTGCTGGCGCAGACTTTCCTGAGTGACGTAGGCAATGTCCTGGTCGTCGATCAGGATGCGGCCGCTTTCCAGGTCGTACAGGCGCAGCAGCACGTTGACCAGGGTCGACTTGCCGGCACCGGAAGGACCCACCAGGCCGATCTTCTCGCCCGGCTTCACCACCAGGTCCAGGCCTGCGATCACGCCGCCCTTCTTGCCATAGTGGAAGTGGATGTCCTGGAAGTGCACGCCACCGCGGGTCACCTGCAACGGCACCGCGTCCTCGCGGTCCTGCACGGTCAGCGGCTGGGCGATGGTGGTGATGCCGTCCTGCACCGTACCGATGTCCTCGAAGATGCCATTGATGGTCCACATGATCCAGCCGGACATGTTGTGGATGCGGATCACCAGGCCGGTCGCCAGCGTGATCGCACCGACGGTGATGTGGCCGCCATTCCACAACCACAGCGCGAGCCCGCAGGTACCGGCAATCAGGAAACCGTTGACGATGGCGATGGTCAGGTCCATGCCGGTGGTCACCCGGGTCTGCGCGCGGTGCTTGACCGCCAGTTCCTGGATCGATTCGGCCACATAGGCCTGCTCGCGCCCGCCATGGGCGAACAGCTTCAACGTGGGAATGTTGGTGTAGCCATCGACGATGCGGCCCATCGCCTTGGAACGCGCTTCGGACGCAATCCAGGCCCGTTCCTTCGCGCGCGGCACGAAGTAGACCATGATCACCGCATAGGCCAGCAGCCACAGGATCAGCGGCACCATCAGCCGCCAGTCCGCCTGCGCGAACAGGTACAGCGCGGTGCCGGTGTAGACCACGATGTACCAGAGCGAGTCGACCATCTGCACCGCCGACTCGCGCAGCGAGGTACCGGTCTGCATCACCCGGTTGGCGACGCTGCCGGCGAAGTCATTCTGGAAGAAGCTCAGGCTCTGCCGCACCACGTAGTTGTGCATCAGCCAGCGCGAGCGGTTGCTCAGGCCGGGCACGATCGCCTGGTTGACCAGCAGGTTGTGCAGGCCGACCAGGATCGGCCGCGCGATGACCGTGATGAACAGCATCCAGCCCAGTTCATTGGCATGGCGCTTGAAGAAATCGGCCCCCGGTTGCTCGGCGACCATGTCGACGATGCGGCCCAGGTAATCGAACATCGCCACTTCCACCAGCGCCAGCAGCAGGCCGGCGATCAGGGTCGCCAGCAGCACCGGCCACACCGGGCGCAGGTAGTGCAGGTAGAACGGCAGCACCTTGCGCGGTGGCATGCGCCCATCCACGGGCGGGAACACCGGGATCAGGGATTCAAACCAACGGAACATCGCACTCCCTCGCCTCTTGCAAGCGGCGAAGTATCCCACGCCGGATGTGTACGCCAGCCGATGATCGCCGCCGCTCCGGTAGTGCCGGCCGCTGGCCGGCACCCTTGCGGCATTTCGGAAGATCATGAGGTTGCCGGCCAGCGGCCGGCACTACCTTCATTCGTTGACCGGGGTGAACAGCAGGTCCTGGAAATCGAAGCTGAAATCGGTCAGGTCGGAGATCGACTGCATGCGAACCTCGCGCACCTTGCCGTCCGGGTCCAGGCTGAAGTTCACGAACGCATCGGCGTTGAGCGAGCGGTCATCCCAGCGCACGATGAAGGTGTCGTGCTGCCAGTGCTCCAGGCGGCCGCTCAGCTGCGCGGTCTTCATGAAGCGCAGGCGCAGGCCCTTGCCTGCGGCACTGACCTGCATGTCGCCATACCAGCGGTCGCGGAACGTGCCGGTGTAGCCGGCCAGCGGCAGCGACGGCCTGCTGCCCTTGTCGCGCGCGCTCTGATGCTTGGCCCAGGCCTCGTCGGCCTTGTCCTGGCCCTTGGCCACGGCCTTGGCATAGGCGTCCACCCAGTCGTGCTTGTCGCCGCCCAGATAGGCATCAAGCACGCTCAGGGTGATCGCGTTGAACGCCGCGCCCACTTCCTGGTTGGTCAGCACCACCACGCCCAGCTTCTCGCCCGGCACCAGGGTCAAGCGCGAGACCATGCCCGGCCAGCCACCGGTGTGCCAGACCAGTTTCCGACCGCGATAGTCACTCAGGCTCCAGCCTTCGCCATAGCCGGCAAAGTTGGCCCGTGCCGGTGCCAGCTCCGGCACGCTCGGCGCCGGGATCGACTGCGGGGTGATCATCCGCCACATCTGCTGCTGGCTCTTTTCGCTGAACAGCGCAGTGCCGTCGGCCAGCTTGCCTTCGGCCAGCTGCACCTGCATCCAGCGCGCCATGTCGTGCGCACTGGAATAAATGCCACCGGCGCCGGCATTGTTCGACCAGGTCAGCGGTGCGACGGTGCGCAGGTCCTTGAAATCGTACTTGGCGTGGCCGACCGCCGCCGTGTCACCCGGCTTCAGGTGGTTGGCGTTGTAGCGCGTGCCGGCCATGCCCACCTTGTCGAAGATGCGGGTCTGCAGGAACTGCTGGTAGCTCACGCCCGAGACGTGCTCGATCACCTGCTGGGCGACCGCGTACAGGATGTTGTCGTAGGCATAGCTTTCGCGGAAGCCGCCCTTCAGCGGCACCTTGCCCAGCCGCTGCACTACTTCGGCGTTGCTGTAGGACGTGGTTGGCCAGAACAGCAGGTCACCGGCGCCCAGGCTCAGGCCGCTGCGATGCGACAGCAGGTCGCGGATCGTCATCTGCCCGGTCACGAACGGGTCGGACATGCGGAACGACGGCAGGTGGTCGATCACCTTGTCGTCCATCTTCAACTTGCCCTCTTCCGCCAGCAGGTTCAGCGAGGTGGCCGTGAACGCCTTGGTGTTGGACGCAATGGCAAACAGCGTATCGGCCTGCACCGGTTCCGGCTTGCCCTGCTCGCGCACGCCCCAGCCGCGCTCCAGCACCACCTCGCCATCCTTGACCACCGCTACGGCAATGCCGGGCACGTCGAACTGCGCGCGCACGCGCTCGACGGTCGCATCCAGGTCCTGCAGCGGCGGCGGGGTCGCCGCGCTCGCCATGGTCGTGCACGCCAGCAGCACGGCTCCTCCGATCCAGGGTTTCATCCAGCACGATCTCCGAACAGGGGTGGCGGCCATGTGCAGGCCGTCACCGGGGTTTCGCGGGATGGTAACGTCCGGCGGCGCATCCTGCCCTGTGCCATAGGAGGGGTGTCATGGGCGAGAACGGCCAACCCAGCAGCGGCTCCACGATCATTCCGTGCCTGCGCTATCGCGACGCGCAGGCCGCCATCGACTGGCTGCAGCGCGCCTTCGGCTTCCATGCCCAGGCCGTCTACGCCGATGGCGATACGGTCTTCCATGCGCAGCTCACCTTCGGCAGCGGCATGATCATGCTGGGCTCGGCCAGCAACCAGAGTGCGTGGAGCAAACACGCTGCCCTGCCTGACGAGGTCGGCGGACGCCAGACCCAGAGCGCCTGCGTGATCGTCACCGATGCCGATGCGCACTACGCGCGGGCCAAGGCCGCCGGTGCCCGCATCGTCATCGACATCGCCGACCAGGACTATGGCGGACGCGGCTACGCCTGCGCCGACCCGGAAGGCTACCTGTGGTGGTTCGGCAGCTACGACCCGTGGCGCACGGACCACGGCCAGTGACCACGGCCGGCCGGCAGGCAGAGATCCGCTGCGGCATCGGCGGCTGGGTGTTTCCCGAATGGCGCGGCGGTGTGTTCTATCCAGCAGGCCTGCCGCAGCGGGAGGAACTGGCCCACGCCAGCCGCACCCTGCGCTGCATCGAGATCAACGGCACGTTCTACCGCACGCCAACTGCGGCCCAGTGCGCGCAATGGGCTGCGCAGACACCCGACGGTTTCCGCTTCTCGATGAAGGCGCCGCGCTACCTGGTGCAGCGACGCGACCTGTCCAGGACCGTGGAAGCGGCCACACCGTTCCTGCAGGCGGCACTGGCGCTCGGTGACCGGCTCGGCCCATTGCTGTGGCAGTTCGATCCGCGCCACCCGGCCGACGCCGATGCACTGGAGGCGCTGATGGCACAGCTGCCTAAGCAGCTGGACGGGGTGCCGCTGCAGCATGCGCTGGAGGTCCGCAACGCCGAGGCACATGGCCCGGCACTGGTCGACGCCGCCCGCCGCCATGGCGTGGCGCTGGTGATCGAGGACAGCGACGAGGCGCCATTGCACGGTGATGTCAGTGCCGGCTTCGTCTATGCGCGGATCAAGCGCAGCCAGGCCCGCTTGAACGAGGGCCTGCCGGCGCCCGTGCAGCAACGCTGGGCCGAACGCGCACGCCGCTGGTCACGCGGTGAACCCGTGGATGACCTGCCCTGCCTGGCCGGGCCCGCTGCGGAGGCCCCGCGCGAGGTCTACCTGCTGTGCATCGGCGCAGGCAAAGCGCGCAACCCGGCGGCAGCGATGGCCCTGCAGCGCCTCATCGACAGCGCCAGCGGTCCAGCCCCCACAGCAGGGTCCACCCCACCACGAACACGCTCGCAACGCGCAGCACGTTGAGCAGGAACGCCGCCAGCCCCAGGCGTTGCAGTTCGAGGAACGGATACGGCGCCTGTCCTGTCACTTCGGCCACCAGCATCGCCCAGCCCAGGTACACCAGCGGTACCAGCAGCACCCCGCCCAGTGCGCGCCAGCGCAGCGCGCCATGCGGCAGCAGCCACCACCACCCCAGCAGGTACAGCGCCGGCACAGCGTAGTGCAGGCCGGCATCGACCCACCATTGCAGCCCGGTGGGTTGCCACAGCCCCTGCAACGCCAGCACGTAGATGCACGCGGTCACCCCGATGCACAACGCGATCACCGCGGCGACAGTCGCGTTCAGCACACCCGCACGGATCAGCCGGACGCATCCCAGGCACACCGCCAGGTTGCTGAGAATCGTGAAGTAACCAACGAAGCGCAGCGTCGCCATGCCGACCCCGGCAGCCGCCCCGGGGCCATGCAGCAGCAACAGGTATTGCAGCAGCAACGAGGTGGCCGCCATCAGTGCAGTCAGCGCTGCCCATGCACGCTGGGCGGAACGGTTGGCAGCCATTGCGGGGTTCCCCTGGGGAGTTTCCGCGAGCATGCCACAGGCATCGCCGGCGGCCGTGCGATTGCCGCACAATAGGCGGATGAGCACACCCGACACCCGCAAAGCGTTGTGGCAGATTCACTTCTGTGTCCTGCTGTGGGGCGTCACCGCCATCCTCGGCAAGCTGATCACCCTGCCCGCACTGCCGCTGGTGTGGTGGCGCATGCTGCTGGTGACGGCGATGCTGGCGCTGCTGCCGCGGGTCTGGCGTGGACTGCGTACGCTGCCAGTGCGGCTGGTGGCCGGTTATGCCGGCATCGGCGCCCTGGTCGCCCTGCACTGGCTGACGTTCTACGGCGCGGTAAAGCTGGCCAATGCGTCGGTGGCCGCCACCTGCATCGCGCTGGCGCCGGTGTTCACCTCGATCATCGAACCGTGGGTGGCCAAGCGGCCATTCCAGCTGCGTGAACTGGCGTTCGGCCTGGCGGTGCTGCCGGGTGTCGCGCTGGTGGTCGGTGGCGTGCCCGACGGCATGCGCCTGGGTGTGCTGATCGGCGCGATCTCGGCGCTGCTGGTGGCAGTGTTCGGCTCGCTCAACAAGCGCATGGTCAGCCACGCCGATCCGCTCACGGTCACCGCGCTGGAGCTGGGTGCGGGCACCCTCACCCTGACCCTGCTGGCGCCGCTGATGCCCTACCTGCTGCCTGCGCTGGCCAGCCCGCTGTGGGTGGTCCCGGACCTGCACGACGGCATCCTGCTGCTGGTGCTGGCCGGGTTCTGCACGCTGCTGCCGTTTGCCCTGGCCCTGGTCGCACTGCGCCACCTGAGCGCCTACACGGTGCAGCTGGTGACCAACCTGGAGCCGGTCTATGCGGTGGTGCTGGCGGTGGTGCTGCTGCGCGAGCAGCACGAAGTCACCCCGTGGTTCTACCTCGGCGTGGCGATCATCGTCGGCGCCGTGTTCCTGCATCCGCTGTTGAACCGCCGCAAGCCGGTGCAGCATCCGGAGATTCTTGGCACGGCCGAGGCGCGCAACATCGCCGATTGAGTGCATCCACGCATGACGTGGATGCCCGTATCAACGCTGCGGCCAGTGCCATGCAGGTGCATCCAGCAGGCCCTGCCCGCTCAACAGCGTGCGGCCCTGTTCCTTGTACAGATGCAGCGAATGGCACCCTGGCGCCTGTTCCAGCGCCGCGATCAGCCGGCTGGCGTGCGACACCACCCATACCTGGCTGCGCGCACTGGCTGCGATGATCAGCCGCGCCAGCGCCGGCAGCAGGTCCGGATGCAGGCTGGTCTCCGGCTCGTTGAGCACCAGCAGCGGCGGTGGACGCGGCGTGTGCAGCGCAGCGGCCAGCAGCAGGAAGCGCAGCGTGCCGTCGGACAGTTCGGCCATCGACAAGGGCCGCAGCAGCCCAGGCTGGTGGAAACGCAGCGCCAAGCGTCCATCCAGCTCCTCGAAGCCGACCGTGGCGCCCGGGAACGCATCGTCGACGCTGCGTGCCAACGCCACCGGGTCACCGATCTCGAGGATGGTGACCCAGGCCGCCGCCAGATCCCGGCCGTCGTGATGCAGCACCGGCGTGCGCGTGGCCATCGCCGGTTGCCGCGCCGGGGCATCGGCATCACTGCGGAAATGATCGTAGAAGCGCCAACGCCGGATGTACTCGCGCAGGGCGATGGTTTCCGGCAGGCGCTGCGGATCGCCGACCTGGGTGAACAGGCTGTCGAACAGCGACAACCGGTCATCCACCAGATCCCAGCCACGCGCATGGCGTTGCCGCACCATCGCCCCACGGCGGTCGACCAGCAGGTTGGCGCTGCGCAGGAACGGGCCGGCCCAGATCGCCTCGGCCTTGATCTGCGGGTCCAATGCGAAGGCCGATCGACTGGGCGGCGGGTAGCCCAGATCGATGGCGTAGCCGAATTCGTCAGTGGCGAAGCCCAGCTTCAATCCCACCGATTCCTGGCGTGGGCCGCCCTGCAGGGGGATTTCGCCGGCAGCAACCCGACGGTCCATTTTTTCCGGACCCGCCCACAGCGCCGAGCCCAGCCCGCCTTCGCGGGCCAGCACCGCCGCGACGCCGCCCTGCGCGGTCTCGGCCAGCAGGCGCAGGGCACGGTACAGGCTGGACTTGCCACTGCCGTTGTCGCCGGTCACCACATTCAACTGCTGCAGCGGCAGTACGAGTCCGTGCAGCGAACGATAGTGGGCGATGGCCAGGGTCTGCAGCATGGTCGGCGTCCGGGGAACCAGGGGGTCATGCTGCCCGGTTCTGATCGCAGGAGCTGCGACGCGATGTGAATCGGTGACAGCATCCACGCGTCGCGTTGATCTACTGGAGCGGCATCCGTTTACCGCGCGGGTGGCAGATGCTTCAGCCGGCCACTTCCACCCGGTTGCGGCCATTGCCCTTGGCCCGGTACAGCGCCTTGTCGGCACGTGCCAGCGTGTCATCCACGCTTTCACCGGGCTGGTGCTGGGCCACTCCAATACTGATCGTGACCGGGAATCCCAGCGGCAGATCAGCCACGGCCAGGCGCAGGAACTCGCACTGCAGTTCGGCGGTGCGCAGGTCGGTAGCTGGCATCACCGCCACGAACTCCTCGCCGCCATAGCGTGCGGCCATGCCGCGACCGGCGAAATGCGAGCGCAGCAGCACGCCCAGCTCGGCCAGCACGCGGTCGCCGGTGGCGTGGCCCTGGAAATCATTGATGTGCTTGAAATGGTCGATGTCCAGCAGTGCGACGCAGGCCACCCCGGGCTGGTCTCCGTTCACCGCCACCGCCTCTTCCAGCGCTGCCGCCATCGCACGGCGGTTCGGCAGGCCGGTCAACGCGTCGGTGCGGCTCTGTTCGGCCAGGTCGGCATTCTGCGCGAGCAGCACGTCCTGGTACTCAGACAGCAGTCGCTCGTAGTCATCGCGCTCCAGCATGTGTTTCTGGATGTCGAGCGCGAAGCGGCGCAGTTCCATCACCAGCATCACCTGCCGCGACAGCGCCGCCAGCGCTTCGGCCTTGTCGCTGGCCAGGTGCTGTGGCTGCGCATCGAATACGCACAGCGTGCCCAGCGGCAGGCCATCGGAGCTGATCAGCGGCGCGCCCGCATAGAAGCGGATGTGCGGATCGCCCACCACCACCGGATTGTCGTGGAAGCGGATGTCCTGCAGCGCGTCCTCGACCACCATGACCTGCTGCGGTTGCAGGATCGCGTGGCCGCACATCGATTCGCTGCGCAGGTTTTCTGCCGCATCGATGCCCTGGATCGACTTGAACCATTGCCGCTCGACGTCGATCAGGGTCACCGCCGCCATCGAGGTGCCGCAGACCGCCTTGGCGATCACCACCAGGTCGTCGAAGGATTTTTCACGCTCCGAATCGAGGATACGGTAGCGGTACAGCGCCTCAAGCCGAAGGGCTTCATTGGCAGGCTTGTCGGGCTTGATCATGCAGCGTCACGTTCCGGCAGGTCACCGCGAAGTCTAGCTGATGTAGAGCCGAGCCCATGCTCGGCTGCACCCGGACAAAAGAGCAGCCGAGCATGGGCTCGGCTCTACAGAAGCCGTTTACCAGTCCAGCTGCCTCGGCAGCAGGCCCTGCAGCTCCTGCTCGGTCAGGTTGCGCCACTGGCCCGGCTTCAGCGCACCGATCTTGATGTTGTCGATGCGCACGCGACGCAACTGGGTCACCCGATAGCCGAACTCGGCCGCCATCAGGCGGATCTGTCGGTTCAGGCCCTGCTGCAGGGTGATGCGGAAACCGAACTTGGCGATGCGCGAGGTCTTGCACGGCAGCGTCATCTGGTCGTGGATGCGAACGCCACGGGCCATGCCACGCAGGAACTCGTCGGTGACCGGCTTGTTCACCGCCACCAGGTACTCCTTCTGGTGGCCGTTCTCGGCGCGCAGGATCTGGTTGACGATGTCGCCGTTGCTGGTCATCAGGATCAGGCCTTCGGATTCCTTGTCCAGGCGGCCGATCGGGAAGATGCGCTGTTCATGGCCGACGAAGTCGACGATGTTGCCCTTGACCGAGGTCTCGGTCGTGCAGGTGACGCCGACCGGCTTGTTCAGCGCGATGTAGACATGGCGGCGGGCACCGGGCTTGCGGGCCACGCGCGCGCGCAGCGGCTGGCCGTCGACCAGCACCTGGTCTTCCTCGCCCACCACCGCGCCGGTGCCGGCCGGATGGCCGTTGACGGTGACCCGGCGGGCGGCGATCAGGCGATCGGCCTCGCGGCGGGAGCAGAAGCCGGTGTCGGCGATATGTTTGTTGAGTCGGGTGGTCATCGCCCTATTATCCGGCATCGCCGCCCGCTGCGCTTCATGCCGGAGGCGGCGGATCGAGTTCTTCGCCGTCGAATACCCGGTTGCGGCCGGCACGCTTGGCCACGTACATGGCGTGGTCGGCCCGGCGCAGCAGCGCGGCGAGATCGTCCTCGCCCGGCCGCCACTGCGCCAGGCCGATGCTGGCGGTGACCTCCAGACCGGGCACCTGCAGCGCCCGGGCCGCCTCGGTGAGGTGCTGGCGCAGGCGATCCAGGCGCGCCGATGCCGCCTCGCGCGGCATGCCCGGCATCAGCAGCAGGAACTCTTCGCCGCCCATCCGCACCACCTGGTCCTGGCTGCGGACCGCGGCACGCAATGCACGTGCCACCGCCACCAGTACCTGGTCACCCACGGCGTGGCCATGGCGGTCATTGATGTCCTTGAACAGGTCGATATCCAGGAAACCGATCACCAGCGGGCCGCGCTCGCGATCAACCCGTTCCAGATGCCGTGCCAGCTGCTGCAGCCCGGCACGGCGGTTGGGCAGACCGGTCAGGCCATCGGTCTCGGCCAGCTGGCGAAGTTCATCGCGCTGCTGGCGCAGGCGGCCCAGCCGCTGGTTCAGCGCATAGGCAGCCATCATCAGCAGCCAGGTCACCGACAGTTGCAGTGCCTCCACGCGGTACTCCAGCAACCACGCAGCGCGGCAGGCGTCGGCCAGGATCAACACCAGCATCGGTGCCAGCGCCGCCAACCCCGCCTGCGCCCAGCGGTCGCCGCGCAGCCATGCCCACACCCCGGCCAT
Source organism: Stenotrophomonas sp. YJH_SMC_131 (assembly GCF_059367975.1). Taxonomy (NCBI): domain Bacteria; kingdom Pseudomonadati; phylum Pseudomonadota; class Gammaproteobacteria; order Lysobacterales; family Lysobacteraceae; genus Stenotrophomonas; species Stenotrophomonas sp. YJH_SMC_131. The sequence goes on along the minus strand of NZ_JCAFRJ010000006.1, from coordinate 99,898 downwards.
CAATGCCAGGCCGCAGCCCAGCAGGTAGGACACCTGCAGGCCCTGCGCCACCCAGGCCAGGCTGTCCCGCTGCAGCCAGGGCGCACACGCGGCCAGCGCCAGCAATCCCCACAGCGCCAGCAACTGCACCGGGCGCGATCGCGGCAGCAGGCGGTCGCCGCCGTTCAGTCGCCACAACGCGGGCAGCACCAGCGCCTGGGATGCAGCGGTCAACGACAGCAGCCACCACGCGCTGCGCTCACCCACCGGCAGCCATGGCTCGGGGTAGCCGCTCAGCCCTCCGAGAATGGCCTGCCACAGCACCAGCACGGTGGTACCGGCGATGTAGACCAGGAAACTGCGGTCGCGGGTGGTAAGGAAGGCCATCAGGGCCGACAACGCCAGTGCGATTGCCACGGCAATGCAGGCCGCGCGCACCAGCAGGCGGGCGGTATCGTTCTGCTGCACGGGACTGGGCGCGCCCAGCCGCAGGGTCGGTACCCAGCGCGCCTTCAGCGGCGTCTGCCATGACACCAGGAACGGTTCATGGCTGCCCGCCGGCGGCACCGCGACCAGGCCGATGCCTGCGCGGAACCGGGAATCACGGGTACGGGCATCGTGCATGTTGCCGCAGATTTCGCGATCCCCATGCTGCACGCGGACTTCGCCCGCGAACACATTGAACACGTCCAGTGCCTGCGGCTGGCCCGACCAGCCGCCCGCTGGCGCGGACACCTGCACGTGTTGCCGTGGCCCCGCCAGCATCTCCGGCGTGCATGCGCGATGCGGGGTGGGTTCATCGGTCGCCGCACCGACCAGCAGGTAGTCACGCCCGGCTTCGGCTACGGCCGCCGACAGCGGCCACGGCATTGCCAACCACACCAGCAGCACGACCAGCACCGCTCCCGTTCCGTACTGCCCCTGCCTGCCGCCCACGCCACGTCCTGTTCCTGCTTACGCCCGCGCCCACTGCGCGTCGCCCCTGCCGGGCATTATCGCAGCCGCGGCTGCAGCCCACGTGTAGACCAAAGTCGCCGACGGGCGTTCAGCCAGCGGCGGGCGGACCTTTCACCGCCACCAGGCGCACCGGCCGCAGGTCGGCCAGGGTCATCCGCTCCAGCGGTTGCGGCCGCTCGACCGCATATCCCTGCAGGCCCTGCACCCCAAGCCGGGTCAGCGCGGCGGCGACGTCGGCAGTCTCCACCCATTCGGCCACCACCTCCATCTGCAGCTCGCGCCCCAGTTCACTGATCGCGCGCACGGTGGCATGGCTGACCGGATCGGTATCCATGTCGCGCACGAAGGCCCCGTCGATTTTCAGGATGTCGGCCGGCAGCTGGCGCAGGTAGCCGAACGAGGACAGCCCGGAACCGAAATCGTCCAGCGCCATCCGGCAGCCACGCGCCTTCACTGCATCGATGAAGGCACGCGCCTGGCTGAGGTTGCTGATCGCAGCGGTCTCGGTGATCTCGAAGCACAGCTTGGAGGCCAGCGCGCGGTTGCGCTCCAGCAGGTCGCAGACGAAGGCGAGGAAGCCGGGCTCGGCGATCGACTGCGCCGAAACGTTGACATTGCACAGGCCCAGCTGCCGCACGTGTGCCGGGCACACCTGCAGGTGCCGGAACAGCAGGCCAAGCACGTGCCGGTCCAGCGCCACGGCCATGCCATAGCGCTCCACCGCCGGCATGAACTGGCCCGGCAGGTGCAGGCTGCCATCGCTGCCACGCATGCGCACCAGTACCTCGTAGTGCAGGTAGGAGGGATCGCCGACGCGGGCGATGCGCTGCGCATACAACACCATGCGGTTTTCGGCCATGGCCAGGCTGACGCCCTGCAGCCGCTCGGCTTCCTGGCGCCGTTCCTCCAGCGCCATGCGGTTCTCGTTGAAGCAGTGCACGCGGTTGCGGCCGGCCTGCTTGGCCGCATAGCACGCGCTGTCGGCGGCGCTCATCAGCCAGTTCACATCCGGCGCATCGGCGCTGACCTCGACCACGCCGATGCTGCAGCTCAGCTGCGGGCTGCCTTCGCTGACCGGGAACGTCGCCTGCCCCAGGTTGCGGATTACCCGCTGCAGCACGCGCTTGGCCTCGTCCTGCCCGGCATGGGCCAGGAACACGGCGAACTCGTCCGCGCCCAGCCGGCCCACCCAGTCGCCATCGCGCACCGCCGCCACCAGGTAGTCGGCGAAGCTGCGCAGCATCTGGTCGCCAGCGGCGTGACCGAAGCTGTCGTTGACCAGCTTGAAATGGTCCAGGTTGATGTAGCACAGCGCGTGCGTGCCACCTTCGCTGCGCACCTGCAGCAGCGCGCGTTCCAGCAGCCGTTCGATCTCGCGGCGATTGATCAGGCCGGTCAGCGGGTCGTGGCTGGCGTGGTGCTCGATCTCGCGCGCCAGTGCATGGTTCTGGCTGACGTCTTCGATGATGGCGAACACCGACAGGCCACCGCCGGTGCTGCGCACGCCGGTGCCGCTCCAGCGGCCCCAGACAAGGCTGCCATCGCGACGGCGGAAGCGCAGTTCGCTCGGGCGCAGCTGGCGGTCCCAATCGATGCGGCCCACCCCATCGATGACCAACTCGCCGTCCATCAGCAGGTCGCCCAGCGACAGCTGCAGCAGCATGTCACGACGATGGTCGAGGATATCGGCCATCGCCTGGTTGGCCTCGATCACCTTGCCTTCGGCATCGAGCTTGAGCATGCCGACGTTGGCCTGGTAGAACGCCGCGCGGAAACGGCTCTCGTGTTCGGTCAGGTCCTTGCCGACGCGGCGCGCCAGGGCGACCGCCATCAGGCTGATCGCCAGCACCGACAGGCCCGCCACCATCAACGTGGCCAGCCTCACCAGCGTCGCCATCCGCAGCAGCGCCTGCGAGAACGCCTGGCTCTGCACCTTCATCCGCTGGTCCAGGTCACGCAGCTGCTGCAGGTAGCGGTCGCGTGCGGCAACGGGCACCAGGTTGCCGTCGTGCCGCAGCTGCAGTTCATCGATCAGTCGCTGCAGCGCCATCAGGTCGCCATCGGTCTGCCGCCACAACGCGCTCGCTTCGCGGAATGCACCGATGTCGCGCGCGTAGCGGAACGAGAACACCAGGCGAGGGATGTCAGCACGCGCATTGCCGCCCTGCAGGAAGCCCTGCCTGGCCTTCTCCTCGTCCGGTTCGGCCTGTTCCAGCGCCAGTCGCGCCTGCAGATCGCCCAACGGCACCTGCAGGGCCTGGCGTGCGTCGTCCAGGTCCTCGGCATCGCCACGCGCCAGGTAGCGACTGAGTGCGGCGGTGGCATCCTGCTGGCCACGCGACCAGTAGCCCTGGCCGGCGATCCAGGCAGTAGAGGCCGCCTGCAGTTCCTGGATCAGGGCGGACAGTGCGACCAGTCCGATCGCCATGCCGGTCAACAACGCAAATCGCAGTCCCAGCCCCCGGGTCATCGGCACCCGCCGGCTGTGTTGGTCCGTGCCACTCCTACCCATCCCGGATCCCCCTGAATGTGCTGCGGTGACAACCTCCTTAGGAACCGGCCCAGCCTAGGACCGGCAATGTGTGGGCCATGCGAAAAAGGGGACGGAGGGGATTAAGTCGTTCTTGGCACACGCACATGGCCAGCCAGATACGACTTAATCCCCTCCGTCCCCTTTTTCTGTCCGCCAGCCCGGGGGCTGGCGGTGGTGTGGACGGCTGCGGGTGCGGCTTAGAAGCTGCGCGGGCCGCGCGGCTTGAAGCCGTCACGACGCGGCGGGCGACTGTCGCGGTCACCGCCGCGGTCGCCACCATGGCCGCCCGGGCCGCCACGACGCGGGCCACCCGGACCGCCCGGGCCACGCTTGTCGAAGCGCGGCTTGAACGGGCGCGGGGCGGGGTTGGTGTCTTCACCCGGAGCCAGCGCACGCATCTGCAGCTGCTGGCCGGACACCCAGACCTTCTGCAGGTGCGACAGCACGTCCGGCGGCATCTGTGCCGGCAGGTCCAGCAGCGAGAAGTCGTCGTGGATGTCGATGCGGCCGATGAAGCGGCTTTCCAGGCCGGCTTCGTTGGCAATGGCGCCGACGATGTTGGCCGGCTTCACGCCATGCTGGTGACCGACCGAAATACGGTAGGTCTCCATGCCCTGCTCCGGTGCACCACGCGGCGGAACCTCACGGCGCGGACGCTGTTCAAAACCACCTTCGGCGTCGTCACGGCGCGGGCCACGCTCGAAGCGCGGACCCCGTTCGTTGCGGTCGAAGCGATCACCACGTTCCGGGCGGTCACCACGGTCGAAGCGCTCGCGCGGTGCGCGCTCTTCGCGCGGGGCACGCACCGGCGGCTGCAGCAGGAACGGGGTATCGCCCTGCAGCAGCTTGGCCAGCGCGGCAGCGATCTCGATGGCCGGCACGTTCTGCTCGTTCTCGAAGCGCTCCAGCAGCTGGCGGTAGAAGTCCAGGCCACCGGCGCCGAGGGTTTCGCTGATGCGCGAAGTGAACTTGTTGATGCGGGTGTCGTTGACCGCTTCCACGCTCGGCAGCTGCATCTCTTCGATCGGCTGGCGGGTGGCGCGCTCGATCTGGCGCAGCATGCCCTTCTCGCGCGGGGTGGCGAACAGGATCGCCTCGCCGCTGCGGCCGGCACGACCGGTACGGCCGATGCGGTGCACGTAGCTTTCGGTGTCGTACGGGATGTCGTAGTTCAGCACGTGGCTGATGCGCTCCACGTCCAGGCCGCGCGCGGCCACGTCGGTGGCGACCAGGATGTCCAGCTTGCCTTCCTTCAGCATGGCGATGGTCCGCTCACGCTGGGCCTGCTGCATGTCACCGTTGATGGCGGCAGCGGCCAGGCCACGCGCCTGCAGCTTGCTGGCCAGTTCTTCGGTGCCGGCCTTGGTCCGCGCGAAGATGATCATCGCGTCGAACGGCTCGACTTCCAGGATGCGGGTCAGCGCGTCCAGCTTGTGCATGCCGCTCACCCACCAGTAACGCTGGCGGATGTTGGCCGAAGTAGTGGTCTTGGCCGCGATGGTCACTTCCACCGGGTCCTGCAGGTAGGTCTGCGCGATGCGGCGGATCTGCGGCGGCATGGTGGCCGAGAACAGGGCCACCTGGCGCTGCTCCGGCAGCTTCTTCAGCACCGCTTCGACGTCGTCGATGAAGCCCATGCGCAGCATTTCATCGGCTTCGTCCAGCACCAGCGTCTTCAGCTCGGACAGGTCCAGGGTGCTGCGGTCCAGGTGATCGATCACGCGGCCGGGGGTACCGACCACGATATGCACGCCGCGGCGCAGGGCCGACAACTGCTGGCCGTAGGGCTGGCCGCCGTACACCGGCAGCACGCGGAAGCCGGGGATCTTCGACGAATAGGACTGGAACGCCTCGGCAACCTGGATGGCCAGCTCGCGGGTCGGCGCCAGGATCAGGGCCTGGGGCTTGATCTGCTGCAGGTCGATGTTGGACAGTACCGGCAGTGCAAAGGCAGCGGTCTTGCCGGTACCGGTCTGGGCCTGGCCCAGCACGTCGCGGCCTTCCAGCATCGCCGGGATGGTGGCGGCCTGGATCGGCGACGGGGTTTCGTAGCCGATGGCGGTGACGGCCTGCATCACGGGCTCGGACAGGCCGAGCTGCGCAAACTGCAGCGGCGCTTGGGAATCTTGGGACATGGGGAACTCCGAAGGCACTGCCGTCTTCCTGGCAGTGCGATAAAAAAGGTGATGGTCCGCGCTTTGGGCGCCCTTCTTATCGCGTGCCCTGGCGCTGCTCGGTCGGAGGAGATTTCACTCGCTCAGAGCGGAATGATACCGCATTGATGCTGAACGAGGCATACAGCTTTCCTCACAGATGCCGTCGGGCCCGTGCTGGCGCACAATACGCGCCCTCTTCCCGGCCCGGCCGCTGGCCTGCGCCCTCTTCCCAGGAACCCCGCTCCATGCAGATTCTCGAATTCGACCTCGACGGTGACTACGTCGAACTCAAGCAGCTGCTCAAGCTGGCCGATCTGGTCACCAGTGGCGGCGAGGCCAAGATGGTCATCAGCGAGGGCCAGGTACGGGTCGACGGCGAAGTGGAACTGCGCAAGGCCTGCAAGATCCGCGCAGGCCAGGTGGTCGAATTCGCCGACAGCCAGATCCGGGTGCTGGCTGCAGGCTGATCTGAAGCTGTTCAGGCCACGCGCTGGGTCAGGTGCGAGGCAATCAGCTGCCTGAACGGTGCCACGCCCTGCGCCAGGCGCAGGCCGGCCGCACGCAGCAGGCGCGCCGGGCGACGGTCGTCGGTGTACAGGCTGGCGATCGCATTGGTGGCCTCGTACAGCGGCCGCGACGCCAGCCGATGACCACGCTGGTAACTGGCCAGCATGCCGGCGGCGGCAATGTCGGCACCACGGCGCTGCTGCGCGACGATGCCCTGCGCCAACCGCTGTGCGCTGGCCAGGCCCAGGTTGAAGCCATGCGCGGTGACCGGATGCATGCCCACCGCGGCATCACCGATCAGCGCAGAACGCTCGCCGACGAAGCGATCCGCGTACACACCCACCAGCGGATACGCCTGCGGCGTGGCCACCGGCTGCATCCGGCCCAGGCGGTGTTCGAAGCAGGCACTGATGGCCTCACCGAAGGCTACCTCGTCCATCGCCAGCAGCGCCTCGATCTGCCGCGGCGGCAGCGTGATCACCGCCGATGCCTGGCCCTCGTTGAGCGGCAGCAGCGCCATCGTGCGGCCGTAGCCGAACCACTCCCAGGCGGTGTGGTGATGGTCGCGCTCGACCTGCATGCGGCACACCAGCATCGACTTGCCGAAGTCGCGCATCTGCGCACCGATGCCGAGCATGCGGCGGGTGGCGGAGAAGCGGCTGTCAGCGGCCACCAGCAGCCGCGCATGCAGTTGGCTGCCGTCATCGAGTTTGACCACGTGGCCCTGCGCATCGGCCTGCACGCCCAGCACCTTGCGCCCGTCGAACAGCTCCAGGCCGTCCTGGCCCTGCACGGCATCCCACGCGGCGCGACGGATCAGATGGTTGGGTACCAGCCAGCCCAGCGGCTGGCCGTCGACCTGGCTGCTGGCGAAGGTCAGCGCGAACGGCGAGCCGCCGTTCATCACCCTGGCATCGCGCAGATCAGCAATTTCAGCGTGCGGCAGGCGCTGCCACAGCCCCAGCTGCTCCATGCTCTGCCGCGAGGCATGGGTCAACGCGATCTCACGGCCATCAAAGGCGGCCTCGGCCAGCGCCTGGCGCGGCTGCACTTCGACCAGCCCGACCTGCAGCCCGCTGCCGGCCAGCGCGCGCGCGAAGCACAGACCTGCCGGTCCGGCGCCGACCACCACCACGTCCATCCTGCGCATGCGCGCCTCCTGCCGTTGATCCAGTCCGCGCCAGCATAGCGCCGCGCGCCTGAGCGGCCTTGATCTGGATCAGGCCGACTTACAGAAGTGCGAACACCAGCGCCAGGATCGATAGCAGCGACACCAGCCACACCAGGCTGCGCACGTAGGGCACGCCTGCGGCGTACAGGGGCAGATAGACCACACGCGCCCAGAAGTAGGCCTGCGCCGCCAGTGCAGTGGTGTCGTTGCCGCGACCGGCCACGACCACTGCGATGGCGGCGGCGGCGAAGAACGGAAACGTCTCCAGGAAATTGGCCTGCGCACGCTGCAGGCGCCCGGCCAGCGGGCTGAGCGGCTTTGCATCGCCATCGCGTGCCGAAGCATTCCACTTCATCCCGCGCTCGCGGGTGACCACCGTGGAGGTGGCGAAGATGTACACGAAGCCCAGCAGTACCGACCAGGCCAGCATCGTCAGTTCAGTTGCCATCATTCACCTCCTCAGGGTGCCGACGCGCGCAGGCTGTAACCGGCCAGGCGCCACACCTGGTCCTCGTCGAAACGGAACGAGACCAGCTCGCGCACCGGCTGTGCGCTGTTGGCGAAACGGGTCGGGAAGCTGACGTTGATGTACAGCCCTTCCGGCACTGCTGCACCGGCGCTGTACTTGACCCGGGTGATGGTCGGCTGGCCACGCCCGGCCAGCGCACCCAGGCGCGTGCGCTCGGCGGCCAACTGGCTGACGAAAGCGGCCTTCGGCACCGCACGACGCGCGACGGCCGAAGCGCCATCCCACAATTCGCCGGCGCGGTTGGCGTCGACCAGCTGCGCTGCCTTCACTGCGGCGGCGCCCATTTCCGCGTCCTGTTTCTGCACCTGCGCCTGTTGAGCAGCGGTCAACGCAGGGGAACCGGCGGTAGCGGGCTTCGCAGCTGCCGGCGAGGCTGGTGCCGGGCGTGCCGGGGCCGGCGCAGGCGTGGCCGGCGCAGGGGCCTGCGCCAACACGGTCAGGGGCAGCAGGGACAGCAGCAGGAACGCGCGCTTCATGGACACCGCCGGTTTTCTGGAGAGAACCGCAGTCTACGCCAGCGCGGTGACTACGCCGTCAGCGTGCCGGAGCGTTGCCCTCCACCGCTGCCGCATCAGCTTGCGCGGCGGGCGCGGCGGTGTTCGCTGGCGGCTGCTCGGCCACCGGCGGCGGCTCCGACGGTGCCGGTGGCAGCGTCGCCACATCGATCTCCGACAGCGGGCTTTCGTCCGGGCATACCGCATCCGGGAAACCGAAGCGCTGCTTCAGGGCCTGGCCGCAGCTGTTGATCGATTCCATGTCGGCGCCGTCGCGCTTGCACTGCTGGTCGAAGGCGATCAGGAACGCGTCCTTGCGCTGCACGAAGTCATCGCCGCAGGCGCGCATCTGCTTGATCCGTTCCAGATCGTCCTGCACCGCGTTGGTGCCATCCAGGCCGTACTGGCGCAGCTCATCCGGCGTCAGCAGGCGCAGGCTGCGATTGGGCACGGTCATCATCAGATCGGCCACGCCCACCGCCACGCCATTGCGCTGCAGGTAATCCTTCACGTTGTCGTAGACTTCGTGCAGCTCGCGGTTGAGCTCGGCGCGCGAGGTGGCCTTGGAGCTGATCCGCATCATGCGGTGGATGCCGACCTTGCCCGACAGCAGGCGGTTGTCACCGGCAGCCAGCACGAACACGCAGGCGCTGTGGCAGATGGAGCCTTCGCGCACCCAGATGGTCCAGCCCGATTCACCGATGCTGTCACCGGCCACGATCGCCGACTCCACCTGGCCACCACTGGAGTCCAGGTCGAGGATGCGCTTGTGGATCTTCAGTTCGTCAGCGACCACCGCCAACCGCCACATCATTTCGGCGAAGCCCGGATTGATCTTGCCGGCGTAACGCACGCGCATCAGCCCACGCTCGGCACACGGCGCCAGGGCCTGGGTGATCTGCTCGCGCTGCAGCCCTTCCAGTTCGGCACCGTCGCCGGCATCGCCCGCATATTCCGTGCTGCAACTGACCCACGCACGCCCATTTTCCAGCTGCGCCTGCGGCCACGGCCGACCCGCCTGGCTGCGCGGTGGTGCCGGTGCCGGTGGCGCGTCGGCGGCATTGATCGAAACCATGTTCTCGCCATCACTGGCCGGCGCCCGCGCTGCCTTGTCGGCAGCGGTCACGTTGCCCGGATTCTCCAGCTGACTGCAGCCCGCCAGGGCCAGGCACAACAGGGGCAACCAGCGGAATTTGGCGGACATCGGGCAACCGGGATTCATGGGACCAAGAGCCACAGTCTACCCGTCCAGGCCGCGCATTCAGCGCGTGGCACTGAACCCCTTCTGACCCTTGGGAAAGCGTGTCGACCAAGGTCGGCACCTACCAACAGCCTCAGGAACCTGTCGAAGGCGTGGTGGGTCCGGTGGCAGGGGTGCGAGCGGCATGGATGCCGCGACCAAGTCCCCAGGGGTGAGGGCGCTTTGCTTGCGAAGCACTGCTTCGCAAGCGCCCGAACGCACAGCCGCCAGCGGCTGGGCCGGTCTGGGGGTTCACGGCGTCCCCTGCCACCGGACCCACCGCGCCATCCCACAGGAATCCCGCTTCTGCTGTTGCTGTTGCCGGCCAGCGGCCGGCACTACCGCGGGTCCGGGCGCAGCCCGGCGTGACCGCCTTCAGCATCCATGTCCGAATGTGGCGAGTATCCCCGCCCGCACCCGCCTAGACTGCCGCCATGGACACCGCCCTCGCCCTCGACACCGCCGCCTGCGACCGCGCCCGCCTGGCCCGCGACGCACGTTTCGACGGCGTGTTCTTCACCGCCGTGCGCAGCACCGGCATCTATTGCCGCCCGGTCTGCCCCGCACCGCCCCCGAAGCCGCGCAACATCACCTACTACCCGACCGCCGCGGCCGCCGCGGCCGCCGGCTATCGCCCGTGCCTGCGCTGCCGCCCGGAGCTGGCACCACAGGCCCAGCAGGCACTGGCCGGGCAGACCGTACAGCGCGCCCTGGCCCTGATCCACGGCGGCTTCCTGCAGGAGCAGCCGGTGGCCGATCTTGCTACGAAGCTCGGCCTCAGCGCGCGCCAGCTGCAGCGCCTGTTCGTCGAACGCCTGGGCGCGACGCCCGGGCAGATCCACGCCACCCATCGCCTGCTGCTGGCCAAGCAACTGCTGACCGAGACCACGCTGGCGGTGACCGACGTCGCACTGGCCGCCGGATACAACAGCCTGCGCCGCTTCAATACCGCATTCCTGCAGGGCTGCGGCATGGCCCCCACCGCACTGCGCCGCCAGCATCAACCGCTGGCCGCCGACGATGGCGGCCTGGTGCTGCGCCTGGGCTACCGTCCACCGCTGGACTTCCCGCGCATGCTGGCGTTCCTGCGCAAGCGCAGCCTGCCCGGCATCGAACTGATTGGCGAGGACAGCTACCAGCGCGTGCTGGGCACGCCGGAGCGCCCCACCCTGCTGCGCGTCACTGCCGACCCGAAGCGCCCGGAGCTGCGCCTGCAGCTGGGTGCGGTGGATCCGCGCCTGATCCCGTACATCGTGCGCCGCGTGCGTCGCGTGTTTGATCTGGATGCCGACCTGCAGCAGGTGCACGCCGCATTGGGTGAGGAACCCTTGCTGGCGCGCGGCATCGCCGAGCGCCCGGGGCTGCGCGTGCCCGGCGGCTGGGATGGCTTCGAAGTGGGCGTGCGCGCCGTGCTCGGCCAGCAGGTTACTGTTGCCGCCGCCACCACCTTCGCGCGGCGGCTGGTCGATGCCTATGGCGCGCACCTGCCGGGCATGTCGTCCGACTTTGATCGCCAGTTCCCGGCACCCGAGGTATTGGCCGAGGCGCCTCTGGAATCAATCGGCCTGCCGCGCAGCCGCGCCGCGACCGTGCGTGCACTGGCCACCGCCTGCGCCAGCGGCCAGCTCGACTTCGGGCCCGGCCAGGCGCTGGAAGAGTTTGTTGCCCGCTGCGTGGCACTGCCCGGCATCGGCCCATGGACCGCGCAGTACATCGCTTTGCGTGGCCTCGGCCAGCCCGATGCCTTCCCGGCCGGCGATCTTGTACTGCAGCAGGTCCTCGGCCACGCGCAGGGCCAGCGCCTGAGCGAACGCGCAACCGAAGCGCGCTCGCAACCGTGGCGTCCCTGGCGCGCCTACGCCGTGCTGCACCTGTGGCACCTGTCCGGCACATTCGTTGGAGAACCGACATGACACTGTTGTTCGATCGTTTCGACAGCCCGATCGGCGTGTTGACCATCGCCGGCGACGAGCGTGGCCTGTCACACGTGCTGTTCCCGGAGAACCGCCACCCCGCGCGCGGGCGTGATGACTGGCATTACGCACCGGATGCCTTGCCGGAAGCACGCGAGCAGCTGCTGCAGTTCCTGCACGGCGAGCGCAACAGCTTCGACCTTGTGCTGGCGCCGCGTGGTACGCCGTTCCAGCTGCGCGTGTGGCAGGCGCTGGCGCTGATTCCGTTCGGCCAGACCTGGAGCTACCTGCAACTGGCGCAACACCTGGGACAGCCCAGCGCGACCCGCGCGGTGGGCGCGGCCAACGGGCGCAACCCGTTGCCGATCATCCTGCCCTGCCACCGCGTGATCGGCAGCAACGGTGCACTGACCGGTTTCGGCGGTGGCCTGGAAACCAAGGCCGCGCTGCTGCGGCTGGAACAACGCCAGGCCCCGCTGTTCGCCTGAACATCGGGGTCAGATCCCTTTTCCCGTGGAAAAGGGATCTGACCCCGGGCGATCCTGGCGCGCCGTGTCTTGGGCCGGTAATTGCACCGGCTTATCATGCACGGATGACTTCCGTACGCCTGACCTGTTCGCTGGCGCTGCTGCTGCCATTGGCTGCCTGCACCACTGCGCCTGCCCCTACCGCCTCCGTTCCCACGTCCGTCGCATCGGCCGCACCGCCGAAGCTGCTGCTGATCTCCATCGACGGCCTGCGCGCCGATGCGCTGGACCGCGGGCTGACCCCGAACCTGCAGCGGATGATCGACGGCGGCGTGCGCGCCCGCTGGATGACACCGTCCTATCCTTCCCTGACGTTTCCCAACCACTACACCATCGTCACCGGCCTGCGACCGGACCACCATGGCATCGTCAACAACAGCATGGACGATGAAGCGCTGGGCCGTTTCGAGCTGAGCAACCGCGAGGCCGTCACCACCAGTGCCTGGTGGGGCGGTGAACCGATCTGGGTCGGCGCCGAGAACGCCGGCGTGCGCACCGCCACGACGTCGTGGCCGGGCAGTGAATCGGAAATCCGTGGTGTGCGCCCCAGCCAGTGGCGCATCTACGACGGCAAGGAACCGCTGGAGCAGCGTGCCGGTATCGTGCTCGACTGGCTGGCACAGACCGACGCCGATGCCCCGCGACTGACCACGCTGTACATGGAGCACGTGGACAAGGCCGGGCACAACTACGGCCCCGGGTCGAAGCAGTACGCCGACGCCATCGCACGCGCCGACCTGATCGTCGGCCAGGTGCTCGACGGCCTGCAGCAGCGCGGCCTGGCCGCCACCACCAATGTGATCGTGGTGTCCGACCACGGCATGGCCAGCGTCGCCGACGGCCACGTGATCGCCACCGAATCGATGGCCGACCCGTCCATCGCGCGCAACGTCAGCCAGGGCCAGTCGGTGGGCTTCGCGCCAGTGGCCGGTCGTGAGGCTGAGGCCGAACGCGCCCTGCTCGGCCGCCATGCGCACTACGAGTGCTGGAAGAAGGAGAACCTGCCGGCGCGCTGGCACTACGGCACGCATCCGCGGGTTCCGGCCATCGTCTGTGCGATGGATGAAGGCTGGGATGCGCTGCACCGCGAGAAGATCGCCAAGCGCGCGAAGCAGGACCGTGGCTCGCACGGCTACGACAATGCCCTGCCGTCGATGCGTGCGGTGTTCGTGGCCAGCGGCCCGTCGTTCCGCCAGGGCCTGGTGATCGACGGCTTCGACAATGTCGACGTCTACCCGCTGCTGGCCCACCTGCTGCAGGTGCCGGCCGCGCCGAACGATGGCAATCCGGAAACGCTGAAGCAGACCTTGCGCTGAATTCCCTGTAGAGCGAGCCCATGCTCGGCTGCATTACGCCAGCCGAACATGGGCTCGGCCCTGCAGGAACGCGCATAAAAAAACGCGGCGCCAGGCGCCGCGTTTTCCTTGGACCGGTCGGTCGGCCTGATCAGGCCTTGGCGACGGCCTTCTTCGCCACGGCCTTCTTCGCCGGAGCCTTGGCCACGGTCTTCTTGGCAACCGGGGCGGCGGCGCCTACGGCGACCTTGCTCGCGGTGTGCGAACGGGCGTTGCCGTAGCTGGCGTTGTAGCGCTTGCCCTTGGCGGTCTTGCGGTCACCCTTACCCATGTCTTCAACTCCTCAAGTGTGAAATCTGGTTACCCCGTACTGACACGGGTTCGGCGGGGCCGCCTTGCTGGGCGCCCCCGCGCACGATCGGAAATCCTATCACGGCGTGCCTAGTGCGCGCAGCTTGCGTCGTGCACGTGGCCGTGGTTGAGGCGCAGGTTGACCAGGTGGGCAACGCCGACCAGCAGGCCGCCGATGGTCATCACCACCGCATGCGGCACCGCATTGTGGTGCAGCGGGTCGTACAGCACGCCGGCCCACAGCGCGACCAGGCCGGGGATCAGGAAGCCGAGCGCACGCAGCGCACCGTGGCGGCGATAGCCCCAGACCAGGCTGAACAGCCCGAGCAGGGTCACGAACACCACCAGCGCCTGTTCCACGCCATCGCTCAGCCAGAACGACAGGCCCAGCGACGGCGCCGCCGCCAGCAGCACGGGAATCACCGCGCAATGCAATGCGCACAGCATCGAACCAGTGGCACCGAAACGGTCGAGCAGGTGGCGCAGGCGTGAGGACAGGGACATGACTTCCAGCAGGGTCGGCGAATCGTTATGGAATAATATAACATCCCTCTCCGAACCGCACGGTTTTCCCTCCCCCTGTCCCCTCGACGGGATTCGTGCGCCCTGCGATTGATACATTGTAACAAAGGACCTGCCCATGCCCGCCCACACCCCTCGGCTCAAGCCGCATTCCCTGGCCCTGGCCCTCGCCGCCCTGTTGCCGTCCGTCGCCTTTGCAGCCGGCCAGGACACCTCCCACCGTGACCGCCACCTGACCGAACTCTCCTCGGTACAGGTCACCGCGTCGCCGCTGCAGGGCGATGCCGAATCCCTGGCGCGCCCGGTGGACGTGCTGGCCGGTGAGCGCCTGGACGAGCAGAAGGCCGGCACCCTGGGCGATACCGTGGCCAAGCTGCCGGGCGTACAGAGCACCTTCTTCGGCCCCGGCGTCGGCCGCCCGATCATCCGCGGCCAGGAAGGCCCGCGCGTTGCCGTGCTGTCCAACGGCATGGGCAACATGGACGCCTCCACGGTCAGCGCCGACCATGCCACCAGCATCGAGCCGTTCCTGGCCGACCAGATCGAAGTGCTGAAGGGTCCGGCCACGCTGCTGTTCGGCAGCGGCGCCATCGGTGGTGCGGTCAATGTGGTGGATGGCCGCATCGCGCGCGAACTGCCGGAGCGCCCGCTCAGCGGTCGCGCCGAGCTGCGCGGCAACTCGGTGAACAATGAGCGCAGCGGCATGTTCCGCCTCGATGGTGTCAGCGGCAACGTCGTGCTGCACGTGGATGGCCTGGTGCGCAATGGCGACGACTACCGCATTCCCGGCTACGCGGTGATCGACAGCCTTGAAGACCACCATGACCACGATCACGATCACGACCATGATCACGATGCAGCCGAGGGCGAAGAACCGCGCCGCGGCCGCCTGGACAACAGTTCGATCCGCACCCGCGCCGGCGGCGTCGGCGCAACGTGGCTGGGCGACGGTGGTTACTTCGGTGTGTCGGCCAGCACCTATCGCACCAACTACGGCATTCCCAATGGCGCGCACGTGCATGCCGATGGTGATGACCACGGCCATGACCACGGTCACGACCACGGCGATGAAGAGGAAGGCGGCGACGAGCATGACGTGCGCATCGACATGGTGCAGAACCGCTTCGAGACCAAGGCCGGCATCTACAACCCGGTCTCGTTCCTGAAGAACATCAACGCACGCGTGGCTTACACCGACTACGAGCACGTGGAGCTGGAGGCCGGCACGCCGTCGACGCGCTTCACCAACCGTGGTATCGAAGCGCGCCTGGAAGCCGTGCAGCAGCAGATCGGCGGCTGGGACGGCGCGTTCGGCCTGCAGTTCGGCAACAGCGATTTCGGCGCCAAGGGCGAAGAGGCGTTCGTACCGGATACCGGCACCAGGAACATCGGCCTGTTCGTGCTGCAGGAAAAGCAGTTCGGCCCGTTCAAGCTGGAACTGGGTGGCCGCCACGACCAGGTCAAGCTGGACCCGACCGGTGACTACCGTCGCCGCACGTTCGGTGCCACCAACCTGTCTGCCGCCGGTATCTGGAAGCTCAACGATGCCGTTGACCTGCGCATCGGCGTGGACAGCTCAGAGCGTGCACCCACCAACGAAGAGCTGTACGCCGCCGGCGCGCACATCGCCACCCGCTCGCTGGAGATCGGCGACGCCAACCTGAAAACCGAGCGCGGCCAGCGCGTCGAACTGGGCATCCATACCCACAGCGATCGCCTGGACTTCTCCGCGTCGGTCTACCAGACGAAGTTCAAGGACTTCATCTACCTCGCCGACACCGGTGTTACCGAAGGCCTGCCGGTCCGCGCCTGGACCCAGCAGGACGCGGTGTTCCGCGGCGCCGAGGCCGAAGCGCTGGTGCACCTGTTCGAGGGTGGCGCCGGTGACTGGGATCTGCGCCTGTTCGGTGACTATGTGAAGGCCAAGCTGGATGGCAGCGGCAGCCGCAACCTCGACATCGCCGTGCCGCACGGCGACCACAACCACAATTACAACGTGGAGCTGGCCAACACCGGCTACCTGCCGCGTATCGCCCCGGCCCGCGTGGGTGCCGACCTGCGCTGGTCGAAGGACGGCTGGCGCGCCTCGGTCGGTGCGGTGCGTTACAGCCGCCAGAAGGACGTTGCCCAGAACGAAGCCCCGAGCGACGGCTACACGCTGGTCGACGCGCACCTGGCCTACCGCTGGGATCGCAACGCGGGCAACAGCTACGAGGTGTTCCTGGATGGCAGCAACCTGACCAACCGCGAAGTGCGCCCGCATACCTCGCTGCTGCGCGACTACTCGCCGCTGCCAGGCCGTGGAGTCGCATTCGGGATCCGCGCGTTCTTCTGATCGCGCACGGCGGGGTCGGATCCCTTTCCGAAGGAAAGGGCTCTGGCACCACCCCATTGCACGGGGGCCTTCGGGCCCCCGTTTTCATTCCGTCCCACGCCATCACGCATCCGTCACAAAGGTGTGCGTACGACAACAACCGGACAATCCCGTCACTCAAAGTCTCGCCAATCGGACACTTTTGTCCGAAAATGATTCCATGACCGCTCAACGTGCCGATGCTGCTGCCCGCCGTGCCCTCATCCTCGACGCCGCCGATCATGTCTTCGGCCAACATGGCGTCACCGCCCCGCTGGATCTGGTGGTCGAACGCGCCCAGGTGGGCCGCGCCACCCTGTACCGCAACTTCCCCGACCGCACCGCGCTGATCCAGGCGCTGCTGCAGCGCACGGTCGACCGCATCCGGCGCCAGGTCGAACAGCTCGGTGACCGCGATGACGCCCTGTTCGAGGTGTTCGAGGGCATGGCCCAGCGCATCATCGATTCGCCGGCACTGGCCGATTACTGGCGTGCGGTTGATTCGGACGTGCCGTCCATGCGCGCCGCGCGCGAGACCGTGCGCGACCTGCTGGAGGAACCGATCGCGCGCGCCAAGGCCGCCGGGCTGTGCCGTGACGACCTGGAAAAGACGGATATTTCACTGATCTCGGGCATGCTGGGTGCGGCCCTGCGCGGCAAGACCCGCGACGAGCGCGCCCAGTTGGCCGGGCGTGCCCTGCAGCTGCTGCGTGGGGGTCTCCAGGGAGCTGCCAGCGAGGCCCGTTGATGGTCCAGCCGTATCTGAAGCCGGTTCCGGATTGGGAGGAGCATGAGAAGCCGACCATGCCCGGCTCGGCGTCGATGCCCTGGCACCCGCCGTACCGGCGCGCGGCCTATGCGCTGGTATCGTTGCTGGTGGCGATCACCGGCGGCCTCGGCAATGCGCTGGTCACCGCCAACCTGCCGTTCCTGCAGGGCCAGCTGGCGCTCACTCCGACCCAGGGCAGCTGGCTGGTGGCCGCGTATGCGATGGTGAATGTCACCGCCAACCTGCTGGCCTTCAAGTTCCGCCAGCAGTACGGCATCCGCCTGTTCGCCGAGATCGGCCTGGGCCTGTATGCGGCGCTGGCGGTGCTGCACCTGTTCGTCGGCAGCTTCGAGACCACGATGCTGACCCGAGCCGCCAGCGGCTTCGCGGGTGCGGCCTGTTCCACACTGGGCACGCTGTACATGCTGCAGGCGCTGCCGCGCCGATTCACCGGCAATCTCCTGGTGGTCGGTGTCGGCCTGTCGCAGCTGGCGGTGCCGATCGCCTGGATCGTTTCACCAGGCCTGGTCGATACCGGCCAATGGCACCAGCTGTACTCCTTCGAAGCCGGCCTGGCCCTGTGCGCGTTCGCGGCAGTGGTGGTGCTGAAGCTGCCGCCGGGCATCCAGGTAAAGGCGTTCGAGCCATTGGACTTCCTCACTTTCGCCCTGCTCGCGCCGGCGGTCGCGCTGCTGGTGATCGTACTGGCGCAGGGCTACACGCGCTGGTGGCTCAACACCCCATGGCTGGGCTGGGCGCTGGTCGCCTCGATCGTGCTGTCCACCACCGCCTTCATCATCGAACACTACCGGCGCAATCCGCTGCTGCAGATCCGCTGGCTGTCGAAGCTGCCGGTGCTGCACTTCATCGTCGGCGCGTTCCTGATCCGCTTCCTGACCACCGAGCAGTCCTACGGCGTGGTCAACCTGATGCGCACGCTGGGCATGGGGCCTGACCAGATGCGGCCGTTGTTCGTAGTGATCCTGGCCGGGGTGATCGTCGGCATCGCCGGCGCCTCGCTCACCTTCGGACCGAAGCGGCTGATCGCGCAGCTGCTGATGGCGATCCTGCTGCTGGGCGCCGCCGCGTTCTTCGACCAGCACCGCACCAGCCTGGACCGGCCGCACGACTTCTACGCCAGCCAGTTCCTGGCCTCGGTCGGTGCCGGCATGTTCATGGGCCCGCTGATCATGCTCGGCATCTCCGCCGCGTTGAAACAGGGCGTCGACCACATGATCACCTTCCTGGTGACGCTGTCGATCACGCAGACCCTGGGTGGCCTGGCAGGTTCGGCGGTGCTGGGGACCTTCCAGCTGCATCGCGAGCAGCTGTATTCCAGCGCGCTGACCAGCCAGCTCGATCCGGCCGATCCGGTGGTCGCGCAACGGCTGCGCATCCAGCAGCAGCTGTACGCTGCGCAGATCACCGACCCGGTGCTGCGCAGTGCGCAGGGCAGCGCGCAGCTGGCGCAGACCACGCGCCGCGAAGCCAACGTGCGTGGCTTCAATGACGTGTTCACGCTGAGCGGCTGGCTGGCGATCGGCTTCCTGTGCTGGTTGCTGCTGCTGTCGCTGCGCACCGCCGTGCTCAAGCAATGGCGCAAGCGCCACCCCGCCCTTTCCACCGCGTCCACGCCGGCCGCGTCCCGTTGAGTCCTCCCATGCCTCCCGTCCCGCCCCGCCCCGACGACACCGACAACGTCACCCCACCGCCGCCGACCGACGCGGCGCCCGCGGCCACGCCGGTAGAACCTGCGGTCGCGCCGAAGTACCTCAAGCCCAGCGCCCGCAGCGTGGTGGTGATGGTGGTAGTGGCCTTGCTGGGCATTGCGCTGATCCTGCGCGCCTGGCACCTGTGGCCGTTCACCAGCAGCGTGATGGTGACCGACAACGCCTATGTACGCGGCCAGATCACGGTGATGGCGCCGCAGGTGAACGGCTATGTGACCGAAGTGCTGGTGAAGGATTTCCAGCATGTGAAGCAGGGCGAGCCGCTGCTGCGCATCGATGACCGCATCTATGCGCAGCGCGTGGCCCAGGCGCAGGCGACGCTGGACAGCGCGCGCGCGGCGCTGGCCAACTCGGACCAGTCACAGGCGCAGAACCGCGCACAGATTGCCTCCGCCCGCGCCACGCAGTCGGCTGGCCAGGCCGAACTGCAGCGTTCGCGCAATGAATTGAAACGCTACGAGGAACTGGCGGCGCAGCAGCTGGTGTCCATCAACGACCGCGACAAGTTCCGCACCACCCAGGCGTCGGCACAGGCCAGCGTGCAACAGTCGCAGGCGCAGATCCGCATCGCCGAGGAAACGCTGGTGTCGACCCAGGTCGCGCGCAAGAGCCTGGAAGCGCAGGTGGAAAGCGCGCAGGCGCAGCTGGAACTGGCCCGCATCGACCTGGCCAACACGGTGATCCACGCACCACGCGACGGCCAGATCAGCGAAGCCAGCGTACGCGTGGGCCAGTACGTCGCTGCCGGTTCGCAGCTGCTGTTCCTGGTACCTGACACGCTGTGGGTGGTGGCGAACTACAAGGAAGGCCAGACCTGGGGCATGGCGATCGGCCAACCGGCGACGTTCTCGGTGGACGCGTTCCAGGGCCAGGTGCTGCGGGGCCGCGTGCAGGAGATCGCCCCAGCCACCGGGTCGGAATTCAGCGTGCTGCGCCCGGACAATGCCAGCGGCAACTTCACCAAGGTGGTGCAGCGGCTGCCGGTGCGGATATCGATCAACAGGGATCAGAAGCTGGCAAAGCAGCTGCGGCCCGGCATGTCGGTGATCGTGCGGGTGGATACCCGGTCCAAGCCGATGGACTAGGACGCAGGCCCTGCCGCACCGGTATGAAACGGGGTCAGATCCCTTTGCCAGTGGCAAAGGGATCTGACCCCGTTTCCAAAAATGCCGGCCAGCGGCCGGCCCTACCGTTGCGTTAGCCGGCGCAGCGCGCGCAGAGGCCATGCACTTCCAGCGTCTGTGCCTGCGGCTGGAAGCCCAGCTCCTTGGCGCGCTTCTCCAGCTGGGTGACGATCTCGCGGTCTTCCAGCTCCACCGCGCTGTGGCAGCTGTTGCAGATCAGGAACGGCACCGAATGCGCGGCACTGCTGGGGTGATGGCAGGCCACGAAGGCATTGACCGATTCCAGCTTGTGCACGAAGCCATTGGCCATCAGGAAGTCCAGCGCGCGGTACACGGTGGGCGGGGCATCGGCGCCCACGCCCTTGCCGTTGCGCACCCATTCCAGCAGCTCGTAGGCCTTGACCGGCTTGCCGGCCTCGGCGATCAGCTTCAGCACGTTGGCGCGGATCGGGGTCAGGCGCAGCCCGCGTTCGCGCGAGACACGCTCGACCACCGCCACGAAATCCGATGCGTCGTGGACATGGTGGTGCGGGGCGGTACAGGCAGTGGCGGTCTTGGCGGGCATGCGTGTTCTCCGGTTCGGGCCTGGCAAGGATGCCTCAGGCCGTTGCTACCTTGGTGATGGCCACATCAATGCGTTTCAAGGCCTGCTCGCGGCCGGCCAGGTACACGGTATGGGAGATGTCAGGACTGACCTGGGTGCCGGTGATCGCCACGCGCAGCGGCTGGGCGACCTTGCCCATGCCGATTTCCAGCGCTGCGGCCGCGTCGTGCAGGGCGACGCCCACCGACTCGGCGGTCCACTCCGGCAACGCTGCCAGCAGCTCGCGGGCCTTGCCCAGCGCCACCTCGGCACCGGCCTTGAGGTGCTTGGCCACCGCCGCTTCGTCGTACCCGGTCAGCGGCTGGTACCAGACCACGGCCTTCTCGGCCATTTCCTTCAGGGTCTGCACGCGTTCACGCAGGGCGATCACCACATCCTCCGGGGCCGGGCCGGCGGCCACGTCCAGGCCCAGCTTCTCCAGCTGGTAGACCAGGTGCGGCACGATGGCGGCCACGTCCTCGGTCTTCAGGAAGTGCTGGTTGACCCAACCCAGCTTGGCCATGTCCAGACGCGAGGCCTTGGAATTGCAGTCCTTCACGTCGAACAGGTCGATCAGCTCCTGGCGGCTGAACAGCTCCTGGTCACCGTGCGACCAGCCCAGGCGGGCCAGGTAGCTCAGCAGCGCGTCGGGCAGGTAGCCGGCGTCCTTGTACTGCATCACGTCGGCCGCGCCGGTGCGCTTGGACAGCTTGGCGCCCTGCTCGTCCAGGATCATCGGCATGTGGCCGAACTTCGGCACCGGCGCACCAATGCCCTCGTACAGGTTGATCTGGCGCGGGGTGTTGTTGATGTGGTCGTCGCCGCGGATGACCTCGGTGATGCCCATGTCCCAGTCGTCCACCACCACCGCGAAGTTGTAGGTGGGGTAGCCGTCCGGGCGGAAGATGACCATGTCATCCAGCTCGCTGTTGGCGATCTCGATGCGGCCCTTGATCAGGTCGTCGAACACCACCGTACCTTCCAGCGGGTTCTTGAAGCGGATGACGCGGTTCGGGTCGTCCTTGTACGGCAGGCCCAGTTCGCGTGCAGCGCCGTTGTAACGCGGCTTTTCCTGCCTGGCCATGGCGGCCTCGCGCATCGCGTCCAGCTCTTCGCGGGTTTCGTAGGCGTAGTAGGCCTTGCCGTCGGCGATCAGCTGCTCTGCCACTTCCCGGTAGCGGGCGACGCGGTCGGTCTGATAGATCGGGCCTTCGTCGTAGTCCAGGCCCAGCCACTCCATCGCCTCCAGGATGGCGTCGATCGCGCCCTGGGTGCTGCGTTCACGGTCGGTGTCCTCGATGCGCAGCACGAACTCGCCGCCGCGGTGGCGGGCCTCCAGCCAGCAGTACAGCGCGGTGCGGGCACCACCGATGTGCAGGTAGCCGGTGGGACTGGGGGCGAAGCGGGTGCGGCAGGTCATGGACGGCTCGAGGAACGGGAATCCCCCGATTTTACCAGCCCGCCGCCCCCGACGGAAAAAGGGGACGGAGGGGATTAAGTCGCGATTGCCCAGCCCGTGGGTACTGCAACCGGGAAACGGAGGGGAGATGCGACTTAATCCCCTCCGTCCCCTTTTACGGTTCCACCTTGCGCGGGAACGGCTGCTCGCGCATCGCGGCGTTGTAGGCGAACGAGGCGACGATGGCTGCGGCCTGCTTCAGGTCTTCCGGTTCGGCGTGGTCCCAGGTGTCCAGGTGGCTGTGGTGGACATTGGTGAAGTAGTCCAGCCGGTCCTGGATGAACTGGAAGCCCGGCAGGCCGATGCGGTCGAAGCTGATGTGGTCGGTGCTGCCGGTGTTGCGGGTCGCCACGGTGGTGGCGCCGACGTCATGGAACGGCGCCAGCCAGGCTTCGAAGATCGGCATCGCCGCCAGGTTTTCCTGGGCGTAGATGCCCCGGAAGCGGCCGGAGCCGTTGTCCATGTTGAAGTAGACCTGGAACTTGCTGTAATCGCGGGTCTTCTGCAGTGCACCGGTCGGCTCGCGCAGCGACGCCGGCAGCGCCTTCTGCGCCGGGTCGGTGGGCTCCGGGAACCGGCCGAAATGCTTGGCCACATAGGCCTGCGAGCCGATCAGGCCCTGCTCCTCGCCGCTCCACAGCGCCACGCGGATGGTGCGCTTGGGCCTGGCGCCGGTGGCCTTGAGGATGCGCATGGCCTCCATCATCACCGCCACGCCTGCGGCGTTGTCGGCCGCGCCGGTGCCGCTGTGCCAGGAATCCAGGTGCGCGCCGATCATCACCACTTCATCAGGCCTGCTGCTGCCGCGGATCTCGGCCAGCGTGTTGTAGCCGGGCTGGTCGGCGTCATCGGTGAAGCGCGCGGCCACATCCACGCGCAGGCGCACGGTCTGCCCGGCCTTCAGCGCGCGCACCAGCGGGTTGAAGTGCTCGCTGATCATCGCCAGCTCGGGGATGCCGACCGGCTCGCCGGCCTTGCGCGAACCACCACCGGCAACGCGGATGATGCCGTTGTCCCAGCTGCTGATGCTGATCGAGGCCAGCGCCCCTTCTTCGACGAAGAACGCATTGACCCTGGTCGCCAGCTGCTGGCGTTCCTGGTACTCCTTGACCCGCTTGGCGCGCTCGGCGGTGGCGTCCTGGTCCTTCGGCAGGGTGAACGCCTGCAGGCCTTCCAGCGAGGTCGCGTCATGCCGATGGGAATCCGGCTCGGTGCCGCGCTTGTACTCGCGCGCCTCGCCCAGCAGCAGGATCTTGCCGCGCAGCTTGCCGCGATACTTCTCGATGTCTTCGGGCTTCTTGATCTCGACCTGCACCAGCTCGCCTTCAACCGGCCCCTTGGTGCCCGGCGTCCAGGCCTTGGGCAGTGCATGCAGCGGCTGCACACGGTCACCCAGCATTTCCACGCTGGCCGAGGTGAACTCCCAGCCACGGCCAAAGTCATCGAACGCTTCGTCGTGGACGTTGTCCAGCTTCCATTCGTTGAACTTGCCGCGGGTCCACGCGTTGGCGCGGCCCATCGCCAGCGAGTTGGTCAGCCGCGGGCCGATGCGTTCGGTGAGATAGCTGAAGGTGTCCATCACCTGCGAACGGTGGAAGGCCTCCTGGCGGATGCGGCTGACCATGTCCAGGTCCACCGTCTCGCGCTGCTGCGCCGCTGCATTGCCACCCATCGCCAGCGCTACGGCCAGCACGCCCCACTTCAACACATCGCACCCCTGCCTTCCGGCCTTCTCATCAACCCATCGAGTCTAGCCAGCAGCGGCGCCGCGATACCCTCCCATCGGTCATGGGCGGCGCGGAAGCGTGCGAACCAGGGTTCGCCCCCACAGAAGAGTGGTTGGGTCGCATCTGCCAAACCACCTCACCCACTCCACCCCAGCCACAGCTGCGCCCGCTCCGGCAGCAGCAGCAACCAGTGCCGCCGGTCGATGCTGCTGCAGCCATACACCGCCGCATGCGCGGGCCAGTCATCGGGCAGGCCACCAATGCCGATTTCCGCGAGTGCTTCCGCCCCGGCCTTCCATGGCCGGTAGCGCGGCACCCTCCCCGCCAGCGCACCGCGTCCCTGCCGCGCGCCCTGCAACCAGGCCAGGCCCTTGCCCTGCAATCCCTCGCAGGTCACCGCGGCCAGCTGGAAGCGGACCAGACCGGGGGCGATCCGTGCCCCCGGCAGGGCCGCCAGCACGCCATGTGCCTGCAGCAGTGCATCCACTTCCAGCAGGGCCGGAATGCCCTGCCGCGCCCGTTGCCGCAATCCCTGGCGCCAGCTCATGGCGTGCTCCTTACTTCAGGTCTGCGCCAAGCGCGTACCAGTCGACCCGGCGGGTCACCCACATCGCCAGCGCCAGGATCACGAACAGCAGCAGCGATCCCATCAGCAGTGCGTTGTTCTCCGACACCAGCAGGCCATACAGCGCGCCGTACAGCACGGTCAGCAGCGCAGCGAAGCCAAGGCCGCGCTTCCAGTGGCCCAGCACGTTGGCCAGGTACACCGCCTGCAGGCCGATGCAGGCCACGGCCGAGACCAGGTAGGCCTTCCAGAACGCGATGTGCTCGGACAGGCTGATCAGCAGCAGGAAGAAGATCGCCAGCGCCAGGCCGACCATCAGGTACTGCAGCGGATGGATGCGCAGCGACTTGATCAGTTCGAACAGGATGAAGCCGACGAAGGTCAGCACCACGAACAGCACGCCGTACTTCGAGGCACGGTCGGCCTGGGTGTAGGTATCGACCGGATCGACCAGCGACACCGTCACGGCCTGCGAATCGATCGTCCCCTCGCTGCGCAGCTGGCGCTGTGCATCGGAGGCCAGCGAGGACACCGCCCAGCGTGCTTCGAAGCCCTGTGCATCGACACGCCGTTCGTTGGGCAGGAAGGCGCCGCTGAACGACGGATGCGGCCAGCTCGACCGCAGCGCGATCCGGGTGTCATCGCCCACCGGCACCACCGACAGCATGCGGCTGCCATCCAGGCGCAGCTCCAGTTCAACGGTGCTGGCGGCCAGCGCGCCGCCCTGATCCGCGGCGAAACCGCTCACCGGCGCATGCAGGCCACGTCCGATTTCGCTGGCCACGCCTACACCGGGCAGCAACCGCAGCTGCTTGCCGTCCACCCGCAGGTTCGGCGTGCCCACCAGGCCGCGCACATCGGAAACCCCCAGCGCCACATAGGGCTGGCCATAGGTGCGGCCGTTCTTCACCGGATAGTCGTCTTCGGCGAAAGTCGCCTTCAACTGGCCATTCCAGCTGTACACCGGCACCTTGAACAGGCCGACCTCGCGCTGGCTCGGCAGCATCTCGCCGCCCACCTCCAGCGACGCCGGCATCTGCAGCCAGTGGCCCTCGGTCACCTGGATCTCGGTCTTCTTGACGCCCAGCGGGTCAACCAGTTCAACCTGCTTGCGTTCCACCCACGGCACCACCCGTACCGGGCCCACCAGCTGCTGCGTGCCGGCACGGCTGTCGGCCACCCGGGCAAAGGCCTCGTCGCGGTACTGGCTGCGCTCGGTGATGACCCCGCGGATCATCATCAGCGGCACCAGCAGCAACAGGATCAGCCCGCCGACAATGGCGAACCTCAGCAGCATCTTCAGGGATTTCATGGTCCATCCTCGTTGGAGAGGGCTGCAGGATGGACCGCTGCGGTGAGCAGGGTTTGTGGCGAAGTTGAAGCGAGTGTGAAGTCAGCGGCGCGGACGCTGGCCCGGCACTGACAACGGCAGCCACAGGCTGGCCACGGTGCCACCGCCGTCGCGCGCGTCGAGGCTGGCGCGACCATCGTGCAGGCGCGCGACCTCCTGCACGAACGGCAGGCCCAGGCCGGAACTGCGCCGGCCGCTGCCGGGGCGGGCAAGCGAATAGAAGCGTTCGAACACCCGTTCGCGCGCGTAGTCGGGAATGCCGGTACCGCGATCCGCCACCTGCAGGCGCACGCCCTGCCCGTCCACCTCGGCCTGCAGTGCGATGTCCGCGCCGGGCGGTGAGAAGGCAATGGCGTTGTCGATCAGGTTGTGCAACGCCTGCCGCAGCAGATAGGCATCGCCCTGCACGCGCAGGTCGGGCGCGCTGCCGATGCTGACCTGCACGCCGGCCGCCTGCGCACGCACCTGCGCCGCCGCTGCCGCATCGGCCAGCAACGTTGGCAGCGCGATCGGATCGCGGGTCTGCAGCCAGCCGTGCTGTTCCACTTCGGCCAGCGCCAGCAGCTTGTCGATGGTCTCGGTCAGCCGCTCCTGCTGGTCGACGATGCTGCGCGCGAAATGCACGCGGTCGGCCTCGGGCAGCGGCTCCTGCAGCAGCTCGGCGGCACCGCGGATCGCCGCCAGCGGGCTCTTCATTTCATGCGTCAGTGACTGCACGTACTGTTCGACATAGGCCTTGCCCTCCAGCTTGCGGCGCATGGTTTCCAGCGCCTGGCCCAGGTCGCCGATCTCGTCGCGGCGGCGCCGTGGCGGTGGCACCGGTTCGCCGGCGCTGACCGCGCGTGCATAGCGGCTGAGCTGGCCGAGGCCGGTGGTGAGCCACATCGTCACCAGCACGCCGACCAGCGCCGACAGCCCGATCAACCAGGCGCCGCGCTCGATGATGGCGCGCTGGCTGGCGGCGATGAACGGATCGATGCTGCGGTTGGGCTGGGCCAGGCTGAGCACGCCGATCAGGGTGCGCCCATCGGCCGGGTTGTATACCGGCGCCGCCACGTGCATCACCGTATCGCCTTCTTCGCCTGGTATTTCCGGGCTGGAGCGGGCGCCGTACTCGCCACGCAGGGTGCGGTAGACATCGTTCCAGCGCGAATTGTCACGCCCGAGGTCGCGGCCCAGCGAGTCGTAGATGACGATGCCCCTGGCATCGGTGATGGTCACCCGGTAATCCAGCGATCGCTTGGGAAAACGCCAGACCATCGCCTTCAGGTCGCGCTGCCGCGCCTTGGCCAGGTTGCGGGTGAAGCTGCCGCTGCGGATGGTGCCGTCCTTGACGTCGGCGGCGGCCATCTCGGCCAGCACGTTGGCCGCATCGACCAGGGTCGATTCCATCGCCTGGCGCACACCGGGCTTCACCTCGTTGACGAATACGCGCATCACGAAGAACGCGGCGATGCCGGTGATCAGGAAGAAGCCGAGGAACAGCTTCAGTACCAGGCGCATCGGCTAGACCTCCAGCGCGTAGCCGAGGCCACGGTGGGTGCGGATCGGGTCGTCGCTGGCACCAGCCGCACGCAGCTTGGCGCGCAACGTCTTTACATGGGTGTCGACGGTGCGGTCGGCACTGTCGGCGCTGCTGTCCCAGCCCCGGTCCATCAGCTGCGCGCGGCTGAGGATGGCACCGGGGCGCTGCAGCAGCGCTTCCAGCAACGCGTACTCGTATCGGGTCAGGTCCAGCGCATGGCCGCGGAAGCGGATACGCCGGCCTTCGCGGTCGATGGCGAAGGCGCCATGTTCCTGCCAGCCCGCATCTGCGCCGGGGGCTGCCACGACCGGTGCCACGCGACGCAGGCGCGCACGCACCCGCGCCACCAGCTCACGCGGCGAGAACGGCTTGGTCATGTAATCGTCGGCGCCCAGTTCCAGGCCGAGCACGCGGTCCACTTCATCGTTGCGGGCGGTCAGGAAGATCACCGGCAGCTGCGCCGCCGGCCCGGGCTGCGCGCGCAGCCGCCGGCAGACCTCGAAACCGCCCAGGTCCGGCAGGCCCACGTCCAGCACCACCACGTCGATATCGCCGGCCTGCAGCCGTTGCAGGGCCTCGCCGCCCAGCAGGCAGTGGCTGGCGGCATAGCCTTCGCTGCGCAGCGCATAGAGCACGGTTTCGGCGATGGCGGCTTCGTCCTCGACCACCAGGACATGGGCAACGGGAGCTGTCATGGCGCGCAGCATAGCCGCTGCGGCCGCCGCCCCGTACACTGCCGCCCATGAACTATCGCCACGCCTTCCACGCCGGCAACCACGCCGATGTGCTCAAGCACATCGTGCAGCTGGCCCTGATCGACAGCTTCAAGCGCAAGGACAGCCCGTTCTTCGTGCTCGACACCCACGGCGGTGCCGGCCGCTACCTGCTGGCCAGCGAAGAGAGCCGCAAGACCCTGGAGGCCGAATCCGGGATCATGCGGCTGATGGCCCAGCCCAGGCTGCCGGAGGTGGTCGAGCGCTACCTGAAGGCGGTGCAGGCCGACAACCCGGTGGGCGCGCTGACCAACTACCCGGGCTCGCCGCTGCTGAGCGCACAGGCGATGCGCGCGCAGGACCGCATGGCGGTCTGCGAGCTGCAGGAAGCCGAAACGGCCACGCTGAAGGCCCTGTTCGCCCATGACAGCCGCGTCGATGTGCGCCCCGGCGATGGCTATGCCCTGCTGCGCTCGCTGCTGCCGCCGAAGTTCAACGGCAGCAAGATCGGCCGTGGTCTTGTGCTGATCGACCCGCCGTACGAGGCCCAGGACGCCGAGTACCAGGCCGTTCTGGCCGCCCTGGCCGAGACCCTGGCGCGCTGGCCGCAGGCGACCTGCGCGGTGTGGTTCCCGATCAAGCAGCGCCGCACCATCCTGCACTTCCTGCGCAAGGCCACCGCTCTGCCGGTGAAATCGGCGATGACGATCGAGTTCCTGGTGCGCCCGGACGACTCGCCGCTGCGCCTCAACGGCAGCGGCATGCTGCTGCTCAACCCGCCGTGGCAGTTCGACCGGGTGGTCGGCCCGGCCCTGCCGGCGCTGCGCCAGCACCTGGGCGAACCGGGGGCCAGCACCCGCCTGGATTGGCTCAAAGCCCCCGAATGACGGCCTTCACGAGGCTGTACCGCCGTGAGCCTTTCGTTCACGGAATGCAGCCCCGGTGATGCCACAATCGATGGACCACCAAGGAATCACCCGGTATGGCCACTCGCAACCGCATGCCGCCCTGGCATGAGATCTTCAAGGCTCCCAGCGGCCACGAGCTGCTGATCCGCCCCATCCGCCCGGAAGATGGCGCACCGCTGCAAGCGGCGTTCAGCCTGTTCGGGCCGGAAGAAATCCGTGATCGTTTCCTGCAGGCGGTGACCGAGCTTTCGCCGGAAACCACCCAGCGCCTGACCCACCCGAATCCCAAGACCGAGATCACCCTGGTCGCAGCCGAATCCCTGCCTGCTGGCGAAGCGGTGGTCGGCGCGGTCGCCCGGGCCTCGATCATCCCCGGCACCCGTGAAGCCGAGTACGCGATCCTGATCAGCCGCTTCCTCATTGGCCAGGGCCTGGGCCGGCAGCTGATGCGCAAGCTGGTGAAGTGGGGCCGCGGCAAGTACCTGGACCGCCTGTACGGCGACGTCGCCGCCGAGAACGAGCCGATGAAACAGCTGGCCGCCTCGCTGGGCTTCAAGCCGGTCCCGCACCCGGCCGGTGCCGAAGGCCTGGTGCGGATGGTGCTGGAGCTGGACAACTGACAGATGCGCCGGGCCCCGCCCGGCGACGCCTGCCGGTAGTGCCGGCCGCTGGCCTGAACTGCGTTACCCCAACGGCACATGAGGCTGCCGGCAATCGGCCGGCACGACCCACCGGGCTTCGATCGGGCTTCTGCTAAAATCCGGGGTCCATGTCGCGTACCTCATACCCCGCCCCGCCGCTGCCGCGCGCCGGCCAGCTCCGCGCCTGGTGGCGCGCCCCCGCCTCGCCGACCGCCCTGGCCTGGTACCTTGCCCAGGCCGCGCGTGCGCACGACGCCCCGCTGCTGGTGATCGCCCGTGACAACCACGGTGCCAACCAGCTCGAAGCCGACCTGCACACCCTGCTCGGCGGCGATCCGGCCCTGCCGGTGGTCGCCTTCCCGGACTGGGAAACCCTGCCCTACGACCGCTTCAGTCCGCATCCGGACATCATTTCGCAGCGCCTGGCCGCCCTGCACCGCCTGCCCGCGCTGAAGCGTGGCCTGGTGATCGTGCCGGTGCAGACCCTGCTGCAGCAGCTGGCCCCGCGCAGCTACGTGATCGGTGGCAGCTTCGACCTGAAGGTCGGCCAGCGCCTGGATTTGGAAGCCGAGAAGCGCCGCCTGGAAAGCGCCGGCTACCGCAACGTGCCGCAGGTGATGGACCCGGGCGACTTCGCTGTGCGCGGCGGCCTGCTCGACGTGTACCCGATGGGTGCCGACGAGCCGCTGCGGGTGGAACTGCTGGACGAGGACATCGACTCGATCCGTGCCTTTGACCCGGAAAGCCAGCGTTCGCTGGACAAGGTCGAGGCGGTGCACATGCTGCCCGGCCGCGAAGTGCCGATGGATGAAGCCAGCATCGCCCGCGTGCTGGCCACGCTGCGCGAGCGGTTCGATGTCGATACCCGGCGCAGTTCGCTGTACCAGGACCTGAAGTCCGGACTGGCGCCGGCCGGCGTCGAGTACTACCTGCCGCTGTTCTTCGAACGCACCGCAACCCTGTTCGACTACCTGCCCAGCGGCAGCCTGCCGGTGGTCTGTGCCGGTGCGTATGAAGCGTCCGTCGCGTTCTGGGCGCAGACTGCGGACCGCTATGAGCAGCGCCGCCATGATGTGGAGCGCCCGCTGCTGCCGCCGTCGGCGTTGTACCTGTCGCCGGAGCTGCTGCGCGAGCGCCTGAACGATGCCCCGCGCATCGAGGTGTGGGCGGCTGACCATGCGCGCATCGCCGACGCGCACGCGCTGGGCGACCAGCCGCTGCCACCGCTGCCGGTGGCCGCGCGCGAAGCCCCCGCTGGCGATGCGCTGAAATCCTTCCTCGGCCATTATCCGGGCCGGGTACTGATCGCCGCCGATTCACCCGGCCGCCGCGAGGCGCTGCTGGAAGTGCTGCAGGCCGCCGAGCTGAAGCCGCCGGTGGTGGCCGACCTGCCCAGCTTCCTCTCCGACGACGCGCGCTTCGCGATCGCGGTGGCACCGCTGGAGGATGGCTTCGCGCTGGACGATCCGCGCATCGCGGTGCTGACCGAGCGCCAGCTGTTCCCCGAGCGCGCCGGCAGCACCCGGCGCACGCGCCGTGCCGGCCGCGAGCCGGAAGCGATCATCCGCGACCTCGGTGAACTAACCGAGGGCGCGCCGATCGTGCACGAGGATCATGGCGTCGGCCGCTATCGTGGCCTGATCGCGATGGACGTCGGCGGCATGCCCGGCGAGTTCCTCGAAATCGAATATGCCAAGGGCGACCGCCTGTATGTGCCGGTCGCCCAGCTGCACCTGATCAGCCGCTATTCCGGTGCGTCGGCGGAAACCGCGCCGCTGCATTCGCTCGGTGGCGAGCAGTGGAGCAAGGCCAAGCGCAAGGCCGCCGAGAAAGTACGCGACGTCGCCGCCGAACTGCTGGAGATCCAGGCCCGCCGCCAGGCGCGTGCCGGCCTGGCACTGCAGGTCGACCGCGCGATGTACGAGCCGTTCGCGGCCGGTTTCCCGTTCGAGGAGACCCCGGACCAGCTGGCCGCGATCGACGCCACCCTGCGCGACCTGGCCAGCAGCCAGCCGATGGACCGCGTGGTCTGCGGCGACGTCGGCTTCGGCAAGACCGAGGTGGCGGTGCGTGCGGCCTTTGCGGCCGCCAGTGCCGGCAAGCAGGTGGCTGTGCTGGTGCCGACCACGCTGCTGGCCGAACAGCATTACCGCAACTTCCGCGACCGCTTCGCCGATTACCCGCTGAAGGTCGAGGTGCTGTCGCGCTTCAAGACCACCAAGGAAATCAAGGCCGAGCTGGAAAAGGTCGCCGCCGGCACCATCGACGTGATCGTTGGTACCCATCGCCTGCTGCAGCCGGACGTGAAGTTCAAGGACCTGGGCATGGTCATCGTCGACGAGGAGCAGCGTTTCGGCGTACGCCAGAAGGAAGCGCTGAAGGCGCTGCGCGCCAACGTGCACCTGCTGACCCTGACTGCCACGCCGATTCCGCGCACGCTCAACATGGCCATGGCCGGCCTGCGCGACCTGTCGATCATCGCCACGCCGCCGCCGAACCGGCTGGCGGTGCAGACCTTCATCACCCAGTGGGACAACGCGCTGCTGCGCGAAGCCTTCCAGCGCGAGCTGGCGCGTGGTGGCCAGCTGTATTTCCTGCACAACGACGTGGAAAGCATCGGCCGCATGCAGCGCGAGCTGTCCGAGCTGGTGCCGGAGGCGCGCATCGGCATCGCCCATGGGCAGATGCCCGAGCGCGAGCTGGAAAAGGTGATGCTGGATTTCCAGAAGCAGCGCTTCAACGTGCTGCTGTCGACCACGATCATCGAGTCGGGCATCGACATCCCCAACGCCAATACCATCATCATCAACCGTGCGGACCGTTTCGGCCTGGCCCAGCTGCACCAGCTGCGTGGCCGCGTCGGACGTTCGCACCACCGCGCCTACGCGTACCTGATCACGCCCGACCGCCGCGCGATCACCCCCGACGCTGAGAAGCGCCTGGAAGCGATCGCCTCGATGGACGAGCTGGGCGCCGGCTTCACCCTGGCCACGCACGATCTGGAAATCCGCGGTGCCGGCGAACTGCTCGGCGAGGACCAGAGCGGGCAGATGGCCGAGGTCGGCTTCAGCCTGTACACCGAGCTGCTGGAGCGCGCGGTGCGCAGCATCAAGCAGGGCAAGCTGCCCGACCTTGATGCCGGCGAGGAAGTGCGTGGTGCCGAGGTCGAACTGCATGTGCCGGCACTGATCCCGGAAGACTACCTGCCGGACGTGCATACCCGCCTGACCCTGTACAAGCGTATTTCCAGCGCGCGCGACAGCGATGCGCTGCGCGAACTGCAGGTGGAGATGATCGATCGCTTCGGCCTGCTGCCGGATGCGGCCAAGCACCTGTTCGCCATCGCCGAGCTGAAGCTGAAGGCCAACACGCTGGGCATCCGCAAGCTGGACCTGGGCGAAAATGGTGGCCGCATCGTGTTCGAATCCAAGCCGAACATCGACCCGATGGCGGTGATCCAGCTGATCCAGAAGCAACCGAACCTGTACGCCATGGAAGGGCCCGACAAGCTGCGCATCAAGCACCCGCTGCCGTTGCCGGAAGACCGCTTCAACGCGGCCCGCGCCCTTCTGACCACCCTCGCCCCGGGTTGATCGCCCCCCGAACACCCCGCACCGGCCCCCACCCGGTGCGGGCGGATGACCATGTTTCCTGACGCCGTACCCGCCCCCGACCTGCTGCACGCGCAGGCCTGCCTGATCGATGCCCTCTCGATGTCGCTGCAGATGCGCGACGCCTACACCCGCCATCACTGCGACCGCGTCGGCCTGTTCGCGCAGCGCCTGGCCGCGCACTGCGATCTCGACGACGAGGCCTGTGCGCAGGTCGGCCTGGCCGCGCGCTTCCACGACATCGGCAAGATCGGCATTCCCGACGACGTACTGCTGGCACCGCGCCGGCATACCGATGAGGAGCGCGCGATCATGCGCGAGCATCCGGTGCGCGGCGAGCACATCTTCCTGGCCACCGGCCGCAGCGACGCCGCGCCCGTGGCGCGGCTGATCCGCGCCCATCACGAAGCCTTCGATGGCAGCGGCTATCCTGATGGGCTGCGCGGCGAATCCATCCCGCTGGGCGCGCGCATCGTCACCATCGCCGATGCCTACGATGCGATGACCAGCGTGCGCCCGTACCGCGACGCGATGGAGCACGAAACCGCGTTGCGGATCATCGATTCGCAGTCTGGAGGGCTGGTGGATCCCTACGTGCTGCAGCGCTTCCATCGCATGCTGGCGCGGGAGCCGGAGCTGGCCTGAGATCTTCCGGAAGGTGAAACGACCCGTCGGTAGAGTCGACTGTCAGTCGACTGCTCTTCGTCCAGATCGCGAAAATCCCGCGCTGCGCGCGATAGTCGACTGACAGTCGACTCTACCAGTCGGCGCTGCGCTGCCGGCCTGGAAGACAAAAGGCCCGGCATTCGCCGGGCCTTTCGCATCACGCAGTCACGGGTGATCGATTACCAGATCACCACGCGCTTGTCGTCGGCACGCACCATCGCGTCGCCGGCCTTGCACTGGAATGCAGCGGCATAGGACGGCATGTTCGACGGTGCGCCGTTGGCACGGAAGTTGGCCGGGGCGTGCGGATCGGTGTTCAGGCGGACGCGCAGCTCACCATCGGTGAAGTTGCGGCGCCACACGGTGGCCCAGTTCATGAAGAAGCGCTGGTCCTGGCTGTGGCCATCCACTTCGACATTCGCCTTCGGGTCTTCCTTCAGCGCCATCTGCAACGCGTCGTAGGCCACGGTCAGGCCGCCGAGGTCGCCGATGTTCTCGCCCAGGGTCAGCTTGCCCTTCACGAACACGCCCGGCACCGATTCATAGCCGTCGAACTGCGCGACCAGCTGGTCGGTACGCGCGGTGAAGGCCTTGCGGTCGGCGTCGGTCCACCAGTTGTCGAAGTTGCCGTTGGCGGCGAACTGGCTGCCCGAGTCGTCGTAGCCGTGCATCATCTCGTGGCCGATGACCGCACCGATGCCGCCGTAGTTCAGCGCCGGATCGGCCTTGGCGTCGAAGAACGGTGCCTGCAGGATCGCCGCCGGGAACACGATCTCGTTCTTGGTGGCGTTGTAGTACGCGTTGACGGTCTGCGGGGTCATGCCCCACTCGGTCTTGTCCACCGGCTTGCCGATCTTGTCCAGCATGTAGCGGTAGTTGAACGCACGCGCCGCCTGCATGTTGCCCAGGTAGCTGTCGCCGTTGGTCTGCAGGCCCGCCCAGTCACGCCACTTGTCGGGGTAACCGATCTTCGGGGTGAAGCTGGCCCACTTCTCCAGGGCCTTCTTCCTGGTTTCTTCGCCCATCCACGGCAGCTGCTCCAGGCGCGCCTTCAGCGCCTGCGACAGGTTTTCCACCAGGTGCTGCATGGCGACCTTCGACTCGGCCGGGAACACGGCGTCGACGTACAGCTGGCCCAGGGCTTCGCCCATGCCACCGTTGACCGACTCCAGCACGCGCTTCCAGCGCGGCTGCATTTCCTTCTGGCCACGCAGGGTGGTGCCATAGAAATCGAAGTTGGCCTTCTCGAACTGGCTGCTCAGGTACGGCGAGGCATCGTCGATGGTGTGGAAGCGCAGGTAGGCCTGCCAGGTGCTGGCCGGCACATCGGCCAGCATCTTGTCCATTTCACCGAAGAAGCCCGGCTGGGCCAGCGAGAACTTCTGCGCGGCCGGCACCTTGAGGGTCTCGAACAGCGCGGTCCAGCTGAAGTTCGGGGTCAGCTTGTCGGCCTCAGCCGCGCTGAGCGGGTTGTAGCGCTTGGCCGGGTCACGCATTTCAATGCGCGACATCGAGGCCTTGGCCAGGCGGGTTTCGAAGGCCATCACGGCCTTGGCCTGCTCGGCGGCCTGCGCCGCGTCCACGCCGGACAGGGTCAGCACCTGTGCGATATAGGCCACGTAGGCGTCGCGGATCTTGGCCTGCGCATCGTCGAAGTAGTAGCCCTTCTCCGGCAGGCCCAGGCCACCCTGGCCGACGTAGGCGATGACGTTGGCCGAATCCTTGTAGTCGGCATTGGCGAACAGCGAGAACAGCACGCCCTTGCCCTCGGCCTGGCTGTCGCGCAGGTACCGGGTGATGGCGGCGGTGTCGTTCAGCGCGGTGATCTTGTCCAGCTGCGGCTGCAGCGGCGCCAGGCCGGCAGCTTCGATCTTCGCTTCATCGTTGCCGGTCTTCCAGATGTCACCGATCTTCGCTTCCACCGAGCCCGCCTTGGCCTGGCTGGCGGCGGCCTGCTGCACCAGCGCGTGCTGCACTTCCAGCGAGCGCTCGCGCAGGATCTCGAAGCTGCCCCAGGTGGTCTGGTCGCCCGGCACCGGGTTGGCCTTCAGCCACTTGCTGTTGACGAAGCCATTGAGGTCGGTACAGGCCGGAATGGCCGGATCGAGGTCGGCGCTGTTGAGCGAGATCAGCGGCGTCTTGATCTGCGACAGGTCGAAGGCCGGCTTGGCGTCGGCACTGGCCGCCGGGGCGGTTTCGTTCTTGCCACAGGCCGCCAGTGAGGCAGCGATGGCGATGGTCAGGCCCAGCGGGACCAGGTTGCGGACGTTCATGAGGCTCTCCTGCGGGTAATTTCACAGGGTAGCCGCGGGAGCGACGCTGGGGACCGGCCAAAGGTCACGAGCGCATGGCGCGGCTCCGTCTGCATGCCGCTATGCTCTGGCTTCCGCGATCACTGGACTTCATGACCATGGACGAAGCTGCGCTGCTGCAGGCCATCGACGCTTGTGAGTGTCTGTTCCTGGCGGGCATCGGCGAGCCGGAAGCGAATCGTCTGCGCCTGGTCGTCGAGGAAGGCCTGGTGGTCGGAAAGCCCTCCCGTGTGGAGCTCGCTCATGGACGTTCAATCGATGATGCGCGTGCGATAGAGGTGATGCCCCACTCGCAGCGTTTTGAGCTGATCTGGGACCACTACATCAGCTACGCCGTGCACAACGAGTCCTACCAGAGCTGGGACGACGCCGAAACCTGGAGCGGCAACCTGTTCCGCCGCTACAGCCGTTCGAAGTTCCTCGATTATCTGGACCATGCCACCTTTGCCGATGTCAGTTACCCGGGCCCATTCACGCACTATCAGGTGATATGCCAGGAACACGTCATC
The DNA here is from genome assembly GCF_059367975.1 of Stenotrophomonas sp. YJH_SMC_131. Classification (NCBI taxonomy): domain Bacteria; kingdom Pseudomonadati; phylum Pseudomonadota; class Gammaproteobacteria; order Lysobacterales; family Lysobacteraceae; genus Stenotrophomonas; species Stenotrophomonas sp. YJH_SMC_131. Next base: position 63,178 of record NZ_JCAFRJ010000006.1, on the reverse strand, counting down.
GACATTGCCGCGTTGCAGCCGCCGAAGGTGCGCCGCATGGATCCCTCGTAGCTGGCTGATGCAGCCCCCATGGGTTGGCTCTACCGGGTTGCGACAGCGCCGGCCGAGCGTGGGCTCGGCTCGACAAAAGCGAAGGCCGGCTTGCGCCGGCCTTGTGCTTCTTACTTCGCCTTGCCCTGGTTGGCCACGGCTTCGGCGGCCTTGCGCGCTGCTTCCGGGTCGCCCAGGTAGCGGAACGACTGCACGGTCAGGTCGTCGTTCAGTTCGAACAGCAGCGGGATGCCGGTCGGGATGTTCAGCTCGAGGATCTCCTCGCGCGAGACATTGTTGAGGTACTTGTACAGCGCGCGCAGCGAGTTGCCGTGGGCAGTGACCAGCACGGTCTTGCCGTCCTTCAGCTGCGGCGCGATGGCGTCGTGCCAGTACGGCAGCACGCGGTCCAGGGTGGTGGCCAGCGACTCGGTGCCCGGCAGCGCGTTGCGGTCCAGACCGGCGTAGCGGCGGTCATGGATCGGGTGGCCCGGATCTTCCAGGTCCATCGGCGGCGGCGGGATGTCGTACGAACGGCGCCAGACCTTGACCTGCTCTTCGCCGTGCTTGGCCGCGGTCTCGGCCTTGTCCAGCCCCTGCAGGCCGCCGTAGTGCCGCTCGTTGAGGCGCCAGGACTTGTTCACCGGCAGCCAGTCCTGCTCCAGCTCGGCCAGCGCACCCTGCAGGGTGTGGATGGCACGCTTGAGCACGGAGGTGTGGGCGACGTCGAACTGCAGGCCTTCCTCGCGCATCAGGCGACCGGCGGCGGCCGCTTCCCGGCGCCCCTGCTCGGTCAGGTCGACATCGACCCAGCCGGTGAAGCGGTTGTCCAGGTTCCACTGGCTCTGGCCATGGCGCAACAGTACGAGTTTACGGGTCACTGCAGGGTCTCCAACGCGAGGAAAGGCAGGCCGCCATTGTAGCCCGGCCGCCGCTCACCGGGCCGTGGCGCCGCCCGTGCGATGCTGTGACCGATGAATACGGTGATCGATCCCGGATGTTGGGAAGGCAGCGTCTCCGCGGCACGCGCGCAGCAGCTCCAGCTGGCCGGCCGCGTGGAGCGCCAGGACCGCCTGCCACGCGACGTCCGTTGGCTGGCCGGGCTGGATGTTGGCTTTGAAGACGACGGCGCCATCACCCGCGCCGCGGCGGTACTGCTGGACGTGGAGACGCTGAAGCCCGTGGCGCAGGAGATCGCGCGCATCCCGACGGTGATGCCCTACATCCCCGGTCTGCTCAGCTTCCGCGAGCTGCCGGCACTGCTGGCCGCGCTGGCGCTGCTGCCGCGCACGCCGGACCTGGTGTTCGTCGATGGCCATGGCATCAGCCATCCGCGCCGGCTGGGCGTGGCCGCGCATCTGGGCGTGGTCACCGACCTGCCCAGCATCGGCGTGGCCAAGTCGAAGCTGGTGGGCCGGTTCGTCGAACCGGGCGCCGAGGCCGGTGCACATGCGCCGCTGCAGGATGGCGACGAACAACTGGGCTGGGTGCTGCGCAGCAAGGTGCGCTGCAAGCCGCTGTTCGTGGCCGGCGGCCATCGGGTCAGTGCCGATACCGCGCTGGACTGGGTGCAGCGCACGCTGCGCGGTTACCGGCTGCCGGAACCGACCCGGCTGGCGGATCGGCTGGCCTCGCGACGGGACGAATGACCGCACCGGGCATTCCCCGGTGCGGCTTTCATTTTCATTCAATGATGCACGTGGCCGCGATGGCCCTGCGCGTCCTCACCGTGGTCGTGGCCTTCATGGCCCTGCTGCGCGCCGCCCTTGGCCGACGCCGGTCCAGCGCAGGCTTCACCACAGTGGTCCGCTTCAATCTGCAGCGTCACGTGCTCGATGCCGAAGTCATCGTGCAGGCGCCCGCCCAGCTCACGGCGCAGCGCATCGGCGTCGGTGCCGTCGCGCATCACGATGTGCGCGGTCAGCGCCGGCGTGCTGGAGGCCAGCGCCCACACATGCAGGTCATGCACGTCCAGCACCGCAGCATGACCGGACAGGCTGTCGCGCACCTTGGCCACGTCCATGCCCTTGGGCACGCCTTCCAGCAGCACGTTGATCGCCTCGCGCATCAGCACGTAGGTGCGCGGCAGTACCCACAGGCCGATCAGCACCGCCAGGATCGGGTCGATCGGCTTCCAGCCGGTCCACTTGATCAACAACGCACCGGCGATCACCGCCACCGAGCCAAGCATGTCCGCCCACACTTCCAGGTAGGCGCCCTTCACGTTCAGGCTCTCGCCGCTGCCGGCCTGCAGCAGGCGCATCGAGATCAGGTTGATGACCAGGCCTGCGGCGGCGATCACCAGCATGCCCGAAGATGCGATCTCCTGCGGTTCGCGGAAACGACCGATCGCCTCCCACAGGATGTAGGCGGCGACCACGAACAGCATGGCGCCGTTGATCATCGCGCCCAGCGCTTCCAGGCGTGCATAGCCGTAGGTGCGGCGCGCGTCCGGCGGGCGCCGGCTCAACCGCACCGCGACCAGCGCGATCATCAGTGCCAGTGCATCGGTGGCCATGTGTGCCGCGTCGGACAGCAGCGCCAGGCTGTTGGTCCAGAACGCGCCCACCACCTCGATGACGAGGAAGGTGGAGGTCAGGCCGAGCGCCCACCACAAGGGTTTCTCGTGGCGGATCTGGGATGGCAGGTGATCGTGGTCGTGGCCCATGGCAACAGCTCCTTTGCGATGCGGTGCAGGCTACGCCGTGCTGGCGGGGGAGACTATTACGGTGTTTATAACATTGCAGCCCAGGCGATCCCTCACCGTGCATGGCCCGGCGCTACCGGAGCGTGGCCGGCAGCGCCAGGCCTGGCCTGGCGACCGCAGCGGACCGGCGTCCGCGTGCGGTCAGAACCCGAAGCGCAGGCTGGCCCAGTACGCGCGGCCCGGTTCGTTGTAGGTCGCCGCACCGGCATCGCTGCTGTTGGCCTCGCGGAACAGGCGCTTGTCGGCCAGGTTGTTCACGCCGAAGCCGAAGCTGACCGTCTCGGTCACCCTGTAGCGCGCGCTCACGCCCCAGATGTTGTAGGCACCGCGGTCCTGCAGCGCGATCGAGGGATCGCAGCTGCCGGTGCAGCGCGGATCATTGTTGATGTTGGCGGTGGCCGGTTCCTGCTTGCCGTAGAACGTGCCGGTCAGCAGCACCGACAGCTTGTCGGTGGCCTGCCAGTCCAGCATCGTGTTGACGGTGTACTTCGGGATCACCGACAGCGGCTGGCCGGTGCTCTTGTTCTCGTTTTCCACCATGTAGGTGAAGTTGTTGCTCCATTTCAGGCGATTGCCCTGCTCGCCCAGCAGCGGGATCACCAGGTTGCCTTCAAGCCCCTGCACGATCGCCTTGGGCGCGTTCTCCCAGCGGAAGATGCGGCCCTTGGTGTCGGCGGTCAGGCCAACCTGGGTGTAGCCGGCCTGGATCTTGTCCTTGTAGTCGTTGTGGAAGTAGGTCAACGAGGCCTGCCAGCCGCTCTGCGGTGCCCACTCGATGCCCAGTTCCTTGTTCAGGCTGGTTTCCGCCTTCAGGTCCGCGTTGCCGCGCATGTAGCAACCGGCACCCAGGCTCGGCAGTGCATTCGGGCAGCCGTTGCCACGGGTGTAGTACAGATAGTCCGGATTGGACTGGTACAGGTTCGGCGCCTTGAACGCGCGGGCGATGCCGCCCTTCACCACCCAGTCGCTGTTGATGCGGAACTGCGCATTGAGGCTGGGGCTGGTGTTGTTGCCGAACTGGCTGTGGTGGTCGAAGCGCAGGCCCGGGGTGACGATCCAGCGCTCACCCAGGTAGATGTTGTCTTCGACGAACACTGCGGTGGTCTGCGCGTCGGCCTTGCCCCGCGCGCGATCGGCCGACAGCCCCGGGATACCGCCGCCGCTGCTGCTGGACTGGCTCATCGAGTACGGGTCGGTCAGGCGGCTGTCCAGGTATTCAAAGCCCAGCGTCCAGATGTTCTCGGCGCTGCCCAGCGAGGTCGGGAAGCTCACTTCGCCATCCAGCTGGTAGTTGCGCAGGCGCGAGGTCGACCAGTCGGTGCCGTTGAAGCTGCCTTCCGGGCCACCGGCCAGGCCTTCATTGATGCGCGAGTTGTTGACCGCTTCCACCGCGGCGGTCACCCGCGAGGTCACGTCGCCCCAGCGGCCGCGATGGGTGATCGCGCCGGTGTTGCGGTACATGCGGTTGGTTTCCGCTTCGCCGTCGGCCAGCGCCGCCAGGTCAACGCCGGTCGAGGTACCGGTAGTGCTGACCGCGCGGTCACCGGCGTAGATGTTGCCCTGGCGGCTGGTGCCGGCTTCGAACTCCACCACCTGGTCGGCGGTGATGTCCCAGCGCAGCAACGCGTTGACGTCGCGGTTCTTGACACCCTCGCGGCCAGCCGGCGGCACCGCGTTCGGGTTGGTGGCGTACTGGCGGTTGAGGTCCAGTGAGTCGGCGTCGGTCTTGTTGAGGTTGCCGTACAGGCGGAACGACAGGGTGTCGGTCATCGGCCCGCTCAGCTGCAGGCCGACGCGCTCGCTGCCGCCTTCGGCGCTGTGCTCGGGCACCAGGCCATACAGGTCGACCGCGCCGGTCAGGTCGCCGGTCGGGCGCTTGGTGATGATGTTGACCACGCCACCGGACGCACCGGAGCCATAGCGTGCCGCCGCAGGGCCGCGCAGCACTTCGATGCGCTCGATCATTTCCGCCGGCACCCAGTTGGTATCACCGCGGGTATTGCGCTCACCGCTACGGCCCATGCGCACGGCATCACGCGCACCGATGCGCTTGCCGTCGACCAGGATCAGGGTGTTTTCCGGGCCCATGCCACGCAGGTCGATCTGGCGGTTGTTGCCGTACTGGCCCGAGGCGCTGTTGCCGGTGAGGTTGACGCCCGGCATGGTGCGCAGCAGCTCGGCGATGTCGTTGGCCGGCGGGCGCTTGGCGATGTCCTCGGCGGTGATGGTCGAGGTACCCAGTGCCTGGCGGGCAATCTGCGAGGCGGTGACATGCACCGTGTCGATATCGGTGGCATCGGTTTCGGCCTGGGCGGTCAGGGCGCTTCCCGCCAGCAGGGCGGCAACGGCGAGCGCCAGCGGGCGCGGCGAAAGGACAACGGCAGGAGACATGATCTGGACCTTCTGGCAGGGCAACGGGGCCTCTGGCAAAGGGCTTGAGGCAACGACGAGGGGGAGGCGGAGCGTCGCTGCAGTCGCCTGCGGGCCGATCCGTGCGCGCATTCTCCCATCAATGCGAGTGATTCTCAAATGCGTTCACTCATTGCCGCCGCGGCGCCGACGTGCTTTGCGCGCCGTGCAACCCTGCATCGCGCATAAACTGACCGGCCAACCCGCCATCAACCGTGCGCCACCGCGGCCGATACCCGTGGTTTGCCGTACGCAGTCAGAGATCGACGTGGAACCACCCCAACTGGACGATGCCAGCCAACCGCTGGCCGAGGCCTGGCAGCACTGCCTGCAACAGGCCGGCCCTGCCGCCACCGCGCTGCTGCACGCCGCCGCCGCCGATGCCCCGCCGGCGCTGGCCCAACGCTTCTACGAGGTACTGCTGCAGGACGGGCGTGCACGCCGCTTCCTGTCCCACGATCAGGTCAAGCAGCGCCTGCAGCCGGCCATGCAGCGCTGGCTGGTGCAGTTGCTGACCACCAATGCCGACGGTATTGCCGGCGCCGTTGCCTCGCAGCGGGTGATCGGCGATGTGCATGCCCGGGTCGGTATTCCGGTCGACCTGGTCACCCGCGGCGCGCGCGTGCTCAAGCACGAACTGTTCGTGCGCCTGCACGACGACGCGCCCGACAGTGCCACTGCGTTCGCCGCCATCGACTGCCTCAGCGCGATCATGGACATCGCCATGGAAGGCATGACCCTGGCCTATACCCATGCACGCGAGCGCTCGACCCGCGCCGATGCTGCGTACCGGCTGTTCTCGCTGGTGCAGAACGTCGGCACCGAACGCGAACGCCAGCGCGCACTGCTGCTGGACTGGGAGAACGCCCTGCTCTACGCGCTCGCTGGCCACGTACAGGCCAGCGACAGCGCCAGCCTGGCCACTTCCGAGTTCGGCCTGTGGTTCACCCACAAGGGCATCCCCAGCTTCGGCGAGAGCAGCGAGACCCGGCAGGTCGGCCAGCTGATGGCCCACATCGACAGCAACCTGCAGCGGGCGAGCAACGATGCCCCGGCACAACGACTGGCGGTGCTGCCGGCCATCCGCGAGGACCTGGCCGCCATCCGCACCCTGATGACGCTGCTGTTCGAGCGCATCGGCGAGCTGGATGCCGGCAGCGATGCGCTGACCAACCTGCTCAACCGCCGCTTCCTGCCTACCGTGCTGCGCCGGGAGATCGAGCTGGCCACGCGCAACCGCACGCCGTTCTCGCTGCTGCTGCTCGACCTGGATCACTTCAAGGCGATCAACGACGGCCACGGCCACGACGCCGGGGACCGCGCGCTGCAGCACGTCGCCGGCCTGCTCGGCCAGCTGACCCGCGGCAGTGACTACCTGTTCCGCTATGGCGGCGAGGAGTTCGTGGTGGTGCTGGTCGCGGCCAGCGAATCACAGGCCGCGGTGATCGCCGAAAGCCTGCGGCGGCAGATCGCGCAGTCACCGGTGGCATTGGCCAACGGCCAGGTACTGGCACTGACCGCCAGCATCGGCGTAGCCGGCCATGACGGCCACCCGGACTACGAGCGGCTGATGGCACGGGCCGATGCGGCGATGTACGAGGCCAAGCGCAGCGGCCGCAACCGCGTGGTAGTGGCCAGCGCGGACCTTGAGGAAGCACCGGGACGGCGTGCACTGCAGCGATGACGACAGGACAGGTAGAGTCGACCGCTGGTCGACTATCGCACGCAGCGCGGGATTTTTCGCACGCGGGGCGAAGAGCAGTCGACTGACAGTCGACTCTACCGACAGTCGACTCTACCGATTCGCCCGCCAGCCGATGCATTGGACGCCACCACCCGCCATGCTGCCCACCACAGCAGCGCCAGCGCCGCGATGCCTGCACCCAGCAGGCACACGGCAGGCCAGCCATGCCGGGCCTGCATCCAGGGCCCGGCAGCCGCACCGGCACCACTGCCCACTGCATAGAACAGCATGTACAACGCCACCAGGCGTCCATGCTGTTCTGCCGGTGCACGCAGCAGCAGCGCCTGGTTCGATACGTGCAGTGCCTGCCCACCGAGGTCGAGCACGATCACGCCCAGCAGCAGCAACGACAGCGACTGCGGCAGGCCCAGCAGCGGCCACCACGCGGCCAGCATCAGCAGCAACGCGCCAAGACTGACCCGACCGGCGAAACCGCGGTCCATCCAGTGCCCGACCCGCGCCGCCATCAAGGCGCCCACTACGCCGGCCAGGCCCAGTGCGCCGATGGCCGCGGTGGACCACTGCAACGGCGGCGCCGACAGCGGCAGCGGCACCGCCGCCCAGAACACGTTGAGGCCAGCAAACAGCAGCAATGCCAGCGGCCCACGCTCGCGCAGCGCGCGGTCCCGGCGCAGCATGCCCAGCATCGAACCCAGCAGTTCGCGCCAGCGCGGTGGTGCCGCCGGCACCGGCACCGCCGGCAGGCGCCGCCACAGCAGCACGGCCAGGGCCGCCATCAGCGCTGCCGACAGCAGATAGACCGCCCGCCAGCCGACGGTGGCCGCGACCGCGCCCGATACAACGCGCGCCAGCAACAGGCCGATGAACACGCCGCCCTGCACCACGCCCACCAGGCGCCCGCGCTGCTCGGGCGGCGCAAGCGTGGCGGTATAGGCGATCAAGCCCTGGGTCAGCGCGGTGCCCAACAGCCCGGCCAGCAGCATGCCCGACAACAGCCAACCGGCCGTGCGTGCCGCTGCCAGCCACAGCAGGGCCAGCACCAGCGCCATCAACTGCATCCGCAGCAGGCGTCGCCGGTCACCGCGATCGGCGAGCGGCAGCAGGCCCAGCAATGCCAGCACACTGCCGGCCTGGGTTGCCGCCAACACTGCGCCCGCCACGGCACGGTCCAATGCGAAGGCCTGTGCCAGCCGATCCAGCAGCGGTTGCGCGTAATAGACGTTGGCAACGCTGGCGCCGGCCGCGACCGCGAGCAGGGTCAGCAATGGGCGGGACATCGATGCGCTCATGATGTAGTTGCAATTTGAAACTTGATGCAGGCTATCGTCATTGGTTTTAAACTGCAACCACATTCGGAGGCCACAGCATGCACGCCAACAGTCCCTGCCCCGTTGCCCGCAGCGCCGACCTGCTCGGTGATCGCTGGGCACTGCTGGTGATCCGCGATGCCTTCGACGGCGTCACGCGCTTTGGCGACTTCCAGCGCAGCCTCGGCGCGGCGCGCAACATCCTCAGCGATCGCCTGCGCAGGCTGGTCGAGGCCGGCATCCTGCAACTGCAACCGGCCTCCGATGGCTCGGCCTACCAGGAATACGTGCTCACCCACGCCGGCCAGGAACTGTTCCCGCTGCTGGTCGCGCTGCGCCAGTGGGGAGAACGCCATCGCTTCAGCGCCGGTGAAGCCCATTCGCAGTTGATCGAATCCAGCACGCGGCGACCACTGCCCTACATGCAGCCACACGGGCGCGACGGTCAGCCGCTGCAGGCCGCCGCCACCCGCGTGCGCAAGCTCAAGGACGACCGGCGCGGCGCCTGATCCGCCCATTCGCGCACACCACGATCGGGCCGCGCCGGTTAGCATCGGAGGTTTCCGCCGCCGGACGCCGCCGATGCCGCGCTATCGCCCTTTCCTGCTGACCGCCCTGCTGTTGCCGCTGCTGGCCTGCGCCACAGCAACCACGCAGGCCCGCGAGGTTGCCGCGCCCGCCGACCACGTGCAGGCCGATGGCCCCTATGTATTCCGCCAGGGCGACCAGCTGCAGGCCAAGTGGATCTGCGACGACAAGGTCGAGTCGCGCTCGCTGGCCATCAACACGACGGGCACCGATATCGCGCCGCGCTGTGGCTACGAACACACCGTGCACGTGGCCGCGCCGAATGCGGCCTCGGTCTCCGTGCTGCCGGCCGCGCCGCGCATCGTCGCGCTGTCGGACATCCATGGCCAGTACGGGCTGCTGGTGCGCCTGCTGCGCGCCCACCAGGTCATCGACGCGCAGGATCGCTGGGCCCTGGGCAAGGACACGCTGGTCATCGCTGGCGATGTATTCGACCGCGGCCCGCAGGTGACCGAGGCGTTCTGGCTGCTGTACGGCCTGCAGCAGCAGGCCGCCGCCGCCGGTGGCGCAGTGCACTTCGTGCTAGGCAACCACGAAACCATGGTGCTGTACGACGACCTGCGCTACGTCAACCCGAAGTACCTGCGCAGCGCCCAGCTGCTGGGCCGCAGCTACCCGCAACTGTATGGCGCCGACTCGGTGATCGGGCAGTGGCTGCGCACCCGCCCGGTGCTGCTGAAGATCGGCGATACCCTGTTCCTGCATGGCGGCATCTCGCCCGAAGCGGTGCAGCTGGCGCTGGACCCGGCACGCACCAATGCGGCCTATCAGGCCTCTCTGGGCCTGCCCAAGGCCGAAGTGAAGGCCGACCCGGCCACCGCACCGCTGTATGACGGCAAGACCAGCCCGATCTGGTACCGCGGCTACTTCGATGGCCGCCTCGACACAGCGGGGGTACAGGCCGTGCTCGACCGCCTGCAGCTCACGCGCATCGTGGTTGGCCATACCTCGATGCCACACGTCAGCAGCTTCCACGGCGACCGCGTGATCGCCATCGACAGCAGCATCAAGAACGGCGAGAACGGCGAACTGCTGTTCATCGAGGATGGCAGGCTCAGCCGCGGCCTGCTGGACGGCTCACGGGTGCCGCTGGCACTGGGTGAGCCGGGCCTGCAGGACTGAATGGCGGGACAGCGCGACGGTGCCGGGAGGTGCCGGCGCGCTCCACCTTCACCCGGTTTGCGGCTACCCTCGGCAGCCGAGAGGCCCGCCCCGTCCACCCGCTGGGCCCGACCGTTACAGGAGCTCCCCGCGCATGCGCGTTCTGATTGCTGAAGACGACCCGGACATCGCCTCCGGCCTGTGCGCCTCGCTGCGCCGGCAGGGGCATGTGGTCGACCACGTCGACAACGGCGCGCACGCCGACGCCGCGCTGGGTTCGACCCAATACGCGCTGCTGGTGCTGGACCTGGGCCTGCCACAGCTGGATGGCCGCGACGTGCTGCAGCGCCTGCGCCAGCGCGGCGATGGCCTGGCGGTACTGGTGGTGACCGCCCGCGACGGCCTGGCCGAACGCGTGCGCGTGCTCGACCTCGGTGCCGACGACTACCTGGTCAAGCCATTCGCACTGGACGAATTCGAAGCCCGCGTGCGCGCACAGCTGCGCCGCGTGACCAGCAATGGCAACCCGGACCTGCGCATCGGCCGCCTGCGCATCGATCTGGCCGGGCATCGGGTGTGGATCGACGACCAGTCGCTGGAACTGACCGCACGCGAGTTCGGCCTGCTGTCGGCACTGGCGGTACGCGCCGAGCGCATCGTCTCGCGCGCACAGCTGGTGGAGGCGCTGTGCGACTGGGGCCAGGACCTGACCGACAACGGCCTGGACATCGCCCTGCACCGCCTGCGCCGCAAGCTGCAGCCCGGCGGCATGGGCATCCGCACCGTGCGCGGACTGGGCTACATGCTGGAAGACGCGCAGGACGACAGCGCCCCGTGATCAGTGGCCCCCCCAGCCTGCGCCGGCGCCTGCTCGCCTTCCTGGCGTTGCCGATGCTGGGCCTGCTTACCTTCAATACGATCCTGGCCTATTACGTTGCGTTGGATTATTCCAACCGCATCCACGACCGTAACCTGATCGACGACACGCACTCGTTCGCGCAGATGCTGAGCACCATGCCGGTGACCAGCGACCTGTCTCCGCAGGCGCGCTTCCTGATCGAATACGAGCCCGACGGCCATCGCTATTTCAACGTGGACAGCAGCCGCCAGGGGACACTCAGCGGCAATGCGGATTTCAGTGCCTACGCGCCTTCGCAGGAATGCACCGGCGTGGACCCCACCCTGTACGATGGCATTCTCAACGGCCAGCCGGTGCGCATGGCCACCGTCTGCACGCGTGCGATGAACGATCCGCAGGACCAGCTGGCGGTGACGGTGGCCGAAAGCATGGCCGAACGACGCCAGCGCGCGCGCGAGATCCTGATGATCATCATCCCGCTGATGACCATGCTGGCGCTGGGCACCGCCGCGCTGGTCTGGTTCGGGGTGACCCATGGCCTGCGCATCCTGACCCCGCTGAGGACCCGCCTGGCGCAGCGCCGCGGCGAACTGGCACCGATCTCCGATGCCGACGTGCCCGAAGAGATCCAGCCGCTGATCAGCACCATCGACGATCTGTTCGCGCGCCAGGCGGAAATGATCACGCTGCAGAACCGTTTCATCGCCGATGCCGCGCACCAGCTGCGCTCGCCGTTGGCCGGCATGGCCCTGCACGTGGACCAGGCACTGGCACATGGCGACCCGGACACGGTGCGCGAGGCATTGCAGCACATCCGCCGGCTCAACCAGCGCACCGCCCGGGTCAGCACCCAGCTGCTCGCACTGAGCCGGGCGCAGACCGTACCCGATACCGTGGAGGCACTGGACCTGTGCGAGCTGGTGCCGCAGTGGGTCGGCATGCGCGTGCCCGAAGCGATCCGCGATGGCATCGATCTGGGCTACCGCGGCAGCCCCCACCCGCTGCGCGTGCTCGGCAATGGTGCCCAGCTGCAGGAAGCACTGGACAACCTGATCGACAATGCGCTGCGCTATGCCGGCCGCGATGCGACCGTCACGGTCGGCGTGCATGCGCTGGATGACAATGACGTCGAACTGTACGTGGAGGACAACGGCCCCGGCGTGCCCGAGGACGTGATGCCACGGCTGGGCGAGCGCTTCTTCCGAGCGCCTGGCACCGCAGCCAGCGGCACCGGCCTGGGCCTGGCCATCGCGCACGAAGCGGTGGAGCATTCCGGCGGCCGCCTGACCTTCCTCAACCGCGCCGGTGGGGGCCTGAAGGTCGCCATCACACTGCCGCTGCTGAAGGCCCCCTGACCCGTACCGGGGCGCTGAAAGGCTGGCGAAAATCGCGCTTGCGATCCTGACCATCCCCACTGCCGTCCCGGAGCCGCCAGGTGACCGAATCGCACGACTTCTTCCTCCCCGGTGGCCCGCAGGGCGTGCTGCTGGTCCACGGCCTGACCGGCACCCCGGCGGAAATGCGCATGCTGGGCAAGGGCCTGAACAACGCCGGCTTCACCGTACACGGCGTGCAGTTGCCCGGCCATTGCGGCACCGTGGATGACCTGCTGGCGACCACCTGGGAACAGTGGTACCAGGGCGTGGAAGATGCAGCGGCGAGCCTGCGTGGCAAGGTCGACCAGTTGTTCGTCGGCGGCCTGTCGATGGGCGCGGTACTGGCGCTGGCGCTGGCTGCACGCCGCCCCGAATGGGTGTCCGGCGTCGGCGTGTATGGCGCCACCTTCCGCTACGACGGCTGGAACATTCCCGCCGTGGCCCGCCTGTCGTTCCTGCTGCCGTGGTTCAAGCGCTTCAACATCGGCCGCGACCGCATGTTCATGGAAGAACCGCCCTATGGCCTGCGTGACGAGCGCCTGCGTGCGCAGGTCAGTGCCGCCATGCTGTCCGGCGACAGCGCCGCGGCCGGCCTGCCGGGCAACCCCTGGCACGCGCTGGCCGAGATGCGCGCCCTGAGCAACTGGACCCGCCGCCACCTGCACCAGGTCACCGCACCGTGCCTGGTGATGCACGCCCGCGAAGACGACGTGGCCAGCATGGGCAACGCTGAACTGGTGATATCGAGGGTCAGCGGTCCGAAGGAACTGGTGGTGCTGGAAGACAGCTACCACATGATCACGATCGACCGCGAACGCCGCGAGGTGATCCGCCGCAGCGCGCGTTTCTTCACCGAAATCGGTGAACGCAGCGGCGTGCTCAAGGCGGTGGCCTGAGATGGGGGCACTCGCCACGCTGCTGTGGCTGGCCAATGTGGTGCTCGATACCGGTGGCCAGCTCGCCTTCAAGGCCGCCGCCAGCGACCCGCAGGATGGCGAAGGACTGCAACGCTGGAAACACATGCTCAGCCGCCCCTGGCTGTGGATCGGCATCGCCTGCTACGTGCTTGAGTTCGTTGCCTGGATCGCGTTCCTGTCGCTGGTGCCGTTGTCCAAGGGCGTGCTGCTGGGCTCGATCAACATCGTCGCGCTGATGATCGCCGGCCGCATCCTGTTCCGCGAAAAGCTCACGCCATTGCGGGTGACCGGCATGCTGCTGGTCACGGCGGGCGTGGCGGTGGTGGGGGCCGGCTCATGAGGCGCCTGTATGTGATCGGCTTTCCCCTGCTGATGGCCTTCGACACGCTGGCCCAGCTGTGCTTCAAGTACGCCGGTGACGCCGCGCTGCCGGTCGAGGCCAACACCGCGTGGCTGCTGCGCGTGCTGTCGCAGCCGTGGGTATACGGCGCGGTCCTCGGCTACGTCGGCGCGTTCTTCACCTGGATGAGCCTGCTGCGCCATGCGCCGATCGGCCCGGCGTTCGCGGCCTCGCACCTGGAGGTGATCAGTGTGCTGCTGCTGTCGGCCTGGCTGCTGAAAGAGCCGCTGACCCTGCATCACCTTGTCGGTGCGGTACTGATCGTGGCTGGCATCGTCTGCCTCGGCCGCGCCGAAGCGGATGATCCGCACAGCCCCGCCGACAGCACTTCGTGAGCGGGCTGCGATGAGCCTGTTCGCGCGCGAACTGCCGCCGACCGCTGGCCTGCCGATGCAGGCCAGCGACTTCCTTCCCGGCGGCGGCGACCTGCGCGACATCCTGGCCACCCAGCTCGGCACACCGCCGCTGCAGCTGACCTGTTCCGGCACCCACGCGCTGCTGATCGCACTGCGCACCCTGCGCAAGCGCGCGCCCAAGCGCGATACCGTGATCCTGCCGGCCTATACCTGTCCGCTCGTGCCGATCGCGGTGCACAGCCTCGGCCTGCGCGTGCAGCTGTGCGATACCCGGCGTGGCCATTTCGACTTTGATCCGGCACAGCTCTCGCGCCTGGCCGACGCACGGACGCTGGCGATCCTGCCCACCCACCTCGGCGGGCGCATCGCCGATGTCGAACGGGCCTGCGAGGTCGCACGCGGCGCCGGCGCCTGGGTGATCGAAGATGCCGCACAGGCGCTGGGCGCACGGGTCGGCAACAGCAGCGTGGGCCTGCGTGGCGACATCGGATTCTTCAGCCTGGCCGCCGGCAAGGGGCTGAGCCTGCATGAAGGCGGCCTGCTGGTCAGCCGCGATGACGAGCTGCGCGCCGCGCTGGCCGAACATGCCGCCGAACAGGTACGTTTCAGCCTGCGCTGGGAGCTGCTTCGCAGCGTGCAGCTGCTGGGTCTTGCCGCCTGTTACCGCCCCTCGCTGCTGTCGCTGGTGTACGGCAATCCGCTGCGCAGCGCCCTGCAACGCGGCGATCTGGAAGACGCGGTCGGAGACATTTTCCCGCTGGACATCCCCCAGCACCGGGTCAGCCAGTGGCGGCAGAACGTGGGCGCCCACGCTGCACGGCGGCTGCCTGCGTTCCTGCAGGCCGGGCGCCTGCGCGCACTGCAGCTGCGTGTGCAGCTGGCACAGCTGCCGGCGGTGGAGGTGGTCGATGGCCTGGCCGGCACCGGCGGCACCTGGCCGATGCTGATGCTGCTGCTGCCCAGCCAGCGCGCGCGCGATGCCGCACTGGACGAACTGTGGCCGCGCGGTCTCGGTGCCAGCCGCATGTTCATCCATGCCCTGCCCGACTACGCCTACCTGCGTGGCATCGTGCCGCAGGACGACATGCCGAACGCGCGCGACTTCGCCGCACGCATGCTGACCCTCGGCAACAGCGCCTGGCAGACCCGGGAAGAGACCGCGCAGATCCTGCGGGCGCTGGCCGCTGCGCAGCCCTGAAAGCGCGGTTTTCACGGCATCACGCCCATTCAGCACGCTCGATTCCTGAACACTTTCCCCACCCGGCGGTGCAGGCTTTCAACAGGAAAGGAACGAGAAAGGCTGCCTGCCTACATTGAGCCTGCCCCGGCATCGTGCCGGACGTTTCTTTCATCGACGGACCTGCCCATGCACTGGAGCATCCTGTGTGACTTCGATGGCACCATCAGCCTCGAAGATGTCATCGACTCGCTGCTGGAGAAGTACGGCCAGCCGGGCTGGCAGCAACTGGAAGACCAGTGGAAGGCGGGAAAGATCGGCTCGCGTGAATGCATGCAGGGCCAGGTGCGGCTGTTGAAGCTGGACCCGGCCACGCTCGACGCGCACCTGGACCAGGTGCAGATCGATCCGGGCTTCGCCGCCTTTGTCAGCCGCGCCGAACAGCTGGGCGTGCCGCTGCGCATCGTCAGCGACGGGCTGGACTATGCGATCCACCGCATCCTCGCCAACCACGGCCTGTCGCGACTGCCGGTGGTGGCCAACCACCTGCGCTGGTGCGAAGACCATTGGGAACTGGAGTCGCCCTACCAGGCCGAAGGATGCCGCAGTGGTACCTGCAAGTGCACCTGCGCCGCGCAGGCGCGTGCCGACGAAGCACCACGCGTGCTGATGATCGGCGATGGCAGCTCGGATTTCTGCGTCTCCGAAGATGCCGACTTCGTGTTCGCCAAGCGCCGCCTGATCACCCATTGCACGAAGGCCGGCATCGAGCATGCCGCCATCGATTCCTTCCACGATGCAATCGCACTGTTGCCGCGCTTGCTCGATGGCAGCCTGCTGCAGCCACGTCGCCTCGACGCCAGCCCGCAGCCCGCCGCACTGCCCCTGCTGCTGGCCACCGCCTGAGCACTCCCTTCCAGGCGCGCTCCCCCGTCACCCCTTTCGAACGTCCTTCACGGAACCGAACTGCATGAACATTTTTGACAAGAACGCCGACGCGGCTGCCTCCGACGCGCAGCTGCTGGCCGACGAAGCCCGCTACAGCTCCTTCGGCGACACCGTCCACTACGTCGACCCGCCGAAGATCTTCCAGCGCGGCGAAGGAAGCTACATGTTCGACGGTGCGGGCGTGCCCTACCTCGACCTGCAGATGTGGTACTCGGCCTGCAACTTCGGCTACAGCAACAAACGCCTGAACGACGCGCTGAAGGACCAGATCGACACCCTGCCGCAGGTCGCCAGCCAGTACCTGCACCCGACCCGCGTGCAGCTGGCCAAGACCATTGCCGTGGACATGCACCAGAAGTTCGGCCTGGACGGCCGCGTGCACTTCAACGTCGGCGGCGCGCAGGCCATTGAAGATTCGCTGAAGATCGTGCGCAACGCGCGCGGCGGCAAGAGCCTGATGTTCGCCTTCGAGGGCGGCTACCACGGCCGCACCCTGGGTGCCTCGTCGATCACCTCCAGCTACCGCTACCGCCGCCGCTACGGCCACTTCGGCGAGCGCGCGATGTTCATCCCGTTCCCGTACCCGTTCCGTCGCCCGAAGGGCATGACCCCGGACGAGTATTCCGACCACTGCGTGTGGCAGTTCGAGCGCCTGTTCGAAAGCGAGTACAACGGCGTGTGGGATCCCAAGGTCGGCCAGGCCGAGTACGCCGCGTTCTACGTCGAGCCGATCCAGGGCACCGGCGGCTACGTCATCCCGCCGCGCAACTTCTTCACTGGCCTCAAGCGCGTGCTGGACAAGTACGGCATCCTGATGGTCGTCGATGAAATCCAGATGGGTTTCTGGCGCACCGGCAAGCTGTGGTCGATCGAGCACTTCGGCGTTACCCCGGACGTGCTGGTGTTCGGCAAGGCGCTGACCAACGGCCTGAACCCGCTGTCGGGCCTGTGGGCGCGCGAAGAACTGATCAACCCGACCGTGTTCCCGCCGGGCTCCACCCACTCCACCTTCAACTCCAATCCGCTGGGCACCCGCCTCGGCCTGGAAGTGCTGAAGCTGGGCAAGGAAATGGATTACGAGCGCACCGTGCCGGAGAAGGGCGCGTACTTCCTGGACGGCCTGCGTGGCCTACAGAAGCGTCACCCGGAGATCGGCGACGTCGACGGCCTGGGCCTGGCCCTGCGCGCCGAGATCTGCCAGACCGACGGCTACACCCCCAACAAGGAACTGCTGGACCGCATGGTCGACATCGGCCTGGCCGGTGACCTCCTGCACGACGGCAAGCGCATGGGCCTCGTGCTCGACGTGGGTGGCTGGTACAAGAACGTGATCACCTTCGCGCCGTCGCTGGACATCAGCTACGAAGAGATCGACCTGGCGATCACCCTGCTCGACCAGGCGCTGACCAAGGCCAAGGGCTGAGGTCGATGCGCTGCCGGTTCCCGTGCTGATGGAGATGACGTCACGCGCATCCAGCACCGCGCTGGAACCGGCCGCGCTGCTGGAGGGCTTCCTGGCCCACCCGCCGCTTGGATTCGAGGCAGGCCTGCTTCCCAGCGGCCTGCCGACCTTCCGTGCGCCGCTCGACCTGACCACCACGATGGACGACGACCTGCGCGGCAAGCTGCTTGGCTTGCCGCTGTCGCGCCTGTGGCGGCCCTGGATCACCTGGAAGACCCGCTTCGTCGGTGCCACCAGCACCGAGTACACCCCGTTGCCCGCGCACGTCGCACCAGAGGCATTGGCCGAGGACGTGACGCGGCACGCGATCGGCGATTCCCGGCTGCTGGTGGTCAAGGACCTGGCAATCGATTCGCCGCTGCTGGACGACGCGGCCAATGCACACAGCAGCGCCTTCCTGCAGGCGCTGCTGGCACGCGGCTTCGTCGAGCTGGAAGGCATGCCGCTGGCCTGGGTGGCGATCGATTTCGATTCGATCGATGGCTATCTCGGACGCCTGTCGTCCTCGCGCCGCAAGAACATCCGGCGCAAGCTGCGCTCGCGCGATGGCCTGCAGATCGACTGCATCGCCACCGGCGATCCGGCCCTCGCAGACCCGCGACTGCAGGCCGAACTGTACGCGCTGTACCTGGGCGTGTTCGCGCAGAGCGCGGTGCATTTCGACCAGCTCGACCTGCCCTACTTCCAACACCTGCTGGCCGACAGCCAGGGCCAGGGACGGATGTTCCTGTATCGCCACCAGGGCCAGTTGATCGGCTGGAACCTGTGCTACATCCACGCCGGAAAGCTGGTGGACAAGTACATCGGCCTGGCCTACCCGCAATCACGCGAGCACAACCTGTATGCGGTGAGCTGGATGCACAACCTCGAGTACGCGCTGCTGCACGGCCTGAGCCACTACGTGGCCGGCTGGACCGACTCGCGGATCAAGGCCGAACTGGGCGCCCGCTTCACCTCCACCCGGCACGCGATCCACGCCCGCTCCCCGCTGCTGCGCGCTGCCCTGCGCAAGCTGGCCCCGTACCTGCAGGGCGAACCTGATGGAGGCGGTTGAACGATGTCGTCGCGTTTTCCGCTGATCCTGGACCTGGACGGTGGCGTACTGCCGCTGCCACAGGCGCAGACCCTGGCGCTGCCGCAGTGGCACGATCCGCTGCGCTTCGCCTGCAGTACTTCAACCCTGGACCGTTTCGCCGCTGAAGTGCTGGCACCGCTGCCGGCCCAGCTCGGCACGGTGATGCTCGGCAGTGGCGACTTCCACCACCTCAGCCTGCCGCTGCTGCGTCGCATGCGCGCGCACCAGCCGTTCCAGCTGGTGGTGCTGGACAACCATCCGGACAACATGCGTTTCCCGTTCGGCATGCACTGCGGGTCGTGGGTGAACGCGGCCAGCAAGCTGCCGCAGATCTCGCACATCCATGTGCTCGGCATCACCTCCAGTGACATCGGCCTGGGCCACGCCTGGGAGAACCATTGGCGCCCGCTGATGGGCGGGCGCCTGACTTACTGGTGCATGGATGTGGACGTGGGCTGGGGCCACCGCCTCGGCAGCGGCCGTGCATTCCGACGGTTCGAGCACCCGGAGGCACTGGTTGCCGCGTTCGCCGCCGAGCAGGCCAAGTCGCCGCAACCGACCTACCTGTCGATCGACAAGGATGTGTTCGCCGAGGACGTCGCCCGCAGCAACTGGGACCAGGGCCGCTTCCAGCTGGAACACGCACTGGTGGTGATAGAAGCGCTGCGCGCCGGCGGCCTGGTCGGCAGCGACATCACCGGCGAAGTGTCGCTGGCCAACTACCAGAGCCGCTTCAAGCGCTGGCTGTCGTCGCTGGACGGCCAACCTGACGTCAGCGCCGAGGATCTGCCGGTGTGGCAGGCACGGCACCAGCAGGTGAATCGCGAACTGCTGGCGGCGATGGCCGCCGTGCCGACCGCCTGCTGACCGCGCCGGTCGTGCCGGCCGCTGGCCGGCGTGGCTTCGGTCGTGCCGGCCGCTGGCCGGCAACCTCATCGTTCCCAGGCTCGCCGGGATGCCGGCCAGCGGCCGGCACTACACTGGACTCCCGCCCCGGAGCCTCGCGATGCCCCAGACCGTCATCCCGCAACTGCGCATGCGCCATGCCGACACCACCCTGCCGTTCTACGTGCAGGGGCTGGGTTTCGTGGTCGACTGGGAACACCGCTTCGAACCCGGCTTCCCGCTGTTCGCCCAGCTCACCCGCGACGGCCAGACGATCTTCCTCACCGAACACAGCGGCGACTGCGAGGTCGGCGGCGCGGTGTACTTCATCGTTGAAGACGTCGACGCCCTGCACCGCGCCTTCAGTGCCGCCAACGTACCGATCGAGCAGCCACCGCACGACACCGGATGGGGCAGCCGCGAGATGCTCCTGCGTGACCCGGACGGCAACCGACTGCGCTTTGCCACCCACGTGGACTGAACGATGCGGGCTTGAGGCGGATATACGGAACATATATGCTTCATATATCCATTCCGCCAGGACCGCCCATGGGCATCGTCAACATCGATGACACCCTGCACGACCAGCTGCGCCGTGCCTGCACCGTCTCCAGCCGTTCGATCAACGCCCAGGCCACCTTCTGGATCCGGGTCGGCATGCTGTGCGAGATGAACCCCACGCTGAGCTTCCAGGACATCGTCGCCAGCGAACTGCGGGCAGCCGGGGTGCAGCCGCAGGCGCTGGCGCCCGGGCGGGCCTGACATGACGATGATCAAGCAGCCGCACGAAATCGCGTTGCTGGCCGAATCCGGGCGCCTGCTGGCGCAGGTATTCGCCGCGCTCGACCAGCTGCCGCTGCAGGGACGCAGCACGATGGAGATCAACGACTTCGTCGAGCGCATGATCGTCGATGAGCTGCAGGCGCGGCCGGCCAGCAAGGGCCAGTACGGCTTCCCGTATGTGCTCAACACCTCGATCGACAACGTGGTCTGCCACGGCGTTCCCAGCACCACCGACGTGCTGCGCAACGGCCAGATCGTCAACCTCGACATCACCCTGGAGAAGAACGGCTACATCGCCGACTCCAGCACCACCTACCTGGTCGGTGAGGTCGACTACGCCGCGCGCAGGCTGGTGCAGGCCACCTACCAGGCGATGTGGAAAGGCATCGCTGCGGTGCGCCCGGGAGCGCGCCTGGGCGATATCGGCCACGCCATCGCCCGCCACGCGCGCAGCCACGGCTACAGCGTGGTGAAGGAATACTGCGGCCATGGCATCGGCCAGCAGATGCACGAGGAACCGCAGATCCTGCATTACGGCCATCCCAACACCGGCATGGTGCTGGAAGAAGGCATGGTGTTCACCATCGAGCCGATGCTCAACCAGGGCAAGCCGGCCATCCGTCAGCAGCCGGACCAATGGCCGGTCTACACCCGCGACGGCAAGCTGTCGGCGCAGTTCGAGCACACCGTGGCGGTCACCCGCAGCGGTGTGCGCGTGCTGACCCTGCGCCCCGGCGAAACCCCGCAGTGCGCGGTGGACGCGGCCTAGAGCGGGCGCAACAGCAGCAGCGTGGCGAGGCAGGACATGAAGACCGCCACGGCGGCATCCAGCACCCGCCAGGCGCCCGGCCTGCGGAACACCGGCTGCAACAGGCGCGCGCCATAGCCCAGCGTGCAGAACCAGGCCACGCTGGCGGCGCAGGCACCGGCGGCGAACGCCCAGCGCAGGTCACCGGGGTAGCGCGTGGACAGACTGCCCAGCAGCACCACCGTATCCAGATAGACGTGCGGGTTGAGCAGCGTGAACGCCAGGCAGGTCAGCAGTACCTGCCGTCCGCTGCCGCCCTGCGCCTCGGCGGCGGCCAGGGCACTGCCACCGCGCCACGCGCGCAGCCCCGCCCGCAGGCCATACCAGAACAGGAAGGCCGCACCACCGAAGCGCAGCACCTGCAGCAGCAGCGGCCACTGCAGCACCAGCGCGCCCATGCCGCCAACGCCAGCAAGGATCAGCGCGATATCCGCGCCGGCGCAGGCCAGCACTACCGTCCCCACATTGCGCTGCTGCAGGCCCTGGCGCAGCACGAAGGCATTCTGCGCGCCGATGGCGATGATCAGGCCGGCACCTGCGAACAGGCCGGCGGCGGTAGCGGCAATCCACATCGGGACAGGCCAGGCAGCGAGGGGACGCGCAGGGTGCGGCCAACCGCCTTGATTAGACAAACTGATTTTTCTTTATCCTGTGCAGGAAAACTGAAGAGGCACCGGCATGGACCTGGTACACCCGCAACTGGCCGCGTTTGCCGCGGTGCTGGAGGAAGGCAGCTTCGAGGCTGCGACACGCCGCCTGTCGATCAGCCCGTCAGCACTGTCGCAGCGGATCAAGGCCCTGGAGGACAGGCTCGGGCAGGTACTGGTGGTGCGCCAGGCACCCTGCCGGCCGACTGCCGCGGGTGAAGCGCTGCTGCGCCGGGTGCGACCGATGCAGGCGCTGGAGGCCGAGGCATTGGCCGAGCTGCTACCCGAGCGTGGCAGCGACGCTGCGCGCACGCCGATCCCCCTGGCGGTCAACGATGACTCGCTTGATACCTGGTTCGTACCGGCCATCGCCGACCTGCACCAGCGCCACGGCTATCTGTTCGACCTGCGCATGGACGACCAGGACCACACCCTGCAGCTGCTGCGCGATGGCAGCGTGCTCGGCGCGGTCACCGCCGAAAGCCAACCGGTGAAGGGATGCAACGTGCACCCGCTCGGCGCGATGCGCTACCACGCCATCGCCTCGCCCGGCTTCGCCCGCCAGTACTTCCGCGATGGCATGCAGGCCGCAACCCTGGCGCACGCACCGATGCTGGTGTTCAACCGCAAAGATGAACTGCAGTGGCGCTTCGTGCGGCGCCTGACCCGCGCGCGGCTGCAGCCGCCGCTACACTACCTGCCCTCCTCCACCGGTTTCGTCGAAGCCGCCGCCTGCGGACTCGGCTGGGGCATGGCTCCGGAAACCCTGGTCGCGCCCGCCGTGCGCGCCGGCCGCGTGGTGGTACTGGAACCCCGCCGCTGGCTCGATGTGCCGCTGTACTGGCAGCATGCCGCCGTGCGCTCAAGCACGCTGCAGCACATCACCCAGGCGCTGCGCACTGCGGCCAGAGGCACCCTTCGTTGAGGACAAACCGATGATCGCAGACCCGGGCTTCACGCTGCACGCACTACCGTTTGCGCACTTCTTCACTACTGGGACGGCATGGGCGTGATCGGCCGACGTACAAGGATGCACCGCGCGAAGGCCGCGCTGGCGCTGGCAGCCTGCCTGCCATTCGCTGCCGCCGCGCAGCCCACCAGCAACGCACCGGCATTGGACTGGGAACAGGCACGGCAACGCCTGGAGCAGGTCTCCGATGCGTTGGCCGCTGCCGACGCCGCCGTGCGCAACAAGCAGGACCTGCAGGACGCGACCCGCCTGCTGCGCCTGCCGGAGATCACCGGCGAAGTGCGCCGGCTGCAGTTCCAGAAGACGCTCACCCTGCCCCTGGGTTCGCTGGCTCCGGTGGCCGAGGCCTTTGGCATCGACTCGCCGCTGTCGTTCACCGAACGCGACTGGCGTACCCGCCCGGTGGTGACTGCAGTGCTGCCGCTGTACACCGGCGGCGTGATTCCGGCCGCGCAACGTGCGGCCAGTGCCGCCCACGAACAGGCCAGCGCCGAGCGCGAAGCACAACGCCAATCGCTGACCGTGCAGCTGGCCCAGGCCTATTTCGGCCAGCGCCTGGCCGAGCAGGCGGTGGACGTGCGCCGCGATGTGCGCGATGGCCTCAACCGCCACCTGTCCGACGCAGAGAAGCTGGAACGCGAGGGCTTCGCCACCCGCGCGCAGCGCCTGCAGGCCACCGTGGCCCGCGACAAGGCCGAGCGCGAATACCAGAAGACGGTGAACGACCTGGCCACGCTGAAGGCCGCACTGGCCACGCTGCTGCGCAGTGGCGGCGAGGTGCAGCCGGTGTCGCCGCTGTTCGTGCAGCGCGTGCCACTGGAACCGGTGGCCAGCTTCGAACGCACCGCGCAGGCGCGGCAGCCGCAGATCGCGCGCCTGCGGGCGATGGTGGCGCAGGCCGAACAGGGCGTGCGCGTGCAGCAGGCCAAGCTGAAACCACAGATCTTCGCCTTCGGCCAGTACGACTTCCGTCGCCGCGACGAGATGCTGACCGATCCGGACTGGGCGTTCGGCATCGGCCTGAAGTACACCTTCCTGTCGCCGAACTCGCGGCCGGCGCAGATCAGCGCCGCGCGTGCGCAGCAGGACCAGGCCGAAGCGGGCCTGCGCGAGGCCGAGAACCAGGTCGCGCTGGGTGTGCGCAAGGCCTGGAACGAGCTGGAAACCGCACGCCAGCAGTACGTGCTGCTCGACAGCAGCATCGCCCAGGCACAGGAAAACCTGCGCCTGCAGGAGCTGGCGTTCCGCGAAGGCCAGGCGACTTCGCTGGATGTGATCGACGCGCGGCTCGGCCTGGGCGGCGCCCGCGTCGAGCGCGCACAGGCCGCCTACCAATACGATATTGCGCTGGCACAGTTGCTGGAGATCAGTGGACAGATGGACCGTTTCGAAGAGTTCCGGCGGCGGGCGGACGAGGTGATCGACCATGAGTGATGTGCTGCACGACGATGCGACGACGCCCCCCGGCAAGCGCCGGTTGGGACCGATCCTGGCAGTGGTGCTGCTGGTCGTGGTGGTGCTCGGCCTGTGGCTGGCCTGGCGCAGCCCGGCCGACCAGATCCAGGGCATGGCCGATGCGGACACGATCAACGTGGCCGCCAAGATCACCGCGCGCGTGGCCGAACTGAAGGTGCGCGAGGGCGACCGCGTGCAGGCCGGGCAAGTGCTGTTCCTGCTCGACAGCCCCGAAGTGGCCGCCAAGGAACAGCAGGCGCACGGCGCTTTGGCCGCCGCACAGGCAGTGGCCGACAAGGCCGACGAAGGCGCACGCAGCGAAGACATCCGCGCCGCCGAAGCGAACTGGAAGCGGGCCGAAGCCGGTGCGGCGCTGGCTGAAGCCACTTACCAGCGCGTGCAGAACCTGTTCAACGAAGGGGTGATGACCCGGCAGAAGCGTGATGAAGCGCATGCCCAGGCCACCAGTTCGCGTGAGCTGGCCCGTGCCGCGCGCGCGCAGTACGACATGGCCCTGGCCGGCGCGCGCGAGCAGGACAAGCGTGCCGCGCAGGGCCAGGTGCAACAGGCACAGGGCGCGGTGGCCGAAGTCAACGCCGCGCGTGTCGAAGTGGAAGGGCGCGCGCCGGTGGCCGGCGAGATCAACAAGCGCATGGCCGACCCGGGCGAGCTGGTGCCGGCCGGCTACCCGGTGTTCACCCTGGTCGACATCGACCGCATGTGGGTCGCCATGAACCTGCGCGAATCGCAGATGCAGGGCCTGAAGGTCGGCAGCAAGCTGCAGGGCAGCGTGCCGGCGCTCGGCCTGGACGGCGAATTCGAGGTCTACTTCATCAATCCGGCCGGCGACTATGCAACCTGGCGTACCACCCGCCAGTCGTCCGGCTACGACGTCCGCAGCTTCGAGGTGCGGGTGCGCCCG
The DNA here is from genome assembly GCF_059367975.1 of Stenotrophomonas sp. YJH_SMC_131. Taxonomy (NCBI): domain Bacteria; kingdom Pseudomonadati; phylum Pseudomonadota; class Gammaproteobacteria; order Lysobacterales; family Lysobacteraceae; genus Stenotrophomonas; species Stenotrophomonas sp. YJH_SMC_131. The sequence continues at coordinate 38,291 of NZ_JCAFRJ010000006.1, read as the reverse complement.
GTACGCCGCATCGAGGGCTTCCGCCCCGGCATGAGCGTGCTGTTCGCATGGCCCCAGCACTGAGCCCCGGCCGCGGCGGCTTCGCCGCCAGCTGGCGGCGCGAGCTGCAGTCGCTGCGCAGCAACCGCGCCGACCTGATGCTGGTCACCCTGCTGCCGCTGCTGATGCTGGCGGTGATGGCATGGATGTTCACGCCCTCGGTGATGCGCGATATCCCGATCGCCGTGGTCGACCTCGACCACAGCAGTGACAGCCGCCTGCTGCTGCGCATGCTCGATGCCAGCCCCGGCGTGCGCGTCGCCAGCCAGCCGATGGACCTGGAAGACGCACGTTCGCAGCTGCGTCGGCTGGATGTGTTCGCCATCGTACTGGTGCCGCGCGATGTCACCCGGCAGGCGTTGCGTGGACGCCAGGGCACGGTGTTCGCCTATTACAACGCCACCTACATGACCACCGGCCAGTCCGCGTCGCGCGATATCGGCGACGCGGTCTCGGCCTGGAACGCGCGCCTGCTGCGCGAGCGCATCGGCCTGCAGGTCGGCCCGGGCAAGCTGCGCGCGGCACCCATCGCGGTGCAGTCGGACATTCTGTACAACCCGGCACGCAGCTACGAGCTGTTCCTGCTGCCGTTGATCTTCCCGGCGGTATTGTCGCTGGTACTGGCACTTGCAGTGGCCGGCAGCCTTGGCCGCGAGATCCGCGACGGCACCCTGCCCGCCTCGTTGGGCCGCACGCCATGGCCGGCGATTGCCGGCAAGGTCGCGCCATACATCCTGCTGTTCTCGCTGTATGGCGCGCTCGGCATCGGTTACCTGGCCTGGCTGCGCGGTGACGGCGTGGCCGGCAGCGTGCTCCTGCTGCTGCTCGCACAGCCACTGTTCTACCTTGCCACGGCCGCCTACGCGTTGTTCTTCGTCGGCGTCACCCGCGACATGGGTACCGCGCTGTCCGCAGTCGGCCTCAGCATCGGCACCGCGTTGGCCTTCTCCAGCGCCACCTTCCCGGTGCTGGACGGCCCTCTGTTCACCCGCATCTGGCATCAACTGCTGCCACTCAGCGCCTACATCAAGCTGCAGACCCAGCAGCAGTTCATCGGTTCGCCGCTGCAGGTTTCGGTGTGGCCGCTGGCCACGCTGTTGTTGATGGCGGTGGTGGCAGGAGGCGTCGGCGGCCTGCGCCTGATCGCCTTTGCGCGCACACCTGCCGCCGCACAGCCCGCAGGGGCCGACGCATGAGCGCACTCTGGCGCAGCCTGCGGCAGACCCTGATGGCAGTGCTCTGCGACCGCTACGCGATCGTGGTGATGGTCGGGGCGGTGATCCTGTACTCGTTCTTCTATCCAGCCGCCTACCGGCACCAGGTGGCCGGCAACCTGCCGGTGCTGGTGGTGGACGAAGACCACAGCGCGACCAGCCGCGAGCTGCTGCGCAAGCTCGACGCACTGCGCGTTGCGCGCGTGGTCGGTCAACCCGCGGACGTCGACAGCGCACGCCGGCAGCTGGAAGCCGGCCATGCCGAAGGGATCGTCGTGATCCCGGCCAATCTGGAGCGCGACATCCTGCGCGGCCACCCGGCCAAGCTGGTACTGCTTGGCAACGGTGCCTACCTGGGCCGCGCCAGCTGGGTGCTGGGCAGCGTGGCTGACGCGCTGGGTGCGTTCGGGCGTGATGCCGTGGTCGGCCAGGCCGCCTTCATGGGCGCACCGCGGGCACCGCCGGTCACGCTTGTGCAGCGCCCCCTGTACAACACGCAGGAAGGTTATGGCAGCGCCATCGTTCCCGGCGTGGCCGAGCTGATCGTGCACCAGACGCTGCTGATGGGCATCGGCGTCCTGCTCGGCGGCCGCCGCCTCGCGCTCGGCCGGCGCCTGCGCTTCGACCTGCCGACCCTGGCCGGCATGGCACTGGGCTTCGGCCTGATCGGCCTGTTCGGTCTGTTCTGGTATGCCGGGTTCACTGCCTGGGTGCAGGACTATCCACGCGGAGGCAACCCGCTGGGCCAGCTGCTGGGTGGCACGCTGTTCATCGCGGCGACGGTGGCCTTCGGCCTGTTCGTCGGCAGCTTCTTCCGCACCCGCGAACGCGCCTTCCAGTACATCATCGCCACCTCGATCCCGCTGTTCTTCCTCGCCAACCTGTCGTGGCCCTCGGTGATGACGCCACAACCGCTGGTCTGGCTGGCGCAGCTGCTGCCGACCACCTCCGGCATCAACCTGATGGTGCGCCTGAACCAGATGGACGCCAGCCTGGCCGAAGTCAGCCACGAACTGATCACCCTCACCGTCCTGCTGCTGCTCTACGGCAGCCTCGCCACCTGGCGCCTCCTCGCAAAAAAGGGGACGGAGGGGATTAAGTCGTAAGCGGCCGGTTAGGGGGATTGCGACTTAATCCCCTCCGTCCCCTTTTCCCGCAATGAAGAACGCCGGCGCGAGGCCGGCGTTCGAGTACTGCCATGTGGAAGGGGAAAAACGGGGGCCGTCGGCGATTGATCAGCGATAGACGCGTTCGCAGCGGCGCTCGACCACGCGGTCGCCATTCTTCTGCTGGCTGTTGCCCTGGATCTGGCGGCCCGCCGCACCACCGGCAACAGCACCGGCCACGGTAGCGAGCTTCTTGCCATTGCCGCCGCCCACCTGGTTGCCCAGCAGGCCGCCGATCACCGCGCCAGTGGCCGTACCGGCGATGCGGTTCGGATCGCGCGAGTTGCGCTGCACTTCCACGTTCTTGCAGACCACGCGGCTGCCATCGTTGAATCGGCGTCCTTCATCACGCGGACCATAGGTCTGCGCGCCGGCCACCGACGAAGCCGCCAGCAGGGTGCCCAGCACAAGCAATCGGGTCGAGGTCTTCATGGCCATCTCCTAGGTTCCGGTATGGCGCAAGTGTCCTCCCGCGGCTGGCAACCGGAAGTGAAATGCGCGTGTCCGCGGCCTCATCGGCCATCGCGCGTTCAGGAAGAAAATCCGCGCCCATCACGATCAGCCAGCGTGATGGGCGCCGTCTCCCTGCCGGCATTGCCCTTTGCTAGAACTCTTCCCACCCCCCGGCATTGGCCGCCAGTGTCGGCTCGATGCGCGGCGACAGCGTTGCCGCCCTGCGCACCGGGGTGACCTTCGCGGCCACCGCAGCCAGGGCCGGACGCACGGCTGCAGCCGCCGTTACCGCGCCGGTGCGGAACACCGAAACCGCCTCGGCCAGCAGGTTCGCCTGCTCCTCCATGGAACGCGCCGCAGCACTGGCCTCTTCCACCAGTGCCGCATTCTGCTGCGTGGTCTCGTCCATCTGCACCACCGCCTGGTTCACCTGTTCGATGCCCGAGCTCTGCTCCTGCGAGGCAGCAGAGATATCGGCCATGATGTCGGTCACGCGCTGCACGGAAGCAACGATCTCGCCCATCGTGGTGCCTGCCTGTCGGACCAGGGCCGATCCATCGGCGACCTTGCCAACCGAATCCTCGATCAGGCCCTTGATCTCCTTGGCCGCACCGGCCGAGCGCTGTGCCAGCGTGCGCACCTCACTGGCCACCACCGCAAAGCCCCTGCCCTGCTCGCCGGCACGCGCGGCTTCCACCGCCGCGTTCAACGCCAGGATGTTGGTCTGGAAGGCAATGCCATCGATGACCGAGATGATCTCGGCGATCTTCTTCGACGAGGCCTCGATGGCCGACATCGTGGTGACCACCTGGCCGACCACCTCGCCGCCCTGCGAGGCGACACCGTGCGCACCGATGGCGAGCTGGTTGGCCTGGCGGGCGTGCTCGGCGTTCTGCTTCACGGTGGAGGTCAGTTCCTCCATCGACGCCGCCGTCTCTTCCAGGTTCGCCGCCTGCTGCTCGGTGCGCCGCGACAGATCGGTGTTGCCCGAGGCGATTTCGCCTGCCGCCAGATTGATGCTGGACGCGCTGGCCTGGATGCGCCCGACGATCTGCTTGAGCTGATCGACGGTGGCATTGCAGTCATCGCGCATGCGGGCGAACACGCCGTGGAAGTCGCCCTGCATGCGTACGGTGAGGTCACCGCGCGAGATCGCCTGCAGCAGGCTCGACACCTGCACCAGGTTCTGGTCGGTGGTCTGCATCAGGCGATTGAGCCCGGCCACCATGTCGCGGAAATCGTAGGCGAAGCGATCTTCATCGCCGCGCAGGCTGAAGTCGCCCGCCGCCGCGGCCGTCGCCAGCCGGCGGATCTCGCTGTTGATCGCCGACAGGCTGGTCTTGGTCTCGTCCATTGCCTGGGTGATCGCCGCCTTCTCGCCCGGCAGCGGATCCATGTCCACCGACAGGTCGCCACGGGCGTAATGCTTCATCACTTCGATCAGCCGGTTCTGTACCTGCACGTGTGAGCCGACCAGCGCGTTGGTCTCGTGCACCATGCGCCCGTAGTCACCAGGGAAGGCACTCTCGTCCATGCGATAGCTGAGGCTGCCCGCATCGTGCTGGCGGGCCAACTCGCCCTGCGCCGCCATCACCGACTGCAACTGCGCCTGCATGCGCTGCATCGACCTGAGCAGCTGCGTGACCTCATCGTTGCCGGAGGCGTCAATGCTGTTGTCCAGCCGCCCATTGGCGATGCCGTCGGCCAGCTTCACCGCGCCTTCCAGCGGGCGGGTCAGGCTGCGGGTGATGGCCCACGCCGCCAGCGAGCCCAGTACCAGGCTCAACACGCCGAACACGATCGACAGCGTGCCGGTCCAGGATTCGGTTGAACGGTATTCCTCGCGGCTGCGCTCGGTCAGTGTCTCCTGATGCCGCAGCAGGGTCGAGATCGCTTCGTTCCACGCGGTTGCCAGCCCCTGCTCGGCAAGCAGTTCCTTGGCCGCGCCGTCGAAATCCCCGGCCTTCATGCGCTCGTGAAGATGCCGGGTGGAGGCGTCGGTGGCCTTGCGTGCCGCGTCGATTTTCGCCACCAGGGTATCGCCGGTCGCGTCGCGCGGAATCCTGATGTACCTGGCCCAGATACCGTCGTAGGTCTGCGACAGCTCCTGCGCCTTCTGATAATCCTTGTCGAAATCCTCGCCGCGCTTGATCACCATCAGCCGTCGGTGCATCAACAGCGCGTTGTTGGTATCCAGCATGTCGTTCAACAGCCGCATCTTCACCATGTTGACGTCCACCACTTTCTCGAACTGGGCGGACTTCAGGTGATTTCCGTACAGCGCCAGGCCAACGATGGCCACGATGAACAGCAGCAGCAATCCAAACCCGGCACCCAGCCGGGATCCCACTCGGAGGTTGCGTAAGGCGAGCATCTCAATTCCCTTGATCATGGCCGTACGATCGATGGCGGCGCAGCGCGGGGAAACTTTATGGGTCGATATTATTGTATCGATCCAAATCTCTGGAACTATGCAGACAGGTGTGAAGGACACACTTAATGGAGGTGGTTATTCCTGCCGGGCATATCAATGCACGAGCACATCAATCGCAGTCATCACGCAGCGCTCGCGAGTCGTGACCGCATAAACCGTCACTTGATGCACGGAGGGGGAGGATGAAGCCCATCGATCCCGGCACCCTTCTGTCCAGAGGAACAACGCGCTGCTTCGCGACTACCGTCAGGGCTGCAATCTGGCATCTGCCATCGCAGGGCCCCGACCCTTGAGTATTTCAACCCTGATGAAGGGGTCCAGACCCCATTACAATCGACTGCCACTGATCTCCCACTTATTGACCTTCAAGTCAATAAAACCGCAGTCATTGAGATTCTCGTCGCTCTGGAAGTAGGAGACGGGAAGGTCACCCCATGCTGCACGGACCCACGCGCTGCGCTGAGGCAATACGATCGAGGAGTGCATGGAAACTGCGTACTTTCTACTCATGCCTGTCCACGGAAATTGACTCCCAGGACGGGGCGACGGAAATTTCCTCAAGATACCGCTCAAGGTCTCTGAACGGAGAGACCCCTATAGCAGCGAAGGAGAACCACACGGCATCGCACTCGTCGCAGACAAATATCTGAACGCCGCGCTCCTTTACTTGAGCTTTCAACACCTCACCCTGCTCACAACGGGGACAGATCAAACTCCCCCCACCTCACCGGAGACGCAGATACAACGTTACTGACCATCCCAGAAACAATTTTCCAGACCTTTATTGCCGATGATACAGGAGGAGAATCTATTTCCATCACCCAGCCAGTCATCACTGACAGTGGAAGTTGAACGCGCCCGAGGGGGTCCTGCTGCCGATGGCACCAATCAATGAAGAAGAAGACTTCGGGCGAACTCTCTACCAGCTGATGGCCCTGCTATTGGCGATGGGTCACGTCGTTTTCTTCCCTGCAAACCGGCGCGCGCCACGACGGGAGTGCCGAGCACTTGACTCAGCAAAGAAGTTTGCCAAACCCCAGCATGGGTCCCCAAAGCATCCGGCGCTCAGCCATGTCCAACGCACAGGGAACAACGCTACAGTCGACATATGACGCTCATCCTGCAGATCGAAGGCTGTGCCATTCACGACATCCCCAGCCTGTACGCGGAGATCAACCGCGTGTTCATGGCCGGCGAGGACTGGCAGCTCGGGCCAAGCCTGGACGCCCTGGATGATCTGCTGCATGGCGTCCATGGCGTGTTGGCCGGCCATGAGCGGGCCACGGTGATCTGGAGTGATATCGAGCACAGCCGCGCCGCACTGGGACGAACTACCACCCGCCAGTGGCTGCAGTCCAAGCTGGAAGCCCCGGGCACCTTCAACACGCGGACCATTGCGCGCCAGCTGGACGCCCTGCAACGGGGCGAGGGCCCAACCTACTTCGAGATCGTGATGGATATCTTCGCCAGCCACCGGCAGATCACCCTGGTCCCGGCCTGACCCCGTGGCTGTGCGGTACCCGCCTGCCACCGGTGGCGGCAGCCCTGTGCCCCAGCAGTTACCATGGACGGCCCTGTACCCGCTCCGTTGCCGCTGCCCTCCGGCGCGAACGGACGCCCCGGATTCACGAGCCCCATGTCCAAAGAAAAGTCCGCCGAACACACCCCGCTGATGAAGCAGTTCTTCGCAGCCAAGTCCGAGTATCCGGACCTGCTGCTGTTCTTCCGCATGGGCGACTTCTACGAGCTGTTCTACGACGATGCGCGCAAGGCCGCGCGCCTGCTCGACATCACCCTGACCCAGCGTGGCAGCTCCGGCGGCGCGCCGATTCCGATGGCCGGCGTGCCGGTACATGCCTATGAAGGCTACCTGGCGCGGTTGGTGGCGCTGGGCGAGTCGGTGGCGATCTGCGAGCAGATCGGCGACCCGGCGCTGGCCAAGGGCCTGGTCGAACGCAAGGTGGTGCGCATCGTCACCCCCGGCACCGTCACCGACGAAGCGCTGCTGGACGAACGCCGCGACACCCTGCTGATGGCGCTGTCGCGCACGAAGCAGGGCTACGGCCTGGCCTGGGCCGACCTGGCCGGTGGCCGCTTCCTGGTCAATGAAGTCGAGACCGACGACGCGCTGGAAGCCGAACTGGCCCGACTGGAACCGGCCGAGCTGCTGGTGCCCGACGAGGAGAACTGGCCCGACTTCCTGCGCCAACGCACCGGCGTGCGCCGCCGTGCGCCGTGGCTGTTCGACGCGGACAGCGGCCGCCGCCAGCTGCTGAACTTCTTCAAGCTGCACGATCTGAGCGGCTTCGGTATCGATGACAAGCCACGTGCCACCGCCGCCGCCGGCGCCCTGCTCGGTTATGTCGAGGAAACCCAGAAGCAGCGCCTGCCGCACCTGACCTCGATCGCGATGGAAACCGCCGCCGAGGCGATCGCGATGAACGCCGCCACCCGCCGCCACCTGGAACTGGATACGCGCGTCGACGGCGATACCCGCAATACCTTGCTGGGCGTGCTCGACAGCACGGTGACGCCGATGGGCGGGCGCCTGCTGCGCCGGTGGCTGCACCGCCCGCTGCGCCTGCGCGAGGTGCTGGTACAGCGCCACCATGCGGTGGAAACCCTGATCGATCGCGGCAGCGATGCCGACATCCGCGAACAGTTCCGCCGCCTCGGCGACCTGGAACGCATCCTGACCCGCGTCGCACTGCGTTCGGCGCGCCCGCGTGATTTCTCCACCCTGCGCGATGGCCTGGGCCTGCTGCCGGCGGTGCGCGAAGTGCTGGCGCCGCTGGATTCACCGCGCCTGCAGGCACTGCATGCCGCCTTGGGCGAGCACGACGCGTGCGCACAACTGCTGGCCAGCGCCATCGCCGAAATGCCGCCACTGAAGCTGAGCGACGGCGGCGTGCTGGCCGATGGCTTCGATGAAGAGCTGGACGAGCTGCGCCGCCTGTCCACCCATGCCGACCAGTTCCTGGTTGACCTGGAACTGCGCGAGCGCGAGAGCAGCGGCATTCCCACCCTGAAGGTGGGCTACAACCGCGTGCACGGCTACTACATCGAAATCAGCAAGGGCCAGTCCGATCGCGCGCCGGTGCACTACACCCGCCGCCAGACGCTGACCAATGCCGAGCGTTACATCACCGAAGAACTGAAGGCATTCGAGGACAAGGTGCTGTCCGCGCGCGACCGTTCGCTGTCGCGCGAGAAGTACCTGTACGAGCAGCTGCTGGACACCCTCGGCGAACAGCTGGAACCGTTGAAGCAGTGCGCCGCTGCGCTGAGCGAACTGGACGTGCTGGCCGCCTTCGCCGAACGCGCGCAGGCGCTGGACTGGTCGCGGCCGGAACTTGAAACGGCACCGTGCCTGAAGATCGAGCGTGGCCGCCATCCGGTGGTCGAGGCGGTGCGCGAGCAGCCGTTCGAACCCAACGATCTGGATCTGCATCCGGACCGCCGCATGCTGGTCATCACCGGTCCGAACATGGGTGGTAAATCGACCTACATGCGGCAGAACGCGCTGATCGTGCTGCTGGCCCACATCGGCAGCTTCGTGCCGGCCAGCCGGGCGCTGATCGGCCCGATCGACCGCATCCTGACCCGCATCGGCGCCGGTGACGACCTCGCCCGCGGGCAGTCGACCTTCATGGTCGAGATGGCCGAGACCAGCTACATCCTGCACCACGCCACCGCGCATTCGCTGGTGCTGATGGACGAGATCGGCCGTGGCACGTCCACCTACGACGGCCTGGCGCTGGCCGACGCGGTGGCCCGCCACCTGGCCTACCAGAACCGCTGCTACACGCTGTTCGCCACCCACTACTTCGAGCTGACCGCGCTGGCCGACGAGCAGCACGAGGGCGGCCGCAGCGGCATCGCCAACGTGCACCTGGATGCCGTCGAGCACGGTGAAGCGCTGGTGTTCATGCACGCCGTTAAGGACGGCCCGGCCAACCGCAGCTTCGGCCTGCAGGTGGCCGCACTGGCCGGCCTGCCGCGCGCCACCGTGGCGCAGGCGCGCCGTCGACTGGCCGAGCTGGAACAGCGCGGCGGTGAGAGCCATGCCGCCGAGCTGGCGCCGCAGGCATTGGATGCACCGCAGCAGTTCGGCCTGTTCGCGGCGCCGTCGAACAAGGCACAGGAAGCACTGGCCGCCATCGATCCGGACGAACTGACGCCGAAGCAGGCACTCGAAGCGCTGTACCGACTGAAAGCACTGCTGTAACCGCAGCACGCACCCATGGCTTCCCGCCGCCACGCGGGAGGCCTGTCGAAAGATCCGGCAAATCTTATTCTTCGTTTCAATTGACAGAAACTATCAAACTGAACGGATCATTCGATTATTCATTTCATCTGGCCCTAGCTAAAGTCGAGTGAAGATGTTCCATCCCGTCTTCACCCGCAGGAGCCAGCCATGAGCCAGTCCGATAACAACAGCCCGAAATGTCCGTATCACACCGCGCCGTCGCCTGCGGAAGGCGCCCAGCAGCAGCGCGAGCTGAGCACTACCCCGAAGCAGAAGCACGGCGATGAACCGGTCACGGCGATGACCACGGCCTTCGGCGCGCCGGTGGTGGACAACCAGAACAGCAAGACCGCCGGCCCGCGTGGCCCGCTGCTGATGGAAGACGTGTGGCTGCTGGAAAAGCTGGCCAACCTCAACCGCGAGATCATTCCCGAGCGCCGCATGCACGCCAAGGGCTCGGGCGCATTCGGCACCTTCACCGTCACTCACGACATCAGCAAGTACACCCGCGCCAAGCTGTTCGAGAAGGTCGGCAAGCAGACCGAGATGTTCGCCCGCTTCACCACGGTGGCCGGCGAGCGTGGCGCCGCCGACGCCGAGCGTGACATCCGCGGCTTCGCCCTGAAGTTCTACACCGAAGAAGGCAATTGGGACCTGGTCGGCAACAACACGCCGGTGTTCTTCCTGCGCGACCCGCGCAAGTTCGCCGACCTCAACAAGGCCGTCAAGCGCGACCCGCATACCAACCTGCGCAGCGCACGCAACAACTGGGATTTCTGGACGCTGCTGCCCGAAGCCCTGCTGCAGGTGACCGTGGTGATGAGCGACCGCGGCATTCCGCGCAGCTTCCGCCACATGCACGGTTTCGGCTCGCACACCTACAGCTTCACCAACGCCGACAGCGAGCGCTTCTGGGTGAAGTTCCACTTCGTCAGCCAGCAGGGCATCGAATCGCTGACCGACGCGCAGGCGCAGATCCTGGTCGGCCATGACCGCGAAAGCCACGGCCGCGACCTGTTCGCCGCGATCGAGAAGGGCGACTTCCCGAAGTGGAAACTGTTCATCCAGGTCATGCCGGAACTGGAGGCGGAAACCTACCGCATCCATCCGTTCGACCTGACCAAGGTGTGGCCGAAGAGCGACTACCCGCTGATCGAAGTGGGCCAGTTCGAACTGAACCGCAATCCGGTCAACTGGTACCAGGACGTTGAGCAGTCCGCGTTCGCGCCGAGCAACCTGGTGCCGGGTATCGGCCCGTCGCCGGACAAGATGCTGCAGGCGCGCCTGTTCGCCTACTCCGATGCGCAGCGCTACCGCCTGGGCGTGAACCACCACCAGATTCCGGTGAACGCGGCGCGCTGCCCGGTGCACAGCAACCACCGCGACGGTGCGATGCGCGTGGACGGCAACTACGGCGGCCTGCCGCACTACGAACCCAACAGCTACGGCCAGTGGCAGGAGCAGCCGCAGTACCGCGAACCGCCGATGAAGATCCGGGGCGACGCCGACTTCTGGAACTTCCGTGAGGACGACGCCGACTACTTCAGCCAGCCCGGTGCGCTGTTCCGCAGCTACAACCAGGCACAGAAGGAGCGACTGTTCGCCAACACCGCCCGTGCCCTGGGCGATGCGCCGGACTTCATCAAGCAGCGCCACATCGACAACTGCAGCAAGGCCGACCCGGCCTATGGCGCTGGTGTTGCCGCGGCGCTGAAGGCGCTGGCCAGCCAGCCGTCGGATCCGTTCAAGCCGGCCCAGCCGGAAGCGGACTTCCCCACCGCGACCCCGGGTGCCGAAGACATCGAGCTCTGATCGCCCTGCCCCGTGAACGCCACGCCGCCTCCCCGTGAGGCGGCGTCGCCGTTTTAACGGTCTGCGTCGTACCTTCTGCACGCCCAACCCCAATCAAGGATTCCGCAGATGAGCCTGACCGACGAACTTCTCGCCAAATTGCAGGGCGCCCCGCTGCAGCAGGTATCGCAGCAGCTCGGCATCAGCGATACCCAGGCCTCCGGTGCGATCAGTGCCGCGCTGCCGGTGCTGATGGGCGCGCTGGGCAACAACGCCTCGCAGCCGCAGGGCGCACAGGCGCTGCTCGGTGCACTGCAGAACAACCACAGCGGCTTGGACCTGAGCAGCGTGCTCGGCTCGGTACTGGGCGGCGGTGGCGGTGGCGCCGCCAGCGACGGTGCCGGCATCCTCGGCCACATCTTCGGCGGCAGCCAGCAGAAGGTGGAAACCGGCCTGGCCCAGGCCACCCAGCTCGACAGCGGCCGTACCAGCCAGCTGCTGCAGATCCTCGCACCGATCGTGATGGCCTTCCTCGCCCAGCGCCTCGGTGGTGGCCAGGCCGATGCCGGCTCGCTCAGCCAGGCCCTCGGCCAGGAGAAGCAGCAGGTGCAGCAACAGGGCGGCCTTGCCGGCGGCCTGCTTGGCAGCGTGCTGGACCAGGACGGTGACGGCCAGCTCGGCGTGGGCGATCTGCTGAAGATCGGCGGCAGCCTGCTGGGCGGCAAGCGCTGAGCCAAGGCGGCGCCGGACCCGCTCTGGCGCCCTGCAACTTACAACGCGTCGATATCGCCGAGCGCGCGGATCAACCGCCGTGCGCGTTTGTCCGGCTTGTGCTCCGGCGGCTGGAAACCATCGCGTGCGGCGATGCGCAGCGCCCGCTGCTCGGCGCGGCGGGCCCTGGAGGCCTCACTCTCGGCATACAGCTGCTGCGCCGCCGGCGCCGGCCCGCGCTGATCGCTCAGCCCCAGCACCTGGATCTCGAAATGCTCCTCGCCGCGTTCCACCTGCAGCTGCTCGCCGACGCGCACCGCGCGTGAGGATTTCGGGCGCTGCCCAGCCACGCTGACCTTGCCGGTCTCGATGGCCTGCTTGGCCAAGCTGCGGGTCTTGAAGAAACGGGCCGCCCACAGCCAGATGTCCAGGCGGACACTGGGCGGCAGCGGGGAAAGCTCGGTCATCGGCAGGGACTACTCCGTTCGCTTGTTCAGGGGACGCGGGTTGTCGGGGTCGGTGCGGCAGCCGCTGCCCCCGATCAGGGTGGGTACGCCGGCAGAAACATCCTGGCGCTGGCTGCCGACCAGGCACTCGGGCCGGTCGGTGGGCCGCACCTGGGTATCGCCCAGCCGGTCACCTGTCGAACATGCGGCCAGTACGACGCTGATCAAGGCCAGCGCCAGGCTCCACTTCACCTGCAGTCGTTGATGCATTGCCACATCCCGCAAACCGGCTTGGTGCTAGTGTGCGCCTCCCGGGATTCGATCACCACTCCATGGCCAAAGCGCCGCTTGACCTGACCTCCGGCCCGATCGGCCGCAATCTCCTGCTGTTTTCCCTGCCGATCCTGGCAGGCAACATCGCGCAGTCGCTGAACGGTTCGGTGAATGCGGTCTGGGTCGGGCGCTTCCTCGGTGAGGCGGCACTGACCGCCACCGCGAACGCCAACAACATCATGTTCTTCCTGATCGGCTCGGTGTTCGGCTTCGGCATGGCTTCGACCATCCTGATCGGACAGGCGATCGGCGCGCGCGACATCGCGCAGGCGCGGCGCGTGGTCGGCACCAGTGCCACCTTCTTCATCGGCCTGTCGGTGATCATCGCCATCGCCGGTTGGTTCATGGCCCATCCGCTGCTGGCGGCGATGGGCACGCCGGCCGCCTCGCTGCCATTGGCCGAGGCCTACCTGCAGATCATCTTCCTGGCGATGCCGACGCTGTACGCGTTCGCCTTCCTCACCGCCGCCCTGCGCGGTGCAGGTGATTCGCGCACGCCGTTCCGCTTCCTGATGGTATCGGTGGCACTGGACATCGTGCTGAACCCGGTACTGATCTTCGGCATGGGGCCCTTCCCCGCGCTGGGCATCGCCGGCTCGGCCTGGGCCACGCTGGTCGCGCAGACGCTGTCGCTGGCCGGCCTGCTGCTTTACATGCGGCACAAGCGCCACACCCTGTGGCTGGGCCGCGCCGACCTGCGCCTGTTCAAGCTCGACATGACCATCCTCAAGGCGCTGGTGGTCAAGGGCGTGCCGATGGGCCTGCAGATGGTGCTGATCTCGCTGTCGGTGATCCTGCTGATGACCATGGTCAACCAGTACGGCACCGACACCGCCGCGGGCTACGGCGCGTCCCTGCAGCTGTGGAACTACCTGCAGATGCCGGCGATGGCGATCGGTGCGGCGTGTTCTTCGATGGCCGCACAGAACGTCGGTGCGCAGCGCTGGGACCGCGTGCGCGGTACCGCACGCCAGGGCGTGCTGTTCAACTTCCTGCTGACCGGCGCGCTGATCCTGCCGTTGGTTGTGTTCGATCGCCAGCTGCTGGCGCTGTTCCTGCCGCCGGCCAGCCAGGCGCTGGACATCGCCCGCCACCTCAACCATGTGGTGATCGGCTCGTTCCTGTTCTTCGGCGTCAGCTTCGTGATCTCCGGCGTGGTGCGCTCCACCGGCGCGGTGATTCCGCCACTGCTGATCCTGGCCGGCTCGCTGTGGGGCGTGCGCGTGCCGTTCGCCGAACTGCTGCAGCCGTACTGGGGCGCCGATGCAATCTGGTGGAGCTTCCCGGTCAGCTCGCTGGTGTCGATGCTGCTGTCGCTGGCGTATTACCGCTGGGGCGGCTGGCGCAAGGCGAAGATGATGGGCAAGCCCTCGCATGCCGAAGAACTGGCGACGCCGTCGGAGATTCCGGCCTGTCCGCCGTCGCCGGTGGCCGACCCGGATGCCGCACCGCTGCGGTAGTGCCGGCCGCCGGCCGGCAACCTCATGGACCGGCCAATGACAAGGTAGTGCCGGCCGCTGGCCGGCAACCTCACACCTCTCCAGCAGCATCGCGCAACAGCCGGCCAGCGGCCGGCTCTACCGTTTCTTCTTCGCCGCATTGAACGCCGCCGCTGCGCGCAGCAGCGCCTTGAACGCAGCGGCATCCGGCATCGCACCTTCATGGATGTCGATCGCACGCCGCGTGTTGCCCTCCAGGCTGGCGTTGAACAGGCCTTTGGGATCGGTCAGCGCCGCACCGTTGGCGAAGGTCAGTTTCACTGCCTGCTTGTAGGTCTCGCCGGTGCACAGGATGCCGTTGTGCTCCCACACCGGTGTACCGCGCCACTTCCAGGCTTCCTGCACGTCCGGCAGCGCTTCATGGATCAATGCACGCACGCGTGCCAGTGTTTCACCGCGCCAGTCTGCCAGCTCGGCGATGCGTGCATCGATCAGTTCGGTCGCCGGGGTTCCGGCATCGTCAGGGTTCGGCGCGTGCGTGGCCATCAGCGGTTCTCGTCGGGAAAGGAATCAGAACGGTGGGCTTACATGCGCTCGCCGGGCAACGCGGCGGCCTGGCGCACCCAGTCGAGGAACTGTGCCTCATCCAGCGCGCCATCCTGTGCGATATGCAGGTAGCGCGTATCGGCACTCCTGGACGGCTCGGGCGGCATCGGCTTCAGCACCGCGCCACGAAAGAACGCCACCTTGATGTAGCGGGTGAAGCAATGGAAGCTGAGAAACCAGCCTTCGCCCGGCGCCACCGCATACATCGGCGAGTTCCACTTCACCGCCTTGTGCACGCCGGGTACGGCCCGTTCGATCAACGCATCCAGCTGTGCGCCGACCGGGCGTTTCCAGTCCGGCATGGCGGCGATGTATGCCTGCACCGGAGCATCGCCCTCGCCCTTGGCGATCCGGGGGTTGCCGCCGGACAACAGCGTGGGCGCGGTGGAAGGTGCGGTTCGCTTGGCAGGCATCGCACGGCACGTCCATCGGGATGAAACCGCAGCCTAGCGCGGCCCGTAGCCAGCGGTCACGGCGCAGTGCGCCATCGGCTCAGTCCGCCTGCCGCGCCCGGAACTGGCGCCAATCCGGCAGCTTGCGGTGGCGGCGCAGCGAGCGCATCAGCGCCGCCATCACAAGGCCGAACAGCGCGCCGGCCACCAGACCGGCCACCAGCAACAGCACCAGCGGACGTTCGCTGCCCTGCCACAGCATCAGCCACATCAGCGCGGTCCAGAACAGCCCGAACAGCAGGCCCTGCACCAACGCGTTGGTGCCAAAGCCGGCCAGGATCGGTGGCGGCAGTGCGATGCCCAGGCGCCACAACAGGCGATGCAGCAACGGCGCCGATTGCACGCGTGCCAGCCCCTTGCCGTCGAGAAAGCGCAACGCCGACTGGATCACGGCCGGATAGCGAAGGTTGATGTCGTTCATCACCTGATCGTGGCCGATGCGATGCCGGAAACGCAAACGGCCACCCGAAGGTGGCCGTCGCGGCAACAACCGAAGTTGTTTATCAGGCCTTGTCGGCCAGACGGGCAGCCTTGGCGGCAGCAGCGGCAGCCAGGTCTTCCTTGATGCGGGCAGCCTTGCCTTCCAGGCCACGCAGGTAGTACAGCTTGCCGGCGCGGACCTTACCACGACGCTTCACTTCGACCGAGTCGATGATGGCGCTGTGGGTCTGGAAAACGCGCTCGACGCCGTAGCCGTGCGAGATCTTGCGGACGGTGAACGAGGAGTTCAGGCCGGCGTTCTTGGTGGCGATGACGACGCCTTCGTAGGCCTGCACGCGCTCGCGGCTGCCTTCCTTCACCTTCACGTTGACGACAACGGTGTCGCCCTGGCTGAACTTCGGCAGTTCACGGGTGATCTGGGCGGATTCGAATTCCGCGACGATGGACTTGTTCAGCTTGCTCATGGGTTACACCGATTCTTGTTCGGGTGGGCGTGTCGTATCGACAACGTAGGCTCATGCAGTCACCGGACTGTGCTGCACGTTTGTTTTGGGTACTGCGCGCGCCGACCAGGGTCGACGGGAATTGGCCATCATAGCCGATAAAGCCGACCCTGCGCTAGGGGCTGGCCTTCTGGTTCCGGGCCTGACGGCCCTGCTCCAGCAGTTTGCGGTCGGCCTTGCCCAGTGCCTGTTCATCCAGCAGGTCCGGGCGCCGCTCGGCGGTCCGGAGCAGCGACTGCTGGCGGCGCCAGGCGGCGATGGCCGCGTGGTTGCCCGAGCGCAGCACGTCCGGCACGTCACCCAGCGGGTGCTGGGCCGGCTGGCTGTAATGCGGGCAGTCGAGCAGGCCGAGGTCGCCCTCGAAGCTGTCCTGCGCCGCCGATTCGGCGTCGTTCAGGGCACCGTCCTGCAGGCGGGCCACGGCGTCGATGATCACCGCCGCGCCCAGTTCCCCCCCGGACAGCACGTAGTCGCCGAGGGAGATCTCCTCGTCGACATTGGCCTCCAGGAAACGCTCGTCGATGCCCTCGTAGCGGCCGCAGAGCAGGACCACGCGCGGCAGCGCCGCCAGTTCCCGAACCTTGGCCTGGGTCAGCGGCGCCCCCTGCGGGCTGAGGTAGATCACCCGCGCCGGGGTCGGATCGGCCTCACGGATCGCCTGCAGGCAGGCCTGCAGCGGCTCGATCAGCATCACCATGCCCGGGCCACCACCGAACGGACGGTCGTCCACGCGGCGGTAGTTGCCTTCGGCGTAATCACGGGGGTTCCAGCCGTGCAGGCTGAACAGCCCCTTCTCCTGCGCGCGCCCGACCACGCCCAGTCCGGCGGACTGGGCGAGGAACTCGGGGAACAGGGTGATGACGTCGAAACGCATGCTCACGCTCAGAACTCGGGATCCCAGTCGACCACGACCAGGTTGGCCTCGAAGTCGACCGACTTGACGAAGTCCGGCTGCACGAACGGAATCATCCGCTCGCGGTCACCGCGGACCACCACCACGTCGTTGGCTCCGGTGCTGAACAGGTGCGAGACCTGGCCCAGGGCAACGCCCTCGGTGGTCTTCACGTCCAGGCCTTCCAGGTCCACCCAGTAGTACTCATCGGGCTTCGGTGGCGGCAATACACTGCGGGCCACGTAGATCTCGGTGCCGTGCATCGCTTCGACGGTATCGCGGTCCTCGACGCCGGGGAAACGGGCGACCAGGTGCTTGCCGCTGTCGCGGCCACGCACGCCTTCAATCGTGGTTTCCACGCCGGACGGGCTGCGCACGATCCACGGCTGGTAACGGAAAATGGCGGAACGTGGCTCGGTCCAGGACTCGAGCTTGATTTCGCCGCGCACACCAAAAGCGCCGACAACCCTGCCCAGCAGGATGCGGCGCTCGATATCTTTCATCTGCTTCAACCAAGAGGGCCACGCCGAAGCGTGGCCCGTCAGGATCAGGCCGCAGCGGCCTGGGACTTGGTCGCTTCCTTGATCAGGTTGCGGACCTTGTCGGTCGGCTGGGCGCCGTTCTTGACCCAATGGTCAACGCGGGCCAGGTCCAGCTCGATGCGCTTCTCGGCGCCCTGGGCAACCGGGTTGTAGAAGCCAACGCGCTCGATGTTGCGGCCGTCGCGCGCGCTGCGCACGTCGGTGACGATGATGTGGTAGAACGGACGCTTCTTGGCGCCGCCGCGGGTCAGTCGAATCTTGACCATGGTGTTTTTCCTATTGCCCAGTCGCCAGGATGGCGAGGTAAGCGGGCGATTATAGCGGCAGAGCCCGGCCGAGCCAACCCCGGGGAACCCGCCCGGGGTCAGAACCCTTTTGCGCCGCAAAAGGGATCTGACCCCAATCTGTCCCAAGGCACCGCCGCCAGCACTGCCCTGCCCCGTTCAGCCAAGGCCTGCGAGCCGGTCAGGACATGCCCGTCAATGGCGTCCAGCGCCCATAGGCCGCTGGCGTTGCAGGCAAAAGCGGCCTTCACACTGTCCAGTTCAGCCAGCGCCAACGGCCGCGTCAACTGTGCGCCGGGCCAATGCTGCTTCAGCAACGTTTCGGCGGTCCCGCGCAGGGCCGGCGCCTGCGGCCAGAGCAGCCGTTCACCATCGTGCACGGCCAGGTTCCAGGTGCTCCCTTCACTCACGTCGCCATCGGCGGTTACGAACAGCACATCGTCGAATCCTTGCGCCATCGCCGCGCGCCGCTCGGCAAACAGGCCAAACGTGCCCACATGCTTGATCTGCGGCATTTCGCGCTGCCAGGCCACGCTGCGCACGCGCTTGGGCGCGGCCAGGGCCACCGGCGCTGAAACTGCCACCAGCACGTCCACCGGCACGGCCGCCAGCGGATTGCGGAAATCGAAGCGGCGCGAGTACACCGTCACCCGCAGCGAGGCATCGGCCAGGCCGGCCTGCCGCAGCGCCTGCGCCATCCACGCCTGCACCTGCACCGTGTCCAGTTCGCTGCTGAACAGTTCGCGCGTGGCCTGCGACAGCCGCGCCAGATGCAGGTCCAGCCCCTGCACTGCACCACCACGCACCTGCAGCGAGGTGAAGTGGCCGTAGTTCACCAGCGCCGGCAGCAGGTCCGCCACCTGCGCCGGCTGGCCATTGCAGGTGACCCTCATCGCAGCAGCGCCTGCGCCTGTTCCCACATGCCGCGCAGCACGTCGGCGGCCGGCTGTGCAGGCGCCATCCACGCCGACTGCCCGGCCCAGGCCTGCATCGCCGCCAGGCGATTTTCCTGCGCCGCCTGCCTGCGCATCGGGGCTGTCAGGCCGCGCTGCACCGGGTACGGGCGCGGCGCAGGGGCGCCTTCGGCAGCAGCGGCGCGCACATACGCGGTCGCCAGGCCACGGCCAAGGCGGCCGCTGAACGCGCGCGTCGGCCAGGTATCTTCCGGTTCGCTGGCGGCCAGCCCATCGGCCCACGCCGACGCGATCGCCGCCTCGGGCGTGCGCAGGAAGGCGGTGCCGATCTGGACGGCGCTGGCCCCCAGGGTGAGTGCGGCAGCAATGCCACGGCCATCGGCGATGCCACCGGCAGCGATCACCGGAATCTGCAGGTGATCGGCCAGGCGCGGCAACAGCGCGAACAGCCCGACCAGCTGGCGTTCGGCCATTGCCGGATCAAACGCACCGCGATGGCCACCGGCCTCCATGCCCTGCGCCACCACGGCGTCGGCACCGGCGTCCTGTGCGGCACGCGCTTCGGACAAGGTGGTCGCGCAGGCGATCCAGGCAATGCCGGCGTCCTTCAGCTGCTGCACGTGGCGTGGCAGCAGCACGCCCATGATGGTCGAGGCCACCGCCGGGCGTGCCGCAAGCAACGCAGCGAACTGTTCTTCGAAATCGGCAGGCGTGGCGTCGGCGGCGCTGGCCGGCACGTCCGGGCCCCACTGCGCGAGGAAAGCGCGGCTGGCGGCCTCGGCAGCGACATCACGGCTCGGTGCGGGGTCCGGCAGCCACAGGTTCACCTGCGCCGGGCCGGTGGAGGTCGCGCGGAAGTCCTCCATCCAGCGACCGATATCGGCCGACGACGACAGCACCGCGCCCATCGCCCCCATGCTGCCGGCATTGGCCAGCGCGGCGGACAACGGTACGGGGCAGGCACCGGCCATCGGTGCCAGCAGGATCGGAACGGAAATGCCAAAGCGCCGGCAGAACGCCTCGACGCGGGAAGTTACAGCGGAACTCTGCATGACGGCCCATCGTTTCGGACAGGCCCCCATGGTGCGCGCGGGACAGGGGAAGAGTCGAGCCTGCTGCTGCGCGCCGCCGCCCGAGCGAAGGCTCGGGCGCTACATCACACTGCGACCGGGGCCGTCATCAACGGAACGGCATGCCGCGGCCGCCCATGGCGCCCATCATGCCCTTCATGCTGCGCAACATGCCCTTCATGCCACCGCCGGCCATCTTGCTCATCATCTTTTCCATCTGCATGTACTGCTTCATCAGCTTGTTGACGTCGGCCGGGGTCACGCCCGAACCCTTGGCGATGCGCGCGCGGCGCGAGCCGTTGAGCAGGTTCGGGTTGCGCCGTTCCTTCTTGGTCATCGAGCCGATGATGGCGATCATGCGCGGCACTTCCTTGCCCTGGCTGACCTGCTGCTTCAGGTGGTCGGGGATGTTGCCCAGGCCCGGCAGCTTGTCCATCAGGCCGCCGATGCCGCCCATGTTCTGCATCTGCTCGAGCTGGTCGCGCATGTCGTTCAGGTCGAACTTCTTTCCCTTCGCGACCTTCTCGGCCAGCTTGGCGGCCTTGTCCTTGTCGACCTGCTGCTCCACCTGCTCGACCAGCGACAGCACGTCGCCCATGTCGAGGATGCGGCTGGCGATGCGGTCCGGATGGAACACGTCCAGGCCTTCCGGCTTTTCGCTGACACCGACGAACTTGATCGGCTTGCCGGTGATGTAGCGCACGCTCAGCGCGGCACCGCCGCGGGCGTCACCGTCGGTCTTGGTCAGCACCACGCCGGTCAGCGGCAGCGCATCACCGAAGGCCTTGGCGGTGTTGGCCGCGTCCTGGCCGGTCATGGCGTCGACCACGAACAGGGTTTCGGCCGGGTTCACGGCAGCGTGCAGGGCCTTGATCTCGGCCATCATCGCTTCGTCGATGGCCAGGCGGCCGGCGGTATCGACCAGCAGCACGTCGACGAACGACTTGCGCGCGTCGTCGATGGCGGCGCGGACGATGGCCTCCGGCTTCTGGTCGGCGCTGGACGGGAAGAACAGCACGCCGACCTGCTCGGCCAGGGTCTTCAGCTGCTCGATCGCGGCCGGGCGGTAGACGTCGGCCGAAACCACCATCACCTTCTTCTTGCGCTTTTCCTTCAGGTGCTTGGCCAGCTTGCCCACCGTGGTGGTCTTGCCGGCGCCCTGCAGGCCCGCCATCAGGATGATGGCCGGAGCGGGCACATTGAGGTTCAGGTCGCTGGCCTCGGCACCCATCACCGCGGTCAGCTCGTCGCGCACGACCTTGATCAGGGCCTGGCCCGGGGTCAGCGACTTCAGCACTTCCTGGCCGACCGCGCGCACCTTGATGCGCTCGATCAGGGCCTGCACCACCGGCAGCGCGACGTCGGCTTCGAGCAGCGCGATGCGTACTTCGCGGGTCGCCTCGCGGATGTTCTCCTCGGTCAGGCGGCCGCGGCCACGCAGGCGCTCGATGGTGCCGGAAAGGCGCTGGGTCAGGGACTCGAACATGCGGCGCAACCTGTCTGAAAGCGGGGGACAATAAGGCAGACAGTATAACGGGTCCGGCTGTCCGCCCGGACTGCGACCACCGGGCCGTCGCCAGCATCACAGGGGTATGCGAAACTGCAACGATGACAATCGTTCTCATCGCCGTCCTGCTCTACCTGGCTGCCAGTGCCCTGCTGGTGCGCGCGCTCGGCCGCGATGAAAGCACCGGCCCCCCCACCTGGCTGTGGCCGGCCCTGCCAGCGATGCTGCTGCATGGCGGTTACCACGTGATGGTGGCGATGCGCACCAACGGCGGGCCGGACATGCACTTCTTCGCCGCGCTGTCGCTGGTCGGCCTGGGCATGGCCTGGCTGACCTCGCTGGTGGGCGCGCGCGGCCGCATGTCGGCGCTGGGCGTGGTGGTGTTCCCACTGGCCGCGGTACTGCTTCTGGCCTATCACGGCTACGGCCACGAGCCGAGCAAGGTGCTGGGCTGGCGCCTGGCCAGCCATGCCTGGCTGGCGCTGCTGGCCTACGCCACGCTGAGCATCGCCGCGCTGCTGGCGATCATGCTGTGGCTGCAGGAACGCGCCCTGCGCCGCCGCGAGTTCCGCCCGTGGCTGCGCGCGCTGCCACCGCTGGCCGACCTGGAATCGCTGCTGTTCCGGGTGATCACGGTCGGCTTCGCGCTGCTGACCCTGACCCTGGTCACCGGCGTGCTGTTCGTCGACGACCTGCTGGCGCAGAAGCTGGTGCACAAGACCGTGCTGAGCGTGCTGTCGTGGATCGTGTTCGGCGTGCTGATGATCGGCCGTCGCCGCTACGGCTGGCGCGGCATGAAGGCGGTGCACTGGACGCTGGCGGCAATGCTGTTGCTGCTGCTGGCGTTCTTCGGCAGCCAGTTCGTGATCGAACTGGTGTTCGGGCATTCGCGATAAAGGCATGCCGACCAACGGTCGGCACCCACCCCAACATCACCGGGTAGTGCCGGCCGCTGGCCGGCAACTGAACCGCACCATGCGCGGATGCTGCCGCCGATCAGGGAATCGACTGCGCCAGGATCTTCCGCACCGAGCGACCGCTGTTGGTGAGGATGTCATCGACCTGCCAGCAGCCCTGGCCCTGGCGCACCATCGGCAGACGGGTCACGTAGGCCTTCTTCCATACCGCATAGCGCATCTCGACCTGGCCGGCAGTGGCCGAGGCCTCTTTCCAGCGGTAACGCACCGGGGTTTCAATGTCGCCGTCCTGCGCATCCAGCCACGGGTCGGAATCGATCGTGCAGATGCCCTCTTCGCGCTGCTGGCAGGCACGCTCGCCACGCAGTGCCTTGCCGAACGCCGGGCTGACCAGCGCGGGCGGTGGCTCCAGCAGGTCACCATTGCCGGTCGTGGCCTCGAACAAGGCACGGGCAACGGCCATGGGTTCCTGGCAGGCCGGTGCGGCCTGCACGGTGGGGGCCAGCAGCAGCCCGGCGATCACGAACATCCCTGTCTTTCGCATGTATTCCATTCCCTGGGGGTGATGATGATCCGTTGTAGAGCCGAGCCCATGCTCGGCTGCTTTCCGCGTGGGCCGAGCGCAGGCTCGGCTCTACAGGAGCGTGCAGCTTACAGCCCGTAACGCTCGATCACGTCCAGGTGCGGCTGGCGGTCCTGGTCACAGGCTTCAGCCAGGCGCAGCCAGCAATGCGGATGCGGCCACGTCGCGGTGTGCTGCTGGAGGAAGCGGTGCAGCGCCAGCGGCGCATGGTCCTGCGGCTGGGCGACGGTGAACAGCAGGCCGGGCAGCGTGCCCTCCTCCCTATCGGGGTCGGTGACGGTGTAGTCCGGGCGGCTGTGCGACCACACCTTCCAACCCTGCGCTTCGGCCGCCTCGACGAAGGCGTTCCACGCCTCTTCGCCCGGGTGCGCGCCATCGATCATCCAGCTGCGGGCGAAGCCGCCGCGCTCCAGCACATGCACCTGCGCATAGGTCGGGATGAAATGCTCGCGCGCTTCCTCCTCCTCGGGTGCCGGATGCACCAGTGCGGCATCGAACACCACCCAGTCGCCCACCTGCTGGGCGCGGTTGGACGGCGCATTCTCGACGATGCGCGCGGTCACCGGGCCGCTGCGGCGGGCGTAGTACTCCATCGGCTCGCCGTTCTCTTCGCTGCGGATGATCACCCAGCCCCATGGCTCCTCGACCACACCTTCCTGGCTGGACAGCTCCATGCCGATCGCCGCGGCCGAGCGGCGCACCGCGTCCCAGTCGCGCGCCGCGCTGGCCGCACTCATGTGGTCCCAATGCGCGGCGTTCGGCTCGTCCAGCAGCTCCACCAACTGCGCATAGCAGGCCTGGGCCTCGCTGAAGCGGCCGGTTTCCATGTACATGCGCGCCAGCGTGCCGCGCGCGCCGTGCGAGCCCGGAGACAGCTCCAGAAGCGATCGGGCCGCCTGCTCCAGCGCCGGCCAGTCGGACACCCGGCGTGCGCGCTGCACGTCGCACCAGTGCGCGAACACCGGCACGCTGCTGCGGTAGACCTCGGCCAGCTGGCGCAGGCCGTCGTCGTCCCCCTGCTCGGCCAGCCAGCGCATCAGCGTGTAGGCTGCGGGACCATCGTTCTGCGCTTGGCTGCGTACGAACCGCCACAACAGCGCTCGCGCCTCGGCCTGCGCGCCGCAGGCGCTCAGCGCCGAGGCGGCCATCTCGGCCAAGGCCTCGTCATCGGGCAGCTGCGCCTGCGCCTGCAGCAACCACTGCGCCTCGCGCTCGGGGTCGCGCGCCTGGTTCTGTTCACCCTGCGCGTCCAGCCATGCCAGCAGCTCGCCGGCCGGCACCGGCAGCGGTGCGACATCCGGCAATGCATCGATGCGTGCCGCCAGGCCGGCCACCAGCGCTGCCGCCCCCCGGTCCTGGCGCAGCTGCGCCAGATGGGTGCGGGCCAGTTCCAGCTGGCGCAGCGCCACCCAGCGCGCACCACGCTGCAGGGCAAGCTCCAGGCTCAGCGCTGCCACTTCGATCAGCAGGCGATGCGATCCGACCCGGGCGAAGTGCTCGATGATCGTGTTGAAGCGCGTGCCCAGGTCCCACGTATTGCGCGCAGGGTCACGCTGGCACAGCGCTGCGGCGGTGTTCGCCCACAGCCGCCAGTAATTCGGGGTCAGCTCGCTCCACGGCACCAGCTGCTGCAGCGCTTCTTCGTCGCGGCCCAGCTGGGCCAACGCCCATGCCTTGGACAAGCGGCGCGGCACCGTGCAGTTGGCCGGCTCGTACTCCCCGGAGGCGGCCACTTCGGCTTCGCGCTTCTCGATCAGCGCCAGTGCCTCGTCGGCGCGGCCGACAGCGAGCAGGATCTTGATCTGCATCTCCGGGAAGCTGTCGAACACTTCCTTGCCACAGGCCTCCACGGCGTCGGCCTGCGCCTGCAGGTAATCCAGCGCCTCCTGGCCACGGCCATCGTCGAGCAGCGCATCGGCTTTCTCGCAGCTCAGGCACTGGAAGCAGGCCCAGCTGGGATCGATGCGGCCGAGGGTCTCGTCGCACACCTCGATGCGCTCGGGCACCCAGCCCGGGCCATCGATGTTGCCGTAGCAGGCGGCCAGGTCCTGGGTCACGCAGATCGACTGCGGGCATTCCAGGGTGTCTTCGCGGTGTGCCCGCTCGAACAGCGCAACGGCTTCGCCAAGCGCGCTCTCGCCTTCAACACGGTTGCCGACGCGGTTGCGCAGCGCCCAGTGGCCGACGTAGACGTCGACCCAGGGGTTGTCGAGCGCCTTGCCCAGTGCGCGTGCTTCGGGCAGCAGTGCATCGACGCGGTCGATCTGCAGTTCACTGACCTCGTCGGCGAGGCGGTTCAGCAGGTGCGCGTTCTGCGCCTGGCCGGCCTGGCGCAGGTCGCCCTGCAGTTTTTCGACCCAGTTCCAGATGTCCATGGGGTAAGTACTCCTGTCTAGCGAAGGCTGGATGAGAGGGCGCGGTGCTCAGCGCAGCATCTGCTGCAGGGCACCGGCGATATCGGCAAAGGCGCCGTTGAGATCCGGGCCCTGCGTGGCGGTCGTTGCCCGGGCCAAGGGACGGCCCTGCGCAGCGACGATGATCTTCAGCGAGCGCAGCAGGCGCGCCGCCGCTTCGGCCTGCGGGTGGCCCTCGCGCTGGGCGCGCAGCAGCGCCTGCACCGCCGGGTTGTCGAGGTTGAGGTACAGCCGCGAGGGTGCGCGCGATTCGATGCGTGCGGTGAACTGGCGCGCCAGGCGCAGCGCCGCCATCGAAACGCGCTTGTCGTTCTCGTCGTCTTCCAGGCGCTGCTTCAGTTCGGCCTCGCGGTCGGGCACCACCACCACCGGCAGTGCTTCCGGGCTGAAACGCGCCGGCAGCAGCTGCTCGCCATCACCCAGCTGTTCGCGCAGCCAGGCCAGCTGCGCGTCGTCGAGGCTGTCATCGCTGCGGAACAGTGCGCGATTGCCCTGCTCGGTGCCGAGTTCAACCAGGCGCAGGCCCTTGGCCTGGGCCCAGCGCCGCAGGAACGGCACCACCGCGTAACGATGGCCATGCGCGACCGGCACCCCCATCGCGCGGAACAGCATCTCTTCGAAGCCACCGCCATTGTCGAGGATGACATGCACGGCACCGCGCGCCGGCAGGGCACTGGCCGGCAGGTCGCCCTGCGAGGTCGGCACGCGCACATGCTCCATCAGCAGGTCGAACAGGCGGTCATCGCACAGCGCCGCGCCCAGCAGCGCCTCGTTGTGGCGGCTCAATACGCGTCGCCACGCCTCCGGCTGCTGCCGCGCAACGTCGGCCAGACCATCGATCAGCGCCTCCAGCAAGGCATGTTGCACAGCGCGGTACTGGTCATCGCGCTGCAGGTCTTCGCGGCTGGCGGTGGGAGTCAGCCGCGAGGATTCGATCACCCCGCCGATGAAGCCAGCCCACGGCGGCAGCAGGTCACGGGCATCGTCATCCAGCAGCATGCCGCGCACGAACACCGACAGGTTGCGGTTGTCGCTGGTGCCATAGGTGGCACCATCCTGCACCCACAGCAGGCCGGTGGCATCGCTGTTGCCGTCGGCACGCAGCGGCACGGTGACGATCGGCTCGAAATCGTGCTCGAAGCGCGCGGCGAACTGCAGTGCCTGGCGGCGTGCCTGCACCGGGTGCACGGCCACGTCACCCTGCCCCCGCCACGGCGGCGGCTCGGGGTTGAGCGCTTCGGTCGCAGCACCGATGAAGATCGGTTCGGACAGCAGCGCGCAGTAGCGGCCCAGCACCTCGTGCAGGCGCGCCTCGTTGGCCAGCGGCAGGAAGTCCGGATGCAGCTCCAGTTCCACCTCGGTGCCGACCGCACGTGCCGGCACTTCGCTGACGGTGTACTGCTCGGCATTGCTGGACACGTACAGATGGCCCAGCTCCGGCGTCTGGTACGAGGTGGTACGCACGCTGACCCGGCGCGCCAGCACGAAGGCCGACAGGAAGCCGAGGCCGAACATGCCGATCAGGCCTTCATCATCCTCGCCGCCCTGGCGCAGGCCACGGGTATAGCCGACGCCGACGGTGGCCAGGTAGTCGTGGATCTCCTGGCGGGTCAGGCCGGCACCGGTATCGGTGATGCGCAGCACGCCGGCACCGGCATCGACCTGCACCGAAATGCGCGAAGGCACCTCGACGCCGGGCTGCTCGATGCGGCGGCGGATGATCGAGTCGTGCGCGTTCTGCACCAGCTCACGCAGCGCCACCACCGGGGTGGAATACAGGTGCTTGCCCAGCACCGTCATCAGTCCATTGAGATCGACCCCGGCACGACGGATCTCGGCGTTGGGGGCGGTGAGCGCGGTGTCCTGCATGTAATCGTTTACTCCTGGGCACGGAAAGGCGCCAGAGGGCGCCTTCGTCGAGCGGGAAAAACTAGCACAGCCAGCCTGACCGTTGCCGTATATGACGTATGTAGAGGCAGGCCCCGCAGCAGCCCCCCATGCCTCACGCCGCGTCGATGGCCTCGGACAGGCGCTCCACCGCGATCACTTCCATGCCTTTCACCGATCCGCCCTTGGGCGCATTGGCCTTGGGCACGATGGCGCGCTTGAAGCCATGGGTGGCGGCCTCGCGCAGGCGGTCTTCGCCATTGGGCACCGGTCGGATCTCACCGGACAGGCCCACCTCGCCGAACGCAATCGTCTTTTCCGCCAGCGGCCGGTCCTGCAGCGAGGACAATACGGCCAGCAGCACCGGCAGGTCGGCGGCGGTTTCCTGCACGCGGATGCCACCGACCACGTTGACGAACACGTCCTGGTCGCCGACCAGCACGCCACCGTGGCGATGCAGTACCGCCAGCAGCATGGCCAGGCGGTTCTGCTCCAGGCCGACCGCGACACGGCGCGGATTCGACAGCGGCGACGCATCGACCAGCGCCTGCACCTCCACCAGCAGCGGCCGGGTGCCCTCGCGGGTGACCATCACGCAGCTGCCCGGCTGATGGGTGCTGCCGCCGGACAGGAAGATCGCCGATGGGTTGGAGACCTCCTTCAGGCCCTTGTCGCCCATCGCGAACACGCCCAGTTCGTTGACCGCACCGAAGCGGTTCTTGAACGCGCGCAGCAGGCGGAAGCGGCTGCCGCTCTCGCCCTCGAAATACAGCACCGCGTCGACCATGTGCTCGAGCACGCGCGGGCCGGCGATGCCGCCCTCCTTGGTCACGTGGCCGACCAGGAACACGGCGGTGCCGGTCTCCTTGGCGAACCGTACCAGCCGCGCCGCGCTCTCGCGCACCTGGCTGACCGATCCCGGCGCAGCGGTCAGGCTCTCGGTCCACAGGGTCTGCACGGAGTCGGCCACGATCAGCCGCGGGCCGGCCTTGGACGCATGCTGCAGGATCGATTCGACCCCGGTCTCGGCCAGCGCGTTGACCCCGTCCAGCGGCAGCTCCAGGCGGTGCGCGCGGCCGGCGACCTGCGCCAGCGATTCCTCGCCAGTGACGTACAGCACCGGCAGTTCGGCCGCCATCTTCGCCACCGCCTGCAGCAGCAGGGTCGACTTGCCGATGCCCGGATCGCCACCGACCAGCACCACCGCGCCCTCGACCAGGCCGCCGCCCAGCACCCGGTCGAACTCGCCGATGCCGGTGGAGACCCGGCGATGCTCGGTCTGCTCCACGTCCTTCAGGGCGGTGATCTTCGGCGGGTCGATCTTGCCGGCCCAGCCGGCCCGGCGCGAAGCCGGCGCCTTGGCCGCCGCCGCGCTTTCCAGCACGATCTCCGACAGCGAGTTCCAGGCGTTGCACTCGGTGCACTGGCCCTGCCACTTGCTGAATTCGGCGCCGCATTCATTGCAGACGTAGGCGGTGCGGGCTTTTGCCATCGGATGATTTCCAGCAACGGGAACAGGCGTGGCAGGATAGCCGAGCCGGGTCGCAGGTGCTGCGACCACTCAAGTCCTGCCCACCTGCGCCGATAGGGGTCGCGGGCGTGCGCCTTGCGGGCGCCCCTCCCTCCCCCACTGGATTCATCATGACTGGCAGCTACAGTCAGAGCCTGGTCATCATCTCCCTGCTGGTGGCCATTCTTGCTTCGTACACGGCGCTGGACATGGCCGGGCGCCTGGCCACGGCCGAGGGTCGCGTGGCCCGCTGGTGGCTGGCCGGCGGCGCGGCGGCCATGGGCCTGGGTATCTGGTCGATGCACTTCATCGGCATGCTCGCCTTCGACCTGCCGATTCCGGTGGGTTACGACCTTGGCATCACCCTGTACTCGCTGGCGGTCTCGATCGGCGCCTCGGCCTATGCGCTGTGGCTGGTGTCGCGGCCCAGCCTGCCGTGGCGCCGGCTGCTGGCCGGGGCCGTGCTGATGGGCCTGGGCATCGCCACCATGCACTACCTGGGCATGGCGGCGATGCGCATGCAGCCGGGCATCGACTACCACCCGGGCTGGTTTGCCGCCTCCATCGCGGTGGCCATCGGTGCCGCCGGCGCCGCACTGTGGATCGCCTTCCGCCTGCGCGCCGAGCGGCGCAACACCCTGCTGCTGCGCGCGCTTGCTTCGCTGGTGATGGGCTTGGCCATCGTCGGCATGCATTACACCGGCATGGCGGCGGCGCGCTTCCCCGAAGGCAGCATCTGTGGCGCCGTCGGCAGTGGCGGCATCGACACGCGCTGGCTGGCGGTGCTGGTGATCGTCACCACCGTGGCCACGCTGGGCATCGCTCTGGTCGCCTCGCTGTTCGACCGGCAGATGCGCGTGCGCACCGGTCTGCTGGCCGATTCGCTGGCGCACGCCAACGACAAGCTGATCCAGGCCGCGCTGCACGACCCGTTGACCCAGCTGCCCAACCGCATGCTGCTGCAGGACCGCATCGAGCAGGCCATCGAGAAGGCGCGGCGCCGCAACCATGCAGTGGCGGTGATGTTCTGCGACCTGGACGGCTTCAAGGCGGTCAATGATGCGTACGGCCACCAGCTCGGCGACCGCCTGCTGGTGGCGGTGGCACAGCGCATCGGCGGCCAGCTGCGACCGCAGGATACCTTGGCCCGCCTCGGCGGCGATGAGTTCGTGATCGTGCTGGCCATCGACATTCCCGACGATGCGGTGGTGGTGGCCGAGCGCATCATCGCCGCGGCCGGCGAACCGTTCCTGCTGGATGCGGCCGAACTGCAGGTCAGCGCCAGCCTTGGCATTGCCCTGTACCCGGATGACGCCGGCAACGAGCGCGAGCTGATGGCCCACGCCGATGCGGCGATGTACCACACCAAGGAAACCGGGCGGAACGGCTACACCTTCTTCACCCCGTCGATGCAGCTCAGTGCCAACCGCCAGCTGCGCCTGCTGCAGGACCTGCGCAAGGCCATCGCCCGCGACGAACTGATCCTGCATTACCAGCCCAAGTTCCCTGCCGCCGGCGCACCGGCCACCGGGGCCGAAGCGCTGCTGCGCTGGCAGCACCCGGAGCTGGGACTGCTGGCGCCGGACGTGTTCATCCCCATTGCCGAGCGCAGCGGCCTGATCCTGCCGATCGGTGACTGGGTATTGGACCGCGCCTGTGCGCAGCTGCGGGCATGGCACCAGGCCGGGCATACGGAATGGACAATGGCGGTGAACCTCTCGCCGCTGCAGTTCGCCTCGCCGGCACTGCTGGACAGCGTGCGCGAGGTGCTGCACCGGCACCGGATCGAACCGGCGCGGCTGACCCTGGAGATCACCGAGACCACGGCGATGAAGGACGTCGATGCCAGCCTCGCGATTCTCAACGACCTGACCGCGATGGGCGTGCACATCGCCATCGATGATTTCGGCACCGGCTATTCCAGCCTGCTGTACCTCAAGCGCATGCCGGCCACCGAACTGAAGATCGACCGTGCGTTCGTGCACGACCTGGAGCGCAATGACGAGGACGCCGCCATCGTCTCGTCGATCATCGCGCTGGGCCGCACCCTGCAGCTGCAGGTGGTGGCCGAGGGCGTGGAGACGCAGGCGCAGCGCGAGTACCTGAGCGAACTGGGGTGTGATCAGTTGCAGGGTTACCACCTGGGTCGACCGATGGACGCCGAGGAATTCCTGCGCCGGGTGGGGTGAGGCGCCAGGTCCGGGGTCAGATCCCTTGCCGCAGGCAAGGGATCTGACCCCATCCACGCATGGCGTGGATCTCCTGGTAGAGCCGGCCGCTGGCCGGCTTCGCGTAATTGCCGGCCAGCGGCCGGCACTACCAGCCTGGTGGGTGCACGAAACGCGCAACCACAGCAAACAGAAAGGCCGCCCGAGGGCGGCCTTTCTGCGTGGCAACGTCGCGAGGACGTCAGTGCATCATGTGCACGTTCATGTTGTGCATGACCCACAGGGTGCCGATCACGATGATGCCGATCACCACAACGGTGAAGGCCGCAGCGTTGACGTTCCAGCGGCTTTCCGAAGAGCGGTCCAGATGCAGGAAGAACACCAGGTGGACCAGCATCTGCAGCACCGCGGTGACCGCTATCACCACACCGTTGACGGTGCGCGAGAAATCACCCGACATCACCATCCAGAACGGGATGACGGTCAGCACCACCGCCAGCACGAAGCCGATCAGGTACGACTTCACGCTGCCGTGGCTTTCGCCGCCGGTGCCGTGGTCGTGTGCGTGGTTGTCATGTGCCATTACAGCGCTCCATTGAGGTAGACGACGGAGAACACGCCGATCCAGATCAGGTCCAGGAAGTGCCAGAACAGGCTCAGGCACGCCATGCGGGTCTTGTTGGTCGGGGTCAGGCCGTACTTCTTCAGCTGCACGAACATCACCAGCAGCCACAGCAGGCCGGCGCTGACGTGCAGGCCGTGGGTGCCGACCAGGGCGAAGAACGCCGACAGGAAGGCACTGCGGTCCGGACCGTAGCCCTGATGGATCAGGTGCTGGAACTCATAGACTTCCATGCACATGAAGCCGAAGCCCAGCAGCCAGGTAACCGCCAGCCACAGGAACATCTGGCCAACCTGCTTGCGGTGCATGGCGATCATGCCCAGGCCGAAGGTCAGCGACGAGGTCAGCAGCAGCGCGGTTTCCCACGCCACGAACGGCAGTTCGAACAGGTCCTTCGCGGTCGGGCCACCATCGGTACCGCCTGCCAGCACCACGTAGGTGGCGAACAGCGAGGCGAAGATGAGGCAGTCGCTCATCAGGTACACCCAGAAACCGAAGACGGTGTTGCCGCCGGTGTCGTGGTGCTCGTGGTCGTCATGGCCATGGGCCGCCGCGTGCGCGGCGTGCCCGTGGCTCAGGGTCGAGGTATTGGTGCTCATGCCTTCAGCTCCGACTTCACCAGGCCCTGGGCTTCCAGGTGCTTGCGGTGTTCGTTCTCGATGCGTTCCACCTCGGCGGCCGGGACCCAGTAGTCCACGTCCTGGTCGAAGGTGCGGTAGATGAACGTGGCGATCATGCCGACGAAGCCGACGATGGCCAGCCACCAGATGTGCCAGATCATCGCGAAGCCGAACACCAGGCTGAAGGCACCGATGACAACGCCCGTGCCGGTGTTGCGCGGCATGTGGATGTCGGTGTACTTGGCCGGCTTCGGCCAGGCTTCACCGCGCTGCTTGCGCTCCCAGAAATCGTCCAGCTCGGTGACTTCCGGCAGCGTGCCGAAGTTGTAGAAGGCCGGCGGCGAAGAGGTTTCCCACTCCAGCGTACGGGCATCCCACGGGTCGCCGGTCAGGTCGACGGTCTTCTTGCGGTCGCGGATCGAGACGGCCACCTGGATGATCTGGCACAGGATGCCGGCGCCAACGATGAAGGCACCTGCGGCGGCGATCAGCAGCAGCGGTTCATAGGCCGGGTTGACCGTGCTCTGCAGGCGACGGGTCATGCCCATGAAGCCCAGCACGTACATCGGCATGAAGGTCACGTAGAAGCCGATGAACCAGCACCAGAACGCGCACTTGCCCCAGAACTCATTGAGGCGGAAGCCGAACATCTTCGGCCACCAGTAGGTGATGCCGGCGAACATGCCGAACACCACGCCGCCGATGATGACGTTGTGGAAGTGGGCGATCAGGAACAGGCTGTTGTGCAGCACGAAGTCGATGGCCGGGATCGCCAGCATCACGCCGGTCATGCCGCCGATGACGAAGGTGACCATGAAGCCGATGGTCCACAGCACCGGGGTGGTGAAGTGCACGCGGCCGCGGAACATGGTGAACAGCCAGTTGAAGATCTTCACGCCGGTCGGGATCGAGATGATCATCGTCGTGATGCCGAAGAAGGCATTGACGTTGGCACCGGAGCCCATGGTGAAGAAGTGGTGCAGCCACACGATGAACGACAGCACGCCGATGCAGGCGGTGGCGTAGACCATGCCCTTGTAGCCGAACAGCGCCTTGCGCGAGAAGGTCGCGATGACTTCGGAGAACACACCGAACGCCGGCAGGACCAGGATGTACACCTCCGGGTGACCCCAGATCCAGATCAGGTTGATGTACAGCATGGCGTTGCCGCCACCGTCATTGGTGAAGAAGTGGGTACCCAGGTAACGGTCCAGGGTCAGCAGCACCAGGGTGATGGTCAGCACCGGGAAGGCAGCGACGATCAGCACGTTGGTCACCAGGGCGGTCCAGGTGAACACCGGCATCTGCATCAGCTTCATGCTGGGGGTACGCATCTTCAGGATGGTGATGAAGAAGTTGATACCGCTCAGCGTGGTACCCAGGCCTGCGACCTGTAGACCCCAGATGTAGTAGTCCATGCCGACGCTTGGACTGTATTCGATGCCCGACAGTGGCGGGAATGCCAGCCAGCCGGTGGCAGCGAACTCACCGATCCACAGCGACAGCATGATCAGCACCGCACCGGACACGAACAGCCAGAAGCTGAGCGAGTTGACGAACGGGAACGCGACGTCGCGCGCACCGATCTGCAGCGGCACGGCCAGGTTCATCAGGCCGGTGATCAGCGGCATCGCCACGAAGAAGATCATGATCACGCCGTGGGCGGTGAAGATCTGGTCGTAGTGGTGCGGCGGCAGGTAGCCCTCGGAGCCACCGACGGCGATGGCCTGCTGGGTACGCATCATGATGGCGTCGGAGAAACCGCGCAGCAGCATGACGAAGGCGACGATGAGGTACATCACGCCGATCTTCTTGTGATCCACCGAGGTGAACCACTCCTTCCACAGATAGCCCCACAGCTTGAACTTGGTGATCAGGGCGACGACGCCCAGGCCACCAAGAACCGCGCCGATCAACGTCGTCAGGACGATCGGATCGTGGGGGATCGACTCAAGAGAGAGTTTTCCCAACATGTTCATTCTCCCGAACCCGCGTGGCCGGCATGGCCTGCATGTTCGTGTTCGTTGGCATCCAGGTTTTCACCCGATTCCTTGGAATCATGCGCGTCACTGGGGGCATGGCCCTCGTGCGCTTCATGGGTGGCGGCATCGGCAGCGGCGGCACCGGCATGCGAGTGCTTCATGCCGTAATGCTTGTTGTCGCCCATGTGCTTGGCGATGACCCAGTCGAACAGGCCTTCTTCGGTCTTGCCGAAGTAGGTGACCGGATACCACTCGGCGTTGCGTGCTTCACCCAGCGCCTTGAACGAGGCCTTGTCCAGGGTCTGCTCACCGGCGCGGACCTGGTCCAGCCACTGGCGGTATTCGGCATCGGTGACCGAGTAGGCGGTGAAGTGCATCTTGGCGAAGCCCGCGCCGCTGTAGTGCGAGGACATGCCCGGGAATTCGCCGGTCTCGTTGGCGATCAGGTGGAGCTTGGTCTCCATCGCAGCCATCGAGTAGATCATGCTGCCCAGGTGCGGGATGAAGAACGCATTCATCACCGAATCGGACGTGATCTTGAAGTTCAGCGGCGTGTTGACCGGGAACTTGATTTCGTTGACGACCGCCACCTTCTCTTCCGGATAGATGAACAGCCACTTCCAGTCCAGCGAGATCGCCTCGATGGTGACCGGCTTGACGTCCGAATCCAGCGGACGATACGGGTCCAGTGCGTGCGACGAACGCCAGGTCAGGACCGCCAGCACCAGCACGATCATGCAGGGAATGGACCACACCACCACCTCGATCGCCGTCGAGTGGGACCACTTCGGCTCGTAACGGGCCTTGGTGTTGGAGGCGCGATACTTCCACGCGAACGTCAGGGTCATGATGATGACCGGGATGACGACCAGCAGCATGAGCACGGTGGCTGTGATCAGCAGGGTCTTCTCATCCTGGCCGATCTGGCCCTTCGGACTGAGGATGGCCACCGCATCGCAACCGGTGAGCATCACCAGCAACGACAGCAGCAGGCCCGGGCGCAACCAGCGCCCAAGGGTTTTCAACGGAATCATCGGTCGATCCAATTGCGAGGGAATGCCGTTCCCCGTCCCTGCCTGTTCCGGCCAAAAGCCGGTCCCACCGGTCCGGAAGACAGGCAGGGAGGTGGGGTCGAGTCAGCCTTTCAATTTTAGGCCGTCACCCACCATTTAAGAAAGGCATTGACATTGATCGAGCGCAGGAAAGGCCCGATTCTGGCTGCGACACGTTGTCGCACCGCGCAGGTGTGACGGGCGCATGACCCAGGACTGCGTCGCGGCCCCGCGCGCTCGTGGGGCCATTCGCCCTCGTTCGGCAAAGTCACCTGAACCGGTTCAGCGTACTGGCGGGTGCCTGGCGTGGGATGCTCTGCACAGGAGGAGGCCCCCGATGGACAAGATCGACTTCAAGAAGCGCGACCGGGCGCTCTATCAACCGCCCGCCGGCAGGTTCGTACCGGTCGATGTGCCGCCCCTGCCCTACGTGATGGTCGATGGTCGCGGCGACCCGAACACGGCCCCCGCCTACCTGCAGGCCGTGCAGTGGCTGTATTCGGTGAGCTATGCATTGAAGTTTGCGCTGAAGGCCGAAGGGCGCGACTACGTGGTGCCACCGCTGGAGGCGCTGTGGAGCGCCGAGGACCCGGCCAGCTTCATCGCGCGACGCAAGGACGAGTGGGCCTGGACCGTAATGATCCGCACGCCCGAGGGCATCGGCCCTACGCAGTGGCAGGCCGCGATCAGCAAGGCGCGCGCGAAGCTGGGGGATGCGCCGCCCAGCCTCCGCAATGAAATCCTTGCCGAGGGCCCCAGCCTGCAGACCTTGCACGTGGGCGCCTACGACGACGAAGGCCCCGTCCTGGCGCATCTGCATGAGGAAGTGATGCCCGCACTGGGTTACACCTTCGCCGGCCCCCATCATGAGATCTACCTGAGCGACCCGCGCAGGACCGACGCGGCGCGGTTGAAAACCGTGCTGCGGCAGCCGGTGCGGCCGATCAAGCCTGATGAGGATTCCGGCACATGACACAAGGAATGCCATGCACCTGATCAACCGACTGCTGCACTGGACCACCCTGCCCGCCGGGCGCCGCCTGATGGCCGTGCTGGGTGCCGCGCTGGTGATCGTGCTGGCCTGCAATCCGGATCTGCTGCCGTTGTTGCCGGTGGTGGATGCGCTGGGCCTGGACGTACTGATGCTGTTGCTGGGTGCGCAGGTGGTGGCGGTCCTGCCTTGGGTGCGGGAGCGGGCCGCGCGTGGGATCAGGGTGCTCGCACACCTGCTGATCGGTGCATCGGCGGGAGCAGCGGGTGGTTATCTCCGGCAGCTCGCGTGGTGGCTGGCACGGGATGCGGGGATGACGAGACGTTGCTGAAGGCTTGCAGCCTTCAGTGAGGTCACCATCCTATGATAACCGGCGGGCGCAAACAAAAAGCCCCGACCAAAGGCCGGGGCTTTTCACTACAACTGGTGCCGGAAACAGGAGTCGAACCTGCGACCTACGCATTACGAATGCGCCGCTCTACCAACTGAGCTATTCCGGCCTAGCTGGACATTGTAGGACTACAAGCAACATGCGGTCAATGGCTGCGCATCTACCCTCTTCATGGGCCAACAAGCCGCTACCAGCTACTGATAGTGGCTTTCACGGATGACCTTGGAACATCGCTGGTCGAGATCAACATGAAATGACTTCAGTCCACCTTCTGGCAGCAGAACCCTGTCATGGACGTGCTGGACTGAGAAGCCAATATCTGCGGTGCCGGAAGACTCCTCCGCAATGCGATACATCTCCCGTTTCCATCCCCTCGTC
Source organism: Stenotrophomonas sp. YJH_SMC_131 (assembly GCF_059367975.1). Taxonomy (NCBI): domain Bacteria; kingdom Pseudomonadati; phylum Pseudomonadota; class Gammaproteobacteria; order Lysobacterales; family Lysobacteraceae; genus Stenotrophomonas; species Stenotrophomonas sp. YJH_SMC_131. The sequence goes on along the minus strand of NZ_JCAFRJ010000006.1, from coordinate 1,290 downwards.
TCTTGGACGTAAGTCTCGATTGTCGTCACGCATCTTTCTAGCCCTTCCAACCCCTTCTCACCTCGGGGCTCCTTCGCTGCACAGCCGCCTGCCATCAGCAATGAAAACAGCAGCCCCACTTTCAAGATGACTGAGCGTTTCATCTGCGTCCCTCCATGATAGGTACGAACTCATAACCCTCATGACTTCTAATCATCCCAGGCACTCCCATTTCTTCAAGGAACTGATAGTCATACCCGTTAGCTGCAGGGCGATAACCCTCTTCCCGAGTATTCGGGTGAGTATGGAAGAATCCTATAACTCGGCAACCACACTGAAACTCTGAAGGCTTGAAAAGCACATCCTGCCCCATTTGAGCACGAGTACCAGGTTGAGCACGAATCAATTGAGGGGCGCCAACCAGGTTCGGAGCCACGATCCACCCTCCTTGTTCCCGCTTCAGCGATCCAGGTTGCCCCCACAATACAGTTGGCGCATCGGGGTTGGAGTCCTGCCAAGCTCGCTCCATCTGCCGCTTCAGCCCAGGATCTCTCGTCCAAGCAGGATCAGTCGATTGCGGAGAGCGACCGTAACTTGGTGACGCCGAAGTTGACTGCCTGCTTCCCACTGCCCCCGTGCCCATCGTTCCTCGACCTGCAGAAGAACCACCGTATGCCCCCTGCTCCAACTGGCAGTCAGTGTCTTTGCCACATGCTCGCCGGCCATCGGGATCAAAGTAGCGATATGGGTTCGAATTGGCATACCTGTAGCGTCCGAATGCTCCCACCGAATCGCTTTGGGGCGACACCGGATCCACACTAAGGAACACACCAAGGATTGGATCCATATACCGCTGCTGCATGTAACTCAAGCCCTTCGAAGCATCACTCACGTGCCCTGCATAGCCAGGCCCATCAGCAACGGACCCACCAACCACGGCGCCATAGGGCTCATAGGTGGTACGCCGGATAACGCTGCCAGCCGCGTCAGTCTCAGCGACCGGTGACCCTAACGCATCGGTATGGATATAGGTAATCGTCTCCGCAGCAGCCTGATTGAACAGTCCACCCAGAATCAGCGCGGCCCCACCTACGGTTCGACTCACCAGCATCTTCATTCCTGCGTTCATCGCGCCCACCTCAGTTCGACCAGGCCGAGCACGCCTGCGCGTTGCAGGCACGCACCTTGTAACCACCCTGGCAGCGCGTATCGAGGTCGTAGCCGATGCCTTCTGCCCTATAGGTCGCGCCGCCGCTGCTTGAACGCATGTTGTAGTAGGTGGCACCCGGCGACGCATTCCAGATGACCGAG